>NZ_JAPFGW010000001.1:0-676647 GCF_059803595.1 Blastomonas sp. 34TW
CCTGCTCCCCTGGAACTGGCGACCCGCTCAAATCCACCGTCAGGCTGCCTGAACCGCGGTACTCACCGCAGGCTTACGATGCAGCGATCATTCGGGGACTTGGCGCAGCAAAATCACCCATCCTGACGCCATGCCAATTATTGCAATTGACTCGCATTTCGGAATTGTTAGGAACGCCTCGCATTAACAATTGATGAGGCGGCCGTGACTGCACCCCGACACCTTTTCCGTTTGGCTCTGTTGTCGCTGCCGCTGGTGATCGCTGCATCGCCAGTCCATGCGCAAGCCGAGCCCCAGGATGCAGAAGCCGACCAACAAGCACGGCGCGAGATCATCGTGACGGGGCGCGCATCGGGCTATCAGGCGCTCGACGCGGTCGGTACGCGCGATGGAGCGGCTTTGCTCGATACGCCGCAATCGGTGCAGGTGCTGACCGAGGACCTGCTACGCGATCAACGCGCGGACACCTTCAGCGCGCTCGCCAATGTCCCGAGCGTCCGCAATTCGGCGCCCGCCAATTTCGACGGCCTGCGGGTACAGGTCCGCGGTTTCTTTGCGCCGACCGCGCTCGATGGAATGCTGTCCAAGGTCGGCAACGGTCCGGCGGCCAATCTGGGCCCGGACCTGACCGGGATCGAACGGATCGAGGTGTTGCTCGGCCCTGCCTCCTTGCTGTTCGGCAATAGCTCACCGGGTGGGACGATCAACTTCATCACCAAGCAACCCGAAGCCGAGCCGGGCTATTTCGTGACGGCAACGCTGGGCAGCTATGACTTCTTCCGCGCGGAGGCCGATCTCACCGGGCCCTTGGATCAGGCGGCGAAGATCAGCTATCGGCTGAGCACGTCGGTGCGCGACCAGGGCTCGTTTCTCGAGGGTGCGAGCACGCGCAATTCGGTCATCATGCCGTCGGTTCGCGCGATGCTGGGGGATCGTACCAGCCTGACGGTCGAAGGAGCCTACAAGCTTCTCGATCTCGACCGGCAGAATTTCGGATTGCCTGCGGTTGGCACAATTCTTCCCAATCCCAATGGCCGGATATCCCGGCGGCGCAACGTCAATACCGGCAGCGTGGAAGTGGAGCAGCATCGCATCGGCGCGCGCCTGGTCCATGAATTCAGCAATGACTGGTCGGTCAGCAGCATCCTGCGCTTTGTCGATACCGATTATGCTGCGGTCGGAGCAGAGCTGCCTGGCGCACTGGCTGCGGATGGGCGAACCTTGTCGCGAACCCCGTTCGATTCCTTCGACACCTATGGCGAAACCCAGATGCAGACGACGCTGCGAGGCCGTTTCGCGACTGGAACGATTCGCCACGAGCTGATCGCCGGGATCGATCTGTCGCGCTCGACTGCGGATTTCCGTTACCGGGAATATGACCCATCGGCTCCGATCGACATTTTCAATCCTGTTTACGGCGCGCGGCGCGGCGCGCTCAACTTCACCTTCGATGCGGGAAACACCCTGCGCGAGCTCGGGCTTTTCGTGCAGGACCGGGTCGTCTTCAGCGATCGGTGGAGTCTCATTCTGGGCGGCCGTTACGACACGTTCGAGCAGGTCGATACCGACACGGGCGCCGGCTCGCGCACCCGCCAGACCGGCAGTGCCTTCAGCCCGCGCATCGGCCTGGTCTTCAAGCCGCGCGAGGCCGTGTCGCTCTATGCCAGCTACAGCAAATCCTTCCAGCCGCAGATCGGCAGGACGGTCACGGGCGAAGCCTTTGCCCCGACGCGCGGCGAGCAGCTGGAACTCGGCGCGAAGGTCAACCTGACTGAAGGACTGACCGGTTCGCTCGCCGTCTATCGCATCGAGCAGACCAATGTGGCGACGCCCGACCCGGTCAATGTCGGTTTTTCGGTTCTCGATGGCGAACAGCGCAGCCAGGGTGTAGAGCTGTCGCTGGCAGGAACGATCCTGCCTGGCTGGAGCATCCAGGCGAGCTATGCCTATCTCGACGCAGAGATCACCCGCACCAATACGCCTGCCTTTCTCGGGCGTCAGGTGCAGCGCACGTCGCCGCACAGCGCGAATATCTGGTCGAGCTATGAGGTGCAATCCGGGCCGCTCAAGGGGCTGGGATTTGGTGGCGGCGTGACGTTGGTCGAGAAGCGCCCGGTGAACAATGCCAACACGCTGACATTGCCGGGCTATACGCTGCTCGATGCCGTCATTTCCTACAAGATCGATGGCTGGCGCTTTGCGCTCAACGCGCGGAACCTCACCGACAGCTTTGCCTTCGATGCCTTTGGTCCGGGCCGGGTGACCTATGGCACGCCGCGGACCTTCGAAGCCACAGTGTCATGGGCGTTCTGATGCCTCTGCGTCAGGTCTGATCGTCGATGCGGCTCAGACCCGCCCTGGTGCTGTGGCATCGCTGGTTCGGCCTGCTGGGGGCGCTGTGGCTGTTCCTCCTGGGCGCAACCGGGTCGATTCTCGTCTTCCATGAGGAGATCGACCATGGTCTCAATGCGGACTGGTTCACCGCTAGTCCGGGGCCGATGCTCCCTGTCAGCCAGCTGGTCGGGGCCGCCATCGCGGTACATCCGGGCAACCGGCCCGGCTATATCGACCTGCCCGACGAACCGGGCGATGTCGTGACGGTCTATCTCGAGCCCATTGCCGGTTCAGGCCAATCGGGAGTCAGCCCGTCCTACTGGCAGGTCTTTATCGACCCGGCGACCGCCAAGGTGCTGGGCGCGCGCGACGCCAATGCGATCGACCTGTCGCGGCGCGGGCTGATGAGCTTTCTCTACACCTTTCATTACTCGCTGCACCTGGGCGCGTGGATGACCTGGATCCTCGGCCTCGTCGGCCTTGTCTGGATCATCGACCATATCGCGTCTGCTGTGCTGTCCTTTCCCAATGCCGCGCGCTGGAAGGAAAGCTTCCGCATCCGTCGCCGAGCGGCGGGGCACAAGCGGGTGTTCGATCTGCATCGGGCCGTGGGTCTCTGGCTTTTTCCGGTAACACTGACGCTCGCGGCGACGGGTGTATATTTCAATTGGTCTGACGATGTCCTGATGGCGATCGATCGGATCTCGCGCTTGACCAAGCGACCCGACCAGGCGGTGGCGGTGCTGGCCGAGCCGCTGGACCGTCCTCCGGTCAGCGCCGATCAGGCATTGGCGCTGGCGGGTGCCGCCAGGGTGGATAGCCTTTCGTACAACCCTGCGAAGGGTATCTACTGGTTGCGCCTTTTCGATTCGCGCGACATCGACAGCAATGGCGGCCGCTGGCTTTTCGTCGATGCCCGCAGTGGTGCGGTGATCGGCGATCGGCATTTCAGCGAGGGAAGCGCGGGGGATGTCGTTGTGGCCTGGCAGTTCCCGTTGCACAGCGGCAAAGCCTTCGGCTGGGCGGGGCGGATCGCGATTTTCCTGTCCGGCATCGCGCTGTGCACGTTCGTCGTCACCGGCCTGATGATCTGGTGGCGCAAGCGCTCCGCGCGCCATGTCGCGGTCAGACGGCCAGCCGCCCATACAGAGCGATCGGTCGCGCCCGCCGAATAACCGGCAGCCTCAGAACGGATTGAGCGTGTAGCCCTGTTGCTGCAGCTGCGCGTGCGCTGTCATCGCGGAGAGCGCCAGCTTGACGCCGGGGGCCAGCTGTTCGCGCTTGATGCCCAGCGCAGCCGCGCTCTGGCCGCACAGGATGAACTGCACATCGTGCTGCAGCAGGGTTGCGATCGCGGCGAGGTTGGCATTGGCGGCACCGTCATGCTTCGCCGCATAGGTCGCCGCATTGGTGAGGTCGAACGACGCCTGGCCGTGCGCGACCACTGCAATGCGGATGGCCTCGCGCGGCACGCCCGCCTCGACATGCATGTTGATGAACCGCGCCGCGCTTTCGATCGTGCGGTTGAGGCTGCCTGGCTTGCCCGGCTCACTGACATCGAACGCGATGCTGAAGGTCGCCTCTACAGGGATCGGCATATGGCCCTCAGCGCTGGCGACGGGCCCGAATTCGGGGATGACGGTCCCGGCGTGAAAGCCTGGCCGCATCGGCTCCTGCGCCTGAACCGGCATCGTGCCGGCCAGTCCCGCCAGAAGGATCAGGCCGAGCATTTGGTTCAGAACAGCAGAGTGCATCCATGCCTCCCGGGAAGAGATCGGATGAGGTTCATAGCGAGCGACGGCCTCACTGACAGCCTTATTCGAACAGCTCTGCGGGCAGGGGACTGTGCTTGCCCAGCGCGTTGATGGGCAGGCGCAGGAAGGCGCGGCCCTGGGCATCCGGACTGGGCAGTTTTCCGCCCTGGATATTGACCTGCAGACTGGGCAGGATCAGCGTGGGCGCATCAAGCGTGGCATCGCGCGCTTCGCGCATCGCGACGAATTCGGCTTCGCTCACACCGTCATGCACATGCACATTGGCCGCGCGCTGTTCTGCGACGGTCGTTTCCCAACGGAAATCGCTGCGGCCCTTGGGCAGATAATCATGCCCGACAAAGATGCGCGTTTCCGGCGGCAACGCCAGGATCTTGCGGATCGAACGAAACAGCGTTGCGGCATCGCCGCCTGGAAAGTCGGCGCGCGCGGTGCCGTAATCGGGCATGAACAGTGTATCGCCGACAAAGGCTGCGTCGTCGATCAGATAGGTGAGGCAGGCGGGCGTATGCCCCGGTGTGTGCAGCACGCGGATATCGGTCTCCCCCAAGGCCAGCGTGTCGCCTTCTTCGACCAGCATGTCGAAGACCTTGCCGGTTTCGATCGGCTCGGCCGCAAAGACCGGGGTGAAGATCGACTGGACGTTGCGGATATGCGCGCCGATGACGATCCTGGCACCCGTGCGCGCACGGATGTAATGCGCGGCGGTCAGGTGATCGGCATGCGCATGCGTTTCCAGCACATAGTCGAGCGTCGCGCCCTGCTGTTCGACCGTCGCGAGCAGACTGTCCGCGATGGTGGTGGCGATCGTCGCTGCCTTGGCCTCGAAATCCAGCACCGGATCGATGATCGCCGCGCGCGCGCTGGCCCGGTCGATCACGACATAGCTGACCGTGTTGGTCACGGTATCGAAATGCGGATGAATGGCGATGGGCATGGGGACTCCTCCTTAAGCTCTCTCTAATTTAGGCTTGTCTAATTTATAATCAAGGAATATATGAGCCCCATGTCTGATATCTCCTTCACCAAACCTCTGCCCGAAGCGATGGCCGCCAAGGCCGACGAGGCCGCGCACATGCTGCGTCTGCTCGCCAATCCGCACCGGCTGCAGGTGCTCTGCCTGCTCGTGGATGGCGAACTGTCGGTGGGGGCTATTCAGCAGCAGGTCGCGCTGTCGCAATCGGCGCTGTCGCAGCATCTGGCCCGCCTGCGCGAGCAGGGGCTGGTCGAGACCCGGCGCGAGGGCACCAGCATCTTCTACCGGATCGCCGACCCTGCCGTGCTGCAGATCATGCAGGTGCTTGCCGCGATCTACTGTCCCCCGGAAAGCTGAGGAATCTTGTCATGGCAATCACGACCATCGATGCGCGTCAGGCGCAGCAATTGCTCAATCAGGGCCTGGCGCGGCTGATCGACATTCGCGAGCCGGATGAGTTTGCGCGCGCTCACATTCCAGGCGCGATCCTGCGCCCCGCCTCGGCAGCCATAACGGAACCGGTGGTGCTGGAGGACGGCGTCCTGCCGATCCTGATGTGCGCCAGCGGCATGCGCACGGGGCTGCACCAGGAACGGCTGGCGCGCCAATGGCCCGTCGATACGCTCGTTCTGAAGGGTGGGCTGAAGGCCTGGGAGGCGGCCGGGCAACCGGTCGTGCACAATGCGCGTGCACCGCTGGAGCTGATGCGCCAGGTGCAGATTGCGGCGGGCGTGCTGATTCTGACGGGTCTCTTGCTCGGCTGGCTGGTTGCGCCTGCCTTTGTCGCGCTCACCGTCTTTGTCGGGCTGGGCCTGAGCTTTGCAGGCGTCACCGGCTTTTGCGGCATGGCGCGGCTGCTTGCGCTGATGCCCTGGAACCGGCGGTCGCTGAGCTGACCCGATGATCGAATCGCTCGCCCTGGCGGCGCTGGGAGGCGCAATCGTCGGCCTGTTGCTGGCGGCTTTCGGGGGCGGCGGGTCGGTGCTGGCAACGCCCTGGCTGATCTATGTTGTCGGCGTGGCCGATGTGCACGTCGCGATCGGCACCTCGGCTGCGGGGGTCGCTATCAATGCGCTTGCCGGATTGCTGGGTCAGGCGCGGGCGGGTGCCGTCAAATGGCCCTGCGCCAGCGTGTTTGCACTCGCCGGTGTGACCGGAGCGATGATCGGCGCGCATTTTGCCAAACAGGTCGATGGCGAGGCTTTGCTCGGCTATTTCGCGGCGGCGATGGCGCTGGTCGCATTGTCGATGATGCGCGCCCCCGCCAGCACGGGCGATCCTGCGGTGCGACTGGATGCCGCGCGGACGATGAAGCTCGCGCCGATCGGTTTGCTGGTGGGGCTGGCGGCCGGATTTTTCGGCATCGGCGGGGGCTTCCTGATCGCGCCGGGGCTGATGGCGGCAACGGGAATGACACTTTCCAACGCCGCCGCCTCGTCGCTGGTTTCGGTGAGCCTGTTCGGCGCATCGACCAGCGCCAGCTATGCGATGTCGGGTCAGATCGACGGACCGATCCTTGCGGCCATGGTGGCGGGCGGTGCGCTGGGCACGGTGCCGGGCATATTTCTGGCGCGGGTGCTGGCGCGTAGGTTGCTCATCGCGCGCCGACTGTTTGCGGCGATGGTGCTGCTGGTGGCGCTGCTCGTCCTGTGGAATGTGCTCGCGGCCTAAGCGATCACGAACTGCTGTCGTCGGAAGCGCTCGGCTCGGCCTGGGCATTGCCTCGGTCCAGCAGCTTGCGCGCCAGATCGGCAAGCTGGGTATCGTGCGGGTGGTTCAGCAGCGGGGCAAGGGTCGTCTCTGCAGCCTGCTTGTCGCCGGTGCGGATGAAGTAATCCGCCAGTGTCAGCCGGTTGCCCGTATCATACGGCGCCAGCTGCAGCGCCTTTCGCAGGCCCTGGACGGCCATCTCGGGCGGCTTCTTTCCCTCTGCCGCATAGCTGCGAAAGAAATAGGCGAGGGGGATGGGGTTGTCGTTCTCGATCCGATTGGCGGCCGAGATCGCCGCGCGAACCTTGGGCCAGAGCGCTTCGTCGTCCCCAGCCTTGCGGAACAGCGCATAGATTTTCTGGATCATCGCGCCCACGGCCTGCGGGTTCTTGGCGATCGCCTTGTCCGCAGCCGCGATGGCAGCCTCGTCGTTGCCTGCATCGTACTCCGCCTCGGCAAGTGCGCTGAGCACGAAGGCATCGTCGGGATATTGCGCCGCGACCTTCTGCGCGTCCGCCAGAACCTCAGGGGCGGTTTCCTCGTTCACACCGCGTTTCGACCGCATCATGACCGGGAGAATGGCGGCTTCGCCCTTGCCGAGCATGCGGATCGCGATCGGCGCGCTGGCGATCTTGCTTGCGCCCAGATTGAGATAGGTCAGCCGACGCCGTTTCATATAGGCGCCCAGTTCCTTGTCGAGCGCGGCCAGATCGCCAAAGGCCTGGGTCGCTGCGGCCTCTTCGCCTTCGCCGGCGTTGATGCGCTGGAGATAATGGGCCATCTGGCCGGCGCGCGCTTCGGAAAAGGTGAGGTAGTGGAACAGCAGCCAGCTGCGTCCATAAAAGGTATCATAACGCTTCGAGGCATTTTCCCGGTATTTGCGGGTGCTCAGCAGCATGTCGAGCGGAACTTCCTGGGCCAGCGCCAGTTCGGCCGCGCGATGATCGGCCGGAAGTCCCAGGCCGACGCCGCCCGCGCTGTCGAACTTCGCGGTGGAATAGAATTCGGCAAAGCCTTCCTGCAGCCAGAGCGGCGGGGAACCGGCGAACACGCTGAACATGAAATGATGCGCATATTCGTGCAGCAATATCTGCTCGCCCTGCGACACGCGGTCGCTCTGGCTATTGTCATCGACCCGAGGGACGAACGCCACCGACCCGCCGGCGCGCGACTGGTAGAAGCCCAGCACATAGCGGTTGTTGGTGCCCATCAGCTTGCGCACCTGATTGGCGTCGCGCACGACGAACACGGTCAGCCGATTCGAGGGCGAAGTCGCTTCTTCGGGCAGCTTGTAGATATAGCGCATCGCCGAACGGTACCGCTCGAGCATGTCGGTGAATTCGCGAATGTCGCCTTCGCTCTGATCGGCATAGACCAGAAAATTGGGGCTTGAGGCTTCGCGCCATTCGGCCCTGGCCGGTGCAGCGGCGACCCAGACTATCGACAGGATGAACGCCATCCGCCGCAACGCAACCCGCACCATCATCGCTCTCCCCAGAACAGGCGGCGAGGCTAGGCAGATGCCAAACCGCCCGCAATCCCCCAAACATGGGGGACGCGGGCGGCTGCTCCCGAGCGGGCGGGGGAGGGGGTCAGGCGGTCAGTTTGGCCGCAGTGCGGGCGACCTTGGCGCCCAGATAGCGCGCGCCATCGAGATCGGCCTGGTGCGGCTGGCGCGATCCGTCGCCGCCGGCGATCGTGCTGGCACCATAAGGCGATCCGCCGATCACCTCGTCATTGCTCAGCTGGCCCTGGAACCCATAGTCGAGCCCGACCACGGTCAGGCCGTGGTGCAGCAGGTTGGTGAGGATCGAGAAGTGCGTCGTCTCCTGGCCGCCATGCTGGCTGGCGGTCGCGGTGAACGAGGCGCCGACCTTGCCGACCAGCGCGCCCTTGGCCCACAGACCGCCGGTGCGGTCCCAGAAGGCCGCCATCTGGCTCGACATGCGGCCGAAACGCGTGCCGGTACCGACGATGATCGCGTCATAATCAGCCAGTTCCTCGGGCGTCGCGATCTCGGCAGCCTGGTCGAGCTTGAAATGGCTCGCGCGGGCAATCTCCTCGGGGACGGTTTCGGGGACACGCTTGATCGTGACCTCCGCACCTTCGCTGCGCGCACCTTCGGCGACCGCTTCGGCCATCGTCTCGATATGACCATAAGTCGAGTAATAGAGCACCAGAACCTTTGCCATGGAAATTCTCCTTCGTGGAATGTGGGAGGGAAAAGGGTGCCCCGCCGTCCGAGAGGGGGAAGACGGCGGGGCTGGGGGGATCAGTGGGTGCGGGTTTCCGCGATCAGGAATTCGGCGTCTTCCAGCGCCGTGATCGTGATCTCAGGTTCGCGGGTGATCGCGGCAGCATCGCGTTCGCCGATCTCGACGCCGTTGACGCTCACGCTGCCTGCCGAGACCACCAGATAGGCGGCATAGGCCGGATCGATCCGGTGGGTGATGCTGTCGCCCTTGACCAAAGTGGCCCCGGACAGCCGCGCATCGGCCCGGATCATCAGCGCGCCCGCCAGGATGTCGTCATCGCGGCCGCTGGCGAGAACCTCCAGCTTGCCCGAACGCTCACCCTTGGGGAACTGCTTGGCATCCCAGCGCGGAGCACCGCCCGCTTCATCGGGGATGATCCAGATCTGGAACAGCCGGGTTTCCTCGTCCTCCAGGTTGAACTCGCTATGCGCCACACCGGTTCCCGCGCTCATCACCTGGACGTCGCCCGCCTCGGTGCGGCCTTCATTGCCCAGGCTGTCGCGGTGGGTGATCGCGCCGGTGCGCACATAGGTGATGATCTCCATGTCGCGGTGCGGGTGGGTGGGGAAGCCGCTCCGGGGGGCGATCTCGTCGTCGTTCCAGACGCGCAGGCTACCCCAGCCCATGCGGGCCGGATCGTGATAGCCGCCGAACGAGAAATGGTGGCGGGCATTGAGCCAACCGTGATTGGCGTGGCCCAGGGTGGAAAAATCGCGTTTCTCGATCATGTCACTTGCTCCTTGCTGGCACCGGACCGACGCCGACGCCTTGGCTTGAGCAACAGATAGTCCTGAGCTATCGTTTCCAAAATAGCCAGTTTGGAAAAGGATTGTTTCCGGATATGCGACTTCCCGATTTCGAGGCCTGGGCGGTTTTCGCGGCCGTGGCCGATACCGGCAGCTTTACCGGGGCGGCCGATGCGCTGAGCCTGTCCAAGGCCAAGGTGTCCAAGGCGGTCTCGCGGCTCGAGGCGGAACTCGGCACCGTGCTGTTCCACCGCACCTCGCGGCGTCTGTCGCTATCGGCAGCGGGTCGCTCGCTGGTCGATCATGCGCGGCGAATCCGCATGGACGGCGAGGCGGCGGTCGAGGCGGCGCGCGACGAGGCGGTGCTCCTGAGCGGAACCGTGCGCATCGCGGTGCCGATGAGCTTCGGCCTCAGCGCGGTCGCGCCGCTGATCGCGCAGTTCATGGCGCTGCACCCCGGCATATTGATCGACATGCACCTGTCCGACGCGCGGGTCGACCTGGTCGATCAGGGTTTCGACATGGCGCTGCGCATCGCGGTGCTGCCCGACAGCAGCCTGCGCGCGATCCGGCTGCGCACCGTCAGTCTCTACCTGATCGCCTCGCCCGGCTATTGCGCGCGCCACGGCACCCCGAGCCATCCCGCAGAGCTGGAGGCGCACAAGGCGGTTCATTATGCCAACAGCCCGCAGCCGGGACTCTGGCCGCTGACGGGACCCGACGGGACGCGCGTGCTCGCCCGCTCGCAGCCTGCGCTGATCGTCAACAATGCCGATGCCGCGATGCCCGCGGTTTTCGACGGTCAGTGCATCGCCGCCTTGCCCGATTTCTTCTGCATGGAGGGTCTTTCCGACGGGCGGCTGGTGCATCTGCTTCCCGAATGGCGGTTCGAACCGCTGACGCTCAGCATCGTCACGCCGCCCTCGCCGCACAGGCCAGCGCGGGTCGAGGCCCTGATCGCCTGGCTGCGTAAAGGTTTGCAAGGGGAGTAAATTCGCGTTTCATCTCCGTTACCAATTGGAAACCAATTGGCGCTACTCGATCAAAAGCGACGAACCGAAAAGGACCGCCTAAGTGCCGGAAATGGGAGTCTTTTGAGCCCCCTCGTGCCTGCGCAGGCCGACGCGACTCGTGGAGTCAGGCCGGTTAATTCAAAATTAACCTTTTGCCCCCAAAAAAATATGGTTAATGTTTTCCTCGTCGATCCGTTCTTGGGTCCAGATGACTGAACGGTGCCGATGGCACGGGCGAAAAGGGGCTGCACATGCGGGTGCTTTTGATCGAAGATGAGCCGACCACGGCCAAGGCAATCGAGCTGATGCTCACGACCGAGGGTTTCAATGTCTATACCACCGACCTGGGTGAGGAAGGCCTCGACCTCGGCAAGCTCTATGATTACGACATCATCCTGCTGGACCTGAACCTGCCCGACATGCACGGCTATGACGTGCTGAAGAAGCTGCGTGTCGCCAAGGTGCAGACGCCGGTGCTCATCCTGTCCGGCATTTCGGAAATGGACAGCAAGGTGCGCTCGTTCGGTTTCGGCGCCGACGATTATGTCACCAAGCCGTTCCACCGCGAAGAGCTGATCGCCCGCATCCACGCCGTGGTCCGCCGCTCCAAGGGCCATTCGCAAAGCGTCATCCGCACCGGCAAGCTGGCGGTCAACCTTGATGCCAAGACCGTCGAGGTCGATGGTGCCCGCGTCCACCTGACCGGCAAGGAATATGCGATGCTCGAGCTGCTCTCGCTGCGCAAGGGCACCACGCTGACCAAGGAAATGTTCCTGAACCACCTCTATGGCGGCATGGACGAACCCGAACTCAAGATCA
Organism: Blastomonas sp. 34TW; assembly: GCF_059803595.1. Lineage (NCBI taxonomy): Bacteria > Pseudomonadati > Pseudomonadota > Alphaproteobacteria > Sphingomonadales > Blastomonadaceae > Blastomonas > Blastomonas sp. 34TW. Next base: position 11,626 of record NZ_JAPFGW010000001.1, read on the forward strand.
TCGACGTCTTCATCTGCAAGCTGCGCAAGAAGCTGGCGCTGGCCTGCGGGGGCGAGAATTATATCGAGACCGTCTGGGGCCGCGGCTATGTGCTGCGCGATCCGGAGGCCGATGGCGAGGTGATCGCCGCCTGATTACTCCTGAACTACCCTTCACACTTCCTTCTCTTCCATAAAGGGGTCGCGGGCAACCGCGGCCCCTTTTGACTGTTCGCCAGGCGACGCAGATGCTCGCTTTTGCTTGCCAAGCCGCACCCTCGCGTTAACGGTCGCGTGCCGGGGAGGGCCGAATGACGCATCCATATCGCACCCATAAACGGGTGCTGACCGCATCGCTGGTCGGCACGGCGGTCGAATTCTACGATTTCTATATCTATGCGACCGCCGCCGCCCTGGTGTTCGGGCCGCTGTTCTTCCCGTCCGAAAGCGCCTCGGCCCAGCTGATGCTGAGCTATATGAGCTTCGGGCTCGCCTTTTTCGCGCGGCCCGTCGGCGCGATCGCCTTCGGGCATTTCGGCGACCGGATCGGGCGCAAGTCGACCCTGGTCGCCTCATTGCTGCTGATGGGCGGATCGACGCTGCTGATCGCGTTCCTGCCGACCTGGCAGATGGTCGGCTGGGTCGCGCCGCTGCTGCTGTGCATATTGCGCTTCGGTCAAGGCTTCGGGCTGGGCGGCGAATGGGGTGGCGCTGCCTTGCTGGCGGTGGAAAACGCGCCTCCGGGCTGGGCGGCGCGCTTTGGCATGGCCCCACAGCTGGGGGCTCCAGTGGGCTTCATCGCCGCCAACGGGCTGTTCCTTCTGCTGGGCCTGAACCTTACCGAACAGCAGTTCATCGCCTGGGGCTGGCGCGTGCCGTTCCTCGCGAGCGGCATTCTGGTGGGGCTCGGGCTTTGGGTGCGGCTCAAGATCAGCGAGACCCCCGATTTCGCACATGTACTCGAGGCCGAGCGGCCCGCGCCGGTGCCGGTGGCGGAGCTGCTGCGCCACCATCTGCGCGCGACGCTGGCAGGTACGTTCGCAGTCGTCGCGTGCTTTGCGATCTTCTATCTCTCGACCGCCTTTGCGCTCGGCTATGCCACCACCGCGCTGGGGCATGACCGCACGAGCTTCCTGATCGTGCAGCTGGGCGCGATCCTGTTCCTGGCGCTGGGCATCGTCGTGTCGGGCTATCGGTCAGACGCGACCAGCAGCGGGCGGGTGCTGATGATCGGCTGCGCGGCGACCGTCGGCGTCGGCTTGATGTTCGGACCGCTGCTCGGGTCAGGCTCGCTCTGGCTCGCCTGGATCGCGCTGTCTGTGGCGCTGCTGGTCATGGGCTTCGTCTATGGCCCGCTCGGCGCGTGGCTGCCGCAGCAATTCCCAGCGCGCGTGCGCTACACCGGCGCGTCGGTGGCGTTCAACGGCGGCGGCATCATCGGCGGCGCAGTCGCCCCGATTGCCGCCCAGGCCTTGTCGGACACAGGCGGCGCGGACGCGGTCGGGCTGTATCTGGCGGCGGCGGGGCTGGTCAGCCTTGCCGGTTTATGGGCGCAGCGGGGGCGGAGCGCTGAACCCGGCGCTAAGGGTATTGCTGGCGTGCGTGCAGAACGGCGGTGATGACAATGGCATCAAGTTCGATCTTGTAGACCAGCAAATAGTTAGGGTGCACAACCGCCTCGCGTGTTCCTGGGACGCGACCGGACCGATGCATCATTGGAAAGTCGAGCAATTGTTCGGCATAGCGCGCAAAAAGACCTTTGAGCCTTTCAGCGGCATCCGGGTTCCGATCGGCAATATAGCCGATAATGTCGTCGTGATCTGCAGATGCCTCAGCCGTCCAGATCAGCTGCACGCTGCCTGGCCTTGGCAATGATTTCATCTGCGCGCGCCATTACCTGGTCATGCGGAACCCGTGGTGCGGTCGATTGCAGCGCGCGTTCGACCTTGGCGCGGAACCATGCGTCATAGGCCTCTTCCTCCTCGGACGAGGCGAATTCGGACTCGATCGGCGAATATTTGACCATCGGTTCAGTCTATCACAGACGCCGCAGGCCGCAACAGCGTGAGCTTGGCCTTGCCGACCACGCGCTCGGTGTCGATCTCGAACCCGGCGACCTCCAGCTTCTCCTTGGCTGACGTTTCGACGCTGATCCAGCTCGAGGGTGCGAACCAGCCCAGGCGGCCCAGCTTGTCGAGCGCGACCGCGCCCGCGCCGGTGCCATAAGGCGGGTCGAGCAGGATCAGGTCGAATGGCTTGATCGCCGGACCCAGCGAGAGTGCGGAACTCGGCCGCACCTCGCAGCGCGCATCGGCGCCGAGCAGGCGGATATTGCCCTTGAGCACATCGATGGCAGGCCGGTCCTGCTCGACAAAGGTGCAGCTGGCCGCGCCGCGCGACAGGGCTTCGAGCCCCAGCGCGCCCGATCCTGCGAACAGGTCGAGCACGCTCAGTTCCTCGAACGAGCCCAAGCGGCTGGTGAGCATCGAGAACAGGGTTTCGCGGGTCCGGTCGGCGGTGGGGCGGGTGGTGTCGCCCGGCGGGGCCTTGAGCTTGCGCCCCCGCCATTCGCCTGAAATGATGCGCAACATGACTAAACCTTCTCCCCGGTGGGGGAGAAGGATACGCAGCCTTGCCAAGCGCCAGCGCGGCTAGGCGGAGTTGGATGAGGGGCAGCAACGCTTGCGCGGTTTCTCGCCCGAATCACCCTCACCCAGCTTCGTCTAGGCTCCTTCGTCGCCAAGACTGCGCAACCCTCTCCCGTCAAGGGAGAGGGGTTATATCGCACGCCCCTCATTTCAGCGTCTTCCTGAATGCCACCACGTCGTGTCGGCGCACTTCCTCGATCGCGCCGACATCAAGCCCATCGAGCACGAACGGGCCGTAGCGGGTGCGAATGAGGCGCGAGACCTTGAGGCCGAGATGTTCGAGCACGCGGCGGACCTCGCGATTCTTGCCCTCGGTCAGCGTCATCTCGATCCAGCCGTTGCGCCCGGTGCGGCGTTCCAGATTGGCGTCGATCTTGCCGTAGCGAACGCCCTCGATGGTGATGCCATGGATCAGGTCCTCGAGCTGCGCCTGGCTGACCTCGCCGAACGCGCGCGCGCGATAGGTGCGCTCGACCCCGGTGGCGGGCAGCTCCATCTGGCGCTTCAATTCGCCGTCATTGGTCATCAGCAGCAGGCCCTCGGTATTGAGGTCGAGCCGGCCGACCGGCATCATCCGCGGCGCATCGGGTGCGACCTTGGCGAGATGTTCATAGATCGTCGGTCGCCCGGTAAAGTCGCGCTCGGCCGTCAGCAGTCCGGCGGGCTTGTGAAAGCACCATAGCTTGGCGGGTGCGGGCTCCTTGACCGGCTTGCCGTCGACGGTGATGCCATTGAGGCTGGTCAGCACCGTGGCGGGCGTGGTGATGGCGACACCATCGCGCGCGACGCGTCCGCCCTCGATCATCCGCTCGATCTCGCGGCGCGAGGCGATGCCGGCGCGCGCCAGCAGCTTGGCGATGCGCTGGCCTTCGCCGAGCGTGGAGGTGCGGGCCTTGGGTTGTGCAGCGCGCGGCGACGGGCTGTCGTCGAGCGGATCGAATTTCGGTTTCCGGGGGGGCATGCGCGCTGCTATAACGTCGAAGCGGGCGCGCGGGAACGCAAGAATTGCACCCGGCGTATTTGCTTTTCCCGCCGCCCGCCCGTTCAGAAAGTTCCCCATGCTGTTTTCGCGGTTTACCCGGTCGATCGAAACCATCCTGATCGTCGAAGACGAGCCGCTGGTCGCTTTCGACAACGAGCTGCGCGTGGTCGATGCGGGTTATCGCGTGGTCGCGACGGTCGATACCGAGGCCGAGGCGATCGCGGTGCTGGAGCGCGAGCCGATCCATCTGGTGCTGGCGGACGTCAACCTGTCGCGCGGCGGCAGCGGGGTCGAGGTCGCCCGCGTCGCGAGCGAGCGCGACATACCCGTGCTGTTCGCGACCGGCACGTGCCCCGGCCATGCGAAACAATATGCGATCGGCTGTCTGATCAAGCCTTACAGTGCCGCCGAACTGGTCAAGGCGATCCACGCGGTCGATCTGCTGATCCGCGGCAAGACGCCCAAGGCCATGCCAAAGCCGCTCAACCTCTATTCGGCAGCGTAACCGCGCGCCGGTCTCGGGCGAACCTCGCGCTCATGGAGCGCACAGGCTGCGCGCGAGGATATCGACATGCTGAAAATCTGGATTCCGATGGCGGCGCTGGCCGCACTGACCGCGTTTGTGCTGATAGAGGGAAGAGCCGATCCTTCGCAGGCGGCAACCGATCCCCAACACGCTGCGCCACCCGCCGCGCTCACGCAGAGCGCGGCGGGGCCAGTAGTCGCCGAACTGTTCACCAGCCAGGGCTGCTCGTCCTGTCCGCCCGCCGATGCGGTAGCGGCCAGGCTGGCGCGCGACCCCGGCGTGCTGGTGATCAGCCGTCCGGTCACCTATTGGGACCGGCTCGGCTGGAAGGACAGTCTGGGCCGCGAGGAGAATACCAGGCTGCAGCGGCAATATGGCGACAGGGCCTTTGGGGGCGCGAACATCTATACCCCGCAGGTCGTGGTCGATGGCCGCGCGCAGACGGTGGGGTCGCAAGAGGCGAAGGTGCGTGGTCTGCTGGCAACCGCTGCGATCGCGCGGCGGAAAGCGGGCCTGAGCGTCCGAATCGCCGCTGACGGGAACGACAGGCAGGCGCTGCTTGACGGCCCCAAGGGGCAGGAGGCCGAGTTGGTGCTGGTCGCGCTCGCTTCCGGGCGCACGGTCAGCATCGGCGCTGGCGAGAATGGTGGGCGCAAGGTGCACTACACCAATGTCGTGCTGGCCGAACGCGCTCTCGGGCGCTGGAGCGGCGGCGCGCAGACCGTCACGATCACGCCCGACATGCTCCGCGTCACCGGTGCGGATCGCCACGCGTTGCTCGTGCGTCAGGGGCCAGGCGGGCCGGTGATCGGCTCGGCGGTGATCTGACCGGGCCAGCGCGCGCAAAAGCCTCTGGCGTAAATCGCTGGTGCCGCTAGTTTCCTGCCCCGGGACACGGGAAGGGAAGCTGAATGACCGAAAACACCGCCGGGATCGCCCCCGAGGCAACGGGCTGGCGCGCGTCGCTGCCGGTGGGCTTGCGCCCCTATACCGAGGCGGCACCGCTCGCCGCGCTGTTCCTGGGCATTTCCTCGGGCTTTCCCTTTGCGATGATCGCAGCGACGCTTTCGACGCGCCTCGCGCAATCGGGCATCGAGAAATCCACCGTCACCGCGTTCGCGCTCACCTTCCTCGCGTACAATTTCAAATGGCTCTGGGCGCCGATCATCGATGCGGTGAAGCTGCCGCTGCTGGGGCGGCTGGGCCAGCGCGTCTCGTGGTTGATCCTGTGCGCGGTGCTGGTCATGGTCGCGATCATGAATCTGGGGCTCGCCGACCCTGAAGCCGATATTGCCAGCGTCGCGGTCGCCGCGATCCTGGTCGGGGTGGCGGGCGCGACCTTCGACATCGTGATCGATGCCTATCGCATCGAACTGCTCGAACCGCACCAACTGGGCGTGGGATCGGGGATGAGCCAGTATGGCTGGCGCATCGGCGCGGCGCTCGCCGGATCGGTGGCGCTGATCGTCGCGGCGCGCAGCGACTGGACCACGGCCTATATCGCGGTCTCGTTCTTCGGGCTGTTCGCGGTCATCACCGGGCTGGTGATGGGTGAGCCGGCGCGCCGACAAGAGCCCAAGCCCTTGAAGGGACCGGTCGCCGCGGCGATCGCCTATGTCAGCCCGCTCGCCGAGTTCTTCAAGCGTCAGGGCGCGCTGGTCGTGCTGCTATTCGTGCTGGTGCACAAGATCGGCGACACGCTCGCCAACCTGACGCTGCGGCTGCTGTTCGAGGATCTGGGTTTCACCAATGACGAGCTGGCGATCTATGATGTCGGCCTCGGCTTCTGGGCGCTGCTCGCGGGGATTTTCGTCGGCGGGGTGCTTTATGCGCGGCTGGGCATGAAGCGCTCGGTGCTGATCAGCCTCATCCTGATGGCGGTATCGAATCTTGCCTTTGCGGGCCTTGCCACGGTCGGCCACAGCACCTGGGCGATGGCGGGCGCGATGGGCTTCGAGAATTTCGCGAGCGGGATCGGCGGGGTGTGCGTGGTCGCGTATCTCTCGGCGCTGTGCAATCTGGAATTCACCGCGACCCAGTTCGCGCTGCTCTCGGCGGCGGCGAGCATTACCGGGCGGTTCCTCACCGGAACGCTGGCAGGGGGGATGATCGAGTCGCTGGGCTTCACCAATTTCTATCTGGTGACGACCGTGGCCGCGCTGCCGGGCGTGCTGCTGTTCTGGTGGATGATGGCGAGCGGGCTGGTCGATCGCTCGCTTGGCACCGCGGGAACCGAGGAAAGCGGGGAGTAACCCAAGCCCCGGTTTTTCGTCACCCCCGCGCACGCGGGGGGCCCGCTTTCTTGTCACCGTTGCGCTCAAGCGGGATTCCCGCGTGCGCGGGAATGACGGTTCAATCCGGCTCCTGGCCGTTGGCCCTGAGTACCTCGCCCGCCAGATAGAGCGAGCCCGCGATCAGCACCGGGGCGGCCTCGCGCTCGGCCAGCAGCGCCATCGCCGCCCGCACATCCGCTGCCGCTGTCACCTCGATCCCCGAGGAGAGGCATCGCTGAAACGCATCGGCATCGTGCCATTCATGCCCCGGCACCGGCAGCGCGGTAACGCTGGCAAGATGCGGTTCGAGCGGGCCGAGCAGTGCGCTGGGCTGCTTGTTCGACAGCATGCCGATGACCAGGTGCACCTTGCCGCCCATGGCCGCGACATGCCGCGCCAGCGCCGCCCCGGCGTCTGGATTGTGCCCGCCATCGAGCCAGACCGGCTCGTCGGTGCGGAGCAGCGCGACCAGCGGACCCTGGTTCAACCGCTGCATTCGCGCGGGCCATTCGGCCCAGCCCATCGCGGCGCTCAATGCGCTGTCGGGGATACTGAGCGCGCTCTGGTGGCGGATCATCGCGACGGCGAGCGCGGCATTGTCCGCCTGGTGCGCGCCGGGCAGGCGTGGCACGGGCAGGCTGAGCTTGCCGTCGATATCGCGATAGTGCAGCCGCCCCTGATAGAGCGCTGCGTCCCAATCCTCGCCCCGTGCCTTGACATAGGCGCCTGCGCGCATCGCCTGACCCGCGATCGCGCCCATCATGCCGATGGCATATTTCTGGATGACCAGCGGCACGCCCTGCTTGGCAATCCCTGCTTTCTCGAACGCGATCCGTTCGAGCGGGATTTCGGGCGTGCCCTCCTCCGGCGCGAGCAGGAACGCCTCGTGATCGATACCCAGCGCCGCGATGCCGCACACCGCAGGCGCGGGCAGAATATTGGTCGCATCGAGCCTGCCGCCCAGCCCCACCTCGATCACACAGGCATCGGCAGGCGTCTCGGCAAAGGCGAGGAACGCGGCGGCGGTGGTCACCTCGAAAAAGCTGGCGTTGATGCCCTCAGCTATGTCGAGCACGCGCGCGAGATAGTCGGCCAGCGGGTCATCCTCGATCAGCCGACCGGCGAGGCGGATACGCTCGTTGAAGCGCACCAGATGCGGGCTGGTATAGACATGGCAACTGAGGCCCGACGCCTCGATCGCGGCGCGCAGGAATGCGCAGGTCGATCCCTTGCCGTTGGTGCCCGCGACATGGAAGACCGGCGGCAGGCGGTGGTGCGGATTGCCGAGACGATCGAGCAAGGCCGTGATCCGCTCCAGCCCCAGCACATCGCGCCCCGGCGACAGCGCGGCGAGCCGGTCGAGCTGGGTCTGAACGCCCGCGTGCGAGGAAATGGCGTGGTCGGGCATGCCTCACCCCTCCCGTTGAGCTGCGCTCGCCTGCGGCGCAGGGGAGGGGCTGGGGGTGGGGAAGGGCGTAAGGCGCAATTCGGGCCCCACCCCAACCCCTCCCCTGAAGGGGAGGGGCTTTCGCGTCACGCCGCCGCCCTGGCCGCCATCAGATAATCGATCACGCTGCCCAGCCGTTCGCGCAGGTCCTTGCGCTCGACCACCATGTCGAGCATCCCGTGCTCGAGCAGATACTCGGAGCGCTGGAAGCCTTCGGGCAGCTTTTCGCGGATCGTCTGCTCGATCACGCGCTGGCCCGCAAAGCCGATCAGCGCATTGGGCTCGGCCATCTGGATGTCGCCCAGCATCGCATAGCTCGCGGTAACACCGCCGGTGGTCGGGTCGGTCAGCACGACGATATAAGGCAGCCCCGCCGCGTGCAGGCGGCTGATCGCCACGGTGCTGCGCGGCATCTGCATCAGCGAGAGGATGCCTTCCTGCATCCGCGCGCCGCCGGCGGCGGTGAAGATCACATAGGGGCATTTTTCGGCAATCGCGCGCTCGGTGCCGCGGATGAACGCCTCACCCACGGCCATGCCCATCGACCCGCCCATGAAGGCGAAATCCTGCACGCCGACCACGGCCTTGTGCCCCTGGATGCGGCCCAGCGCGTTGGTCAGCGCGTCGGTGGCAGTGCCCGCCGCGCGCGCGGCCTTGATGCGATCGACATATTTCTTGCTGTCGCGGAACTTGAGAGGGTCTTCCTTGACCACCGGCGCGGGCAGCTCTTCCCAGATCTTGTCGTCGAACAGCATCGCAAAGCGCGCCTGTGCGCCGATGCGCTCATGATGGTTGCACTTGGGGCAGACCGAAAGATTGTCCTCAAACTCCTTGGCGAACACCATTTCGCCGCAGGCCTTGCACTTGTGCCACAGGTTGTCGGGCGTGGTGTCGCGCTTGGCGATCAACGGAATCGAATTGCGGACACGGCTGAACCAGCTCATGGGGGATGCTCCTGTCAGGCGTTCGTGGTTTGGCGGGCGGCGGCGATGGCGGTGCTGAGGCTGCGGATATAGTCGCGCACGGGCGCTGCCGCATCCGCGCCATGCTGGGCTACGATATCGACGATTGCGCTGCCGACGACCACGCCATCGGCGACGCGCGCGATGGCGGCGGCCTGCTCCGGCGTGCGCACACCAAAGCCGACCGCGACGGGCAGCTCGGTCGAGGCCTTGAGGCGCGTCACCGCTTCCTCGATGCTCGCCTGTGCCGCCTGCTGCTTGCCGGTAATCCCTGCGACCGAGACATAATAGAGGAAACCGCCCGCGCCTTCGAGCACGGCGGGCAGACGCGCGGCATCGGTGGTCGGGGTCGCCAGCCGGATCGGCGCGATGCCCTTGGCGCGGAGCGCGGGGCCGAGCGCCGCGTCTTCCTCGGCGGGAATATCGACGCAGATCACGCCATCGACGCCTGCTGCTTCAGCGGCATCGGCAAACCATTCGGGCCCGCGCCGGGTCATCGGGTTGGCATAACCCATCAGCACCAACGGCACATCGGGGTGACGGGCACGAAAATCGGTCGCGATCTTCAGGATATCGGCAGTGGTCGTTCCAGCGGCAAGCGAGCGCAGGTTCGCCTTCTGGATCGCGGGGCCATCGGCCATCGGATCGGTAAACGGCATGCCGAGCTCGATCACGTCCGCCCCGCCCTCGACCAATGCATCGAGGATTGCGGGCGTGGATGCGGGCGTGGGATCGCCAGCCGTGACGAAGCAGACGAGCGCCGCGCGATCGGCGGGGAAGGCGGAGGAGAGGCGCGCGCTCATATAGCCCTCTCCCCTTCAGGGGGGAGGGTTGGGAGGGGGGCCTGCACCGCCGCTTCGATCAACATCAACACACCTTCCATCGCGGTCATTACATCATAGTTGGTAAAACGCAGCACCCGATAGCCTTGGCTTTCCAGATACTTCGTCCTCGCCGCATCATAGGCTTCACGCCCGTCATGGGTATCGCCGTCAACCTCGATCACCAGCACCGGATTGCGCGAGGCAAAATCGACGATGTAATTCCCAATCACTTTTTGCCGCCGGAATTTCACTCCGGCAAATCTTTTGGCTCGAAGCTCAAGCCATAGCCTGATTTCGGGTTCGGTAGCTTCGATGCGCATGGCCCTTGCACGTTTGGTCAGTTTCCCGGGCCGCATCGCATTCCCCCCTCCCAACCCTCCCCCCTGAAGGGGAGAGGGCTTCTAGCTACATCTCCACTCCCAGCTTTTCCGCCACGGTGAAGATATCCTTGTCGCCGCGTCCGCACAGGTTGGCGAGGATGATCTGGTCGCGGTCCATGGTCGCGGCGACCTTGGCCACCGCTGCAATGGCATGGCTCGGCTCCAGCGCGGGGATGATGCCCTCGGTGCGGCAGAGCAGCTGGAAGGCGTCGAGCGCCTCGTCGTCGGTGATCGCGGTATATTCGACGCGGCCCATGTCCTTGAGCCAGGCATGTTCGGGGCCGATGCCGGGATAGTCGAGGCCCGCGCTGATCGAATGGCCCTCGGTGATCTGGCCGTCCTCGTCCTGCAGCAGATAGGTCTTGTTGCCGTGCAGGATGCCGGGGAAGCCGCCGAGCAGGCTCGCGGCATGCTGGTCGCCATCCAGGCCATAGCCCGCTGCCTCGACGCCCAGCATCTTGACATCATCGTCGAGAAACGGGTGGAACAGCCCCAGCGCATTCGATCCGCCGCCGATCGCCGCGACCAGCAGGTCGGGCAGGCGTCCGGTGCGCGCCATCATCTGCGTCCGCGCTTCCTTGCCGATCACGCTCTGGAAATCGCGGACCAGCTCCGGGTACGGATGCGGACCCGCAGCGGTGCCGATGATGTAGAAGGTATCGTGGACATTGGCGACCCAGTCGCGCAGCCCCTCGTTCATCGCGTCCTTGAGCGTCGCCGCGCCCGAGGTCACCGGCACGACCTCCGCGCCCAGCAGCTTCATGCGGAACACATTGGGCTGCTGCCGCGCGACATCGGTCGCGCCCATATAGATCACGCAGGGCAGGCCGAAGCGCGCGCAGACGGTCGCGGTGGCGACGCCGTGCTGGCCCGCGCCGGTTTCCGCGATGATCCGCGTCTTGCCCATGCGCATCGCGAGCAGGATCTGGCCGATGCAGTTGTTGATCTTGTGCGCGCCGGTGTGGTTCAGCTCGTCGCGCTTGAACCAGACCTGTGCGCCCTTGCCTTCAGGGGCGTCCTTGCGCAATTCCTCGGTCAGCCGTTCGGCATAATAGAGCGGGCTGGGGCGGCCGACATAATGTTCGAGCAGGTCGTCAAACTGTGCCTGGAAGGCGGGATCGGCCTTGGCGGCCCGATAGTGCTTCTCCAGATCGAGCACCAGGGGCATCAGGGTTTCGGCAACATAGCGCCCGCCGAACTGGCCGAAATGGCCCTGTGCGTCGGGTTGATTGCGATAGCTGTTAAGCTGGGTTGCGGTGTTGGTCATGGTCGCGAACCGCTTGGCAAAAGCGGGCGATCTTGTCCATATCTTTGACTCCCGGCGCGCTTTCCACGCCCGAGGAGACATCGACCAGCGGGGCATGGGTCGCGGCCAGGGCTTCGCCGACATTGTCCGCGTTGAGCCCTCCGGCCAGCCCCCAGGGCAGCGCGTGGCTGTGTCCGACCAGCAATGACCAGTCGACCACCGATCCGTTGCCGCCGGGCAGCGCCTGGGCCGGGGCATCGAACAGCAGCCGGTCGGCGCTGCCATCGAACCGCCGGGCGTTGGTCAGCGTGTCGGCGCTGCGCAGGCCCAGCGCCTTCCACGCCTCGACCGGCATATGCTGCTTCACGATTGCCAGCCATTCGGGCTTTTCCGATCCGTGGAACTGGATGACATCGGGCCGCACGGTGCGCTGGGCGCGCTGGGTCAGCTCGGGTGAGGCGTTGACCAGCAGCAGCACGACCTGGACATGGGAAGGCGTGCGACGGCGCAAATCCGCGGCCTGTTCCAACGTGACATGGCGCGGGCTCTTCTCGAAATGCACCAGGCCGATATGCGTGGCGCCCTCGCGCGCGGCGGCATCGATCGCCGCCTCGGTGGAAAGTCCGCAGATCTTGATGAGGGTGGTCATGTGCTCTGAGCCGTCGTCTTTCCGTCATGCTGAACTTGTTTCAGCACCCATTGTGCGTCTGGGCTAGGTTGGAGAGTTAGGCGAAATGGGCCCTGAAACAAGTTCAGGGTGACGAGAGGGGTCTGTGGGGCGATCCCTACAACGTCGCCATGATGTCGCGCGCGGCCTGGTCGGGATCCTCTGCGCGCGCGATCGGGCGGCCGATGACGAGCACCGAGGCGCCTGCGTCGCGCGCCTGGCGCGGGGTGACGGCGCGCTTCTGATCGCCCATTGCGGCGCTGGCCGGGCGTACGCCGGGGACGACGAAAAAGCCGTCGCGCCATTGTTGACGCACCGCGCCGACCTCGTGCCCCGAACAGACGATGCCGTCGAGACCGGCCTGATGCGACAGCTCTGCCAGTCGCAGCACGTTGTCGTGCGTGCTTCCCGCAAAGCCGATCCGCGCGATGTCGGTATCGTCGAGGCTGGTGAGCATGGTGACCGCGACGACCTTGGTGTTCGCACCGGCGGCCGCCTTGGCATCCTCCATCATCGCGCGGCCACCGGCGGCATGGATGGTGACGATAGCGGGTTCGAGCACATGGATGGCCTGCATCGCGGCGGCGACGGTGTTGGGGATGTCATGCAGCTTGAGGTCGAGAAAGATCGGCAGGCCGATCTTCGCGATCTCGTGCACGCCGTGATGGCCATGCGCGCAGAAGAATTCCAGCCCCAGCTTCACCCCGCCGATATGTCTGCGCACCTGCTGCACCAGAGCGGTGGCGCGGGCCAGATCGGGAAGATCGACCGCGAGATAGATAGGATTGGACATGATGGAAAACGGGCCCCTGTTATGATCCTTCAGACCGACCGCAATACCGGTTCGGGCTCGGCATGGTCTGCAAATTCGGTGGCTTGCGGCGGTGCCGATGCCGGTGCAGCCAAAGGCGTCGCTGCCGTGCGCGCCTGGTTCGCCTCCAGCGTTGCCAGCCTCCGCCTCAGCCGCCACATCGCGGTGCGATGATAGGCCCATGCGGGCAGCACCCCTGCCAGGAACGTGAGCAGCAGCAGCACCGGCAGCTTGGTCACCAGCTCAAGCCCGCCCCACAGGTCCACCGTCACCGCCTGCCAGTTGTTATAGGCGAACACGACGAACACCACCGCGATCATGATGAGCACAAGTGTCTTCAGAAACTGCATGACCGCCCAGTCTCCCTCAAGCGCATTCTCCCTCAAGCCAGCCCGCGTCCCGGCGGTCGGTGGCCAGCATAGGAGGATAATTGCGGCTTGGCCAGTCCGCTGTCCTAGCGGACAATAGCCCGGGTCAGTCGGTGCGGATCAGCCGGATATCGATCTCGCGATCGATATAGCGCCATTCCTCGGTAATGCGCAGCCGCGCCAGCAGATCGTCGAATTCGCCTTCCAGCTCGGGTTCGAACTCGAACCAGGTGAGGAAATCGAACGGTTCGCCAAGGTCGCGGCAGTGATGCAGGCGGCGCGCGATGCCGGGGAGATAGCCGAGGCCGATCGGCGTGTGGCCGGAGCGTTCATAGACCGCGCGGCGCTCGTCCTGCGCCATCGCCCACCAGGCGGCCGACTTGCGGATCGGGATCAGCGCGGCCATCCGCGCTTCGCTGCGCCCCAGCGGCGCCGAGCGCGCATCGAGACGCTGGCGTTCGGAGGCCGTGGTATAGCGCAGGTTCGAGGTGAAGCCGGTCAGCGTCCAGAGCGGCGTGTCCACGGGATTGCCGGTGCCGATGCGCGCGGCAACGGGCAGGTCCTCGCCCGTCCGGGTCGTTTGCCGCACGACCTGCCATTCGCCCTGCGAACCGGCATGAAAGGCCACTGTCAGTGGCGCGCTCACACCATAAGACACTGCACGGACCATCGACGAACCTCCTGACGCCGGGCGCGCGGCCCGGCCATCGCGGTTCGTCCGGTCCTGTGAAGGCGTTACTCGCTCAGGTGTTCAACCGAAGACGCGGGCGAAGATCGTGTCGACATGCTTGAAATGATAATCGAGGTTGAACTTCTCCTCGATCTCTTCCGGCGACAGCGCCGCCGTCACCTCTGCATCGCTCTTGAGCAGGTCGAGCAGCGATAGCGCGCCATCCGATTCCCACACCTTCATCGCGTTGCGCTGGACCAGGCGATAGGCGTCCTCGCGGCTCACGCCGGCCTGGGTGAGCGCCAGCAGCACGCGCTGCGAGTGGACAAGCCCGCCCATCTTGTCGAGATTCTTCTGCATCCGTTCGGGATAGACGAGCAGCTTGTCGACGACGCCGGTGAGCCGCGCGAGCGCAAAATCGAGCGTGATCGTCGCATCGGGGCCGATATAGCGTTCGACCGAGCTGTGCGAGATGTCGCGCTCGTGCCACAGGGCGACATTTTCCATCGCCGGGATCGTCGCGCTGCGCACCATGCGGGCGAGGCCGGTGAGGTTTTCGGTCAGCACCGGGTTGCGCTTGTGCGGCATGGCAGACGAGCCCTTCTGGCCGGGCGAGAAATATTCCTCGGCCTCGAGCACCTCGGTGCGCTGCAGATGGCGGATTTCGGTCGCCAGCCGCTCGATCGACGAGGCGATGACGCCCAGCGTGGCGAAATACATCGCATGCCGGTCGCGCGGGATGACCTGGGTGGACACGGGCTCGAGCGCCAGGCCCAGCTTCTTGGCGACATGCGCCTCGACGCGCGGGTCGATATTGGCGAAGGTGCCGATTGCGCCCGAAATCGCGCAGGTGGCGATTTCCGCGCGTGCGGCCTTGAGGCGCGCACGGCAGCGGTCGAACTCGGCATAGGCCTGGGCGAGCTTGAGCCCGAAGGTGGTCGGCTCGCCATGAATGCCATGGCTGCGGCCGATGGTCGGCGTGTACTTGTGCTCCATCGCGCGGCGTTCGATCGCTTCGAGCAGCGCGTCCATGTCTGCGAGCAAGATGTCGGTGGCACGCGCGAGCTGCACTGCGAGGCAGGTGTCGAGCACGTCTGAGCTGGTCATGCCCTGGTGCATGAAGCGCGCCTCGTCGCCGACTTGCTCGGCCACCCAGGTGAGGAACGCGATGACATCGTGCTTGGTCACCGCCTCGATCGCGTCGATCGCGGCGACGTCGATCACAGGGTTGGTCGCCCACCAGGCCCAGAGTGCCTTGGCGGCGGACTTGGGCACCACGCCGATCTCGGCCAGCGCATCGGTGGCGTGCGCCTCGATCTCGAACCAGATGCGGAACTTGGCTTCCGGCTCCCAGATGGCGGTCATTTGCGGGCGGGCATAACGGGGGACCATGTACTGTCCTTGCGGCAAGAGGCGAGATCGGGCCGCGCGCAGGCGACCCCGGCGAGTCCGCCGCGCAGCTAGCAGCAAGCGGGCAGGGGTTCAACCGGCGCAGGGCGATCACGGGGAGGTTGCAGCACGAAAATGCTGGATGAGACTTCCGCTTTTCGGGCATGGGAGGGGCCGCGATTCCCCCGATTTGACGCAGAGGCCCCCATGGTCATCGATACCGTAACCACCGAAAGCCGCGCCGAGACCGTCCGGCTGCTCACCGAGCTGGAGCAGCGGCTGCGCTGGCTGTCCTCGTGGATGATCCACAATGCCAACAACATCCGCGAAAAGCGCGATGGGCTGAAGGTTGGCGGACACCAGGCCAGCTGCGCATCGATGACCGCGATCATGGCGGCGCTCTATTTCCACGCGCTGCGCCCGCAGGACAAGGTGGCGGTGAAGCCGCATGCAGGACCGGTGCTGCACGCGATCCACTATCTGCTGGATGAGCAGACGCGCGAGAAGATGGAGCGCTTTCGCGGGCTCGGCGGGGTGCAGAGCTATCCTTCGCGCACCAAGGACAGCATTCCGGTCGATTTCTCCACCGGATCGGTGGGCCTCGGCGTTGCGATCACCGCGTTCAGCTCGCTGGTGCAGGATTATCTCATCGCGCACGGCCAGCTGCGCGAGGAGCAGGCGGGCCGGATGATCGCGCTGATGGGCGATGCCGAACTCGACGAGGGCAATATCTACGAATGCCTGATCGAGGGCTACAAGCACGACCTGCGCAATTGTTGGTGGATCGTCGACTATAACCGCCAGTCGCTCGATGCGACCACGGCGGACCGCATGTTCCGCCGCTTCGACGACATTTTCGAGACATGCGGCTGGCGCGTCGTGACCTTGAAGCATGGCAAGCTGCAGCGCGCGGCGTTTCAGCGCCCCGGCGGCAAGGCGCTGGAGGACTGGATAGAGACCTGCCCCAATGCCGATTTCGCGGCGCTCACCTATCTGGGCGGCGCGGCGTGGCGCGAGCGGTTGATACACGATATCGGCAGGAAGCGTGGCGTGGCGGAGCTGCTCGGCGCGTTCGACGATGCGGGGCTGGCGCAATTGATGACCAACCTTGGTGGGCATTGCATCGAGACTCTGCTCGACGCGTTCGACAGCATGAACGACGAGCGCCCGACGCTGCTGATCGCCTATACGGTCAAGGGCTATGGCCTGCCGCTGGCAGGGCACAAGGACAACCATTCGGGCATGATGAACGGGCCGCAGATCGAGGGCTTCCGCGATGCGCTCGGCATCGCTGCTGGCGAGGAATGGGGCAAATGGTCAGGCCTTGGCGACAATCTGGCGAGCGCGCTTCAGGCCTTTGTCGCTGACAGCCCGATCGCGCGCAAACAGGCCGAACATGCTGCGCCTGCGATTCCCTTGCCCGAGAGGTTGCCCGTGCCCGAAGGAGCGGAGCAATCGACCCAGGCCGCGTTCGGCAAGATATTGCACGATCTCGCAAAATCGGATGCGCCGCTCGCTGACCGGCTGGTGACCACCGCCCCCGATGTCACGCAAACCACCAATCTCGGCGCGTTCGTCAACCAGCGTGGGCTGTTCCGACGGCAGGAACTGGCGGACGTGTTCCAGCGCGTCAAAATCCCTTCGGCGCAGAAATGGGCGGCGCATCAGGCGGGCCAGCATATCGAGCTCGGCATTGCGGAAAACAATTTCTTCCTCGCGCTCGCCGCACTGGGCCTTTCCGCACCGCATTTCGGCACGCGGCTGATGCCGGTGGGCACGGTCTATGATCCGTTCATCGCGCGCGGGCTCGATGCGCTCAATTACGGCTGCTACCAGGATTCGCGCTTCCTGCTGGTCGGCACGCCTTCGGGCATCACGCTGGCGGGCGAGGGCGGCGCGCATCAGTCGATCAACACCCCGCTGATCGGCATGGGCCAGCCGGGGCTGGAAAGCTTCGAACCGGCCTTTGCCGATGAGGTCGCGCTGATGATGGGCTGGGCCTTTGCACATATGCAGGCGAAGGATGGCGCTTCGGTCTATCTGAGGCTCACCACGCGCGTCATCGAACAGGTCGCGCGCGCGGACGACGCCTGGGAAGCGGATGCGCTCGCGGGAGCCTATTGGCTGCGCGAGCCTGCGCCGGGAGCGGAAGCCGCGATCGCCTATTGCGGCGCGGTCGCGCCCGAAGCGCTGGCTGCCTGGGAGGCGCTGAAGGACGACATTCCCGGCCTCGGCCTGCTCGCGGTGACGTCGCCCGACCGGCTGCACCGCGACTGGTCGGCGCAAAGGTCCGCGCGCTGGACCGGCACGCCCGGCGGGCAGAGCCATGTCGCGCGGCTGCTCGGCCAATTGTCGCCGAACGCAGGCCTGGTCACCGTGCTCGACGGCTCGCCCGCCGCGCTCTCATGGCTCGGCGGCGTGCGCGGCCACCGTGTCAGTCCGCTCGGCACCGACCGTTTTGGCCAGACCGGCGACCTGCCCGATCTCTACCGCACCTACCGGCTCGACCGTGATGCGATCATCGATGCGATGGCGGAGCTGTTCGTCGGTTGACAGTATTGCAACCGAAATGAATGTTATTTTTCTGGCGTTGTTCTTGATGTTATTGCCTCTCTCGCCCTAAGCATGATCGGGGATCAAAAGGGGGGCATGATGGAAGATATAACGGCCGATGATCAGCAGCGGGTGGCATGGCGACAGAAATTAAAAGACCGGGCCGCTCGAACTGAAACCAGCTTTCTGGCGTTGCTGCGGTATTCAGTTTTGATTCTCGCCGCTCTGGCGCTGGTTACAACGGTTCTCTTGCTTTGTTACGGAGCGGCCCAGCAGATCGGTTCGACCGAAGTAACGCCGGAGCCCGTCGCGCTCAAGGCGGATGAAGTAAGCCCAGTTGCAGAGAAAGAAGCTGCGCCGGACCCGCTGGCGGCCAAGCAGGTCAAGCTGGAGGCAAGCAAGGCGGTCGAGAAGGAGACCGTCCGGCTTTTCCGCAACAAGTTTCGCAAGTTTCAAAGATCCGATGCGAAGATCGGTGAATACCAGATTGCCGATTTTGTATGGACCGAAGATCGCATAAAAATGTTCGAGGCTTTGGCCGGCAACGTGACGGATGCTCAAGGCAAGGTTCTTGTCGGCAAAGACGCGGTCATGCTGAACGCGCTGGCGATCATCAGTGAGGCTGCGAACGAAGAGCCGTTCCGCAAGAAACTCTCGGCATTTCGTGACGCGAAAAAGGTCAATGTCTGCAGCGACGAAGTGCGAACGCGCACGCGGACGATCGCGACCTGGGACAGCTATTCCACGGATTGCGCCTATTGGTATGAATCGCCCATGGGGTGTTCCTCGCGCCGGACCGTGTCGGAACCCTATGTCGAGAAGGTCTGCAAGATGCAGTATCCGGACGATATAGAGGAGCCAGCGGCGCAACTGGCGCATGCCGTCGAGCAATATGCCGTCATTGCGGAGGCGCGGCTGGAAAACGCTCAGAACCTTGCCGAAGAGGCGACAGCAGCAAATTTCAGTCGGAAGGCAGAGGGACGTCAGAACATCGAAATGAGCATCAAGCTGTTCCTCGGCTTTCTTGGTTTGATGTTTCTCTACCTTTTCGTGGCTATGGAGCGCCATCACCGCAGTTTGCGTCGCTTGCTCGACAATCGCGGCTGAGCGCAGCGCGCTTGCTCCTGACGTGGTTGATGACATAAACTCCCCCCACGAGCCCGGTCGGGCCGGGGGGAGGAGCGCTGGAGCTTATGAGCCTGCCGTCGGCGGCATTGATCGGGCTTGCGGTCATTCTGCTGCTGTTTGCGGTGGCGGCGCTGGTCGAGCGGCGCGCGGGCGAGGCTGAGCGACGGCCGTGGCTCAGGCAGCTTGCCTATACGCTGGCATTGGGCGTCTATTGCTCGAGTTGGACCTTCTATGGCGCAGTCGGGTCGATCGTGCGCGACGGCTGGTACTATCTGCCGATCTATCTCGCGCCGATCTGCCTGTTGCTGTTCGCGCCGCGCTTCCTGAAGCGGCTGGCGCAGGCGGTGGCGGAGGAGCAGGCGACCACCGTGTCCGATTTCATCGCCGCGCGCTTCGGGCATGACAATGGCGTCGCGCGGCTGGTGACACTGATCGCGCTCGTTGGCACCATTCCCTATGTCGCGCTGCAGTTCCGCTCGATCGGCGGCGCGCTGTCGCTCGCTTCGGGCAAGCCCATGGCCGATGCCGCAATGATCGGCGCGGCGGTGCTGCTCGCGCTGTTCGCGATCCTGTTCGGCGCGCGCCGCTATGAGCTCGCGGGACGCAGCGAGGGCCTGGTCTATGCGATCGGCCTGGAATCGGTGATCAAGATCGTGGCGCTGACGGCGGTCGCGGCGGTGGCGGTGGTGCTGCTGGTCGGTGCCGATGCGGGCGCGGTCGATCGCGGCACCGCGCTGATTGCCGAGAATTTCCGGCCCGAACGACTGTCGGTCGAGTTCGCGGTGATCTTCCTCATTTCGCTGATGGCGATCATCGCGCTGCCCCGCCAATTCTATATGGGGCTGGTCGAGGCGCAGGATGCAGGCGCGCTGCATCGCGCGCGCTTCGGCCTGGCTACCTATCTGGCGGTGATGGCGATCATGGCGCTACCGATTGCGCTGGCCGGTGCGAGCCTGGTGCAGGCGGATACCGGAGCCGATCTCTATGTGCTGCAAATCCCGGCGCTGGCGGGCAGCGGCGGGGTGCTCGTGCTGGCGCTGATCGGCGGGATCAGCGCGGCGGCATCGATGGTGATCGTCGATGCGACCGCGCTTGCGACGATGGTCTCGAACGACCTGATCTTCCCGGCGCTGCTGCAGCGCGACCGATCGGATGCGGCGGAAGGTGCATTCGGGCGGCGGATGCTGCGCGTGCGGCGCGCGTCGATCCTGGGCATCGTCGCCGCCTCGCTCGCCTGGGCGCTGCTGATCCCGGCGGAGAACACGCTCGCCTCGATCGGGCTGGTCGGCTTTGCCGCGATGGCGCAGTTCACCCCGCATCTGATCCTCGCGACCCAGGGCGGCGGACGCGATGCATTGGCGGCGCGGGTGAGCCTGTCGACCGGCTTTGCGCTGTGGCTCTACACGCTGGCGTTGCCGCCGATCCTCCCCGATGCATGGATGGCGGCAGTCACCGGCACGCTGGCCGATCCGATGCGGCTGTTCGGCATCGGCAACGCCTCGCCGCTGGTGCACGGCGTGTCGTGGAGCCTGGGGGCGAACCTGATCGCCTACAGCCTGGTCGCGGCGCGCAAGGTGCAGGCGCGGCCCTTGCTCTGGCAGTTGCGCGGCGCGCAGAAGATCAGCGATCTCGACGATCTCGTGCGCCTCACCGCCAGCTTTGTCGGCACCGAGCGGGCGCAGCGAGAATTTCCCGATGCCGCGCCCGGCGTGCCGATCACCCGTGCCGCCGCGCAACGCGCGCGCGACCTGATTGCGCGGGTCGTCGGGGCTTCGTCGGCACGTGCGCTGGTCGCCTCGGCGCTGGCGGGCAGCCAGATGAGCCTTGCCGATGTGGCCCGGCTATTGGGTGAGCGCGGCCAGTCGCTGCGCTTCTCGCGCGAACTGCTCGCCGCGACGTTCGAGAATGTCGATGCCGGGATCAGCGTCGTCGATGCCGAGATGAACCTGGTCGCGTGGAACAGCCAGTATCTCGATATCTTCGGCTATCCGCCCGGCCTGGTGCGCGTGGGAACGCCCATCGCGGACCTCATCCGCTACAATGCGCGACTCGGCGATTTCGGATCGGAGGATATCGAGCATCATGTCGCCAAGCGGCTGATGCACATGCGCCGCGGCCAGCCGCACAGCTTCGAGCGGCAGCGCAAGGACGGGCGCGTCATCAAGACCGTGGGTGGGCCGATGCCGGGCGGTGGCTATGTCACCAGCTTTACCGACATCACCGCCGAGGCGCGGATGCGCGACGAGCTCGAACGCACGCTCGCTGAGCTGGAGCAGCGCGTCGCCGACCGCACGCAGGAGCTCAGCAGCGCGAACCGTCAGCTCGCTGAAGCCACGCGCGACAAGACGCGCTTCCTTGCCGCCGCGAGCCACGACCTGTTGCAGCCGCTGCACGCGGCACGGCTGTTCACCGCCGCGCTGACCCGCGATGCCGAGCCGGGAACGCAACAGCTCGCCCAGCGCATCGACAGCGCGATCGGCGCGGCGGACGGGCTGATCCGCGCGCTGCTCGATATCAGTCGGCTCGATGCCGGCGGGGTCGAGCCGAGCCCCGAGCCGGTGGCGCTCGGGCCGTTCCTCACCGATCTGGCCGAAAGCTTTGTGCCGATGGCCGAGGACAAGGGGCTGGCTTTGCGCATCGGGCCGATGGGTGGGCATGTCCATACCGATCCCGGCCTGCTGCGCTCGATCCTGCAGAATTTCCTGTCCAACGCGCTGCGCTATACGCCCGAAGGCGTGGTACTGATCGGTACCCGGCGGCGGGGCGCGCGCATCCGCATCGACATCATCGATACCGGGGTGGGCATTGCCGAGGACCAGATCGAGGCGATCTTCGCGGAATTCACCCGCCTGGGCACGGTCGAGGCCGAAGGGCTGGGGCTGGGTCTTGCGCTGTCCGAGCGGATTGCGCGGCTGCTGGGCGGGGTGATCGAGGTCAATTCGGTGCCGGGCAGGGGCAGTCGTTTCAGCCTGTCGCTGCCCGCTTCCGATGCGATCGACATGCCCATGCCATACTCCGCGTCAGCGCGCGCCATCTGGCCCGATAGGGCGCTCAAGGTGCTGGTGATCGACAACGATCCACTGATCGTCGAGGGCACGACGAGCCTGCTCGGGCTGCTCGGCCACGATCCGCACGGCGCCGATGGCCCGGCAGCGGCGCTGGCCGAGCCGGGGCCGTTCGATGCCGCTCTGGTCGATTATCAGCTCGGAGCGTCGATCGACGGGCTCGCGCTGATCGCGGCGTTGCGCGACAAGCATCCCGGCTTGCCCGCTGCGCTGGTCACCGCGCAGGGCTCGCCTGACCTCGCACGGCGCGCGGCGCGTATGGGCGTCGTGCTGATCGCCAAACCTGCGGGGGCGGATCTGATCGGCGGGTTCCTGGCTTCGGTCGCACGCGCGCGCGAACCTGCCTAATGCTTGAGGTCGAGCCCCAGCGAGCGGGCGACCAGAGCGGCCTGGGTGCGGTTCTGCACGCCCAGCTTGCGCATGATCGTAGTCATGTGCGCCTTGACCGTCGCCTCGCTCATCGCGAGATCGTGCGCGATCTGCTTGTTGAGCTTGCCGTCGATCACCTCGCGCAGCACGCGCAGCTGGGTGGGGGTGAGGCCCGCGACATCCTGCGGCAGGGGTTCGGGCGGGCTCGTCGCACCGGCAGCGGGCGCACGACCGCCCAGGGCCCGCGCGATCGCCGCCTCGATCGTGCCAAGGTCGCTGTCCTTGGGGAGGAACCCGACCGCGCCCAGCTGCCGCGCTTCTTCGGCCACGGCAGCGCCTTCCGCGCTCGAGACGACCAGGATCGGCACTTCGGGCCGCTCGGCGTGGAGCATGGCGATGCCCGAATAGCCAAGCGCGCCCGGCATCTTGAGGTCGAGCAGGATCAGGCGCAGCCCCTCAGCCGTGCTGGCGGCGGCGGCAGCGGCTGCGGCCAGCGTCCCGGTTTCCAGAATCTGCGCCTGCGGAGCGACCCGGCTGACCGCCAGGATCAGAGCCTGGCGGAACAGCGGGTGGTCATCCGCGATCAGGATCGTTTCTATGTCGCATCTGCCAGTTGCGGTCTGCCCGCGACAAGATGCTCGACAACCTGCGGATCGGCAAGCGTCGAGATATCGCCGAGGTTCGACAGGTCGTTCTCGCCGATCTTGCGCAATATGCGGCGCATGATCTTGCCCGAGCGGGTCTTGGGCAGGGCGGGGGTGAACTGGATGATGTCGGGCGTCGCGATCGGCCCGATCTCGCGGCGGACCCATTGTACCAGGTCGCGGCGCAGCTGTTCATCGGGCTCGACCTCGACATTGGTCGTCACGAACGCATAGATGCCCTGGCCCTTGACCGCGTGCGGCATGCCGACGACGGCGGCCTCGGCAACCTTGGGATGCGCAACCAGCGCGCTTTCGACCTCCGCCGTGCCCATGCGATGGCCCGAGACGTTGATGACATCGTCAATGCGGCCGGTGATCCAGTAATAGCCGTCCTCGTCGCGCTTGCAGCCGTCGCCGGTGAAATACAGGCCCTTGAAGGTGGTGAAATAGGTCTGGAAGAAGCGCTCGTGATCGCCCCAGACGGTGCGCATCTGGCCGGGCCAGCTGCGGTCGATGACCAGACAGCCTTCGCCCGCGCCCACGATCACCTTGCCCTCGTTGTCGAGCAGCAGCGGTTTGACCCCGAACATCGGCTTGGCGGCGGAGCCGGGCTTGAGCGCATGCGCGCCGGGCAGCGGAGTCATCATGCACGCGCCGGTCTCGGTCTGCCACCAGGTGTCGACGATCGGACAGCGGCCCTCGCCGACGACGCGGTGATACCATTCCCACGCCTCGGGATTGATCGGCTCGCCCACCGATCCGAGCAGGCGCAAGGACTTGCGGCTGGTCTTCGTCACCCACTCGTCGCCCTCGCGCATCAGCGCGCGCAAGGCGGTGGGCGCGCCGTAGAAAATCTCGACGCCGAACTTGTCGACGATCTGCCAGAAGCGGGAAGGATCGGGCCAGGTCGGCACGCCCTCGAACATCACCGTCGTCGCGCCGGTCATCAGCGGGGCATAGACGACATAGCTGTGCCCGGTGACCCAGCCGACATCCGCCGCGCACCAGTAGATCTGGCCGGGGCGATAATCGAAAACGTACTGGAAGGTCATCGCCGCCCAGACGGCATAGCCACCGGTGGTGTGCAGCACGCCCTTGGGCTTGCCGGTCGAGCCCGAGGTATAGAGAATGAACAGCGGATCTTCCGCGCCCATTTCCTCTGCCGGGCAATCGGCGGACTGGCCCGCGACGCCCAGCGCCCAGTCGATATCGCGGCCCTCAGTCATCGGCACGTCCGCGCCGGTGTGCTTAAGCACGATGACGGTATCCACCGCCTCGCAATGATGGCCGAGCGCCGCATCGACATTGGCCTTCAGGGGCACCTTCTTGCCACCGCGCAGCCCTTCATCGGCGGTGACGACGACGCGGCTGTCGCAATCCTGGATGCGCCCGGCCAACGCCTCGGGCGAGAACCCTGCGAACACCACCGAATGGATCGCGCCGATCCGCGCGCAGGCGAGCATCGCGACCGCAGCTTCGGGCACCATCGGCAGGTAGAGCGTCACGCGCTCGCCCTTGCGCACGCCTTGCGCCTTGAGCAGGTTGGCGAAGCGGCAGACCTGCTCATGCAGTTCGCGATAGGTGATCGCGCGCGAAGCCGCGTCGGGGCTGTCGGGTTCCCAGAGGATCGCGATGCTGTCGCCGCGTTCGGCCAGGTGCCGGTCGAGGCAGTTGGCGGCCAAGTTGAGCGTGCCGTCGGCGAACCAGCTGATACCGAAATCGGCTTCGTGAAAGCTCGACTCGCTGACCCTGGTGAACGGTTTGATCCAGTCGATCCGCGCCGCTTCCTCGCGCCAGAAGGCGTCGGGCTGCTCGATCGACATGCGGTAGCGCTCTTCGTACACCGGCGCGGTGATCAGCGCGTTTTCGGCCCAGTCGGCGGGCACGGGATAGACGGTCTCGGCCATGGTCACTCTCCTCATTGAGCTGCGTCTGAGGGCGCAGGGCTGGCGCGATGATAAGCCGCCGGTGCCCGATGGGGCCATTAGACAAAGGTCGTAGATATCCGACCATGGTCGCTCTGGAAGGCGAGGGCCAATCGGCAAAGACTGAGGCTGCGACCGGGAGCACCCGGCGCAGGTTGAGGAGAGAGCGATGCCGAGCGGTTATCGATCGATGGGGGCGGCGTTACTGGCCGCAAGCGCGCTGATGGCGCCGGAGCTGGCCATGGCCCAGACCGCGCGCGAGGCGGCGCTGGAGGAGCGGCTGGCACGGCTCGAGGCCGAAATGCAGACGCTGCGCGCCGACCTGGTCGCTGCGCGCACGGCGCAGGCGGAAACCGCAGCGGCTGCCACCCAGGCCGCCAGCGCCAGCGAGCAGGCGGTGACCCGCGTCGCAGCGCTCGAAGCCAGGCCGACCGCGCCTGCCGAGGGCTTCCGCGTCGGCAGCACCACCTTCAAGCTGGGCGGCTTCGTCAAGGCCGTGGCGAGCGCGACGCGCTATGACGATGGCATGCTCGCCGGTGGATCGCTGGGCAAGGAATTCTACCTGCCGCAGCAGATTCCGGTCGGCGGCACATCGACCCGCGACTTCATGGCCAATGCGCGCCAGACGCGATTGTTCTTCACCAGCTCCACCCCGGTCGCGGGCAAGGAGTTGAAGGCGCATATCGAGTTCGATTTCGCGCTGGCGACCGCGCCGCCGGGGGCGCAGCGCGCAACCAACGCCTATACGCCGACGCTGCGCCGCGCTTTTCTGACCTTCGACAAGTTCCTGATCGGCCAGGAATGGACCACTTTCCAGAACCCCGCGCTGCTCCCTGAAAGCACCGATTTCGTCGGGCCGCTCGAAGGCACGGTGTTCGTCCGCCAGATGATCGTCCAGTACCGCCAGCCGCTGGCCAAAGGGCTCGAACTGCATCTGGCGCTGGAAAATCCGCAGACCGAAACGGTCAACACCACCAATGCCGCGCTGGCCGATAACGATCAGGACCGCGTGCCCGATCTGGTCGCCAAGCTGGTCTACAAGCAGCCGAACCTCGACCTGCACGTCGCAGGGCTGGTGCGTCAGCTGTCGGTGCACGATGGCGGCAATGACGATGATGCGATGGGCTGGGGCATCTCGGCGGGCGGGAAGTTCGCCTTCGGGCCGGACAAGCGCCACGATATCCGCTTCAGCGCGACCTATGGCGACGGCATCGGCCGCTATCTCGGCCTCGGCTATGCGCCCGATGCGCTGTACGACCGGATCGCGCTGGGCAACCGGCTGCTCAAGGTCGAGAATTTCGCGGCTTTCGCATCGCTGAAGCTCGGCTGGACCAGCAATCTGCGCTCGACGATCGCGGCAGGCTATCAACATGCCGACTATCCCGGCGGCGTGATCGTGCCGGGGCTCGCCAATGTCTCCGCGTACAGCGCGGCGGTCAACCTGTTCTGGTCCCCGGTCAAGAATCTCGACATCGGCGTGGAAGTGCGTCACGCCGAGCGGGAAGTGGCCAACGGATTGAAGGGGCAGATGGACCGCGTCGAGATGGCGGCGAAATACACCTTCTAACGACACAAGCAGAGGAGTGGGTACAATGGCTACGGTGTACGAGGATGCTTTGCCCAAGCATCACCAAGCGACCCAGGGGGAGAAGATGGTCATCGCCGCTTCCTCGCTGGGCACGGTGTTCGAATGGTATGATTTCTACCTGTACGGGCTGCTGGCGACGTACATTTCCGCCCAGTTCTTCTCGGGCGTGAACGAGACGACCGGCTTCATCTTCGCGCTCGCCGCCTTTGCCGCCGGTTTTGCGGTGCGGCCCTTCGGGGCGCTCGTCTTCGGGCGGATCGGCGATCTGGTCGGGCGCAAGAACACGTTCCTCGTCACCATGGGCATCATGGGGCTTTCGACCTTTGCGGTCGGGCTGCTGCCCAGCTACGCCTCGATCGGGGTGGCCGCCCCGATCATCCTCATCCTCATGCGGCTTGCCCAGGGCCTTGCGCTGGGCGGCGAATATGGCGGCGCTGCCACCTATGTCGCCGAACACGCGCCCGGAGGAAAGCGCGGGCTCTATACCAGCTGGATTCAGACCACCGCGACCTTCGGGCTGTTCGCGGCGCTGCTGGTGGTCATCGGCTTCCGCTTCGCGCTGGGTGAAGAGGCGTTCGCCGCCTGGGGCTGGCGTCTGCCGTTCCTGATCTCGATCGTGCTGCTCGCGGTGTCGATGTGGATCCGGCTGCAGCTCAACGAAAGCCCGGTCTTCCAGAAGATGAAGGAAGAGGGCACGACCTCGAAAGCACCGCTGACCGAGGCATTCGGCCAATGGGGCAACCTGCGCTGGGTGCTGGTCGCGCTGCTGGGTGCGGTCGCAGGCCAGGCGGTGGTCTGGTATGCTGGCCAGTTCTACGCGCTGTTCTTCCTCGAAAAGACGCTGCGGGTCGATGGCGCCACCGCCAATATCCTGATTGCGATCGCCCTTGCGCTTGCCACGCCGTTCTTCGTCTTCTTCGGCTGGCTGTCGGACAAGATCGGCCGCAAGCCGATCATCCTGGGCGGCTGCGCGCTGGCGGCGATGCTCTACTTCCCGCTGTTCGGCGCGCTGACCCAGGCCGCCAACCCCGCGCTCGCCGCGGCCCAGGCGTCGTCCCCGGTCACGATCAGTGCCCATCAGGACGAGTGCTCGTTCCAGTTCGATCCGGTCGGCAAGAACAGCTTCGACACGACGAGCTGCGACATCGCCAAGACCTATCTCGCCAAGGCGGGCATCAGCTATGCCAATGCCGAGGCAGCAGCCGGAACGGTGGCGATGGTGAGGATCGGCGACAAGACCTTCACTGCGCCCGATGCCGGCAAGCTGTCGGGCGAGGACAAGAAGGCGGCGATCAAGAGCTTCCAGGACGAGCTCAAGGCTGGCCTGATCGCGGCGGGCTATCCCGAAAAGGCGGATACGGCGAAGATCAACAAGCTCGCCGTGGTCGCGATCCTCTGGGCGCTGGCGATGCTGGTGACCATGGTCTATGGACCCATCGCCGCGATGCTGGTCGAGCTGTTCCCCAGCCGCATCCGCTACACCTCTATGTCGCTGCCCTATCATATCGGCAACGGCTGGTTCGGCGGCTTCCTGCCCACCACGGCCTTCGCGATGGTCGCGGCCACCGGCAACATCTATTACGGCCTGTGGTATCCGGTGGTGGTGGCAGCGGCGACGGTGGTGATCGGCCTGATCTTCCTGCCCGAAACCTTCCGCCGCAATATCGACGATTGATATAGCCCTGAAGGGTCGCACCCCGGCAAACCAGCGTGTCAGGTCCGCCTGGCACGCTGGTCTTGCCTTGGCAGGAGAGCCGCATAGCGATGGGGCTGGCATCCGGCCGACCCAGGGGGCGGCCCATCCAGCTTTGGCTTGCGAGCCGATCGCACGGTGTTATGACATTGACATCGTTGAACCAAATGGACGCTGGATGGTCACCCAAGGATCTTCGACAAGGCTGGCCGCGCGGCCCGATCTCGACACCAAGACGCCCCAGCGCCAGCGGGGCAAGGACACGTTCGAGATGATCCTGGCAACGGCGGGCGAGCTCCTGTCCGAAGTCGGGTTCGAAAAGCTGACCACCAATCTGGTGTGCGAACGCGCCGGGATGACGCCGCCCGCGCTCTACCGGTACTTCCCCAACAAATATGCGCTGCTGACCGAGCTCGCCAAGCGGCTGATGGCCGCGCAGGATGCCGTTGTCGACAGGTTCATGCGCAACGAGGCCTATGGCTCGCGTTCGCTCGACGAGGTCGTGGCGTGGAACATCGCGCTGCGCAAGGAACTGATCCGGGTCACCCGCGCGCAGCCGGGCGGGCTGTGGATTCTGCGCGCGATCCGCTCGGTGCCGGTGCTGCAGGAAGTCCGTAACGACTCGCGCGACAAGGTGCTCGACCTGCATGTCGGCCATGTCGCGACCATCTATCCCGAAGTGCCGATCGAAACGTTGAAGGCTGCCGTGCGGCTGTCCGAACAGATGACATACACGGCGATCGAAATGCTGCTTGAGGACCCGCTGCTCGACGAGGACAGGATTGTCGAGGAAGTCTCGTGGATGACCGCGATGTATTTCCTCAACCTGGGAAACCGGCCCCGTATCGCACCCATGGTGATCGATCCGTGCGACTGATCGCATGTTCAACTCATTGCTGGCCGTCGCGACCGTTTCTAATCTTCGTCCAATCTCAACGCATCATCGCTGGCCATGCCCGTGACGAGCATCTATGTTCGCAGGTACAGGGCAGGATGGGGCCAATATAGATGCTGAGCAAATTGCGTTCCTGGATAGGGCGCCACAAGATCTGGTCCGCCCTGATCGCGCTTGTCCTCCTCTATCTTGCTTATCTGGCCCTGCGCCCGGTCCAGCATGATTACGAATATCTCGGCGAGACCGTGGCGCGCGGATCGGTCGAGCGAGTGGTCTCGGCCAGCGGCAAGGTGCGCGCGCTCAATACGATCAAGGTCGGCACCGAAGTATCGGGCCAGATCACCAAGGTCTATGTCGATTTCAACTCGCCGGTGACCAAGGGCCAGGTGCTGGCGGAGATCGATCCCACCCGGGTGCGCGCGCGGGTGCAGCAGATCGAGGCGCAGGTGGCGCTGGCCCGCGCCGGATTGCAGCAGACCGCCGCCAATGTGGCGCGCGCCAGGGCCGAGTTGCAGATCCAGGAACGTGATTACGCGCGGCAGAAATCGCTGGCCGAGCGCGGCTTCGTGTCCAAGGCCAATCTCGACGCCGCGCAGACCCGGCTCAACAGCGCGCGCAATGCGCTCGAGGTTGCCACCGCGCAGACCGAGAGCGGCGATGCGCAGATCCGTCAGGCCAATGCCGAGCTTTCCTCGGCGCGGCTCGACCTCAACCGCACCGTCATCATCGCGCCTGCAAGCGGCGTCATCATCAACAAGCTGGTCGAGCCGGGGACGACCGTGGCGGCGAGTTTCCAGACGCCGAACCTGTTCGAGATTGCCGCCGACATCACCAAGATGCAAGTCGAGGCTTCGGTCGACGAGGCCGATATCGGCCAGATCCGCGAAGGCCAGGACGTGACCTTCACGGTCGACAGCTATCCCGATGACATTTTCCGCGCTCGCGTCCGCCAGATCCGCAAGGCTCCGGTCGAAACGCAGAATGTGGTGAGCTATCTCGTCATCATCGATGTCGACAATCTCGATGGCAAGCTGCTGCCCGGCATGACCGCGAATGTCGAGATCATCACCGGCGCGAGGGCCAATGTCGTGCGGGTGCCGACCAGCGCGCTGCGCTTCCGACCCAAGGCGGCCGACCGTCAGGCGCAGGAGGAGCCGCAGCCGGGCGATCCGGATCGCAAGCAGGCACCGCGGCATTTCGTCTATCTGGCGGGAACGGACCCCTATCGTCCGGTCCGCAAGCAGGTGAAGATCGGGCTCGAGGGCGACGACTATACGGAAATCCTGTCGGGCACCAAGACGGGCGACAAGGTGCTGGTGCGTACCAAGTCGCTGAAGCCCAGGACCCCGAGCGAAGATGCGGACGAAGATGACAGCGCCGCTTCTTGAGACCCAGGATCTCATCAAGAACTATGTGATCGGTGGCGAGATGGTGCACGCCGTCAACGGCGTGTCGCTGCGCATCGACCAGGGCGAATTCGTCGCAATCATGGGCGCGAGCGGATCGGGCAAGTCGACCTTCATGAACATGATCGGCTGTCTCGACGTGCCGACATCGGGCGTGCTCATGCTCGACGGCATCGATACGCGTACGCTGAACAGCGATGAGCTCGCCGAGATCCGCAACCGCAAGATCGGCTTCGTCTTCCAGCAGTTCAACCTTCTCGCGCGGACCAGCGCACTGGACAATGTCGCGGTGCCGCTGATCTATGCCGGGGTCGGGCCTGCCGAACGCCGCCAGCGCGCGCAGGCGCGGCTCGAAGCGATGGGGCTGGGCAACCGGCTGCTCAACACCCCCGCCAAGCTTTCGGGCGGGCAGCAGCAGCGCGTGGCGATCGCGCGCGCGCTGGTCACCAACCCGCTGATCCTGCTCGCCGACGAACCGACCGGCGCGCTCGACACGCAGACCTCGCTCGACATCATGGGCATCTTCCAGAAGCTCAATGACGAGGGCATCACCCTGGTCGTGGTGACGCACGAGCCCGATATCGCCGAATATGCCGCGCGGCGGATCGTGTTCCGCGACGGCAAGGTCATCGAGGACGCTGCTGTAACATCGCGCCGCCGGGCCGAGCCGGCATGAGCGGGTTGCTGGGCACGCTGGCGGGTTGGGGCGTCAATGTCGCGATCGCCTTCACGGCGCTGCGCACCAACCTCATGCGCTCGATTCTCACCACTTTGGGCGTGATGATCGGCGTGTTCTCGGTGATCCTGGCGGTCGCCGTCGGCAATGGCGCGCAAGTTTCGGTGACCGAGCAGATCGCGACATTGGGCTCGAACATGGCGATCGTGGTGCCCGAGCCCGAGCGCGCCAATGGTCCGCCGCGTCCCGGCGACCGCGGCCGTCTGACCGAGCGCGACGGGGAGGCGATCGCGCGCCAGGTTCCGGGCGTGGTGGCGGTGGCCCCGCAGATCCGCACCAGCGTGCAGCTGGTCACCGGCGGGCGCAGCGCCTCGACCCAGGCGGTCGGTTCGACCGAGGCCTTTGGCAGCATTTCCAACCTAGGCACGTCGGACGGCCGCTTCATCACCAAGAGCGATGTCGGATCGGCGGCGCGGGTGGTGGTGATTGGCCAGACCGTGGCCGACAAGCTGTTCGTCGATGTCAATCCGATCGGGGAGAAGGTGCGGATCAACCGCGTGCCGTTCACCGTGATCGGCCTGCTCGAAAGCAAGGGCAGCAACCTCGGCAACGACAATGACGACCAGATCGTCGTGCCGATCACCACGTTGCGCCAGCGCCTTTCCACCGCCACCGCGCAGGGGCCTGACGATGTCACCTTGCTGTTCGTCGGCTTCGAGGACGAGGACACGCTGGTCGCCGGCGACCGCGAGATCAAGAGCCTGTTGCGCGCGCGCTATCGCGTCTCCAAGGGCAAGATCACGCCGTTCACGGTGCGCACCACCAAGGAAATCGCGGAGACCTCGGGTCAGGTGACGCAAATCTTCCAGGCGGTGCTGGTGGCGATCGCCTCGATCTCGCTGCTGGTCGGCGGTATCGGCATCATGAACATCATGCTGGTCAGCGTCACCGAACGCACCCGCGAGATCGGGCTGCGCATGGCGCTGGGGGCCAAGCGCAGCGATATCCGCAACCAGTTCCTGGTCGAGGCGGCGGTGCTGTGCATCATCGGCGGCGGCATCGGCCTCCTGCTGGCGATGGTCGCAGCGGCGATCTTCCAGCAGGTCGCCGATTTTCCAGCGCCGATCGGCTTGGATACGGCTCTGCTTGCCATTGCCTTTTCGGGCGTGATAGGGCTGGTGTTCGGCGGCTATCCCGCCATCCGCGCGTCGCGCCTTTCGCCGATCGAGGCGCTGCGCAGCGAATAGCCGGCAGCGCCGTCGATCCGCCCCATCCCGATCAGTCGAAACCGAGGAAGGTGACCTGCTCGTCGAGTGGCACCCGCTCGCGCTCGAAATTGTTGACCGGCGCCTGCTCGTCGCGCCAGCCGATCGCGATGCCGCAGAACAGCAGGATGTCGTCGCCCAGACCGAGATGGTCTTTGATCGTGCGACCATAGACGCCCATATATTCCTGCGGGCAGCTATCGAGGCCCTCGCCGCGCAGCAGCAGCATGATCGTCTGCAGCCACATGCCGCAATCGGACCATTGCGGTTCCTTCATCAGCTTGGGGAAATGGCACAGCAGCAGCACCGGCGCGCCGAACGAGACCATGTTCATCTTGACGAAATCGGCACGCTGTTCCGAATTGTCGCGCGCCACGGCCATCGCCCCGTACATCGCCTTGCCCAGGTTCGAGAGCCGCTCCTGATATTTGGGCACCTGGCCCGGGGCAGCGAAGTCATATTCCTGGGGATCATCCGGCTGGCTGGCGAGCAGTCGCTGCTGCAGCGCGGCGAGCGGCGCACCGGTCAGCACCGTTGCCTCCCAGGGCTGATAGTTGCAACCCGAAGGCGTCATCCGCGCCTGTTCGAGCACTCGCCGCACCGTCTCGAACGGAACCGGCGTGTCCTTGAAAGCCCGGATCGACCGGCGCGTGGCGACTGCTTCGGCTACATTCATCAAACATCCCTCCTGTTTGGCAACAGCAGCCGGACGTTTACCGGCCGCGCGCCTGCCTTGCCAGAGCAGGAGAGCGGCTGCAATCGCGCGTGACTGAAACCGCACGCGCCTTTCCGGCGAACCCGCTCAGTGCCGTAGAAGGAGGCTGATGCGATGCGATCTGGCGGTGCCAGTGTGGATGGACCGTCCAGTGGTGACGATGTCGCGGCGAGCAAGCCAGCATGCTGCTGATCCTCGTCCTGCCATGCGCCTTCCTTGTCGGCATGGCGATCAGCGGCAGCAGCACTTGCGCGGTGACGGCCTCGCGCGAGATCCTGCTGCAGCGGCGCGGCACCATGCTGCTCGGTTTCGTCATCGCGATGGGCGTCGCGGGCACAATGACGCTGCCGCTGCACTGGCTGCTTGGTCCCACAGCCCGTCTCTCGTCCGAAGTGCCGATTTCGGGTACACTGGTGTCCGGCGCCGTGCTGATAGGGCTGGGCGCGGTGATCAACGATGCCTGCCTGCTGGGCACGCTGGCGCGGATTGGCCAGGGCGAGGTCCGCTTCCTGGCCTTGCCCTTCGGTCTGGCGCTGGGCTTTGCCCTGGCCGATCGGCAACCATTGCTGACCGCTGGTCCGGCGCTGGGCAATGTCCATGCGACGCCAATGTGGCCCGGTATCGCGCTTGTCATCGGCTTTGCGCTGCTGGCTGCCTGGGGCTGGCGCGAACGTGGCCGATCCATCGAACCCGGGCGGGCAAGGCCTGCTTGGCCGCGCGCGATGATGCTCGCCATGGGTCTGTGCGGGGCGCTGCTCTTCGCGCTGGAGCCGAACTGGGCCTATTCGGATGCGGTGCGCGCCATCGTGCGGCGCGGGCAGATGGAGATGCACAGCGATGCCCGTGCCTTTGCACCAGCCATCGCGCTGCTGGGCGGCGCGCTGGTCTCGGGCCTCCTTGCGCGCTCGTTCGTGTACACGCCGCCCCGCCCGGCGGATCTCGCCCGGTCACTGGCCGGCGGTGCGGTGATGGCGCTCGGCGCTTCGCTCATCCCCGGGGGCAATGACACGCTGCTGCTCGCGGCGATTCCATCCGGCACGCTGAGCGGACTGGTCGCCTATCTGGTGATGTCGCTAACGGTTCTGGTGGCGCTGCAATCCGCAGCGTGGCTCGGCGCTCGCGCGCACATGAAACTGGCCGCCTGAAGCAGCGATCCTCGACCCCATGGTTCCATCGGGCATGCCGCGCGCCAGGGGAAGAGCCAGGCATGCAGGGTTGCGAGCGCTGGATGCCTGACCCCACGACGATCAGCGTCTCGGCGGGCAGGATGTTGCCGGATCCATCTATGGGCAAAGTTCCGGTTGGCGGTTCGGCTTGACTTCGAACATGGTGGACGAACATTTTTGTCATGTCTTCAAAGTGTAACAAATATTTAAGCGCTTGTTTACTACGATTCCGATAATTTGTTCGGGTATGATGCAGTCGCCATCCGCCTTTTCTTTCTCCGCCGGGTCATCCGGGGCAGATGCGCGATCGGATAGGATCGGCGACTGGCTGTCGGCGGCAGATCGCGAGCCGCCCCATATCCTGCACGGCGACACGCTGGTCAGCGTGATCGACCGCTTTCAGGCCAATCCAGACTTGCGATTGCTGCCGGTGCTCGACGCAGAGGGTCGACCGTGCGGTGCAATTTTCGAGCGTGATATGCGTCGGCTGCTGCTTAACCCCTATGGCCACGCCCTGCTGCGCAATCCGGCTTATGGGGGCGACCTGAGGTCGCACATTCGCGATTGCCCGAGGGCCGATGTCGCGCAGTCGATCGGTGCGGCCCTGGAGCAATATCGGGTCGGACGAGGAACCGAAGGCATGATGATCCTGCAGGATCACCGATTGTTCGGCGTGCTGACCAACCGCCGACTGGCGCTGCTCGCGGGTGAATGGGAGGGTCATAGAGCCCGCCACAGGGTTGCCCGCGCCGACCAGATCGAGGCTGCCGCAGAGCGTTTCGAGCGCGAAGTTGCGGCTCTGGGCCAGATGATGGACAAGCTGTCGAGCATGCTGGAAAACGACGCTGCCCAGGTGGCGGAGAGGTCGACCCAGGTCAGCACCCGCGCTGCCGCCGTTGCCACTGCGGCCGTGCAGACCAGTACGCATATGGAGGAAATTGCTGGCAGGGGCCGCGAACTCGCAGCTGCGCTTGACTCCATTGCCGCCCGGACGGACGAGGCGCGCGAGGCCGGAATTGATGCGGTCACGCTCGTGACGGCAGGCAGCGCCCGTACTGCCGATCTGCGCGTCTCTGCAGCATCGATCGAATCGGTGATCGACCTGATTGGCGAAATCTCGCGTCAGGTGAACCTGCTGGCACTCAACGCGACGATCGAAGCTGCACGCGCAGGTGACGCTGGGCGTGGCTTTGCCGTAGTCGCCGGTGAAATCAAGCAACTGTCGCATCAGACCGCTATCGCCGCCAATCGCATCCGTGCCTATATCGATGAAATCGGGAATGCGGTCGACGAAGTGTCTTGCGGCCATGCTCGCGTCGAAACCGCGATTGCGCGTATCGCCTTGAACTCGGCCGAAATTCAGGGCGCGGTTGCCCTGCAACGATCGGCGACGCAGCTGATCGCCTTCAATGCCGCGCAAACCCATGACGCTAGCCGGGCGACAGGCGTGGATGCCGATGCGATCAACGGCATTGCCCAGAGCGCCGCGGAAAGGGCGGAAGCTATGCTCGGCATTGCCAAGCGCGTGTTCGACGGGGCCCGCCAGCTGGCCGCCGAAAGCGGCCATTTCGTCGAGCAGATCCGCGCCACCTGAACCTGTATCGCGGCGACGCGCTGTCTCTCCGCAGCAGGGCCGAGCAAACCAGCCCTGTGCCGACAAATCGCATGGCCAGCCATCGCGCAAAAGGCTTCACATCATTTCAGAACCGTTTCCACCTTAACTTGGCATATTTCGAGCGTTGTCAAGTACGTTCAATCATTAAACTGTATTAAACCCAGCATTTGCTTCATGTCATTCGTTTGACAAATTGTAGGATTTGAAGGAAACTTGTAGAGTTACTCGAATCAACAGTATATTTCTCAAAAACATTCGATCCATAGTAGGCAACGTGGCTGACCGTCCTGGCGGGAGCAATGGCTGGTGAACAACGATATTGTATATGAGGACACGACGCTTCGGGACGGAGAGCAATCCCCTGGCATTGCATTCGGTCGTGATACCAAGATCGCCATCTTCACGGCTCTGCGTGCGCTGGGCGTGCGCTGGATGGAAGTCGGCATTCCCGCCATGGGGGGCAGCGAGCTTGCCGTCATCCGGGAATTGCTCGAACGCGGCTCCGACCTGATGCTGATCGGCTGGAACCGGGGAAAGCTGGACGATGTGGTGCAGTCGCTGGACCTGGGTTTTCGCGCGATTCACATCGGCCTGCCGGCCTCGGACATGCATTTGAAGCACAGCGTCGGGCGTGACCGCGGCTGGCTGGTCGAGCAGGCCAGGACACTGATCGGCGTCGCGAAGGACCGCGGGGCCTTTGTGTCGATCAGCGCAGAGGATGTCGGGCGGGCCGACCCGTCGTTTCTGATCGACTATGCCGGCGCGGTGAAGGAAGCGGGTGCGGACCGGCTTCGGCTTTCCGACACGATCGGCATCCTTTCGCCAAGCCGGTACGCGGCGGTGGTGGCGAGCATCGCCAAGGCGGTGCCGATCGACCTGCAATGCCACGCCCATAACGATTACGGTCTAGCCACAGCCAACACGCTGGCCGGTCTCGAGGCGGGGGCTCGCTATTTCCATGCCACGGTCAATGCGATCGGCGAACGTGCCGGAATGGCCGACATTGCCCAGGTCGCCCTGTGCCTGCGCGACTTTCACGACGTGGATCTGGGGCTGGACCTCACCCAGCTCAAGGCTCTGAGCGACTTGCTGGCGCAGGCGACTGGCCATGCGCCGCCGCCATGGCATCCGGTTGTCGGGGACAACGTGTTCGCTCATGAATCCGGAATTCACGTCAAGGGCGTGGTCCGCAACGCGAATACCTTCGAGCCATTCGACCCGGCCGAGGTCGGCGGCACCAGAAAGATCGTCATCGGCAAGCATTCGGGGACCGAAGCGATTCGATATGTGCTGGGCGAGCAGGGGATCGAGGCCGATGCGGGCGAACTCCGCCAGTGCCTCGGCGCGGTTCGTGAATTCGCGATGGAGAAGGAGCGGGCGCTGTCAGCTGGAGAGTTGGTCGCCATTCATCGCAGGATTGCGAGCGAGGCCGCGGTGGCATGACGCTGGTGCAGCAGATCATTGCGCATCACGCCCAGCTGCCAAGGGCCGAAGTCGGCAGCATCGTCGAGGTCGAGGTCGACTGGATCTATGCGCAGGACGGCAATGTGCCCACCATCGCCCGCCTGTTCGAACTGCACGGCCTGAATGTCGGCGATGCATCGCGGATCCGGTTCGTCTGCGACCATTCGGTACTCGCGCCCGACCGTCTCATGGCCTCCAGAGTCAAGGATGCCGAGCGCTTCGCCGCGCAACAGGGCATCGAGATGGTGCCGGTCGGCTCGGGAATCAGCCATCTGCTTGCCGCTGAGCAGCAATGGTTCAGGCCGGGGCGGCTGGTTCTGGGCGCAGACTCGCATACCTGTACCGGCGGAGCCTTCCAGTCCCTGGCGCTGGGGATGGGCGCGACCGATATCGCGTGCGCGATGGCCGAAGGCAGGACCTGGCTGCGGGTGCCCGAAACCGTTCGGATCGAATTGCGCGGTCTCCCTTCGCGCCATGCAACGCCAAAGGACGTCATGCTGCATATGCTGGCGACGAACACGCCCGAGGCATTCCTGTATCGCTCGATCGAATGGTGCGGCGAATGGATCGAGTCGCTCGACGCCGAAGGCGCGGCCACGGTGGCCAACATGTCCGTCGAACTGGGTGCGAAATGCTGTTTCGTCTCGGCCTGGCTGGGCTGCCCGGCCGGAATGATGCGGATCGACCCCGATGCCGAGGACGGCGCCCGGAAGATGGTCATCCAGCTCGACGGGCTCGAGCCCCAGTTTGCAGACGGGCATGCAATCTCGACCGGACGATCGATAGACGAGGCCGACCGCGAGCCTGTCGACTGTGTCTTCGTTGGCAGCTGCGCCAATTCCAGGCTGGAAGACATAGGCACAGTCGCTCGCCTGCTGCGCGGTCGCAGCATAGCACCGGGCTTGCGGCTGGTGGTGACGCCGGGCACGCGCAACATCCATCTTCAGGCGCTGCAACACGGCTATGTCGAAACGCTGATAGCCGCCGGTGCGCTGGTAACCCCTGCGGGCTGCGGGCCCTGCGTCGGAACGCAGGGGCATGTGCCTGCGGATGGGGATCTGGTGGTCTCGACGATGAATCGGAACTTCCTGGGTCGCATGGGCAATCCGCATGCCCGGATCGTGCTGGTGTCTCCCTTGGTTGCTGCGGCAA
The DNA here is from genome assembly GCF_059803595.1 of Blastomonas sp. 34TW. NCBI lineage: Bacteria > Pseudomonadati > Pseudomonadota > Alphaproteobacteria > Sphingomonadales > Blastomonadaceae > Blastomonas > Blastomonas sp. 34TW. Next base: position 50,116 of record NZ_JAPFGW010000001.1, read on the forward strand.
CGGCGCTGCTGGGGCATATCCCCTCGCTCGCCGAACTCGAAGGTCTGACACTGACAGACGATGTCTCACTGGATCATGACCGTGCCGACCAACCGGAGCACGCCTCATGATGCAATTGCGGGCAAGACGGATTTCGGGCGCCGTGTCGACGGACGATATTCTTCCGGCGCGCTACAAGCACGCCTCCACCAATCCGGATGAACTCGCAAAACACGTCTTCGAATATTTCCTGCCACCGGGTTTTGCGCCCTTCGCCCCTGGCGACTGCATCATTGCCGATTCTGTCTTCGGCATCGGAAGTTCGCGCGAACAGGCGGTCAGCGCGCTGATGGCCGCAGGTGTCGGTGCCCTGATCGGCCCGGCATTCGGGCGGATATTCTATCGCAACTGCTGGAACCTGGCGCTTCCGGCGATCGAGGCCGACCTGGGCGATTGTCGCGAGGGCGATCCTGTCCAGATCGACCTCGCCGCAGGACAGATCGTCTGCAAGGGCGCAACCGTCGCGTTTGCGCCTCCTCCGCCCTTGCTTCTCGACGTCTACCGGGCCGGAGGCCTGCTGCGCCATGTCGCGGCGAAAAAGCTCTCTCGCCAAAGCCTTCCAAGTCAGGGAGAAGGATCGTGAATGGCATGCTCTGCAATGGTAACGCTGTTCCGGATGCTGGCGCGGCGTTGAAGCGGCTACTTGCCCGGGATCGGCTGGCATTTGCAATGGAAGCCCATAATCCGCTGGCGGCCAGAATTGTCGGCAATGCCGGGTTCGATGTCGTCTGGGCCTCGGGCTTCTCGATATCGACGGCGCTGGGCAAGCGCGATCGCAACGAAGTCTCCTCGACGCAGCTCATCGATGTGCTCCAGGGAATGCGCGAGGTCACCGACACGCCGATCCTGGTCGATGCCGATACGGGATTTGGCGATTTCAACAATTTTCGCCTGCTTGTCCGCCGGCTGAGTGCGATGGGCGTCGGCGGCGCATGTATCGAGGACAAGACCTTTCCGAAGCTGAACTCCTTCGTGAACGGTCGGCAGGTCCTGATCGATGCCGAGGAATTCTGCGGCAAGATCCGGGCTGCAAAGGACAGCCAGCTGGCGAACGAATTCTGCATTGTCGCGCGGACCGAAGCGCTTGTCGTCGGTGCCGGCATGCACGAGGCGCTGGAGCGGGCGGAACGCTACCGGCTCGCCGGGGCCGATGCGATCCTGATCCATTCGAAAGAGAAGACGGCCGATCAGGTGCTTGAATTTGCGCTGCACTGGGCTGGGCGCACCCCGCTCATCGCTGTCCCGACGACCTATAGCGAAACGCCCTGCGAGCTCTTCGAAGCGTCCGGCTTCGGCCTTGTCATCTGGGCCAATCACATGATCAGGGCCAGCGTCGCTGCCATGTCCGAAGTGTGCAACCAGGTCTCTTCGCAACGGTCTGTGCAGGGCATCTCCAACAAGATCGTGGCGATGGAAGAGGTGTTCGACCTGTTCGACTATGCAGAGGTGACGGCGGCGGAGCGGCGCTACTGTCCCGACCGGGCAGCCGGGGCATGATCCGCGACGAAATGGCCCTGCTTGCCCACGGCAGCGCAGCGGACCCGGGCCGAGGCGACAGCGTGCATTTTGCGATCCTCGATATCCCGATCCGCCTTGATGTGGAGGAACCGGAATTTGCCAGCATCACGCACGCCTTCATGGGGGCCTATGCGCCTGGCGAGGCAGCGGCGATGGTTGCGGGCGAGGGCCTTGCCTTTCATGTCCGCCGGGTTGCGACGCTTCCGGCATCACCAACCGAGAAGGTCGCCGTGCACCGCACCAGACATCCTTATTGGAATTTCGGCGGGCTGACCGATGCGGCGCGCGTGATGCATGTCTGGCCGACCCGAGGCCTCTCGATCGAACGGATGGGCCCCCGCAGCTGGCGCATCGGCGTGCGACAGGATGTGAATGCGCGATTTGCCGCCGAGGGCATATTCCACGCCATTCGCAGCCTGGCGCTCTATCATCGCCCGCCCGGCAACATGCTGCATGGTAGCGCGGTGGCTTGCGGCGATCGGCTGATCGCCTTTGTCGGCCCTTCGATGGCGGGCAAGACGACGCTGATGACGCGAATGCTGGCGAACACGGGCTGCCATCCCTTTGCCAATGATCGCTTCCTCGTCCTGCCGGATGCATCGCTGGAAACGCTTTCCTGGCCTTCCTATGCGAGCTTCTGCGAGGGCCACCTGCTGGGCGATGCGTCGCTGGCGACCGCCGCGCGCCGCTATGAAGCGGAGGATTGTACCTATCGTACGCGGCGCTGGGGGATTGAGCTCAGCGATCGGTTCGACAAGGCCGGAAAGCGAACCTACCCCATGCGCTGGCTGCGAGAGGTCTATGGACGCCCGTATCGCAACGCAGGGCAGCTGGGGGCTATCGTGTTGTGCCAGGTTTCACCCGATATCGAGCGGACTGTCTTTCGCGAACTGGACCTTGACGGCGCAGACCGGGAACAGGCTCTGAGCTGCCTGCGCGCATCGGCATTCGACGATCATGAACCGTCGTTCCTGTCCTGGCACGGCCTTCCGACCCCTCGAAATGCTCCCGAGCTCGGCCATCTCCTCGACAGGTTGAGCGCCGCCGGCGGGAAGGTGATCTCGCTGGCCGTGCCGGTAAATCAACTGGACGATGCGACGCGCCTGCTTGGCAAGGCGCTCGCCCTCATGCCGGACCGACAAAATGGATAAGGAAAGACTTGAGGCCTTTGACGAGATTGCCGGCGGCTATCGGCAGTTTCGGCCGAGCTACCCTGCGTCCCTGTTCGATGAACTGGCGCGCTATGTCTCGCCGATCGAACCTGAGGGCGATGGCCCTCTGCTGGCGCTGGATGTTGGCGCTGGTACCGGCATCGCCACGCAGCAGCTGGCGCATGTCCTCGATCAGCGCTGGCGCATTCTGGGGGTGGAGCCGGGATCCGGCATGCTCGAACAGGCGCAGGCCCTGGACGATCCGCGCATCGCATTCGTCCGTGGCCAAGCCGAGCACCTGCCAGTCAATGATGGCGCGGCGGCCCTCATTATGGCGGCACAGGCGGCGCAGTGGTTTGACCGACCGGCATTCTATGCCGAGGCAAGGCGCGTGCTTCAGCCTCGTGGGGCGATCGCCCTGATCCAGAACAACCGCAACTGGCAGACATCGGAATTCCTCAGCGCCTATGAAGCGCTGCTGGAAGGCAGCAGCCCTGGCTATAGCCGCAACTATCGCGCGTTCGATTATCGCCAGGAGCTTGAGGACCAGGGTTTCACGCGCATCCGCGTCCACCATGCCGAGTGGATCCGGGAGATGACGGGCGAAGCCTTTCTCGGGATGGCGCATTCGTCGAGCAAGGTCGCCGCGGCGGTCAGGGCCAGGGGACGTGCGCTGGTCGATCAGGCGATCTGGGATCTGCTCGCCACGTTCGGCCGCGACGGCACGATCGAGATCCCGTATGTCACCGAACTGTTTCTGGGCGAAGTCCCCGCAACCAGAGCGCATGCGGGCTGACACGGCCCGGTTCGATCGAAGCGAAACCGGCCGGTCGCTACTCCACTGAAGCGCGTGCCCGGGGATGCCGGGGGCGGTCCAGGCCCAGCTTGTCGCGCAGCGTGCCGGCGCGGTACGCCTGCTTGAACCAGCCAGCGCGTTGCAGCAGGGGTATCACCCCTTGCGAGAAATCATGGAGGAAATCGGGCATCTGTGGCGGCATGATGTTGAATCCGTCGGCGGCGCCCGTCGCCACCCATTCGACCAGTTCGTCCGCGATGTCCTGGTACGACCCGATCGCCATGAAATGGCCCCGCGCGACGACCAGCCGTTCGTACAGGCTGCGAATGGTGGCGCCTCGCTGTGCGGCGAGCTTTTCGATCATCGCCCGGCGGCTCTGGTTCCCATTCGACGGGGGCAGTGGGGGCAACGGGCCGTCGATGTCATGGGGCGAGAGGTCGAATCCTCCCAGCAGGTCGGACAGCATCGACAGGGCGAGGCCCGGCGCCACCTTGTCCTGCAGGTCCTGCAGCTTGCGTCGGCCATGGTCTGCGGTCGGGCCACAATAGGGGCTGCATCCGGGCAGGATCTTCAGCTGATCCGGATCGCGGCCATGGCGCGCGGCCCGTGCCTTGACATCGCGATAGAATTCGCGGGCATCCTCGATGCTGCCCGAAGCGGTGAACACGAGCTCGGCATGCCGTGCGGCAAAGTCGCGCCCCGTCGCGGATGCTCCCGCCTGGACGATGACAGGCCGCCCCTGCACCGGACGCGCGATGTTGAGCAAGCCACCTGCAATGCGGAAATGCTGCCCATCGAAATGAACGGGGTGGCGCTTGGCCGGATCGTAGAAAAGGCCGCTCGCCTTGTCCCGTGGGAAGGCGTCATCTTCCCAGCTGTCCCAGAAGCGGCAGGTCAGATCGAAAAACTCCTCGGCACGATCGTATCGGGCCTCGTGCTCGGCATGCGGGGCGTGGCCGAAATTGAGTGCCGCACCCGCCTTGGACGAGGTCACCAGGTTCCAGCCCGCGCGCCCCCCCGAAATCCAGTCGAGAGAAGCATATTCGCGCGCGAGGTTGAACGGTTCCTTGTAGGACGTCGACGAGGTCGCGATCAGCCCGATATGGCGGGTTTGGACTGCCATGGCGGCGAGAAATGTCAGCGGCTCGAAGACAACAACCCTGCTGCCATAACCCAGATGGTCGTCCGCAAACACCGAGGGGGTGTCGCTCAGGAAGATGAAGTCGAAGAGATTGTCTTCGGCGTGTTGCACCAGACTTGTATAATGTTCGATGTTCTGCGCCCCATCGGCGCGGCTGCTGTCCATGCGCCAGGCGGCCGGGTGATGCCCCGTCCCATAGGAAATATAGGCTCCGAGGATCATCTCGCGTGGTTGATGAACGGACACGGCACGCCCTTTCTGGGTTCATGAAAACGAGCCGGATGCGCTGTGGCCCATGGCTGCAGCGGCTCCGGTTTGCCGGTCGGGTTGGAGCCGATGGTCGGCGTTGAGGGCAGCCTCGAGCCGCTCTGCCGCGGCGCGGGCCATATCGAGCGCCGACAGATAATCGCGTTCGGCCTTGGCCAGATCGCTCTGGCAGTGGCTGCAGACCTTCTCTTCGGGCCATACGAACTGCCGGCACGACCGGCACAATAGCAGCGTGGCGGCGACCCTTCCGGCGGTCACGACAGCACCGCCCGGCCGGATAGCGGCCTATCCTCCACCACCAGCGCATGGCGCCCATAGTCAAAGGCATGGCCGGGCGCATCGGCCACCTTGACCAGCCTTTCGCGCTTGCCGCGGCGCGCGAACTCGAGCGCGCGGTAATGGCACATCGGATTGTTGCCCGGCCGCCCCATCAGCGAATGCGCTGTCCATGTGCATCCGGCCATGCAGATTTCGGCATAATAGCATTGCGCGCAATAGCCCCACAGGTCGCTCTTCGTCGCGCGATGGGTGAAGGCCAGTCGCTCGGCGCGGTCCCAGATCACCCGCAACGGTTCGTCGCGCACATTCCCGCCGACATAGTCGCGCGACAGCCCCGGACAGCCCTTTATATTGCCGTCCGCCTCGATGCCCAGGACATTGTCGCCAGCGCTGCAGCCGGTCCAGTGCGCCGCGATATCGCCGATCAGGCGCAGCTTTTCCTCATAGGGGCCGAAATAGCCGATATTGTTCGATGGCTGCAGCACGATGCCGTTTTCGGCAGCACGGTCATGAAGGCTGGCAAGCAGGGGAAACAATGCGAGCAGGTCATAAGGCTGCAGCAGCAGGTCGTCATTGTCGGCGGCGTTGCCCATCGCGACGGTCAGCGCCAGCTGCCAGTTCGAGACCTTCGCTGCGATCAGGACATCGAGCAGCTCGGGAAGCTGCTGCATCGTGTGACGGTTGATCTGCGTGTTCACGCTCGCCATGATGGGCCGGTTCGCCACAAGGTGCAGCAGCGCCAGCGCCGCTTCGAAGCTGCCCGGCACCCCGCGCTGCAGGTCGTGGGTCTGGCCGACGCCGTCGAGCGACACCCCGATGCTCATGACGCCGGCCGCGATGGCAGCATCGAGCGTGGCCGGAGTGAAGAACCGCCCGCCGGTCTGGACCGAGCAATCCATGCCCGCTTGGCGAATGCGCCGAACAATCTCCAGCCAGTCGCGCCGCAGATAGACTTCGCCGCCGATCAGGCCGATGTCCCGCGCTCCGAGTTCGGCAAGCTGATCGACAAGATCGAGGCATTCGACGCTGGACAGTTCCTCACGCGCGCGCCGTCCGGCCCGCGAGCCGCAATGACAGCAGGACAGGTCGCAGGCTCGGGTCAGTTCCCAGACGACGCTGACGGGTACGCGCCTGCGCTGATCCGCCGAACCGAAGAAGCGCGCATGCGGCAGCTCCGCCTGCGGGACCATTGTCAGCCTTTCTCCAGCCTGGCGATGGCCGCTTCCAGGTCGGCAATTCCGGCTGAGAGGTTTCCGGTCTCTGCCTGAACCTTTCTGGCGCGCTTGAGAACCGATTTCATCCGGCCGACCTCTCCGAGCGTCAGCGCCTCGCGGATCGCCGGATCGTGGGCCGCACGACTCATGCGGATGTCTGAACCCTTATCGGTCATTGCACATCTCCCTGTAACGAACATGAACAATACTTAATCTTTAGCTGAAAAGATTCGATATGTCGATGCGGATATTGAATCATTGTTGACAATCCTGGGGTGATTTGTATAGTGAAAATGTAAGCTGCTTGCAAAAAAGTGCCAGCAATGCTGGTGCAGCTAATTCAATTTAGCTGCAGTCCGAATTATTTGTTCGGGCAATATTCAAAACAATGATTCGAATGGAGATTTATGATGGCAAAGTCTGAAAATGTGACTCGTGCTGCGTATCTTGATCGCAAGCAGATGGTGACGAAGAAGATCGACGTTGTCGAATCGCGTCTCAATGAACTTGCCGCCACCTTGCGTACGCTTCGCGCAGACGTGGTCGCCTGATCGTGATGTTGGCTGCGGATATTCATCCGCAGCCAATGTCCTTCATCGGTACAGTAGTTTGATTGTTGTCCCTCCTGGCATGATGCGCAAGTAAAATGCAGGGCACAATTCATCCTCTACCGACCCATGCGTCCGTGGCGGCTTGCCAGCGCTTCGGTGTCGACATGGGCGAATTTCTCCCGGCGATACAGCAGCGCTTCATCGAGCATGGAGCCATCTTTCTTGCAGGATCGCTGGTGGAGGGATTTGGCAACAAGACCTCCGATCTCGATGTCATGATTGTGAGCGAGCTGGCGCTGGACGGCATCGGTCATGTCGTGCGCAAGGATCATATGCTGATCAACATGATCTTCGGCAAAGCTCGCCGGATCGATCTGGAATATATCCACACCGGGACCATCTCCTCGCCGGTCGCGGAAATTGCTGCGCTCGACATTCCCGTCGACTTTGTCGCAGAGCGGATCGACGAGCGGCAGGAGCTGCTGATTCATCGCCTCCTGAACGCGGTCCCGCTCTTCGACACACCCGCCTACCGCGCGCTGCTTGCCGCCGCGCAGGCCTGCGATTTCCGCCGCTACATGGTCAAGCGCTGCATGCACAAGATCGACGGGGCCGCGCTCGATCTTGAAGGCATGGTGGATCGCGGAGATCCGGCCGAAGTGCTGCTGCGCCTCTTCGACATCATCGACCATAGCGTGGATGCCATCCGATTTGCGCACGGCTTCACCAATCCACTCGGAAAATGGCGGATCAGATCGCTTCGGTCGATGCCGCCATCGCCTGAGGCCGAAAATGCGCTTGGCATCTATTTGCGCTATAGGGTGTTCGGTCTCGGGCTGGACGCGCCCGATATGGACGAAGTGCTGACACTGGTGCGGCAGGTGCTCTACTGGTCCGACTGTGCCCTGAGGCGAGTCTATGCCTGAAGTGGTGAGGGAGATCTCGGCGGTGTTCCGCTTCTATCCCGATCCCAGGGGCGATATCCGCATGATTCACAATGGGCATAGCCGCCTCGAGATCGATGAAACCATCGAGGCGCTGTGGTTCGAGATCGACAGTAAGCGCAGCCTCTCGCAAATCTATCGTTCGTTTTGCAACGCGACCGGCCGTGTGCACGACCCGGTCTCGGCAACGTTGTTTGCCGATATTCTCCGGGAGTTCGAGCAGGCTGGGCTGATCCTGCGGAACGGTGACAGTTCCACGTGCCTGGCTTGCGGCTGCGAGCAGCGTCGTCCGAACCCCTTGCAGACGATGCCCGCGCGCTTCGAGACATGCGAAAGCTGCCACGACCGATTCGGTATAGTGGCGTGGTGGCGTCCTTCATCCCCGCCAACCCAACAGGCTTGAGATTGTGATCGAGGACGCCGGCTCATGGCGCTGCGCCCAGATGCCGGCCGGGGGAAGTCAAGCCGGTCCGGACCGCGGGTTTGCTACCGAAACTCCTGCATGCCCGTTCCCTGCGCATTTCAGAGGGGGATCCATCCCGCTCGGGCTAGACAGCTTGTCTCGCTCCCGGCGCCCGCGTGTCCCGCGCCAGGGAATGTCGTTGGCTCCTCTGCTAGGCAAAAGCAGAGACAGTCGCGTGTCCTTCGGGGCTGCTGACCATCAGGGCAGGAGCGCGGAACAGGAAGTGGCGGAGACGGAGGGATTCGAACCCTCGGTACCGGATTTACCAGTACGACGGTTTAGCAAACCGTTGGTTTCAGCCACTCACCCACGTCTCCGCATGGCAGCATGTCGATGCTTGCTTGCCCCAGCTACGGGGCCGGTCGATTGGCCAGAGCGCGCTATAGCGGCGGGTGGGGCAGGGATCAACCGGTTAAGTTCGCTTTCCGCGCCCGCTTTTGCGCATTTGCTGTGGATGGCCCGCAATCGCCCGATTCAACCGCATTTGTCGCAAATCGGACTCGGGTCGGCGCACCACCGACTCGGGTCATCGCCCATTCATTGTCTTGGGTCCAGGAATGCGGCGATTGTGGTTAATGATGCACAGGCGGGAGGCAAGCATGGCAATGGGCTGGTTCGGACAGGGTCTGGCGATTGTCGCCCTGGCGACATTGGGGCTGGGGGCAGGGCCTCTGGCCGGGCCGGCATCGGCCCAGGTCAGGACGATCGATCCCAATGACGCAATCGATGCGGACCTGGCGCCGGCGCGACCCAGCGGCACGGCCGAGCCGGCGCGTGAGGCGCCCCTCGACGGCGGATATGATTATGGCACGCCCGACAATGGTGCCACCAGCAGCACCGAATCACTGCCGCCGGTAGCCGACAGCAGCGCGCCTGCTGCGACTGCGGCGGTGCCGCCTGCGGTTTCCGGCAACGGCTATCAGAAGGATGATCTGATCGGCGCGGCAGAGGGCGTGTTCGGCAAGGGCGCCGAAGGGCTGGCCGGGCTGATCGAGGACATATTGCGCAAGCAGGGCGAGCCCAATGGCTATATCGTCGGGCGCGAGGCATCGGGCGCATTCGTCGTCGGGCTGCGCTATGGTTCGGGCACGCTGCACCACAAGGTGGAAGGCGACCGGCCCGTCTACTGGACCGGCCCTTCCATCGGCTTCGATGCCGGGGCCAATGCCGGCAACACCTTCGTTCTGGTTTATAATCTCTATGACACCGAGGACCTGTACAAGCGCTTCGGCGCGGGCGAGGGCGCGGCCTATCTGGTCGGCGGATTCCACACCAGCTATCTGCGCCGCGGCGATGTGGTGCTGATCCCCGTGCGCATGGGGCTTGGCCTGCGCCTCGGCGTCAATGCCGGGTACATGAAATTCACCCGCAAGCGGAACTTCGTCCCTTTCTGACGGATCGCTTCGCGGCAGGCATAGCCCGCAGGGTCGCAACTGCCATGGGCAAATACGGGGCCGGTTGTCGCACTCCAAAGCGGCAGCCGGCCTTTTTGCCTTGCCCCGGCGCGCAACGGTCGGCATGGAGGCTCGCGCATTTTCCTGACGCCGGAGAGGTGGTTTCCGGCAATTTTCAAACGTGAGATGGGGGAATTACCCGTGCTGGAACAATTGAAGGCGCAACCGGCCGATGCGCTGCTCGCGCTGATCAAGCTTTATGCGGCCGATGACCGCCCGACCAAGATCGACCTGGGCGTGGGCGTCTATCGCACCGCCGATGGCGCCACCCCGGTGTTCAAGGCGATCAAGGCGGCTGAGGCGCGCCTGCTCGACGGGCAGGACAGCAAGAGCTATCTCGGCCCCGAAGGCGATATGGGCTTTGTCCGCGCGATCATGCCCTGGATGCTGGGCGATTTCGATCCGGCAGGGCGCATCGACGGCCTGCAGACCCCCGGCGGCACCGGCGCGGTGCGGCTGGCAGCGGACCTGCTGCTCAAGGCCGGCGTCAAGCGTATCTGGATGGGCACGCCCAGCTGGCCCAACCATGTGCAGATCTTCAACGCCGTGGGCCTGGCGAGCGAAACCTTCCGTCATCTCGACGTCGCGACGCAGAAGCTCGACTTCACCGCGCTCGAAGCCGCGCTGGACAAGGCCGATGCGGGCGATGCGGTGCTGCTGCACGGCTGCTGCCACAATCCCACCGGCGCGGATTATAGCGAGCAGCAATGGCAGCAGATCGCCGAGACGGTCGCGGCCAAGCGCCTCTTTCCGCTGATCGATCTGGCCTATCACGGCCTGGGTCATGGCTTTGAGGCCGACGGCTATGGCCTGCGCACCGTCCTTGCCAAGGTGCCCGAGGCGCTGATTGCCTATAGCTGCGACAAGAATTTCGGCCTGTATCGCGAGCGCGTCGGCGCGCTCTATGTGATGACCGAAAGCGCCGAGCAGCAGCCCGCGATCCAGTCGAACCTGGCCGCGCTGGCGCGTGCCAACTGGTCGATGCCGCCCGATCATGGCGCGGCTGCGGTCAGGATCGTGCTGGAAGACGAGGGGCTGACCAAGATCTGGCTCGCTGAACTCGATTCGATGCGCGAGCGGATGCGCAGCGTGCGCGACACGCTCGCTTCTTACCAGTCGATCGGATCGGTCAATCTGGCAGCCGTGGGCCAGCAGAACGGCCTGTTCTCGGTGCTCCAGCTGACGCCGGATCAGATTGCCGCGCTGCGCGCCGACTGGGGCGTGTACATGGCGGGTTCGGGCCGGATCAACATTGCCGGGTTCACGGAAGCCAATATCCCGCATTTCATCGAGGGGCTGCGCGCAGTCACCGCGTGATTCCGGCCTGACTGCGATCTGCCGCACAGCGCGCGCCCTGCGCGCCGTGTAGGCGGATCGCATGTCATTGTGTTCCACCCTGTTGCGGATGCGCGATCACTTGGCCGCTCTGGCCACAGCGATTCTGTGCGCGCATGCCATCGGTCTCGTTCGCCTGCCCGACTTTGTCCCCCACGGTTCGCTTCTGATCGAGGGGCGCGCGGGCCAGCTGATCGGCGTCGCGCTGTGTGCGCTGGCCCATGCCATCGTGCTGACCGCGCTGTATCGCAGGCGGCTGGTCGCAGGGCCGCTCTATCGCTGCGGCGAGACGCGGCCGCCCGATGCCTTTGACCAGCCCTATCGCCCCGGCACCTCCCGCCTGCTCGAAAGCTGGCACTATCGTTGACCGGCGCGCGCGCAGCATTTACCGCTGGCCCCCATGAAACCACCCCATATCCTGCTTATCGTCGGCGGCGGCATCGCCGCGTACAAGGCGTGCGAGTTGATCCGGCTGATCCGCAAGGCGGGCATGACCGTGCGCTGCGTGCTGACCGATGGCGGCGCGCAGTTCATCACCCCGATGACGCTCGCGGCGCTGAGCGAGAACGAGGTGTTCACCACGCTCTGGGATCTCAAGAACGAAACCGAGATGGGTCATATCCAGCTGAGCCGCGAGGCCGACCTGATCGTGGTCTGCCCGGCGACTGCAGACCTGCTCGCGAAGATGGCGGCGGGGATTTCGGACAGCCTGGCGACGACGGTGCTGCTGGCCACCGACACGCCGGTACTGGCGGTCCCGGCGATGAACGTGCGCATGTGGCAGCATGCCGCGACCCAGCGCAATGTCGCGCGGTTGCGCGCCGACGGCATCACGGTGGTCGATCCCGATGACGGCGCGATGGCATGCGGCGAATACGGGCCGGGCCGGTTACCCGAGCCGGTGGCGATCATGGAGCAGATCGAACAGGCTCTGGCCGTGCGGGCGGGTGCTGCCGTTGCTCCAGCGCTACCACTTTCCGGCAAGCGCGTGCTCGTCACCGCTGGGCCGACGCACGAGCCGATCGATCCGGTGCGCTATATCGCCAACCGGTCGAGCGGGCGGCAGGGCTTTGCGATTGCCGAAGCCGCGGCGGCCATGGGTGCAGAGGTGCAGCTGATCGCCGGGCCGGTGCATCTGCCGACTCCGCCGGGGGTGACGCGCATCGATGTCGAGACCGCGCGCGAGATGGCGGCGGCGGTCGATGCGACGCTGCCAGCCGATATCGCGATCCTGGTCGCGGCGGTGGCCGACTGGCGCACCGCGGATGCGGCGGAGCAGAAGATCAAGAAGACCGGCGGCGCGCTACCGGTGCTGCAGCTGGCGGAGAATCCAGACATTCTGGCAGGGCTGGCCCGGGACGCGCGGCGGCCCGCACTGCTGGTCGGCTTTGCTGCGGAGACCGAGAATGTCATCGCGCATGCCCAGGCCAAGCTGGCGCGCAAGGCGTGCGACTGGATCGTCGCCAATGACGTCTCCGGCGATGTGATGGGCGGGAACGAGAACGCGGTGCACATCGTCACCGCCGATGGCGTGGAAAGCTGGTCCAACCTGCCCAAGGACCAGGTCGCGCGCAAATTGATGGAGAAGATCGCTGATGCCGTCCGCTGAACACCCGCTGGCGCCGATCACGATAAGGTTGAAGCGGCTGCCGCGTGGCGAGGGGCTGCCGGTGCCTGCCTACGCGACAGCGGGCGCGGCGGGGATGGATGTCGTCGCGGCTGAAGAGCTCGACCTGATGCCGGGTCAGCGCTATGCGGTGGCCACCGGCTTTGCGATGGCGATTCCCGACGGATACGAGGTGCAGGTGCGCCCGCGCTCGGGCCTCGCGCTCAAGCATGGCATCACCGTGCCCAACACGCCCGGCACGATCGACAGCGACTATCGCGGCGAGCTCAAGGTCATCCTGATCAACCATGGCGACACGCCGTTCCCGATCCGCCGGGGTGACCGCATCGCGCAACTGGTGGCCGCACCGGTGCAGCGCGCGGATTTCGCCGAGGTCGATGATCTCGACGCTACCGAACGCGGCACCGGCGGCTTCGGCTCGACGGGGGTATAAAAATCCTCCCACAGCTTGCTGGGGGAGGGGGACCGCGCGCGCAGCGGATGGTGGAGGGGCAGCGGATGTGCACTGCCGCGATTCCAAGCGTGATCCCGCTTCCCCTCCACCACCGATCTTTGATCGGCGGTCCCCCTCCCCGAGACAAGCTCGGGGAGGATTTAGGAGGGTTAGCCTATGCTCACCGCGTCTCGCGGATCGGCTTCACCTTCTTGCCTTCGGGTGCGATCGAGATGCGCACCGTCTCGCCCGAGCGGCCGGGGAAATCGGTGAAGATCGCATCGACAAGGTTCGGCACCAGATATTGCAGGTTCTTGCTACGCGACTGGGCCTCGGCCTTGCCTTCGAACAAGCGCTGATTGTCGGCGACGCGGTCGATCTTCAGGTCGAGTTCGCTGGTGTACACGGTGTAGCTGCGCACATCGTTGTTCCAGCCAGGGCCGAAGATGAACGGGTCATAGAAGCCGAAGCCAAAGGCACGGCGACCGTAGAAGCCGCCCCAGGGACCGCCCCACGGACCGAAACCGGCGCCCCAGCCGCCGCCAAAGCCGTCGGACACGACCTTTTCGCGGCCATTGTCGACATCATAGGAAAAGCTCACCACCATGTCGGCGCGCGAGGGATCGTTGGCGGGGACATAGCCCAGCTGGCTCATCTGGCGCGTCACCAGCCCGGCATATTGCGCGAATTCCAGCCCGCCTTGCAGGCGCGGATCGGATGCGGTGACGACAAAGCTCTGGCCCTGGGGAGCGGGCAGAGCCTGGAAGCGGGCGACATCGGCCTTGAACGGGGTGGCGCAGGCCGAAAGCGCAAGGGCAAGGGCGGGCACCGCAAACAGCGCTGCACGACGGGTAAAACGGCTGCGAACAGTCATTTTGTCTCTCCATGGCGGACGCGCGCGACCCTGCGCCGTCCGACTCTGGATATAGGACTAACTGGCCGCGAATGAACCCCGTTTGAACGCAATTCTGCGCAGGTTCAGCTTCGGCTCAGCGCATCAGGCCGAGCGCCTCATAAGCTCCGCTGAGTGTCGGCGCCGCGACTGACCGCGCCTTTTCCGCGCCCTTGTCGAGGATCGCGTCGAGTGCAGCCTCATCTTCCTTGAGCTCGACGAAACGCTCGCGAATCGGGCGCAGCGCCTCGACCAGCACTTCGGCGAGCGCGGGCTTGAACGCGCCGAAGCCCTGGCCTGCAAACTGGGCGCAGACCGCATCGGGCGTCGATTCGGTCAGCGTCGCATAGATGCCGATCAAGTTCAGCGCCTCGGCCCGGCCTTCGAGCGCGGATGCGACGTCCGGCAGCGGTTCGGGGTCGGTCTTGGCCTTGCGGATCTTCTGCGCGATCTCGTCGTCACTGTCGGTCAAGTTGATGCGGCTCATGTCCGACGGGTCGGACTTGGACATCTTGGCATTGCCGTCGCGCAAGCTCATGATCCGCGCCGATTCCTTCGGGATGTACGGATCGGGCAGGGTGAACAGCTCGACCCCGAAATCGGTGTTGAACTTCATCGCGATGTCGCGGGTCAGTTCCAGATGCTGTTTCTGGTCCTCGCCCACGGGAACGTGCGTCGCCTGGTAGAGCAGGATGTCGGCGGCCTGGAGCACCGGATAGACGAACAGGCCGACACTCGCGCCCTCGCGGTTCTTGCCGGCCTTGTCCTTGAACTGGGTCATGCGGTTGAGCCAGCCGATGCGCGCGGTGCCGTTGAGCAGCCAGGCAAGCTCGGCATGTGCGGGAACGCGCGCCTGGTTGAACAGCACGCTGCGGTCGGCATCGATGCCGCAGGCGATCAGCGCGGCGGCCATCTCGCGCACGTTGCGGATGCGCGTCTCGCGCTCTTCATGCACGGTGATCGAGTGGAGATCAGCGAGGAAGAAGAAGCACGCGCTGTCCGCGTCCATCTCGTCCTGCATCTTCACCCAGTTGCGGATCGCGCCCAGATAATTGCCCAGGTGCAGATTGCCGGTCGGCTGGATGCCGGAAAGGACGCGCATGTCGGTTACTTTCTCGCCTGAAGGGGCGGGCCGCTTCACGCCTTGCGGCGCAGCATGCCCTTGATCTCGCTGAGCCGGTAAGCGCCCAGCGCCAGCGTTGCGAGCCCATATACCGCCGCGCCGCCTCCGCACAAGACGGCGAGTGCGGCGATGCGGTGTTCGAGCCGGCCTTCCATCCAGCCTTCGGCCAGATGCCCGCCGAGCCAGAGCGCGACACCCATCAGCGCTGCCGCCGCAACGATGCGCCAGGTTTTGGCGATCAGCCGCCCGTCGGGCTGGATATGCCCGCGCTTGTACAGCACGCCAAACAGCAGGCCGACATTGACCCAGGCCGACAGCGCGGTGGCTATGCCGACGCCGACCGGGCCCAGCGGCCAGATCAGCACCAGATTGCCGACCAGGTTGACCAGCATCGCCAGCAACGCGAGGCGCACGGGCGTCTTGGTATCGGCGCGGGCGTAGAAACCTGGGGTCAGCACCTTGATCAACACATAGGCCGGCACCCCGCAGGCAAAGGCGGCAAGCACCTGCGCGGTGGCCAGCGTGTCTTCGGCGGTGAACGCGCCGTACTGGAACACGCCGTGGATGATCGGCCCGGCGGCGGTCACCAAAGCGACCGCAGCAGGCAGCGCGAGCAGCAGTGCGAGTTCGAGCGCGCGGTTCTGCGTGTTGAGCGCGGCCGCGCTGTCTCCTCCGCCGATCTGGCGCGAGAGCATCGGCAGGATCGCGGTGCCGACACCGATACCGATCAGCCCCAAAGGCAGCTGGTTCAGCCGGTCGGCATAATAGATCCACGAGACCGCACCTTCGCTCAAATAGCGTGCGGCGAGCGAGGTCGAGATCAGCAGGTTGAACTGGATCGCACCCTGGCCGATCGCAGCCGGTGCGATCAGCATCAGCATCGCCTTGACGTCAGGCGACAGGCGCGGGCGCGAGAGCTTGAGCACCACGCCATTGGCGCGGCAGGACAGGATCAGCCAGAGCAGCTGCAGCGCGCCCGAGACAGTGACCGCGATCGCCTGGGTGATCGCGGTGTCGACCTCATTGTCGCCGCGAAAGAACAGCAAGGCGACGATCATGCAGATGTTGAGCAGGATGGGCGCTGCGGCATTGACCCAGAAGCGGTTCAAGGAATTGAGGATGCCGCCCAAGAGCGACACCAGCGAGATCAGCCCGAGATAGGGAAAGGTGATGATCGTCAGGTGCCGGGCGAGCGCGAACTTTTCCGGCCCGCCATCGGGAAAGCCGCCGGTCATCGCATAGACGACGGGCCCTGCAGCGAGCATCATCAGCGCGGTGAACAGGACCAGGAACGGCACCAGCACCGACAGCACCTGGCCGGCAAAGGCCTTGGCGACGTCCAGTCCGGTACCGGGCGCGTCCTTGTCCGCCTCGGCCATCTTGCGGTTGAACATCGGCACGAAGACCGCGGCAAACGCGCCCTCGGCAAACAGCGCGCGGAACAGGTTGGGCAGCCGCCAGGCGATCAGGAACGCGTCCGATGCCATGCCTGCGCCGACATAGCGGGCCATCAATATGTCGCGCACCATCCCCAGCACGCGGCTGACCAGGGTCAGACCGCCGATGGTGGAGACGGCGCGCAGCAGGTTCATCGGATGATGCCCCGGGAAGCGAGGATCAGGCGTTGCCTTCCGCAGGCGGCATTGCCGCACCGAAATTCGGGTCCTGGCTCTGCTGTTCGTACAGTCCGACGAAATCGATCGGCTCGAGCACCAGCGGCGGATAGCCCGCATCGCGGATGACATTGCCCAGGATCAGGCGGATGTTCGGGAAGACCATGCGGGGCGTATCGGCGAACAGGAAGCGGCGGGTCTGCTCCTCGTCCATGCCGCGCAGGCCGACCAGAGCGCCATAGGCGAGTTCGACCAGATAGGCGGTGCCCTGTTCGGCCTTGGCTGCGATCGTGTAGGTGCACAGCATTTCATGCACCTCTTCATTGAGTTGGCGCGATTCGGCGCGGAACTGCACGTCGAAGCTCAACTGACCCGGCCACTGATAGCTGTCGGGGGCGTTCGGGTTCTCGACCGAAAGGTCCTTCACATATTGCGAGATCAGGCCAGCCTGCGGTCCCGCTGCGCCATTCAGCGCCGACTCTTGCGTGTTTACGGTGCCGTCTTCGGCCATGAATAATCCCTTTCGATGCAGTTGCGCGCCCCGCGCGTCCTGTGCCGCGCTCTAATCGGGCTGTGCTGCATGCGCAAGCGTCGCGAAAGTGCAGGTCCGGCGCAACGGATATCGGGCCAAAGCGATTTGCATATTGGCCGACATGTCCTATGTTGTGCTTTCAACCTGCTGCGCTGGCAGCATCACGTTCCACACGGGTGGGCAAACGGGAAGTCTTGTGACGGTAGAAATCATCATCCTGGCCATGGTTGCAGCATTTCTGGGGCTCCGGCTCTATTCGGTGCTGGGCAAACGCACCGGGCACGAGCAGGAACCGCTGACCCGCGGGATGGACACGCCTGTCACCAAACGTCCCGCCGCGATCGAGAGGCCGCAGCTCGACGATAAGCCCGCTGGCCTGACGCCCGGAACTTCGACCGTGTTCGATATCGCTGCCGAGCCGGGCATCCGCCAAATTCTCGCGTCCGATCGCAGCTTCGATGTCGGCCGTTTCCGTGAAGGCGCCAAGGCCGCTTATGGCATGATCCTCGAAGCCTTCTGGTCGGGCGATCGCGAGCAGCTTCGCAGCCTGTGCGACGATGAGGTGTACGAAAGCTTCGCCGAATCGATCGAGCAGCGGACGGCGCGCGGCGAGACGCTGGAAAACCGGCTGGTGCGGATCGACGAGACCCGCATCGTCGATGCCGAATATGACGCGCCGATGGCGCGCATCACAGTTCGCTACGATTCCGACATTGCGGCGGTCGTGCGCGGACCCGATGGCGAGCTGGTCGCTGGATCGCTGACCGATGCGGTCGAGACGCACGATGTCTGGACCTTCCAGCGCGACCTGCGCAGCAACGATCCCAACTGGATTCTGGTCGAAACCGATCAGGCCTGATCGTGTCGGGGCAGGGGGCTGCGATGCACAGGCTGGCGCTTGCCCTGTTGCCGCTGGCGCTGGCGGGATGTGCGGGCGTGGTTCCCTCGGGCGACACAGCCTCCACGCCTTCGCCCTCGCGGCTGCCCTATGAAACGGTCACGCCAGCGCCTTCGCGGCCCGTGACACCGCCTGCTGGGGGTGCTGTTTCCAATTATGTGATCCCGCGCGCCACGCCCTTGCCTGCAATGACCGGGGCGGGCGTGATCGCGAGCGCAGATATCGCGCAGGCTGCGGGGCAGACGCTGCGCCGCGGGCCCGATATTGCGAGCCTGCCGATCGCCCCCGAAGATGCACGCGCAGCGCTGGCCGCTTTCCGGCTGACCTGCCCCTCGGTCACCAAGCGCCAGGATGCGAGCGGCCTCACCCGGCCCGAGGACTGGCGCGTGCCTTGCGATGCCGCCGTTGTATGGGGCGACAAGGACCCCGCACGCTTCTTTGCCGAAGCATTCGAGGCGGTCCAGGTGGGCGAGGGTGCAGCCTTTGCCACCGGCTATTTCGAGCCCGAAATCGCCGGCACCCGCACCCGCCAACCGGGGTTCGAGGTGCCGGTCTATGGCCGCCCGTCCGATCTGGTCGATGTCGACCTGTCGCAATTCTCCCCCGAATGGGCGGGCAAGAAGATCCGCGGCAAGGTCAAGGGCAGCGATTTCGTGCCCTATGACGACCGGACGCAGATCGAGCAGGGATCGCTGAACGGCCGCGCGCCGATCATCGCCTGGGCGGCGGACGAGATCGAGTTCTTCTTCCTGCAGGTCCAGGGTTCGGGACGGCTTCGCGCACCCGATGGATCGGTGGTACGCATCGGTTATGCGTCGCAAAATGGGCGCGATTATACCGGAATCGGCGCGCTGATGCGCGACCGTGGCCTGCTTGCGCCGGGTCAGGCGAGCATGCAGGGCATCGTCGCGTGGCTGCGCGCCAATCCCGAACAGGGCCGCAGCATCATGCGCGAGAACAAGAGCTTCGTCTTCTTCCGCGAACTGACCGGGCCGGGACCACTGGGCGCGCTGGGCTATCAGGTCGAGGCGGGCAGCTCGGTCGCTGCCGATCCCAAGTTCATTCCGCTGGGCGCGCCGGTTTTCCTCTCGATGGACCGCGCCGAGCCCAATGGGCTGTGGATCGCGCAGGATACCGGCGGCGCGATCAAGGGGGCGAACCGGTTCGACACCTTCTGGGGCGCGGGCGACCAGGCGCGGACGATCGCGGGCGGCATGTCCGCGCGCGGGCTGGCGCTGATCCTGCTGCCGCGCGGGAGCTACGACCGGCTCGCTGCCCAGGCGCGCTGACGATGAGCCGAAGGCCGCTGACCGATGCGGAAGCGGCCCTGTGGAAGCGGGTGATCGCGACCGTCGAGCCTTTCAAGGACAGGTTCGCTCCCACCACATCTAAAGCCCTCCCCCTTGATGGGGGAGGGTTGGGTGGGGGTGAGCGTGCCTCCAGGTCCGACACTGGCGGCACGATCACCCCCACCGCTGCGACTAGGCTACAAGTGGCCAAGTCTCGCACCTCCCCCATCAAGGGGGAGGATTGGTTGAGCTCAAGTACCAGCAAACCCAACCCCGGCTGGACCTTCACGCCGGCACCCGTCCCTACGGTGAAAGGCAATCTCGACGGCCATTGGGATCGGCGCATGGCCAAGGGTGGGGTGCAGCCCGATGTCACGATCGATCTGCACGGCCACACGCTCGCCAGCGCCTATGCGCGGCTCGACCTGGCGCTCGGCCAGGCCATCGCGGCGGATATGCGGTTGATGCTGCTGATCACCGGCAAGGCACGCGCCCCCGAAACCGGGCGCGGCGCGATCCGTGCGGCGGTCTCGGACTGGCTCGCCTCGTCGCGCCATGCGGGCGATATCGCGGCGGTCCGCAATGCGCACCCCCGGCATGGCGGTGATGGGGCTTTGTATATCGTGCTGCGGCGGCGGAGAGGCTAGCGCGCGAGGCTAGCAACGCTTTTCATCGTCACACCCGCGAAAGCGGGGGTTCCGCTTTTGTCAAAGCCGTCGAGCAGAAGCGGGATTCCCGCGTTCGCGGGAATGACGAGGAGTTTCAATCCTCTTTCGGCTCGAAATCCAGTGAGGCGCTGTTCATGCAGTAGCGCAGGCCTTCGGGTCCCGGACCATCGGGGAAGACATGCCCCAGATGCCCGTCGCAGCGCGCGCAGCGCACTTCGGTACGGACCATGCCGTGGCTGGTGTCGACGATCTCGCTGACGGCTTCCTGCTCGACCGGCGCGGTGAAGCTCGGCCAGCCCGAGCCGCTATTGTACTTGGTGTCGGATTCGAACAGCGGCGCACCGCATCCGGCGCAGCGGTACATGCCGGTGCCCTTGTGGTCGTTATACTTTCCGGTAAACGCCCGCTCGGTGCCGCCTTCGCGCAGCACATGATATTGTTCGGGGCTGAGTTTCGCGCGCCACTCGGCGTCGCTGATCTTCGTGTCGCTCATCTGTCTCTCCTGGGGAGACAGTAACATGGACCAGTCGGCCCAAAGATCAAGATGCCCGCGCAGCGACCCGGGCGATTTCGAGCAGTTCCTGCTCCAGCAGCAGCGCAGGGCCGGGGCTTGCCTTCATCATCGCCTGTTGCAGCACCAGCAGCCGCTCGGACAGCCGCGCGACTGCTTGCGGACGGCCCCAGGCGCGCAGCTGGCGCGTCCAGTCGTTCGCGCTGCCGCCGCCCCACAACCTGCGGCTCTGCATTTCCTGCCGCACCCAAGCCGAAACATCGCGCGGTTGGCCCATGCGCTGTGCGTGCCCGGCAAGCTGCATCACCTGACGCTGCATCACGATGACCAGCCCGACCTCGGACACTGCCTGCTCGCGCATTCGCTTGAGTTCCTCCGGCAGGCGCTTGAGGTCGCCGGAGAGCGCCGCGTTGATGATCGGCTGCATCGCGTCATCCTCGGCATCGGCGCGCAGCGCGGCGATGGCCTCGCGGGTCACGGGCCTAGGATTGTCGGGCGAGGCATCCAGATAGAGCGAGAGCTTCTCGATCTCCTGCGCTGCCAGCCTGCGATCGGCAGCGGTGAAACCCGCGATGACATGCGCCAGCTCGGCATCGATGGTGAGACCTGCCCCGCGCCCCAGCTCGGTGACGATCCGGGCCATGTCGTCCGGCCCCGGGATTTTCGTCTGCACCGCCATCGCATTGGGCGCGGCAAGCACGGCCTTGGCGATCCGCGACTTGTCGGTCACGCTGCTCGCCAGCATGACGACGGGGTTCACCGCCTTGTCCGCCGCGAGCAGCGCCTCGACCGCGGGCAGGCTTTCCTCGCCGCTGGTATGGACGCGAATATAGCGCGCATCGCCGAACAGCGAGAGCGAGGCGGCCTCGGCAGCGAGCAGCGAGGGGTCCTTGGCGAGCTGATGCCCGTCGATATCGGTGCGTTCGGTGCCCTTGGGGAAGCTCGCGATGATGTCCGCCATCAGCGCGGCATTGCCGCCGTCATCGGTACCGAAGATCAGATAGAGCCGGATATCGGGGCGCGGCTTGCGGGCGAGCGCCTGGATCGCGCCGACATCGCCCTTCATCGCGCGGCCGAAACCTCGCGCGCGAACAGCGACAGGCGCGTCACGATCTGGTCGGCAATCTCGAGCGACAGGTTTTCCAGCGCGCGATTTTCCGCCGCGATCGTCGCATATTCGCTGCTGACGATATCGATACCCGCGTCCGAGGCGGCGGTCGCATCGAGCACCGTCTCGCCGCTGGCGATATCGACCAGTTGATAGCGCGCGCGCAGCGTCCTGCGCTCGCGCGTTACCTGATCGTTGGCGAGCAGACCGAAACCGGTGATCTTGTCGTCGAGCACGACCTGAAGCTTGTATTTCTGGTTGCCATTCCTCAGCGCATCGAGCTTGTCGTCGAGCGCATTCTTGACCAGCCAGCCTGCGCGTCCCTGGATCGGCGCGACCGCGACGTCGCCCAGCGTGGTCGAAACCGCGCCTTGCGTGCCGTTCGAATAGAGCGGCTTCATCCCGCACGCGGACAGCGTGGCGAGCAGGGCGAGGGGGAGGAGGGCGCGCATCAGTTCGCTCCGGTAAGGTGGGAGGCAGTTATCTCGCCAATTTCGTCATGCTGAACATGTTTCAGCATCCATCGTGCCCCAGCAGCCGAAGCCGCATGGGGAGAAATAGACCCTGAAACAAGTTCAGGGTGACGCAAGTTGGCACGTGCATTCATCACACCACCAGATTGACCAGCCGGTCGGGCACCACAATCACCTTGCGGATCGCCGCGCCGTCCAGGCTACGCTGCACCTTGTCGGATGCCAGTGCAAGCCGTTCGAGCTCTTCGCTGGGCAGGCCCTTGGCGACGGTGAGCGTGTCGCGCAGCTTGCCCTTGATCTGCACCGCGATGGTGACCTCGTCCTCGACCAGCAGCGCCGGATCGACCTCGGGCCAGCTCGCATCGGCGATGAGGCCATGGCCTTCGAGCACTTCCCACGCTTCTTCGGCAAGATGCGGCACCATCGGTGCGACCAGCCTGGCCAGCGCGCGGATCGCGACGTTGCGGCTGGCGCTGGGCGCGGCCTTCTCGATCGCGTTGGTCAGCTCGTACAGCCGCGCCACCGCCTTGTTGAAGGCGAGCGCCTCGATATCCTTGGCGATCAGGTCGATCGACTGGTGCAGCTTGCGGTCTAATGCCTTGTCCTGGCCCTCGGCGGCCTCGACCGAGTTGAACACGCGCCACAGACGCTGGACGAAGCGCCAGCAGCCCTCGATCCCTGCTTCGCTCCACGGCAGGTCGCGCTCGGGCGGGCTGTCGGACAGCATGAACCAGCGCACCGCGTCCGCGCCATAGCGGTTCACGATCTCGTCGGGATCGACCACGTTCTTCTTGGACTTGGACATCTTCTCGACGCGGCCGATTTCCACTTCGACCTTTTCGCCATTTTTATTGATTCGGAAGGCCTTTCCATTCTCCTTCTCGATCTCTGATGGCGAGAACCAGATTGTGTGAGTTGTGTCTTGCTCCGGGGGAGTCCACTTCCTGAAGTAAGTCTCATGCGTCACCATGCCTTGCGTGAACAGGCTCGCAAAGGGCTCGGTCACCTCCAGCTTGCCGATCCGTGCCAGCGCGCGGGTCCAGAAGCGGGCGTAGAGCAGGTGCAGGATCGCATGTTCGACTCCGCCGATATACTGGCCGACCGGCAGCCATTTGGCGATCTCGGCAGCGTCGAACGGCTTGTCATCCGGCTGGCTGGCAAAGCGCAGGAAATACCAGCTCGAATCGACAAAGGTGTCGAGCGTGTCGGTCTCGCGCACCGCAGCCTTGCCGCATTTCGGGCAATCGACATGCTTCCATGCCGGATGGCGGACCAGCGGATTGCCGGGAATGTCGAAGCTGACATCCTCGGGCAGGGTGACCGGCAGCTGGTCCTTCGGCACGGGGACGACGCCGCAATCGTCGCAATGGATGAACGGGATCGGCGTGCCCCAATAACGCTGGCGCGAGACGCCCCAGTCGCGCAGCCGCCAGACGGTGGTGCCCTGGCCCCAGCCTTCGGCCTCGGCGCGCGCGATCACCGCGGCCTTGGCCTCTTCCGCCGCCATGCCGTCGAGGAAGCTCGAATTGATGATCCTGCCCGGCCCGGTATAGGCCTCGTCATGGATCGGGGCGTTCTCGTCGCCCTCGGCTGCGACCACACGGGTCACCGGCAGCATGTATTTGCGCGCGAAATCGAGATCGCGCTGGTCATGCCCGGGCACACCCATCACCGCGCCGGTGCCATAGTCCATCAGCACGAAATTGGCGATGAAGACCGGCAGCTCCCATGTCGGATCGAACGGGTGAATGGCTTTCAGCCCGGTATCGAAGCCCAGCTTTTCCGCCGTTTCCAGCTCGGCCGCGGTGGTGCCGCCCGCCTTGCAGCGCTCGATGAACGCGGCGGCGTCGGCATTGCTCGCGGCGAGTTCGACCGCCAGCGGATGGTCAGCCGCAATCGCGACGAAGCTCGCCCCGAAGATCGTGTCGGGCCGGGTCGAATAGACGGGGATGGTCCCGGCACCGCCGGAAAGCGTGAAGCTGAATGTCAGCCCTTGGCTCTTGCCGATCCAGTTGGCCTGCATCGAGCGGACCTTTTCGGGCCAGTCCTCGAGTGTATCCAGCCCTTCGAGCAGCTCGTCGGCAAAGTCGGTGATCTTGAGGAACCACTGGCTCAGCTTGCGCCGCTCGACCTGCGCGCCCGAGCGCCAGCCCTTGCCGTCGATCACCTGCTCGTTGGCGAGCACGGTCTGGTCTACGGGATCCCAGTTGACCGCGCTTTCCTTGCGATAGACCAGGCCTGCTGCGTACAGGTCAAGGAACAGCGCCTGTTCGTGGCCGTAATATTCGGGCTCGCAGGTCGCCAGTTCGCGGCTCCAGTCGAGCGCGAAGCCCAGCCGCTTCAACTGCTTGCGCATCGCGGCGATATTGTCGCGGGTCCAGCCGCCGGGGTGCACGCCCTTTTCCATCGCGGCATTCTCGGCGGGCATGCCGAACGCATCCCAGCCCATCGGGTGCAGCACC
Source organism: Blastomonas sp. 34TW (assembly GCF_059803595.1). Taxonomy (NCBI): domain Bacteria; kingdom Pseudomonadati; phylum Pseudomonadota; class Alphaproteobacteria; order Sphingomonadales; family Blastomonadaceae; genus Blastomonas; species Blastomonas sp. 34TW. The sequence continues at coordinate 74,897 of NZ_JAPFGW010000001.1, forward strand.
TCGAAGCCCTGCATCCGGCGATAGCGCGCGATGACGTCGCCCATCGTGTAGTTGCGCACATGGCCGATATGAATGCGCCCCGACGGATAGGGGAACATCTCCAGCACATAGGCCTTTTTCTTCGGGCTGTTGCTGTCTGCCTTGAAGGACTGGCGCTCGTCCCACACCGATTGCCAGCGGGCATCGGCGGCCAGCGGATTGAACCGCGTCTTCTCGTTCATTGTATCCCTCTGAAAGACAGGGTGTTATTCGCGAATGGCGGACTGGCGCAGGTCGCGGGCCTTGGTGAGGATGACCTCTTCCAGCTTCTGCACCGTGGCAGCGCGGACGGGCGCATCGACCCACTGGCCGTTCTGGTTGACCTGGCGGCTGGCGGCGACGCGCAGCGCATCGGCGCGCAGATCCTGGTCGAGGATCGACACCGTCACCTTCATCCGCTCGGACGGGCTCTGCGGATTGGCATACCAGTCGGTCACGATCACGCCGCCGGCGCTGTCCGCCTGGAGCAGCGGCATGAACGACAGCGCATCCAATGAGGCGCGCCACAGATAGCTGTTGACGCCGATGGTGGTCACCTGGCTGGCGGCGATATCCGCCTCGGCGCGCTTTTCCCCGCCACCGCAGGCAGAAAGCAGCGCCAGCGTGCCAGCGGCGCAAAGGGCGGCACGGGCAAAACGGGGTACGGGCATGGCGGCTTCCTTATATCTTCGCAGCTTGAAACAGCGGCCTTCTATAGTGGCTTGGGCTGCTTCGGCAAGCACTTGCGCATGCCGGTGCATGTTCAGCGCGCAGCAAGAATTCGCCCGATATTCTGCCGTCTGGCAGAGCTCTGGTACCCCGCAGGACGGGGCAGAAAGAGCCGCAACCGATTGTGGATTGTTTGCAACGGTTTGAGATTATTTTTACGGGAAGGTGCTTTGATCCCCCATGGACGCGTTTTTGTGTTAACGCGTTTTACAGGGATGCGGCGGGGTCGGAATAAGACGATGAAAGCGGGAGTTACAAAAAAGCTGGCAATTTCAGGGCTTTTGCTCGGGTCTGCGGCATTGGTGCCGTCGATTGCGCTCGCTTTTTCCTCCGGTTTCGACTCGCGACCCGTCTCGATCGATGCGCGCGGCGGCATCGGTTCGTTCACGCCTGCCTCGGTCGATCCGCGTCTGGCGGACAAGCTCAAATTCTCGGCACTGCGCGGTGACAAGATGTTCCGCTTCACGCCTGCAGCGTCTGCCGCGACCGACGGTCCGCGCGCGCTGACCATCGCGGTGCGCATCCGCCCCGACTCGGCCAAGGCGATCAACATGCGGCCTGATCTGGCGAGCGACGGCGGCAAGGGCGACGGTGTCGTCCAGATCACGCCGACCGCCTACAGCCTGGGCGTGGCCAAGGGCTTTACCAAATTCGCACTGCCCACCAGCATCCGCCAGTCGGATGATGCACTGCCCGATATCGGCGAGCTCGGCCGCGGTGCATCGCAGCGCAAGAGCCGGTTCAGCCCGCGGATCGAGATGGACGATGTCCAGGCCCCGACCACCCGCGCGGTGCGTCCGTTCAACGACCAGGGCAGCTATTCGCTCGACGTCGGCGGCGCCTACAAGGTCACCCGCAATCTCGACGTCACCGCCGGCATCCGCCTGCGCAGTGAACGCGACCGCCTGACCGGGCTCACCAACGAGCAGTATGACAGCCAGGCTGTCTATGTCGGGACCGAGTTCCGCTTCTGATTTCGCGATGTATCAGCACTGACTGCCCTCTCCCTGGATGGGAGAGGGTTGCGAAGCCTTGTGAGCGAAGCGAGCTAGGCGAAGCTGGGAGAGGGTGATACGGCGCCGCTCACCTCACACCGTCCGGATCGTCCCTCCATCGATGACGAACTCCGCCCCGTGGATGGCCGCCGCGCGATCCGAGGCGAGATAGGCGATGAGATCGGCCACCTCGTGCGGCTCGGCCCCCCGCCCGATCGGAATGCCGCCCAGCCCGTCGATCACGCGCTGCCGCACCTGCTCGATCGTTCCGCCTTCGGCCGCCTGCAGCCGCTCGAGAAACTCCGAGGATGCTTCGGTCATGATCCAGCCGGGCGAGACGCTGTTCACGCGCACACCCTGCGGCCCGATCTCCTTGGACAGCGCCTTGCTATAGGTCCTCAAGCCGGCCTTGGCGGCGGCATAGGCGGTGGTCGATTCGGGCAGCGGCATGACCGACTGGATCGATGTCACATGCACCACCGCACCCAAACCGCGCGCGGTCATTTGCGGGACCAGCAGCCGGTCCAGACGCACCGCCGCGATCAGGTTGAGGTTCAGCTCGGCCAGCCAATGCTCGTCCGACAGCGCGGCAAAGCCGCCGCCCGGTGAGGAGGACCCGCCGAGCACATGCGCGACGATGTCGACGCCGCCGAGATGATCGAGCGCGGCCTGAGCTAGCGCCGTAATGCCTTGTGGGGTGGTCAGATCGGCCTGAACCGACAAGACGCCTTCGCTCGGTTCCACGCTGGACCGGGCTGCAGTCACGACCCGTGCGCCGCCTGCCACGAAGCGCTCGACGGTCGCACGCCCCAATCCCTTCGAGCCGCCGCTGACGACGATGCGCTTGCCCGCAAACTCGTTTGGATCGACCCGCAACGTCACAGTGTGATCTCCAACGCCGCGATGGCATCGCCGGTCAGCGCGAAGTCATAGGTGAAGCCAATAGGGCTACCGTTGAAGCTGCCATGCACAGGCCCTTCGACAATCACCCGATCGCCTTCTGTCCGAACCATGTCTGGCGTGAAGATCGCCGCGACCGGGATGACCTCCCGCTCGAAAAGTGTGCGGATCTGCGCTGTGCCTTGATACCGCTTGCCATTGTCGACCACGATCGCGTCGGGCGTGAAAGGTTTGAGCATCGCATCGATATCGAGTCGCGCGTTGGCAGCGACATAATCGGCAATGGGGCGGGGAAGATCGATCGGCATGGCTCTGCTCCTTGATGGGGTTGGAGCGATTATAGAGAGGCCAATAATTGCTAATAAGCGGGATAGAGAGGTATGTAGTGTTGCGAAAGGAGGGATAATGTCGAGACAGGGCTTGATCGAGTTCGACGCCGTGCTGGCCATTGTGCGGCGGGGATCGTTCCGCGCCGCGGCGATCGAGCTCGGTCTCTCGACCACCAGCCTCAGCAACCTGATCGGCGCGCTCGAACGGCGGCTCGGCGTCCGCCTGTTCAACCGCACCACGCGCAGTGTCTCGCTCACCGATGCCGGTCGCAGCTTCGTCGATAAGGTAGCACCCGCCGTTGCCACGCTGCACGATGCGATGCTGGCGGCGAGCGCCCAGCAGCATTCGCCCTCTGGCACGATCCGGATCAACGCTTTCCCGACCGCTGCGCGCGAAATTCTGGCACCGCTCCTGCTACCATTCCTCCAGCGCTATCCCGAGGTGCATATCGATCTCGTCACCGAGGGGCGCATCGTCGACATCGTCGCCGAAGGGTTTGATCTTGGGCTGCGCAGCGCGCATCTGGTGCCCAGCGACATGATCGCCATCCCCGTCGGGTCGCCACGCCGTTTCGCGGTGGTCGCATCCCCCGCCTATCTCGAGGCGCATGGCGTGCCGGCAACACCGCCGGATTTGTTGCGGCATCGCTGTCTGCGCGTCCGGCTGCCAAACGGCGCGCTGCACCGATGGCAGTTCGAGAATGACGACCAGCCGTTACAGATCGATGTCGAGGGGCCAATCACGCTCGACGAGGCAAGTCTCGCGCGCATCGCCGTGCTCGAAAATGTCGGAATCGGCTATTTCATGGAATCCGATATCTGCGAGGATCTGGAGGCGGGTCGGGTGGTTCGCCTGCTCGAACCATGGACACCGCCGCTGGAACGGCTTTGTCTCTATTATCCAAACCGCCGCAATGCCTCGGCCGCGTTCAAGGCCCTGATCGAGATGGCGCGGCGTTCCTTCGGCTGACGCGATAGCTCAGCCCGACAACCCGTCGATCGCCGCCCAGCCTTCTGCAATCCGTGCAACCCTTCGGAACCGCGCCCGCGTCATCCCGCCCAGCGCGATCACTGGCAGGCGGGATAGCCGCGCGAGTCCGGCAAATCGCGGGATGCCGAGCGATGCGCCACCGGGATGTGTGCGGGTCGTGAAGATGGGGGAGATCAATGTGTGCGCCTCGCCTGTCACGCGATTGGCGCGGGCGAGTTCGCGCATGTCGTGCGCGGTGAGCAACCGGATTAGCCGCGCATCCGCGCCGCTGCCAGGTGCGCCATAGCAGCCGTCTGCTCGCCAGCGTTTCGCAGTGCGCAGATCGCCCGCCAGCACCGCCAGTCCGCCGCGAGCGCGCACCAGTTTCGCCAGCCGGTCGAAGCGCGCGCGCCTTTCCAGCGGCGCAAGATGATAATGCCGGAACACAAAGCCCACGCTCAAGGGCAACCGCCGAATTGCGCGTTCCAGCACCGCATCGTTGCGCGCGTCGCTGATCAGCCACAGCATGGGCAAGGTGTTTCCGGGCTGGCGGCGGCGCATGTCCGGGCTTATAGCCGCGCCCCATGGATATACAAAGCGACGCCCCCACCACCGCCCTTTCCATCGTGCGCGACGCGATTGCCCGGTCGGAGAAGATCGCCGGTCGCCCCGCCGGTTCGACCACGCTGATCGCCATTTCCAAGACCAAGCCGGTCGACGCCATCGAGTCGCTGATCGGCGAGGGGCAGATGGCGTTCGGCGAGAATAGGGTGCAGGAGGCCGCGCTCAAATTCCCGGCGTTGCGCGAGCGCTACCCCGATCTGCAACTGCACATGGTCGGCCAGCTGCAATCGAACAAGGCGGACGAAGCGGTGGCGCTGTTCGACTGCATCCACTCGCTCGACCGCCCGTCGCTGGCCAAGGCGCTGGCATCGGCGATGGACAAGGCGGGCAGGCGTGTGCCGTGCTTCGTCCAGGTCAATATCGGCGAGGAAGAGCAGAAGGGCGGCTGCGCGATCGCCGAGCTGCCGCAGTTTCTCGCCGATGTGCGCGCGCTCGATCTGCCCGTCATCGGGCTGATGGCGGTACCGCCCGCCGATCTGGAGCCTTCGCCCTATTTCGCGCTGCTCGCCAAGTTGGCGCGCGACCATGGCCTCGATCAGCTCAGCATGGGCATGTCGGGCGATTACGAGACCGCCGTGAGAATTGGCGCGACGCATGTCCGGGTCGGTTCCGCCCTGTTCGGGGCCCGCTAAGCATTTCCGGACGATGCCGACAATCATATCCATAATGAAGCAATCGCACGCTTTCCCATAGAATAACGGACACAAGTTATTCTATGCTCCCATGCTGGAACGAGGGTAGGGGATGCGTGCGATATTCGGCCTTTTGGCTTCGCTTCTGTTATGGGGGGCGGCGGTTTCGGCTCCGGTACTGGCGCAGGAGCGATCGGCGGTGCGTCAGGGCTTTGCCCTTCCACCGCAAAGCGGCAAGACCATCCTGGTGCTGCGCCCCTCGGTGCGCGTGGCCGAGCAATCGACCGGGGGCATGGCCGAGCCGCGCGCCGAATGGACCGATCAGGCGCGCCGCCATATCGATGCGGCGCTGGTCGAGCTGCAGCGGCAATTGGGCAATACGGTTGTCGCTGCGCCCGAAGCCTATGGCGAGGATGCCCGGCTGGTCGCGGAGCATCAGGCATTGTTTGCCGCGGTATCGCGGGCCGTCATCGAATATCAGTTCTTCGTCGGCAATCGACTGCCCACCAAGAAGCGTGACAACAAGGCGGGCCAGTTCGACTGGTCGCTCGGGCCCGGTGTGGCGAAGCTGCCCGGCGCAGACCAGGCCGATTATGCGTTGTTCCTCTATACGGACGATCAATATGGATCGACCGGGCGGAAGATGCTGCAGATCGTCGGACTGGTGGCGGGGGTCGGCTTCACCTCGGGCGTGCACGCGGGCTATGCCGGGCTGGTCGACCTCAGGACCGGTGACCTGCTGTGGTTGAACGCCGATTTCCAGATGGGCGGCGATGTGCGCGAGGCCGAGGGCGCGATGAAGCGCGTGCGCCAGCTGCTCGAGGATTTTCCGGGCAGTACGATTGCGAAAGAGGCCGCAGCGCCAGCCGCAACCGCGCAGGCCAGACCATGATCGCGCGGATGCGGTTGGCGATCGGCGTGCTGGCCCTTGCTGCGGGCGTTTCCGCTCAAGCCGAACCTCCGCTTCCGCCGCCTTATGCCGGGGCCTATCAACCGCAGGGCGTGGATGAACAGGGCTTCTGGCAAAAGATGGACGAGGAAGAACGTCGGCTTGCTCAATCGGATATGGTCATCCAAGATCCGGCGCTCGTCGGTTATGTTCGAAGCATACTGTGTGCAACCGTGGGCGAAGATCGGTGCGGAGCAGTCCGCCCCTACATTCTGAGAGTGCCTATTTTCAATGCAAACATGGCACCGAATGGCACGATGCAAGTGTTTACCGGACTATTGCTTCGAGTCCATAGCGAAGCCGAGCTAGGAGCAGTGCTGGGGCATGAGTTTGGTCATTTCGAGGCGCGCCATACGCTAGAAAGGTTCCGTGCAGCCCGTTCGAGCACCGACATTCTGGCCTGGGCTGGCGTTCTCGGTAGTCTTGCTCCCAGCTATGACGTGGTCAGGGCCTATCGCAATCTCGAAATCACGCTCATCAGCAGCTTGTACAGCTTCAATCGCGATCATGAACGCGAGGCTGATCGGCTAGGCATTGCCTATTTGAACAACAGCAATCTGCGACCCCAGGCCGCTGCGCAAGTGTGGGAGCGATTGATCGAGGAATATCAGGCGGACGCTCTTTCCAAGGGGTTGAAGAAGCCGCGTCTTGACCGGGTGCCATTCTACGCAACCCATCCGCCACAGGTCGAACGCGCCACGACGCTCGCCCTCCTCGCCCGGCCGGATGCTGCGACGCGCGACGATGGCGCGGCGCGCTACCGGGAGGCGCTCGCGCCCTGGCTGCCGCAGCTGCTGGACGATCAGATCAAGCTCAACGATTTCGGCGCAAGCGAATATATCATCCAGTCACTGGCCGAAAGCGGCTGGACCGCGCCGCTCTGGCATGCGCGCGGCGAGCTCTATCGCTTGCGCGGCGCGCCGCGCGATCTCGTCCATGCCGCACAATTCTATGGCGAGGCGATCACGCTCGATCCCGCCCATCCCGAGGCGCATCGCGGCCTCGGCCTGGCACTGCTCAAGACCGGTCAGGCGGCCGCAGGGCAGCAGGCGCTCCGCCGTTATCTCGAACTCAAGCCCGATGCAGCGGATGCGAAGCTGATCGGCATGATGATCCCCGAAGAGGTGCCCGCGCCATGATGTCCCGTCTTATCGCTGCATTTGCCGCGACGCTGATCATCGCATTGCTGCCGTCCACCGCCATGGCGCACAAGCTGCGCGAGCAGGGGGTGGCGGTCAGCATCGCCGATTCGCCGCTCACCGTCACACCAGGGCGCGACTGGAACCGGCTCGACGGCAATGTCGGCAAGCATACGGAGACCTGGACGCTCGATGGCGGGCAGCTCAACGATCTCACCTTTTTCGCCGGGATCGAGCCGGGCAAGCCGCTCGTGCGCGAACGCAGCAAGAAACGCGAGCCCTTGCCCAAATTCGGTGCCGGAACCCTGCTCGTGGAACTGCCCGAACTGTTCGAGGCAACCTATCGCACCGCCAAGCAGATCGCCGATTTCCGCGTTACCGATGTGCAGCCGACGCGCTTTCTGGGGCAGGATGGTGTCATGTTCACATATGAATATGTCGACCAGGATCAGCTCACCCGCAAGGGAGAGGCGCGTGCCGCGATCGTCGCAGGCCGGCTTTACATGATCGGGTTCGATGCCCCGCGGCTCCATTATTTCGAACGCAGTATCGACGATTTCCATCGCATTGTTCAAAGCGCGCGCCTGTCCTGAAGCAGCCATGGCCGCGTGCCGACATTTCGGGACATTCGTACAGGCTTGCGAGGCGCTCACACGTGCAAGACGGGGCGCTGAGACCGGGGCAATGTTCCCCGGATGATATCCGGCCCGTAGCGTTGGCCATAGAAACGGGGCGAGCGACCGCATGCTCCACAGGTCGATCTCCAGAAGCGATCGGAGCGGCGATGCGCCCCACCGCCACGTGTCGCTGCTCGGGGCAGCGGATCGGGCTGGACGATCGTACAGGCCTGGGGCCAACCGGTGGCTATTCGGTGACGTCGTCGAGTGTGAAATAGCCGAGTTTCAGCGACTTGAGCACCAGCTGCGCGCGGTTGGACACGCCGAGGCGGCGGCGCGCATCGGTGAGATATTCGCTCACCGTCTGGTCCGAAATGCCGAGCACCGCCGCGATTTCCCAGCTCGTCATGCCGCGCGCGACCAGCTTGATGCAATCGACCTGGCGCGGCGACAGGCGCTCTTCCTGGGTCACCTGCACCTGGGGCAATTGCGATTGCCATAGCGTGCGCGCCTGTTGCCCGGCGGCAATGCCGAGCAGGATGGCGAGCATGAACGGACGCGCTTCGAGCGGCTCGCCGCCGGCGACGACGAAATGCACCGAGATGGTGGGCCTGTCGGGCATGTGCCCGGCAATGGTACAACCCGAATTCAAGCCCAGCTTGCGCATCTCTTCCAGATATTCGCGCTGGATGCGGGTGAGCGGAATGATCGTTTCCAGATCTTCCCAGCGGATGGCGCCACCGCGGCGCTGGCATGCCGCGAGCACCGGACTGGTCAGGCCATAATCCCGTCGCGCGAACAGATCGTGCCAGGCCTGTGGATAGTTGGTAACCATTTCGGGCTCCATCAGCCCGGATTGCACGTGCACGTGACGCGCCAGCGCTGCATGCGCAAAGCCGAAGGGCGTTGCCGCATGCGCGGTAATTTCCAGAAGTTCCTCAAGCGTTTGCGCAGCCTCTATGGCCTGCGATGCGCGCTCGACATGGTCCAGTTCGGGCATGAGGCTGGTCGAAATCCCGGTTGGCAATGGTTACGCGCAATAGCAGGGATTCGCCTGCGAGTAACACGGTTAATTGATAATGATTTGCGAATCGCTATTGACGATACGTTCGCTACGCAACGATTAAACCGTTACATCGATCCAGTTCGGATCAATTTCGTCGTCGGGGACAAGATCGGGCGGGGTGGCGCTGGCCGATCGTTTCAGGCGCCAGGGACGCCCAGGGCCGCTGCCGCTTCGCGCACCTTGCGCTGGTCAGCAGCCTTGTTCTTGAGCGCTGCCGTGGCGTCGCGCAGCGCCGCCTGGGCCTTGCCCGTCTCGCCCAGCTGCATCCGGCTGCGCAACAGCATGATCCAGCCATCGGTATCGCCGGGCTCGCGCTTGAGGCGCTCGGCCAGCCCATCGACCATCTGCTGGATCATCATGTCCTGCTGGCCCTGGGGAAGGGCAGCGGCCGCCGCCATTTGGTCGGGCGTCGGGCCGGGGATGCCAGCGGTCGCGGTTTCGGCGCCGTCGGTGCGGAAGCCCGCCGTGGGCGGCGCGAACTTGGCCGAGGCGAGCCGCTTTTCCACGTCGATCCCGCGCTCCTTGCCGACATTGCGGATCACGTCACGAATGTCCTTGGCATAAGGCGCGTCGGCGGGCGTCTCGGCGAGCAGCGCGAACCAGTCCTCGATCGCCTCAGCATGCTTGCCATCGATATCCTTGGCAGCGGCGAGGAAATAGCGCGCGCGCGCATCCTTGGGATCGAGCTCGACCGCGCGTTTGAACGCAGTGCGGGCATCCTGGCTGATCGCCTCGTCCTTGCTGGCCATGACCAGCGCCTCGCCCAGCATCGAGTGATATTCCGAATTGCCGGGGGCCAGCTGGATGGCGCGGCGCATCGCGGTGGCCGATTCGGCAAAGCGCTGCGTCTCGAAATAGCTCCAGCCCAGCATCCGCCAGCCTTCGGCGTCGTTCGGGTTTTCGCGCAGCCGGGCTTCGAGCTGGGTGATGACCTCATCGACCGATGCGGGCTGTCCCTGCGCGTTCAGGGGGGCAACGGGTCCCGATGCAGCGGGTTTCTGGTCGCTATAGACCTTGTACCCCACGGCCGTGACGGCGATCAGCGCGGCGGCCGCCAGCGCGATCGTGCCGACACCAGGACGGCCGCCGGAGGCGCGCGCGGAAGCCGGTTCTGCCGCAAGGGGCATGTCGGTATCGGTCTGTTGGTCGGTCATGCGGGCTGTCTCTTTGTCGCGTCCGGGTGGAAGGCTAGCCGATCGGCCAGATTTTCCAATTTCTAAGTGGTAAAGATCACATTCTTTGCTAGAAATATCGGCATAGGGTTCGCAACCGAATTTTGGGCAAGTTCTTGCGGCAGCGGGGCAATCTGGCGATAGCAGCACCGATCGGGGAGAAATCGGGTTGCGGGCCGCCGGATGGGGCAGCGTTTGCTGGCAGGCGCGGTCGCGCGAGCGTCCGCAATTGGGGGACGCGAACCAGTGAGCGAGATCTACCGCGTTGCTATCATCGGGTCGGGCCCGGCAGGCAAAAGCGCAGCCGCGCGTGCCGCGAGCCTCGGCATGAGCCATGTCCTGCTCGAAAAGACCGACCATCTTTCGGACACGATCTACAAATACCAGAAGGGCAAGCACGTGATGGCGACGCCATCGCAGCTGGTCCTGCGCTCCGACCATGAGTTCGAGGCGGGCAAGCGCGAGGCGATCCTGGAAAAGTGGAATGCGCGCACCAAGGAACTGAACGTCAACGTGAAGTTCAACGCCGAGGTGAAGGCGATCAAGGGCACAGGCCCCGCGATCGAGGGCAGCGTCCATGTGATCGAACAGCGCGCGCGCGACGGATCGGTGACGAAAAAGGAAATCCAGCGCTACGCCCCGCCCTACGAGATCGAGCTGACCAATGGCGAGAAGATCATCGCCGAGAATGTCGTGCTCGCCATCGGTACCCAGGGCAATCCCAACCGCATGCGCTGTCCCGGCGGCGATCTGCCGCATGTGCAGTACCAGCTGGATGACCCCACCGAATATGTCGATGAGCATATCGTCGTCATCGGCGCGGGCGATGCGGGGATCGAGAATGCACGCGGCCTGGCCGAGGATTCGGCGCAGGGCAACGTCGTCACCATCGTCAACCGCGGACCCGAAGCGCCGAGCCCGAAGGAAACCTTCCCCACCGCCAAGGAGGCGAACGCGCTGGCGCTGCTCGCCGATCGCAATGCGGGCAAGCTGCAGATCCGCTTCGAGACCGATACCGCCAGCATCGAGCCGGGCTGGATCACCTTCAGCACCCGCGATGGCGAGGAGCGGGTGCGCTGCGACCGCATCATCGCGCGTATCGGTTCGGCGCCGCCGCGCGCGTTCATCGAGGAATGCGGCATCGCCTTTACCAGCGCCGATCGCCTGGCCTTCCCGCAATTGTCGCCGGTGTTCGAATCGACTGCGCCCAGCATCTTCGTCATCGGCGCGCTCGCCGGATACCCGCTGATCAAGCACTGCATGAACCAGGGCTATGACGTCATCGAGTTCATCAACGGCAATACCGAACTGAAGCCGGCGGACGAGCCGATCCTCGAGGGCAAGTTCAAGGACCTGCCGGGCCGCAAGTCGGTCGCCGAATGGCTCGACCTGCTGCGCGAGAACGTGACGATCCTCAATGGCATGAACCCGCTGCAGATGCGCGAGTTCATGCTCGATTCGGATGCCAAATTCTATCGCCGCGGCGATGTGATCTTCGAGCGCGCCGCGCCCGGATCGTCGCTGTTCGCGATTGCCGAAGGGTCGGTCGCGGTGCAGATCGACCCAAATGACACGTCGAAGACGGTGCCGATCGGCAAGGGTTCGATCTTCGGCGAGGTCGGCCTGATCTCGGGGCGCCGTCGCGGCGCGACCGTGGTCGCTGCCGAGGACACGATCTGCGTCGAAATCTCGCGCAACGCCGCGCTCAAGCTGCAGAGCCAGGTGCCGACCGCGAAAAAGGCGATCGAGCGCATCTCGACCGAGCGCCTTTTGCTGCAGATGTTCGGCTCCGGCCTGAAGCCCGAGGATATCCGCGAAGTCGTCGATACCAGCAAGATCCGCCAGGTGCGGCCGGGCGAGGCGATCCTCAAGGAAGGCGATGAGGGCAACGAGATCTACGTGATCCGCGTCGGATCGATGATCGTGGAGAAGGAAATCGGCGGCAAGCCCGTGTTCCTCTCCTACCTGCCCGCCGGGTCCTATGTCGGCGAAATGGCCTTGATCGCGGGCGGCAGGCGTACCGCGACGGTCAAGGCGGCGATCAAGTCGGAAGTCATCCAGATCGATGGCGATGCCTTCAAGAAGGTGCTGGAGGCCAATCCCGAACTCTTGAAGCGCGCCAAGCGCGACATGGCCAGTCGTCAGGACATCAACGCCTTTATCGAGGCGAAGAAGGACAGCTTCTCGGGCGTGGTCGACATGTATTCGGGCGTGGCCAACTTCCTCGTCGAAAACGGCATCGGCGAGGCGACCGACGTGCTGCTGATCGACGAGACGCTGTGCGTGGGCTGCGACAATTGCGAAAAGGCCTGTGCGGACAGCCATGACGGCCTGTCGCGGCTCGATCGCGAGGCGGGGCGCACCTATGCGCATCTGCACGTGCCGACCAGCTGCCGCCATTGCGAGCATCCGCACTGCATGGCCGATTGCCCGCCCAATGCGATCAATCGCGGCCCCGATGGCGAGGTCTATATCAACGACACGTGCATCGGCTGCGGCAACTGCCAGCGCAACTGCCCCTATGGCGTGATCCGCATGGACAAGGTGCCGCCCAAGAAGCCGAGCCTGCTCTCCTGGCTGTTCTTCGGCTTCGGCCCCGGCCCTGGCGAGCCGAGCAAGAAATGGTCCTATGCCAATAGCGACCACAGCGTCGAAAAGCCCAAAAAGGCGATCAAGTGCGACATGTGCGCCGGGATCGAGGGTGGCCCCAGCTGCGTGCGCGCCTGCCCGACGGGCGCGGCGATCCGTGTTGCGCCGGACGAGTTCCTGACCGTCGCGCGGCTCGAGCAGGAGGAGGCTTGACCATGGCCAGCCAGGCGCAAACCGCCGCACCCGTGGTGCGCAAGAAGACCACCGGACGTCAGCGCAATTCGATGCATGACGGCTTTCTTCGCCACAAGAATTTCCGCTGGATGAAAATCGCGACGGTGCTCAGCATCACGTGCCTCGTCAGCTATTTTCTCATCGACGTGCAGCCGCGGCACAATGGCGGTTCGTGGTATGGCTATACGCTCGGCACCATCGGCGCAGCGCTGATCCTGTGGCTGACCTGCCTGGGCTTGCGCAAGCGCGCGATCACGCCGGGGGGCTGGTCGCTCAAGGCCTGGACCAGCGCGCATGTCTATCTCGGGCTCAGCCTGATCGTCATCGGCACGCTGCACACCGGCTTCCAGCTCGGCTGGAATGTGCACACGCTGGCCTGGTCGCTGATGATGATCGTCATCGTCTCCGGCATTGTCGGCATCTATTTCTACGCGACCTTGCCCGACAATCTGTCGAGCAACCGCGCCGATACCGATGGTGCGGTGACCGAAAAGATGATGATCGAGCAGCTGCGTTCGCTCGACCGGCAGCTGCACGATGCCGGCCAGCCGCTTGATCCTTCGCAGGCCGCGCTGGTCCAGGCTTCGCTCGAGCAGGACCCGTTTGCCGGCAATTTCATCCAGCGCATCACCAACAGCTATTCGGGCTGCGAGACCCGTGCTGCCATTGCCGAGCTGCGCCGGATGCGCGCCTATCAGCCGCGCATGGGCGACGACCCGCTCGACAAGGTCGACGGGCTCTTGCAGCGCAAGGAATCGACGCTGGCGCGGCTGCGCAAGCATCTTCAGATCAAGGCGCTGCTGCAGGTCTGGCTCTATGTCCATGTACCGATGACGTTCGCGCTGCTCGCCGCGCTGTCGGCGCACATTTTCAGCGTGTTTTTCTACTGGTGATCCAAAGTCCCGGGGCGGGGTGTCGGCAAGTGTTGGGGGCAGTTGAATGATGTTTATCGTCCGCCAGGTGGCCTTGAAGGCAGATGGCAGCGAGATCGTCCGCCAGACCGAGGTCGCGGGCGAGGAGATCCTCATCGGCCGCAACGCCAGCAACGGCGTGCACTTGCCCGACCTCGCGGTGAACCCGGTCCACGCGCGCATGGTGCGACGCGGCGGCGAGCTCATCGTCACCGCCGAATCGGCGCAACCTTTCGATGTCGACGGGCGCAGCGTCGAATCGACCTCAATTGATGTGGCGCGCGGTGCCGAACTGCGTTTTGGCGGCCATATCATCGCGCTGGGCACCGAAGGCGATGCGATCACGCTGACCGTTCGCCGCGTCGAAGCGGTATCGGACAGCGCCGAGGACAAGGACGAGGCCGCGATCTATTCGCTGAAAGGTCTGCTGCCCGGCAAGCGGATGAGCGCCTGGGGCTTTGCGCTGCTGGTCCTCATCGCGTGCCTGGCCTGGCCGGTCTATACCTGGTCGAGCTACAAGGACCTGGCCTACAAGGAGAAAATCTCGCGGCCCGCCGGTTTTCATGCCGACACGATGTGGTCTTCGGGCAAGCTCAGCCTGGCGCACAAGACCCTCAAGAACGATTGCCAGTCGTGCCATGTCGATGCGTTCGTGTCCGTCCGCGACAATGCCTGCATGACCTGCCACCAGAAGGATGCAGGACCTCACGCCCCGATGGCGCGTCAGCTCGATGCACGTGGCGACCCCACCGGATTTGCCGCTTTCACCCGATTCGTTGCAGCCAGTTTCAACAAACCTGCGGGACGTTGTGTCGAATGTCACACCGAGCATGAGGGTGCGGGTGCTATGGAACCGACACAGCAGCGATTCTGCGCTGAATGTCACGACGGGATGAACACGCGCTTGACCGACACCAAACTCGGAAATGCCGCCGATTTCGGTAAGGCCCATCCGCAGTTCCAGGCGGCGGTGCTGGTGCGTCCGCTGGTCGGCGACGATGCCAAGGCGCCGCGCAAGCGCATCTCGCTCGACAGGAAGCCCAAGGAAAATAACGGCCTCAAGTTCCCGCACGACATGCATCTGAGCAAGACCAACGGCGTCGCGCAGATGGGACGGCGGCTCAGCGCCAAATACGGCTTTGGCGACGCGCTCGAGTGCAAGGATTGCCACGAGCCGGACAAGAACAATGTCGGCTTTGTCGAGGTCGACATGGAGAAGAGCTGTGCGATGTGCCACAGCTTGGCCTTCGACAAGATCGGCGACACCTATCGCACGCTGCGCCATGGCCAGCCCGAGCAGGTCAAGGCGGATCTGCGCGCCTTCTACCGCTCGACCCCGCCTGCACGCCCGATCAACCTGGGCAGCCTGGCACGCCAGCGCCCCGGCGTCGTGAACTCGCGGCGGACGGCGGCGGATTATGCGCGCGCGGTCAATTTCCGCGGCGGCCGGGCCGATCAGGCGATCCGTCAGGTCTTCAGCCGCGGCGGTGCCTGTTATGACTGTCATGTCGTGGTGCCCCCTTCGGGATCGGGCGGGCTCGATTTCCGTATTGCTCCGGTCGCGCAGACCAGTCGCTACATGCAGAAGGGCTGGTTCACGCACGACGCGCATGACAAGGAAGAGTGCACCAGCTGCCATCTCGCCGAAAAGTCGAGCGATGCATCCGACCTGTTACTGCCCGGAATCAAGGACTGCCGGACCTGTCATGTCGGCGAGACTGGCGCTTCGCTGATCAAGGTGAAGAAACCGGTCGAATCCACCTGCGCAATGTGTCACGATTACCATGCCGATAAGGGGGCGCCATGGCTGCTTCGCGAGCAAGACAAGAAGAAAAAGCGGCCAGAGATTACGGCCTCCATGGCGCATCCGGGAGGGGCAGCGGCGCGGCTGCGACGATAGCTGCCGCGCCTGAGCGCACAAAAGACAGGGGACCGGGTCGCACAATGCTGATAGCTCAGATCACCGATATTCATCTGGGCTTCGATCCGGATAATCCCGCCGAATTCAATCGCAAGCGGCTCGATCAGGTGATCGCCATGTTGCGCGATCTGGACCCGGTGCCCGATCTTCTGCTCGCCACCGGTGATCTGATCGATCGTGGTGACGAGGACAGCTATCGCCGGCTCAAGAATGCGTTTTCGGTCTGCCCGTTCCCGGTGCACATGTGCATGGGCAATCACGACCAGCGCGACACCTTTGCCTCGCAATTTCCCCACGTGCCAATGGTCGACGGCTTCGTGCAGTACGAGGTCGACGCGGGACCCATCCGGCTGCTGGTGCTCGATACGCTCGAAGAGGGGCGGCATGGCGGCGCGTTCTGCGAGGTTCGCGCCGAATGGCTGCGCGCTCGGCTCGCCGAGCAGACCGATCGCCCGACGCTGATCGTCCAGCATCATCCGCCGATCGAGGTCGGCATCGAATGGATGAACACGCACCCCGAAGAGCCCTGGGTCGAGCGGTTGCGCGGATGCCTGGCGAACCGCCCCAATGTCATCGGCATGGTCTGCGGCCATGTCCACCGCGCGATCGTCAGCCAGTGGAACGGCTTTCCCGTCGCGATCTGTCCGTCGAGCGCGCCGCAGGTGGCGCTGGAGCTTGCACCGATCGATCCCGACCGGCCCGATGGCCGCAACATGATCATCGCCGATCCGCCTGCCTTCGCGCTGCACTGGTGGAACGGGCGCGAGCTGATCACGCATTACGAGACCGCCGACGAGCACGTGATGCTGGCGCGCTTCGACGAGAAGATGCAGCCCCTGGTGCGCAGCCTTCTGGCCGAGCGGCCCGCCTGATCGCGGCCCGGGCGGGGGCGGAGGGTCACGGCACCTTGCCGCCTGCGGACCCGGTGGCTATCTAGCGGCGATGACCATTGCACCGACCACGCTCGACCTGATTGGCAACACCCCGCTCGTGCGCCTGCACGGCCCCAGCGAGGCCGCCGGGTGCGACATCTTCGGCAAGTGCGAATACGCCAATCCCGGCGCGTCGGTGAAGGATCGTGCGGCGCTCTATATCGTGCGCGATGCCGAGGAGCGCGGAACGCTGCAGCCCGGCGGCACGATCGTCGAGGGCACGGCGGGCAATACCGGCATCGGCATCGCGCTGGTCGCCAATGCCAAGGGCTACAAGACGATCATCGTGATGCCCGAGACCCAGTCCAAGGAAAAGATGGACACGCTGCGCGCGCTGGGGGCGGAGCTGGTGCTCGTCCCGGCAGCGCCCTATGCCAATCCGGGCCATTTCGTGCACACCTCGCGCCGCCTGGCCGAAGAGACGCCCGGCGCGGTCTGGGCACAGCAATTCGACAATATCGCCAACCGCCGCGCGCATATCGAGGGCACGGCCGAGGAAATCTGGGCGCAGATGGACGGCCGGATCGATGGCTTTACCTGCGCGGCAGGCACTGGCGGCACCATCGCGGGCGTCGGCATGGGCCTCAAGGCGCACGACCCCAATGTCACGATTGCGCTCACCGATCCGCACGGTGCGGCCCTGTTCAATTATTATGCCAATGGCGAACTCAAGGCCGAAGGCTCGTCGGTTGCCGAAGGCATCGGCCAGGGGCGGATCACCGGCAATCTGGAAGATGCGCCGATCGACACGCAGTTCCGCATCTCGGACGAGGTCGGGATCTACTGGGTGCAGCGGCTGCTCAACGAAGAGGGGCTGTGCCTGGGCCTTTCCTCGGGCATCAATGTCGCGGGCGCGGTCGAGCTTGGGCGGACACTCGGCCCGGGGTCGCGCGTTGTGACGATCCTTTGCGATACCGGATTCCGCTATCTGTCGACCCTGTACAATCCCGAATGGCTGCGCGCCAAGGGATTGCCCGTCTTCCCCTGGCTGGCCGATTGACCTATACTGGCGCGATGGCCGCTGACAAAGCCCGCACGCCGGGGGGCAACCCCTTGATGCACCGCCTGCAGATCGGCATCGGCGGCATCTTTGCCGTGCTGGTGATGGTCGCGCTCGCCGATATGCTGCTGCAGCGCGCGGCCACCGAGGCTCCGGCTGAGAGCACCAGTGTCGCCGAGCCCGGTGTCGCTGCGACCACCGCTCCGCCCGTCGTGCAGCCGCCCGCCGCCAGCGAACCGCTGGTCGATCTGGGCGTCGTCCCCGATCTTCCGGCAGAAGGCACACAGCATAGCGCGGGCGGGCAGACCCCGGTGGTCGGCGAGCTGCAGAACGCGCCGCAATCGGGTTCGCCCAGCCAGCCCCAGCAGTGATGCGCGCAGGGCACGCGCTCGCGGCGGCAAGCCTTGCGGTCACCGCCTGCGTCCCTGCCTCTTCCGAACAGCCGGCCCAGCGCGCTGAACCATCCCCGATCGTCCCCAGCCTGCCGCGACAGAAGATCGCGCTGATGAGCAGCCTGCCGCTGGTCTATGGCGCGGGGGTCGACATGGCGGACGTGATCGCGGGCAAGGCCGATCCGCACCCGCTGCATGCGGCGCTCGCCGCGGCGCATGATCTGGTCGTACCCGATGCCCTGGATGCCGCTGCGCTCAAGGATGTGCGGCTGGCCATATTGGTGCAACCGCGCGCGCTCGGCCCCGACGAATTGGTGGCGCTCGATGACTATGTGCGCGCTGGCGGCCGGCTGCTGCTGTTTGCCGATCCGCAGCTCGATTGGCCGCACGGGGTCGGGCTGGCCGATCCGCGCGGTCCGCTGCGCACGTCGCTGATCTCGCCCTTGCTCCGCCATTGGGGATTGGAGCTGCAAAATCCGGGAATCGAATCGGTCCGGCTGGGTGAATCGGGCGTGTTACTGGTCCATCCCGGGCAATTCGGGGTTCTGCTGGGGAAATCTGGGGACGGATCATGCCACCCGGCTTTCCACGCTTCGGTGGTCCGCTGCAGCATAGGCAAGGGGCGTGCGGTGATCGTTGCCGATGCCGATCTGCTCGATCCTCAAATCCTCGCAAACCGCGCCGTTTCCGGGGCCGCCAACCGCACGTTCATTCGCGATCTGCTGCTCGAACTGATGCAGGAGGACAGCGGATGATGCCAACTGCCCGAATATTTTCGGTTCACCCCGAATATGGAACATTGACCCCAATGTTACCGTTCTAGACCCAAAAAACCCCTTCCATCCCCAACTATCCCTTGTTATGAACCTCCTTAATCGGGGTTCAACCATCTGTGATTCCTTTCCGACCTGCGGCGCTAGCGCGGCGTGGGGGCCTGAGGACTTTGCCTGCGGAGCGACGGGCAAGGGCTGTTTGCAGGTCAGGCAAGGGTCAGGCGAACACCCCCGGCATGTCAGGGATACGCAAGGGCGCGGAAAAAGGGGTGAGTCGACCAAGTGGCGGAAATCAGTGCCTTTTTGGGTTCTGCATTGACCACCATCGACCCCAAGGGGCGGATGGCCATCCCGGCTGCCTTCCGCAATCCCATCATCGCAAACTCGAACGGCGAAAGCGCAGTCGTCTTCTCGTTCAACGCGCAGGGCCAGTGTCTCCAAGGCTATGGCACCGAGCGGCTGAACGCCTTGCTCGAACAGATGCGCCGCCGCGAGGAAATCGCCAACGAGACCGGCGAGGAATTCCGCACCGAACTCTTCGGTGGCCCCAGGTTCAATTCCACCTCGACGATCAGCTTCGACGGCAGCGGCCGCCTGATCCTGCCCAAGATGCTGGTCGCCATGGCGCGGATCGAGAAGCACGTGTTCTTCAGCGGCAACGGCACCGATTTCAGCGTCTGGGGCTACGAGCATCTGATGTCGCTCGACGACCCGCGTCTCGCCTCGCAGCAATTCAACGCGCGTTTCCTGATGGAAGAACTGGGAGGCAAGCGCTGATGGCCGCTGATTCTCCCGCGATGACGCACGACGCGCCGCACATTCCGGTGCTGCTCGCCGAGGTGCTCGAAGGCCTGGCGATCCTGCCGGGTGAAGTGCATGTCGACGCGACCTTCGGCGCAGGCGGATACAGCCGCGCGATGCTGGCCGCCGGTGCCCAGGTCCATGGCTTTGACCGCGATCCCGACGCGGTGGCCACCGGAGCTGCTTTGGCCGGGCAGAGCGAAGGCCGCTTCACCTTCCACGCCGGGCGCTTCTCGCAGATGGCGCAGATGCTGCGCGCGGCAGGCGTGACCCAGGTCGATGGCATCGTCTTCGATATCGGCGTCTCGTCGATGCAGCTCGACCAGGCCGAGCGCGGCTTCTCGTTCCAGTCGGACGGTCCGCTCGACATGCGCATGGGCCAGGACGGCCTCAGTGCTGCCGATTTCGTCAACACCGCCGACGAAGGCGATATCGCCGATATCCTGTATCTCTATGGCGAGGAGCGTCAATCGCGCCGCATCGCCCGCGCCATCGTCGCCGCCCGTCCGTTGCAGAGGACGCTCGAGCTGGCGACGGTGGTGCGCAAGGCTCTGGGCTATCGCCCCGGCGCGCCGAAGGATCCGGCGACGCGCACCTTCCAGGCGATCCGCATCCATGTGAACGGCGAGCTGGACGAGCTGCGCGAGGGCCTGGTCGCGGCCGAGGCGATGCTCGCACCGGGCGGGCGGCTTGCCGTTGTCAGCTTCCACAGCCTGGAAGACCGCATCGTCAAGCGCTTCCTCAAGGCGCGCAGCGGCGGCGAGGGCGCAGGATCGCGTCACCTGCCCGACAATCCCGGCCAGCGCCGGACCCCCAGTTTCGAGAAACCCGCCAGACCGACCCGGGCGGGCGAGGCCGAATGCGCGCGTAACCCCCGCGCGCGTTCGGCCACCTTGCGGGTTGCAGTCCGTAGCGATGCCCCGGCCTGGGGCGCGCATGACGATGCGGAAAGGCAGGCGGCATGATCCTGGCAGTCAAGCGCCTCAAGACCATCGGCTGGATCGCGCTGATCTTCATCGTCGCGATCGCGCTCTATCCGCTCTCGCTCAGCGTCGCGACGCTGCGCAGCGACCTCACGCGCACCGAGCGCGACATCCTGCGTACTCGCGCCGAGATCCGCTATCTGGAAACCGAATTCGCCACCCGCGCGAGCCTTGCCCAGCTCGCGATGTGGAACGACCTCGAATATGGCTATGAGGCGCCCAGCGCCGCTCAGTATCTCGATGGCGAGCGCGAACTGGCCAATCTGGGCGAGATCGACAAGCCGCTCGACGAGCCGGTGCGGGTCGCCGCGATGACGATCAAGCCGCAGGCCGAACCTACGCCGATCAAGCCCGCCGAGCTTGCTGCCAACACGGTCAAGACGCCCGAGCCGCTCTCGGTCTCGGCGAGCGTCGCCATCATCAGCCCGGCGCGCGCCGCGACATCGGCGACCGCACCCAAGGCCGCAAAGGCGGGCGAGGAAAAGGGCTCGGGCCGTCGTCTGCTCGATGACCGGCTGCTCGACCGGATCAACAAACAGGCCGATGCCGAACTGAAGAAGACGGGGGGTCAATGACCGCGCTTGCATCCGGAAGTCACAGGGTCCGTCTGGCCAGCAAGCGCCAGCATCTCACGCTCACCGCGCAGGTCCGCCTGGTCGCGGTGCTCGCGTTGTTTGGCCTCGGCGTCGGCGCGATCCTCCTGCGGTTGACGTTTATCGGCGTGTTCGGCGAACAGGCCCAGGCCGCGACGCGCGGCGCGCTGGTCGATCCGGGGCGGGGCGATATCGTTGATCGCAATGGGGTGCCGCTGGCGCGCACGATCGATGGCTATGCCATCCGCGTGGTGCCGTCGAAGCTGATCGGCGACCGCAAGGTGCTCGCCGCCAAGCTGGCGGAAATCTTCCCCGACACATCCGAGCAGCGCTTCCTCAAGCTGCTCAGCCGCACCAAGCCCACCTATCTGCGCCACCGCGCGATTCCGGAAGAGGTCAATCGCGTCCACGCGCTGGGCGAGGTCGGCATCGAGTTTCCGCGCGAGAAGGAGCGCTTCTATCCGCAGTTGCAACTCGCGGCGCATGTGCTCGGCTATGTCCATCCCGATGGCCATGGCGTCTCGGGCATGGAGCGCGCGATGGACCAGGAGCTGCTCGATCCGAAGAAGCGGCTCATGCCCTCGGCATTGTCGATCGACATCCGCGTCCAGGCGGCGCTGGAGGACGAACTCGGCAAGGGCATGAAGGCCTATGATGCCAAGGCCGCAGCCGGGATCGTGCTCGATGTCGAGACCGGCGAAGTGATGGCGATGACCTCGCTGCCCAGTTTCAACCCCAACCAGTTCAACGCCAATAGCGTGGCGTTCGAAGCCAACCAGGTCACTTATCGCTTCTTCGAGCTGGGTTCGACCTTCAAGCCGCTGACCGTCGCGGCCGCGATCGATGCGGGCACGGTGACCAGCATGGCGCGCCGATATGACGCCAGCCGGCCGCTCAGGGTCGCAGGTTTCCAGATCCGCGATTCCCACTCGTCGGGCCGCTGGCTCAACGTGCCCGAAACGCTGGTGCACAGCTCCAACATCGTCACCGCCCAGATTGCCGACGAGCTGGGTCCGGAACGGCTGCAGGCAGTGATGCGCAAGCTGCATTTCGATCGCCAGGCCGATATCAACCTGCGCGAGCGCGCCAAGCCGCTCTGGCCGTCGCAATGGGGACGGCTGACCAACATGACGGTCAGCTACGGCCATGGCATCGCGGTGACGCCGCTGCATCTCGCCTCGGCTTATGCGGCGATGGTCAATGGCGGGCTGTACCGCCCGGCGACCCTGATGAAGCTCAATCCCGCCGACGTGCCGCGGGGCGAGCGCGTGTTCAAGGCCTCGACCAGCGCGCGGATGAACCAGCTGCTGCGCATGATCGTTCGCGATGGCACGGGTCGCAAGGCCGAGGCCCCGGGCTTCCGCGTCGGCGGCAAGACCGGCTCTGCCGAAAAGCCGGGCGCAGGCGGCTACAAGCGCAGCTCGGTGGTCGCGACCTTCGCCGCCGCCTTCCCGATGGACAAGCCGCGCTATGTCGTCATCGTTATGATCGACGAGCCCTCGGGCAACCAGGCGTCGTCCTTCCAGCGCACCGCAGGCTGGACCGC
Source organism: Blastomonas sp. 34TW (assembly GCF_059803595.1). Classification (NCBI taxonomy): domain Bacteria; kingdom Pseudomonadati; phylum Pseudomonadota; class Alphaproteobacteria; order Sphingomonadales; family Blastomonadaceae; genus Blastomonas; species Blastomonas sp. 34TW. The sequence continues at coordinate 97,712 of NZ_JAPFGW010000001.1, forward strand.
CGCGCCGGTGGTGGCCAAGCTGGTTCCGCGGATCGGCCCGATGCTGGGCGTCATCCCTGACGACAGGCGCGATGTCGATGTGTCCGAACTGATGCCGCTGCTGTGGAAGGCGCCGGGCAAGAAATCGGACGATCCGGTATAGGCAATTATACACAGGCGCCGCGATGCAGGGGGTTGCATCTGAAGCGGCGAAACATAGAGGAGGCGGGGATTTTCAGGGTCGGCAAAAGGGACGTGCAATGAAATTGGGTGAACTGGCTTCGGGTCTTTCCGGCGACGATGCGGCGCGGACTGTCACCGGATTTGCCATCGATCACCGCAAGGTCGCACCCGGCACCGTCTTCGGTGCCTTTGCCGGTGCCCGTTTCAACGGCGAGGATTTCATCGCCGATGCCGTTGCTGCCGGCGCCATCGCCATTGTCGCTGCGCCCAGTGCGAAGGTCGAGGGCGCGGTGCACATCGCCGACGCCAATCCCCGCCGCGCCTTTGCCCAGATCGCCGCGCGCTTCTTCACCCCCGTGCCCGCACACGTCGCTGCCGTCACCGGCACCAACGGCAAGACCTCGACCGCCGAGATGACCCGGCAGCTCTGGCGCATGGCCGGGCACAACGCTGCCTCGATCGGGACGCTCGGCGTCACCACCTCGGTCGATCAGGCGTCCACCGGGCTCACTACGCCCGATATCGTGACGTTCCTCGGCAACATGTCCGGCCTGGCGCGCGAGGGCGTGACCCATGCGATCTTCGAGGCCTCGAGCCACGGCCTGTCGCAGTTCCGCACCGAAGGACTGCCGGTCCAGGTGGGCGCCTTCACCAATCTCAGCCGCGATCATCTCGATTATCACGGCACGATGGAGGCCTATTTCGAGGCCAAGATGCGGTTGATCGACGAGGTCGTGTCCGAGGACGGCCATTTCGTCGTCTGGGCCGATGACGAATGGTCGGCACGCGTGATCGATCGCGTCAACGCGCGCGGGCTCAAGCTGATGACGGTGGGCGAGGGCGGCGAGGCGATCACGCTCGTAAGCCGCACCCCGACCCAGCTCGGCCAGCAACTGGTGCTCGAGCATGATGGGAAGCAGGTGAAGGTCAACCTGCCGCTGATCGGCGCCTATCAGGCGGCCAATGCGTTGGTGTCCGCCGGCATCGTCATCGCATCGGGTGGCACGCCGGCGCAGGTGTTCGACCATATGGCGCGGCTGCAGCCGGTTCGCGGACGGCTCGAGCGCGCGGTCATCACCCGCGAAGGCGCGCCGGTCTATGTCGATTATGCCCACACCCCCGATGGTCTGGTCGCCGCGATTGCCGCACTGCGCCCGCATGTCTCGGGCAGGCTGATCACATTGTTCGGTGCGGGCGGCGACCGCGATGCCGGCAAGCGCCCCGAAATGGGCAAGGTGGCGGCCGAGCTGTCCGATGTCGTCATCGTCACCGACGACAATCCGCGCTCCGAGGACCCCGCCAGCATCCGCGCCGCGATCATGGCCGCGGCGCCCGGTGCGACCGAGATCGGCGGACGGCGCGAGGCGATTGCCGCTGCCATCGCCATGGCGGGCAAGGACGATATCGTGCTGCTCGCCGGGAAAGGCCATGAGCAAGGTCAGATCGTCGGAGACCGTGTGCTGCCGTTCGACGACGTCCAGGTTGCGCGGGAGTGCGCCGCGTGAGCCTCTGGACGTCCTCCGAGCTCGCGAAGGCAACTGGCGGCACCGCCTCGGCGGAGTTCGAGGTGACCGGCGTCGCGTTCGATTCCCGCGAAATCCAGCCGGGCGACCTGTTCATCGCGATGCGCGGCGAGGCGACCGACGGGCATCTGTTCATCGACCGCGCGATGGCGGCAGGCGCGGCGGGCGTGATCTGCGAGCAGCCGGTCGATCACCCGCATGTGCTGGTGGCGGATAGCGCCGCCGCGCTCACCGCGCTAGGGCATGCCGCGCGCGCGCGGACCGGCGCGACGGTCATCGGCGTGACCGGATCGGCGGGCAAGACCAGCACCAAGGAGGCGCTGTTCCACGCGCTCGACCGCATGGCCCCGGGCGCGGTGCACCGATCGGTCAAGAGCTACAACAACCATGTCGGCGTGCCCTTGAGCCTGGCACGCATGCCGCGCGACGCCAGGTTCGGCGTGTTCGAAATGGGCATGAACCATGCGGGCGAGCTGGCCGAACTGACCCGCATCGTCCGCCCGCATATCGCGATGATCACGACGATCGCGCCTGCCCATATCGGCAATTTCAGCAATGGCGAGGAAGGTATTGCCGATGCCAAGGCCGAGATCTTCCAGGGTCTTGAGCCCGGCGGTACCGCGATCGTGCCGCACAACAACCGCCATTATCCGCGCCTCTATGCCGCTGCGCAGGCATGCGCCCATGTCATCCGCCGCTTCGGCAGCCAGCCGGACAGCGAAACCCGGCTGATCGATGCGATCCGCGCGCCCGAAGGCGGATCGCTGGTCACTGCTGAGATCGGCGAGGCGCGGCTGTGCTTCCGCGTCTCCGCGCCGGGCGAGCACTGGGTGATGAACGCGCTCGCGGTAATGACCGCGGTCGACGCGGCAGGCGGCGATCTGGCGGTGGCTGGCCTCGCGCTCGCCGATCTGCCTGGCATGTCGGGTCGCGGCGAGCGTGTGCAGGTTGCGACGCCCGATGGCGGCAGTGCGCTGCTGATCGATGAGGCCTATAACGCCAACCCAGCCTCGATGGCGGCGACGCTGGCACTGCTCGGACAGGAACAGGCCAGCCGCCGCATCGCCGTACTCGGTGCGATGAAGGAGCTCGGCGAGACCTCGGACAGCTATCATGCAGGGCTCGCCGCGCCGATCCTCGCGGCCAAGGTCGATCATGTCATTCTGGTCGGCGACGAAATGGCACCCTTGGCCGATGTACTCGCCAATTCGCTTGAGTGGCGGGGCACAATCGCGCATGTGCCCGCCGCCGATGCGGCGCTGAACGCGCTGACGGCCATTTTGGGCGATGGCGATGCCCTGCTCGTCAAGGGGTCCAATTCCGTGGGATTGTCCGCACTGGTGCGCGCGCTGGCAGCATCGCCGGCCGCATCCGCCGTGTCGCGGGAGGGGGTTTGATGCTGTATCTGCTGGCGCAATATCTGGATTTTGAAGGGCCGCTGAACCTCATCCGTTATCTGAGCTTCCGCTCGGGCGCGGCGATCGTCACCGCGCTGTTCATCGGTCTGATCATCGGCCCGCGCTTCATCCTGATGCTGCGCATGCGCCAGGGCAAGGGCCAGCCGATCCGTCTCGACGGCCCGCAGACGCACCTCGCCAAGCGCGGCACCCCGACCATGGGCGGGCTGATGATCCTGATTTCGCTCACCATTTCGGTGCTGCTGTGGATGGACCTGACCAACGTTTTCGTCTGGGCGTGCCTGTGCGTGACGCTGGGCTTCGGGCTGATCGGTTTTCTCGACGATTTCGACAAGGTGCGCAAGGCGAGCCACAAGGGCGTGTCGGGCAAGGTGCGGTTGCTGGGCGAGTTCCTGATCGCCGGCGTGGCGAGCTGGGTCATCCTGGGTCAGACCGGAACCTTGCTCTATGTGCCCTTCATCAACTATCCGCCGTTCGACCTGGGGCTGTTCTACATCCCGTTCGCCGCGTTCACCATCGTGGCTTTCGGCAATGCTGTGAACCTGACCGACGGGCTCGACGGCCTTGCCACCTTCCCGGTGGTGATCGCGAGCCTCGCGTTCCTGCTGATCGTCTACATGGTCGGCAACGCCAAGTTTGCAGCATATCTGGGCATTCCGCACGTGCCGGGCGCGGGTGACCTGGCCATCTATTGCGGCTGCATCATCGGCGCGTGCCTTGCCTTTCTGTGGTTCAACGCGCCTCCTGCCGCCGTGTTCATGGGCGATACCGGCTCGCTGGCGCTGGGCGGCGCGCTCGGCGCGATCGCGGTCGCGGCGCACCATGAAATCGTGCTTGGCATCGTCGGCGGCTTGTTCGTGGTCGAGGCGATGTCGGTGATCATCCAGGTGTTCTTCTTCAAGCGCACCGGCAAGCGCGTGTTCCGCATGGCGCCGATCCACCACCATTTCGAGCAGTTGGGCTGGGCGGAATCGACCGTTGTCGTGCGCTTCTGGATCATCTCGCTGGTGCTCGCGCTGGCCGGTCTTGCGACGCTGAAGATCCGGTGATCACGTCGCCCGCCTTTGCCGCGAAACGCTATTGCATCCTGGGCCTGGCGCGCTCGGGCCTGGCGACGCTCGATGCGCTGATGGCATCGGGTGCCGAGTGCACCGTGTGGGACAATCGCGACGAAGCGCGCGAGACGGCGGTGTCGCACCACCCCGAGGTGCGGATCGGCGATCCGATGGAGATCGACCTCCAAGGGTTCGATGGCCTTATCGTTTCCCCCGGCGTGCCGCTCAACCGCCATCCGGTGGCCGATCGCGCGCGCGCTGCGGGCGTTCCGATCATCGGCGATATCGAATTGTTCGCGCTCGCCCGGGCGAGCCTGCCGCCGCACCGCGTGGTGGGCATTACCGGCACCAACGGCAAGTCGACCACCACTGCGCTGATCCACCACATCATCCGCGAGGCGGGCGTGCCGACGATCATGGGCGGCAATATCGGCCTGCCCATCTTGTCGCAGCCGCCGCTTCCCGAAGGCGGGATCTATGTGCTGGAACTGTCGAGCTATCAGATCGACCTGACCTACAGCCTCGATTGCAATGTCGCGGTGCTGCTCAACATCACGCCCGATCATCTTGACCGCTATGAGGGCTTTGCCGGTTACTGCGCCGCCAAGGCGCGGCTGTTTGCGATGCAGCATGATCCTGAGCATGTCGCGGTGATCGCCACCGATGACGAGCCGACCCGCGGCATCGCTGCGACGCTGACCGACCCGATCGAGGTTCACGCAGCCGATATCTTGGCCGAAGACCAGCGCGCCTGGCCCGCATTGCAGGGCCCGCACAACGCGCAGAATGTCGCGGTCGCGCTGGCAGCTGTCGATGCGCTGGGGCTCGACAAGGCGCGCAGCCGCGCGGCGCTCGCCACCTATTCCAGCCTGCCGCACCGCATGGAGCGCACCGCCGAGCATCGCGGCGTGCTCTATGTCAACGACAGCAAGGCGACTAATCCGGCCTCGACCGCGCCTGCGCTGGGGGCCTATCCGCGCATCCACTGGATCGTCGGCGGCCTTCCCAAGGGCGACAGCCTCGACGAATGCGCGCCGCATTTCGATCATGTCGTTCACGCCTATACCATCGGCGAGGCCGGGCCGGTGTTCGCGGACCAGCTCGAAAAGGTCATGCCGGTGACCCGTGCCGAGCTGATGGCGAACGCGGTGCGCAGCGCGATGGCCAATGCGAAGCCGGGCGAGGTGGTGCTGCTGTCGCCGGCCTGTGCCTCGTTCGACCAGTTCCGCGATTTCGAGGCGCGCGGCGACTGCTTCCGCAAGATCGTCGATGCGCTGATTGCCGAAGATGCGAACCACGAGGAGGATGCCGAGCGATGAGTGATCTTGCTGCCACCGCCCCCGCAACCGGTCTTTCGGGCAAGCGCGCGTACAAGCTGCCGCGCAATCTCGGGCGCAGGCTGGGCCGCAGCGACCGGTCGCAGCTGGCGATCTGGTTCTGGGAACTGGACCGCGTGCTGCTGGCAATGATCATGATGCTGATCGCCATCGGCCTGATCGCGGTGCAGGCGGCATCGCCCGCGACCGCGCGCCGCCTTTCGACCGCGACCGAGACGCTGAGCCCGCTCTACTTCTTCTACCGCCAGCTTGGTTGGGTGATCGTCAGCCTGGGCTTCATGTTCGTGGTCTCGATGCTGCCCAAGCGCGAGGCGCGCCGCCTGGCGATCATCATGGCGTGCGTGTTCTTCGTGCTACTCGCCCTTGTGCCGATCTTCGGCAATGCCGTGAACGGGTCGAAGCGCTGGATCGGCTATGGCATCGGCATCCAGCCGTCCGAATTCCTGAAACCCGCCTATGCGGTGACCATGGGCTGGATCATCTCGCTGCGCGTCAAGGACCCGAGCCTGCCAGTGCTCAAGCTGTCGATGGCGATCACCGCGTGTATCGCGGTGCTGCTGATGCGCCAGCCGGACCTTGGCCAGACGATCATGTTCATCGGCATCTGGTTCACGCTGATGCTGCTGGCTGGCCTGCCGATGCAGGTGGTCGGCCTTGGTGTCGGTGCGGGCGCGGTGGGCATGACGCTCGCCTATTTCTTCTATCCGGTGGCGACGCAGCGCATCAACGGCTGGCTGTTCGGCGCGGGCGAGTATGACCATGTGATGTTCGCGCACAAGACGCTGACCGGCGGTGGGCTGATCGGCACCGGACCGGGCCTGGGCGTGCACAAGTTCAACCTGCCCGAGGCGCATACCGATTATATCTTCTCGGTCATCGGCGAGGAGTTCGGCCTGCTCGCCTGCGCCGCCATCGCTCTGGTCTATTTTGCGATCATCGTGCGCATCTGCATGCGGCTGCTCGACGAGCGCGACCTGTTCACCATCCTCGCGGTGACGGGCCTTACCGCGCAGCTTGGCGGGCAGGCGTTCATCAACATCGCGGTGAACCTGCAATTGTTCCCCTCCAAGGGCATGACGCTGCCGTTCATCAGCTATGGCGGCTCTTCGATGATCGCGCTCGGCATCGGCGCGGGCTTGCTGCTGTCGCTCACCCGGCGTAACCCGTTCGAAGACCGCAGCCTGCTCGGACCGGACTGGAAGAACTGATGACCATCTCACGCCATTATGTGCTCGCCGCAGGCGGCACCGGCGGACATTTGATTCCGGCCTATGCGCTTGCGCGCGAATTGCAGCAGCGCGGGCATCATATCGCGCTGGTGACCGACGAGCGCGGCGCGAAGATCCCCGGCATTTTCGAGGGCGATCAGGTGCACATTCTGCCGCCCGGACGCATCGCGGGCGGGCCGATCGGCTGGCTCCGCGGCATGAGGGGCATCTGGGCGGGCCGCTCCATGGCGCTCAACCTGTTCGAGAATTTCCAGCCGAGCGCGGTCATCGGTTTCGGCGGCTACCCCGCGCTGCCGACGCTGCTCGCGGCGCAGAAGGCGCGCATCCCGACGATCATCCACGAGCAGAATGCGGTGCTGGGGCGGGTCAACCGCTTCATGGCAGGCCGGGTCAACGCGATTGCCACTGCGTACAAGCAGGTCGACCGGCTGAACCCCAGGCTCAAGGATCGCGTTCATCTGGTCGGCAATCCGGTGCGCGACGCGGTGCTTGGCTTGCGCGGCGAGAACTACCCGCCGCTGCTCGAGGATGGCGTGTTCCGCGTGCTCGTCACCGGGGGGAGCCAGGGCGCGCGGGTGCTGTCCGAAGTCGTGCCCGATGGCCTGGCGATGCTGCCGGTCAATCTGCGCCGCCGCCTCCAGGTGGTCCAGCAGTGCCGCGAGGAGGATATCGAGGGCGTCCGCGCCAAATATGCCGAGCATGGCATTCCGGCGGAACTCGCCACCTATATGAACGACCTGCCCGAAAAGCTCGGCTGGTCGCACCTGTTCATCGGCCGTGCGGGCGCATCGACGATCGCCGAGCTGACGGTTGCTGGCCGCCCGGCGATCCTGGTGCCGCTGCCGATTGCCACCGACGACCACCAGACCGCCAATGCGCGCGAGATGGTCAAGGCCGGCGGCGCGCGCTCGATCCGGCAGGAGGCTTTCACGCCCAAGGAACTCGCCAAGCAGATCCAGAAGATGGCGCTCGACCCGCAGGCGCTCGAGAATGCGGCGCTTGCCGCGCACAAATGCGGTTACCCTAATGCGGTGCGCGATCTCGCCGATCTCGTCGAGAGCTTCGGCGCCGCGCCGCTCGCAGACATTATTCGCGTGGCTCCCGCCGCCAAGGGCCAGGCCCTGGGCGGCGAGGCCCTGGCCCGCGAAGCTGAAGGACAGGAAGCATGAAGGGCGTCGGAATCGACATCGGTACCATCCATTTCATCGGCATCGGCGGCATCGGCATGTCGGGCATTGCCGAGGTGATGCACAATCTGGGTTACAAGGTGCAAGGGTCGGACATTGCCGAAAGCTATGTCGTCGAGGGCCTGCGCAAGCGCGGCATCAAGGTGATGATCGGGCACAAGGCGGAAAATCTGGGCGACGCTGCGGTGGTCGTAACCTCGACCGCGATCAAGCGCGGCAATCCCGAAGTCGATCTGGCGCTCGAGAACCGCGTCCCCGTCGTCCGCCGCGCCGAGATGCTGGCCGAGCTGATGCGCCTCAAGTCCACCGTCGCAGTGGCCGGCACGCACGGCAAGACCACGACCACCTCGATGATCGCCGCGATGCTCGATGCGGGCGGCATCGACCCCACCGTGATCAACGGCGGCATCATCAACAATTACGGATCGAACGCGCGCCTCGGCGACAGCGAATGGATGGTGGTCGAGGCCGACGAGAGCGACGGCAGCTTCCTGAGGCTCGACGGCACGATCGCGGTCGTCACCAATATCGATCCCGAGCATCTCGACCATTATGGCAGCTTCGACCGGGTCAAGGACGCGTTCGTCGAGTTCGTCCAGAACGTGCCTTTCTACGGCGCGGCAATCCTGTGCCTCGACCATCCCGAGGTCCAGGCGATCCTGCCGCGTGTCAAGGACCGGCGCGTGGTGACCTATGGTTTTTCAGCCCAGGCTGATGTGCGCGGCGACAATGTCGTCTCGATCCCCGGCGGCAACCGCTTCGACGTCACCGTGCGCGAGCGCGACGGCTCCACCCGCCAGATCACGGGCATCGAACTCCCCATGCCGGGCCGCCACAATGTGCAGAACGCCATCGCCGCGATCGCGGTCGGGCTGCAGATGGGCATGGCGGACGCCGATATCGTCACCGGCTTTGCCAAGTTCGGCGGGGTCAAGCGCCGCTTCACCAAGGTGGGCGAAGTCGATGGTGTGACGATCATCGACGATTACGGCCATCACCCGGTGGAAATCCGCGCGGTGCTGGCGGCGGCGCGCGAGGGGGTCAAGAACCGCATCATCGCGGTGGTCCAGCCGCACCGATATTCGCGTCTGGGCGATCTGATGGACGAGTTCCAGCAGGCGTTCAACGATGCTGATATCGTCTATGTCGCGCCGGTCTATGCGGCGGGCGAGGAGCCGGTCGAGGGCGTGAGCGCCGAAACGCTGGCGAGCGGCCTCAAGCAGCGCGGCCATCGCCAGGCGCGTACGATCACCGGGCCGGACGAGCTGGCCGATCTGCTGGCGGCCGAGGCGCAGGACGGCGACATGGTCATCTGCCTGGGCGCAGGCGATATCACGAAATGGGCGGCGGGCCTGGCTGCGGCGATTGGTTCGCGGAGAGTGCCTGCGTGATTTCAACCGCGCCTCGTCCTGAAACCATGCCCGATGTACGCGGCAAGCTGACGGCGCATGCGCCGTTGGCCCCTTTGGTGTGGTTCAAGGCCGGGGGCGCCGCCGACTGGCTGTTCGAGCCCAAGGACGCCGATGACCTCGCGCAATTCCTGGCCGCGCTCGATCCGTCCGTGCCTGTGATGGCTTTGGGACTGGGATCGAACCTCATCGTCCGCGACGGCGGCGTGCCCGGTGTCGTGGTTCGCCTCGGCAAGGCTTTCTCTAAGGTCGAGCGGATCGATGACGTGACGCTGGCCTGCGGGGCAGGGGCCTCGGGCATTCTCGTCTCCTCGACCGCGCGCGATGCCGGTATCGGGGGCCTGGAATTCCTGCGCTCGATCCCCGGCACGGTCGGCGGTTTCGTGCGGATGAACGGCGGTGCCTATGGTCGCGAGGTCAAGGATATCCTGATCGACTGCGAAGTCGTGCTGCGCAACGGCAAGCGCCAGACCCTGCAACTCGCTGACCTGCACTACACTTATCGGCATTCGGAACTGCCCGAAGGTGCGATCGTGATCGCGGCGACCTTTCGCGGCCATCCCGATGCGCCGGCGGCGATCCAGGCCGAGATGGACCGCATTGCCGCCTCGCGCGAGGCGAGCCAGCCGCTGCGCAGCAAGACCGGCGGATCGACCTTCAAAAATCCGGAAGGGCACAAGGCCTGGGCGCTGGTCGATGCGGCGGGCTGTCGCGGCCTGATGCTCGGCGGCGCGCAGGTCAGCGAGAAGCACACCAATTTCCTGATCAACACCGGCACCGCCACCAGCGCCGATATCGAGGCGCTGGGCGAGGAAGTCCGCGCCCGCGTCCTCGCGCAATCGGGTGTCGCGCTGGAATGGGAAATCCAGCGGATAGGAAAGCCGAATTCATGACCCTGCCCAAGCTCCATATTGCCGTGCTGATGGGCGGCTGGTCGGCCGAGCGCGAGGTGTCGCTGATGAGCGGCGAGGGCGTCGCCAAGGCGCTGGAATCGCGCGGGCACCAGGTGACGCGGGTCGACATGGACCGCAATGTCGCTGCGGTGCTGGCGGGCATCCGTCCCGATATCGTGTTCAACGCGCTGCACGGCACGCCGGGCGAGGATGGCAGCGTGCAGGGCATGCTCGACCTGATGCAGATCCCGTACACGCATTCGGGCATGGCGACCTCGGTGATCGCGATCGACAAGGTGCTGACCAAGCAGGCGCTGGTGCCGCATGGCATCCCGATGCCGGGCGGGCATATCGTGCGGTCGGAAAGCCTGTATTCGGGCGATCCGCTGCCGCGCCCCTATGTGCTGAAGCCCGTCAACGAAGGCTCGTCGGTGGGCGTCGCCATCGTCAAGGCGGACAGCAATTATGGCGATCCGATCAGCCGCGACGCGATCGGACCCTGGCAGGAATTCGACGAACTGCTCGCCGAGCCGTTCATCAAGGGCCGCGAGCTGACCACGGCGGTGCTCGGCGACCGCGCGCTGGGCGTCACCGAATTGCAGACCAAATCGGGCTTTTACGACTATGACGCCAAATATACCGATGGGCTGACGCTGCATATCTGTCCGGCGGAAATCCCCGAAGAGATCGCGCAGCGCTGCATGGAGCTGGCGCTCAAGGCGCACAACATCCTTGGCTGCAAGGGCGCGTCGCGCTCCGATTTCCGCTGGGATGACGAAAAGGGGCTGGAAGGGCTGTACCTGCTGGAGGTCAACACCCAGCCGGGCATGACCCCGCTCAGCCTCGTGCCGGAACAGGCGGCGGCGATCGGCATCAGCTATGCCGATCTGGTCGAGATCATCGTTGAACAGGCATTGGGGGGCACCCGGCATGGCGACACGGATTAAGCGCGGCACATCGGCGAAACGGGGCGCGACGCGCGCCAAGCCGCGCACGCCGCAGCGCTCGCGCACCAACGCGTTTCTCGCCCGTCTGCCCTTTACCGAAGAGCAGATGCAGAAGGCGGCGACCATCGGCATCCTGGGCATTCTCGCACTGGGCGGGGTCATCACCGCCCAGTTCATGGGCATTCCCGGCATGGTGCAGGAAGAGATGGCGCTGGCCGCCGGTCGCGCCGGGTTCGAGGTCAAGAAGGTCGAGGTACGCAACGTCGACAAGATGAACGAGCTCAAGGTCTACGAGATCGTGCTCGCGCAGAAGGACCGGTCGATGCCGCAGGTCGACCTTGAGGAGTTGCGCCGCGAACTGACCCGGTTCAGCTGGATCGCCGACGCGCGCATCTCGCGCCAGCTCCCCGACACGCTGATCGTCGATATCGTCGAGCGCGAGCCGCTGGCGGTGTGGGAGGATCGTGGGCGCGTGATGCTGGTCGATGCCGAGGGCGTCGCGCTCGAGCCGAGCCCCGGCCAGATCGATCCGAAGATGCTGCGCATCGTCGGCAAGCGCGCCAATACGCGGATCAAGGATCTCACTAAGCTGCTCGACGCCGCGCCCGCGCTGACCCCGCAGGTCAAGGAGGCCGAATGGGTCGGCAACCGACGCTGGAACCTCAGCTTCCATACCGGCGAGGTGCTGGCGCTGCCCGAGGGCGAGGATTTGTCGCAGGCCGCGCTGATCAACTTCGCGCGGATGGACGGGGTCAACCGGCTGCTGGGCAAGGGCGTGACCTATTTCGACCTGCGCGATCCCGAGCGCGCCTATCTGCGCCGTCCGCGTAGCCCCGCCAAGCCCGAAGGCGATGCCCTGGCATCGGCAGCCGACCAATGAGCAGCGGCAAGGCACGCAAGGGCGGCGCGGCCGTCCCCCGGATCGAGAAGACCTATGGCGCGCTCGACATCGGCTCGTCCAAGGTCTGCGCGATGATCATCGGGCGCACCGACGCGGGCGAGCTGCTGGTGCTGGGCACTGGTCAGCGCGCGAGCGAGGGCGTCAAGCGCGGCTATATCACCGACATGGCCGCGACCGAGCTGGCGGTGCGCGAAGCGGTGGAACAGGCCGAGCGGATCGCGGGGCTCAACATCGACCATGTCCATGTCGGCTGCACTTCGGGCGGGCTGACCAGCACGATCGCGCGGGTCGAGATCGATCTGGGCGGCGGGCGGATCGACGAGGATGATGTCGACCATCTGCTGGCAGCGGGGCGCGAGACGATCCAGCCCGGCGGTCGCATGGTGCTGCACGCGCAGCCCGCGCTCTACACGCTCGACGGCGCAACCGGCGTCAAGAAGCCGATCGGCCTGCATGCCGAGCGGCTGGGCGTCGATATCCACGTGATCTTTGCCGACGGTGCGCCGGTGCGCAATATCGACCAGACGGTCGCGGCCGCCTATCTCGGCGTCAGCGGCATCGTTGCCGCGCCGATCGCCGCGGGCACTGCGGTGCTGGGCGAGGAAGAGCGCGAGCTCGGCGTCGCGCTGGTCGAGATGGGCGCGGCGGTCACCAATATCTCGCTCTATGCCGGCGGCATGCTCGTCGGGTTGTTCACCATTCCCTTCGGCGGCGCGGACATTACCGATGCCATCGCCTCCGCCTTCGGGCTGCGCCGGGCGGAGGCCGAGCGGATCAAGTGCTTTCATGGTGCCGCGACATCCTCGCCGCGCGACAATCACGACATGATCGACCTGCGTCTGCCCGAAGAGGACAGCAAGCTGGTCGGCGCAGGCGGGAGGACGGATGACAAGCATTCGATCAGCCGCGCGCAGCTCGTCTCGGTGATCCGCCAGCCGCTCGACTATCTGATCGGCGAGATCACCAAGGGGCTGAAGGAACTGGGCTTTACCGGCGCGCAGGGCCAGCGGATCGTGCTCACCGGCGGGTGCGCCGAACTGCGCGGGCTTGCCGATCACATGCAGGTGGCGCTGGGCCGCACGGTGCGGATCGGTCGCCCGACCGGCATCGCGGGCCTTCCCGATGCACATGCGGGTCCGGCCTTCTCGACATTGGCGGGACTGGCGCTGTTCGCGGCCGACGAACCGGTCGATATTCGCAGCGTTGCCTCCAGCTATCAGCAGGTTCACCGTCATTCTGGCGCTGCTGTTCTGCAGCGATTGTGGCGTGCCCTGGTTGGAAATTTCTGACGATGCGGCGCGGTTCGTCGTCTTGCATGCAGGAAGTGGTGGAAAAACCCGATTTTTTGGGTGAATTCGCGAATCAATCTGTGCAATGTGGTTTTTGGTATTTGCTTCAGAATGATGAAGCAGGGGAGAATTAAGGCATGAGCATCACCATCGGACCGCCGACCGTCGACGAACTGCGCCCGCGCATTGCGGTGATCGGGATCGGCGGGGCTGGCGGCAACGCCATCGCCAACATGATCGCAGCCAGCGTCGAGGGCGTCGATTTCATCGTCGCCAATACCGACGCGCAGGCGCTGAACAGCTCGACCGCCGAGCAGCGCATCCAGCTGGGTCCCGATGTCACCCAGGGTCTGGGCGCCGGATCGCGGCCCGAAGTCGGTCGTGCGGCAGCGGAAGAGACCGTCGGCGATATCGAGGCGATCCTCGAAGGCACGCACATGTGCTTTATCGCGGCCGGCATGGGCGGCGGCACCGGCACCGGTGCAGCGCCCGTGATCGCCAAGGCTGCGCGCGATCGCGGCATCCTGACCGTCGGCGTCGTCACCAAGCCGTTCACCTTCGAAGGCACGCGGCGCATGCGCGCTGCCGAAGCGGGCATTGCCGAGCTGCAGAAGAATGTCGACACGCTGATCGTCATTCCGAACCAGAACCTGTTCCTGGTCGCCAACCCGAACACGACCTTCAAGGAAGCCTTCCAGCTGGCGGACGAGGTGCTGCAGCAGGGCGTGCGTTCGATCACCGACCTGATCGTCAATCCCGGCCTGATCAACCTCGACTTTGCCGATATCCGTTCGGTGATGCGCGAAATGGGCAAGGCGATGATGGGCACCGGCGAGGCCGAGGGCGACGGTCGTGCGCTCGAAGCCGCCGAGCGCGCGATCGCCAACCCGCTGCTCGATGGCGTGTCGATGAAGGGCGCCAAGGGCGTCATCGTTTCGATCACCGGCGGCGACGACATGCGCCTGATGGAAGTCGACGAAGCGGCCAACCATATCAAGGAACTGGTCGATCCCGATGCCAACATCATCTGGGGCAGCGCGTTCAACCCCGATCTCGAAGGCAAGATCCGCGTCTCGGTGGTCGCCACCGGCATCGATGGCGATGCGATGCAGCAGGGGCAGGAAGAGGCGCGTCCGTTCTCGCTGAACCAGGCCGCCCCGCGCGCCTTTGCTGCGCCGACGCCCGCACCCAGCTTCGCCGCGGCCCCGCGCCCGGCACCCGCCCCTGCTCCGGCGCCCACGCCAATTGCGGCGGCCGAGCCCGAAGCGCTTGACCTCGGCGTTGCAGCCCAGTCGCTCGACGACGATGCCGGCGCCGATGAGCTGCTGCTCGATCCCGCGAGCGCCCAACTGCCGCAGGAGCCCGCACCGTTCGTTGCGCCGCCCGCGCAGACGGCAGATCCGGTCGCCAAGGCCCCGCGCGTCGCTACGGGCGGTGGCACCCTGTTCGAACGGATGTCGAGCCTGTCGCGCGGCGGTGCCCGCAGCGAGGACGAGGGAGATGACGACGGTGCCGATGCGCCGCCGCTCAACATCCCGCGCTTCCTGGGCCGCCAGAACAACCAGTAATCCTGCTGCCCGCCGCGTGCCTGTGCACCCGGCGGGCATTTGGTTCCCGCAAGCCACCGAATACCGCACACGCCCTGCCGTGATGCCCGGTATGCTGCGCTTGAAATCGTGCCTGCAAAGCGCGACTGACGGGGCGATATGGCTTTGACCCCGTTTTTGCGTCACCGGAAACTTCGTTTCGCTGCTCTGCTTGGCGCGGTTGCCAGTGTTTCGCTCACCTCTGCCCAGGCGCAGGAGGAAGGGCCCGATGCGCCCGAAACCGGTTATAGCTCGCTCGATGTCGCGCAGCCACGCGGCACGCGCGAGTTGCAGAATGCGTTGCAGCGGCTGGCGCTCTATCCCGGTGACATCGACGCGCTGATCGATGCAGGCAATGCCGCCCTGCTGCTGCAGGACCCGCAGGCGGCGATCGGCTTTTTCGCGCGCGCCGATGAGATGTCGCCGGGCAATGGCCGGGTGAAGGCCGGGCTGGGCTCGGCGCTGCTGCTCAACGAGAACCCCTATGAAGCGCTGCGCCTGTTCGACGAGGCGAAGAGGCTGGGCGTGCCTGAGACCGTCTATGCCGCAGACCGGGGTCTCGCCTACGACCTGGTCGGCAATTCGAACGCCGCGCAGGACGATTACGAACTGGCACTGCGCCGCGGAGCCGATGACGAGACCATCCGTCGCTATGCGCTGTCGCTGGGCATTTCGGGCGACCGGGCGGCTGCCGAAGCCCGGCTCGATCCGCTGCTGCGCAAGCGCGACGCTGCGGCCTGGCGCACCCGCGCCTTCGTGCTCGCAGTGTCGGGCGATGCCGAAGGGGCCATTGCGATTGCCGATGCGACGATGCCCAAGCGCATGGCCGCGTCGATCGAGCCCTTTTTCCGCTTCATGGGCCGGCTCACCCCGGCACAACAGGCTGCAGCGGCACATTTCGGGCATTTCCCGGCAGCGGCGGCGGTGGGCAAGGACGATCCGCGCAACCGGCAATATGCATCGCTGGGTACGCCGCGCGTCCGTTCGGGCCGTGCCGATGCAGGGCTGATCCCGGCGGGCGAGCCGCTGGGTCCGACGCCCGAGACCAAGAGCCGCCGGGTGGCAAAGGTCGACAAGTCGCAGCGGCGTATCCCGGGCAAGCTCTCGAAAAAGGAGCGCGAGGCGATCGCGCTTGCCCAGGCGCAGGCCGCTGCACAGCCCGTCCCGGTTCAAACACGCGCGCCGGGTCCCGTGCCGCCGCCCGATCTGCTGATGCCCGGGCGCGGCACCTCATCGGCGCCATCGCAGCAGACCATCCAGACGATCCAGAATGTGCAGACCGCCCGCGCGACCGTTCAGCCGCTGCCCGGATCACGCGCGACCGTTCAGTCCTTGCCCGACAGCAGTGCGGCGTCACGCAACGCGGCGGCAGCCCCGGCCAACGTCGCACGTGGCGGCGGCGATCGTCCTGCCCTGGCGACCAACGTCCAATCCGGCGTACAGCCTGACCGACCGGCGGATAACCAGCTCGCGCTCGCGACCTCGGTCAGGGTCACTGACCTCAAGGAACTGCCAGCACCATCGTCCGCGCGCGATCGGGCAACGCAGGGCCCGCTGATCGGCCCTGATGACAAGGTGGTCGTGCTTTCAGGCATGACAGAGTTGCCGCGGCCCGGCTTCACTTCGGTCGCCAATCCGACAGCGGCAACGACGAGCGCGACGCCGCCCCCTCCGCCTGCGACCAGCGCGCCAGGCTCGGCAGCGCCAACGGGGCTTGCAGGCTCTGCAGTGACGTCGACCAATGCCGTTGCGCCGGGGCAGGCGCCTTTGATCTTGTCCAGTTCCAGTCCGGCGGCGGCCAGTGCCACGACGGCCAGCGCTGGGGCTCCTCCGGCGACCGTGCAGCCGCTGCCATCCGCACCAGAGCCTGCCCGGATCAGCCTGGCGTCGGTCATTGCCAGCATTCAGGTTCCCGCAGCCGAGCTCGCGCCAGCGGACTATGCGGTCGATGTTACCAAGCTGCCGCCAGCACCGAAAAAGCCCGACGAGAAGGAACTTGCCGCCAAGAAGGCGGAAGAGGACAAGAAGCTCGCCGACAAGCAGGCCGCTGACAAGAAGGCTGCGGAAGACAAGAAGCTGGCCGACAAGAAGCTGGCGGACAAGAAGGCAGCGGACAAGCTGGCAGCCGAGAAAAAGGCTGCGGCTGCGAAAAAGGCCGAGCCCAAGCATCCCAAGCGCTATTGGGTGCAGGTGGCAGGCGGTGCCAATCGCGCCGACCTTTCCAAGGAATGGAAGCGGCTGACCACGACCTCGCCCGCCCTGTTCAAGGGCAAGCAGGGCTGGTGGACGCCGCTCAATGCCACCAACCGGCTGCTGACCGGGCCGTTCAAGAGCGCGGACGAGGCGCAGGCCTTCGTCAACACGCTGGCCAAGAACAAGCTGTCGGGCTTCACCTTCACCAGCCCGGCGGGCCAGGAAGTCACCGCGCTCGGCAAGTAAACGTGCGGATTACATCACCGCGTCGCGGATCAGCCGGTGCACATTGGTATTGGCTTTTAGCCGGCTGCCGAGCAGGAACACGCCGCCGATCTTGCGCTGGATGAACAGCGTATCGACCGGGGGGACCTGCCAGAAGGTGCGTTCCTTGGCAAAGGCCATGCCCTCGTCGCGCAGTTCGCTCGTCATCTCGTTGGAAGAGAAGTCGAACGGCCCGTCGATGCGCAGCGGCTCGAACGCCGTGTCGAACATCCCCAACACCGCCACCTTGTGGCTCTCGGGCGCATCGGGATGAAGCATGCCCAGGGTCAGGCCTCCCTCGCGCATCAGGGCGATATCGCGCTCCAGCCCTCCGCGCAGCAGCGTGCGATAGGCGTTCGACACCCGATCCTTGACGATGCGCGTTGCGCCGAAATCGAGCAGCACCAGCTTGCCGCTGGCCGGATCGAAGCGGTAATTGGCGAAATTGGGGTCGGTCTGCATCAGCTTGAACTCGAACAGCTCGCGCAGCAGCAATCCGACAAGCCGCAGCACGATGCCGTCGCGCGTCGCCTGGTCCATGGCGATCGTGTCCTCGATCGCGATGCTCTCGACATAATCCATCGCGAGGATGTCGGTGGTGGTGAGGTCGGCATGCAATGCGGGGACGCGGAAGTCCGCATTTCCTGCGAGCAGCTCGCCGAAGCGCGCCAGGTGCGCCGCCTCGTGCGCATAGTCGGCCTCTTCGTGCAGCTGCGCCTTGGCGTCGGCCAGCATCGGGTCGATGTCGAGCTCGGGCGGCAGCAGCCCGGTGAGCTTGATCAGCGCGGCGACATTGTCGACATCGCTGTCGATGCTCTGGCGCACGCCGGGATATTGCACCTTGATCGCAAGGTCGCGCCCGTCGAGCGTCTTCGCGCGGTGCACCTGGCCGATCGAGGCGGCGGCGACGGGTCTGAAATCGAAGCTGGCAAAGCGCTTTTCCCAGCCGCGCCCCCAGTTCTGGTTGAGCACATTGCGCAACTGTCCCTGCGGCATGTGCTGTGCGTCGGCGCGCAACCGGCTCAATATATCGGTCAGCTCGGGGGGCAGGAAATCGCCGGTGTCCATCGACATCAGCTGGCCCAGCTTCATCGCCGCGCCGCGCATCGTCGCCAGCCGGTCAGCGATCTTGCGCGCGTTGGCGGGGGTGAGCAGCAGGTCGCCGATCGAGGGACGGCGGCCCTGCGCGAGCTGCTTGGTGCCATCGACGAGCATCGATCCGGCGACGCCGCCGACCATGGTTCCGAAGCTGGCAAAGCGGGAGAGGCGGCCGCTGGGGACGGCCTGGCCGGAAGATCGCGTTCTGGGAGGGAGCATCGGGGTGTGTCGGCCTGTCAGCTTGGCGCGACCGGGATAGGCACGCGCCTCGCCCGCTATGTAGGTGCGCGGTCCCCTAGCTGCAACTCGCCCCGCCCAGCACGCAGAAGCGCGCGCAATGCGGATGGTTGAGCGATACCGCGCGCGATGCCTCGGCCAGCGTTGAGCCCATGTCGAAGCCGGGATCATAGGGCAGCAGCGTGCAGGCCGCGACGGTCGGCGCATGTGCGCCCTTGTGCTTCACCACCATGCGGCTGGTCGCGCACATCATCGCATCGGGGCTCTTGCCCAATATGTCCCAGCAGCCCGTGCTGATCTCGGCGATGTCGGCCGCCGCGTCCATTTCCGGAAACATCACGAACTGCTGCGAATTGCCGGTGTCGATGGCAAGGCCGAGGCGTTCGAACAGCGCCGCAAAACCGGCGCGCGCTTCGGCATCGCTTTCGTGCGCCAGATGCCGTCCGGCGATCGCGATCCTGAAGCCGTGCTGCGCCAGCCATTGCAGGCCGGACAAGGCCTTGTCCCAGCTGTTCGCACCGCGTTCGGCCTCGTGGACGGACTGGGTGTAATGGTCCAGGCTGACGCGGATGGTGAGCCGGTCGCCATGCCGCGCCTTGAGCTCGAGCAGCGCCGCCTCGTGCCGCCGCATCGGGCGCATCGCGTTCGACAGGACCAGCGTCTCGAAGCCGCGCGCCAGGCAAAGTTCCAGGATCGCGATGATGTCCGGGTTCATGAACGGCTCGCCCCCGGTCAGCCCGATCTCGCGCGTGGGGAGGCCGCTGGCAGCAATCTCGTCGAGATATTCAGTGACCTCGGCGAGCGAGAGATAGACCAGCGCATCGTTGCGCGGAGAGCTTTCGATATAGCAGCTCAGGCACGCGAGGTTGCACAGGGTTCCGGTGTTGAACCACAGCGTCTCGAGCCCGGTCATGCGGACGCTCGCGCGCGCTTCGCCCTTGGCGGTGACCAGCGGGTTGCGGAACTTGGCCGGGTTGAGCGGCGGGGCATTGTCGATCGCGAAGGGGCTGGCGGCGGTGCTCATGCTGCCGACTATATCGCTGCGTCGCCGATCGCCGCCAAGCGAAAAAGCGTCAGGCTTCGGCGTGTTTCGCCAGTCTGAAGGCCAGTGGTGCCGAAAGGACGAGCTGCAGCTGGTGATAGATCAGCGCGGGCAGGATCACGATCCCCGCCTGCGGCCCAGCAAAAAGGATCGCGGCAAGCGGCGCGCCGGTCGCGATGCTCTTGTGCGATCCGGCGAAGAGCAGGCTGATGCGGTCGGCGCGCGGCAGGCCGAGCAGCCCGCCCAGCCCCCAGGCGGCTAGCATCGAGAGCACCAGCATCAGCAGGATGATCGCGCACAGCATAGCAAGGACGCTCCAGCCGAGCGTCTGCATCTTGCCGCCCGCGACCGCCGAGCTGAAGGCGACATAGACCGCAATCGCGATCGAACTGCGGTCGAGCAGCGTTAGCAGGGGCTTGTTGCGCAGCGCCCAGGCGCCAAGCCAGGCTTGAACGATCTGACCCAGCGCAAAGGGCAGCAGCAGGATCGAGAGGATCTTGATCACGGTATCGCTGCTGATCGCAGCGCCGCCATCCGCGCCGATGAGCAGCGCGACGAGCAGCGGGGTCATGATGATGCCGGCAAGGTTGAGCAGTGCCGATGCCATGACCGAGGCCGCGATATTGCCCCCGGCGAGCGAGGAATAGCTGATCGCCGATTGCACGGTCGAGGGCAGGATGCCGAGGAACAGCAGCCCGATCACCAGCCCGTGCGGCAGCAGTCCGGCCGGTGCCTGCGACGCCGCCAGACCCAGCAGCGGCATGAACGCAAAGGTGAACGCGAAGATCAGGCCCTGCAGCCGCCAGTTCTTCATCGCGACGATCACCTCGGCGCGCGGCAGGCGCAGGCCGTGGAGGAAGAACAGCAGGAAGATCGCGACCGAGACGCCGTATCCTGCATAGACCGCCGCCTGGCCGGTCACGGGCAGCACGGCGGCGACCGCGACGGTCAGCAGCAGCATCAGCACGAACCGGTCGGGAATGAAGCGCGTAAGAATCGACATGCCGCTTCCCCCTGCTATGTTTTGTTCGGTTGCGCAACGATCGGAACGATCCAGCGCCGAATTCTGGGGGAGGGGGCATGGACTGGCCGGTGATCACCGCGCGCATAGAGGCTGCGGTCACCCCGCATATAGGCACCGGCAAGGTTGCCGACTATATCCCCGCGCTCGCGCGGATCGATCCGACCAAGTTCGGCATGGCGATCGTGCTGGGCGATGGCACGATGGTGACGTTGGGCGACAGCCACGAACCGTTCTCGATCCAGTCGATCTCCAAGGTGTTCACCCTCTCGCTGGCGCTCAAGCATTATGGCGAACATGTCTGGCACCGGGTGGGGCGCGAGCCTTCGGGCAGCGCGTTCAATTCGATCGTGCAGCTGGAAAACGAAAAGGGCATCCCGCGCAATCCGCTGATCAATGCCGGCGCGATTGTCGTCACCGACATGCTGGTGGCGCGCAGCGGTGCGCAAGCGTTTGAGGCGGAACTGCTCGGGCGCTTCCACCGGCTGTCGGGCGATGACAGCATTGCGGTGGACGAGGAGGTAGCGGAATCGGAGTCCGCTACCGGATCGCGCAACCGCGCGCTCGCGCATTTCATGGCCGCGTTCGGCAATATGGCCAATCCGGTCGAAGAGAGCCTCGGCGCCTATTTCCGCCAGTGCGCTGTGCGCATGAGCTGCCGCCAGCTGGCGCGCGCCGCCCTGTTTCTGGCGTTCGATGGCTGCGATCCGATCAACCGCGAGCAGCTGGTGACGCGCGAGAATTGCCGCCGCATCAACGCGGTGATGATGAGTTGCGGCCATTACGACAATAGCGGCGACTTTGCCTATCGCATCGGCCTGCCCGGCAAGAGCGGCGTCGGCGGCGGCATCCTGTGCATCGCGCCCGGCCATGGCGCGATCGCGGTCTGGTCGCCCGGGCTCAACGCCTCGGGCACCTCGATGGTCGGCGCGATCGCGCTCGAGGAACTGGTCGAGGCGACGGGGTGGAGCGTGTTTGTTTGATGGGTCACGCTGTTGGTCAATCTTGGGCTGGGGCTTGATTTTTAGGCTAGACGCGGTGATATTCTACCGATGGCGCGTGAACAGCTCTCAAGGTCAGACACTCAAGCGAAAAGCCCCGATGCGGCGCGCATGGGTCGGAGCGCATTGACCGGCCAATTTGTCCTGACGCCGGTTTCCAAGCCAAAATCGGTTTCCGATCGACAGGTCAAGCAGGCTGTCAGAACGGTATTGGCGAGCAAGAGCGCATAGCTCAAATGGCGAAAGATCGGACGTCAATTGATGATGTGTTCATCAATTGCCCGTTCGACCCTCAGTTCGCAGCCATTTTCAACGCCCTGATTTTCTGCATCTATTTTTGCGGTTTCCGGCCAAGGTCCGCACGTGAGCTGGATGATGGCGGGCAAGTGCGGATAGAAAAGCTCTACGCTATCATCCAGCAATGTCGCTATGGTATCCATGATTTGTCGCGGACCGAACTTGATCCGGTAAACCACCTTCCGCGCTTCAATATGCCCTTGGAGTTGGGCCTGTTCCTCGGTGCAAAACGATTCGGCGGGAAACCACAGAAGGAAAAGCGGCTGCTGATCTTTGACGTCGAGCAGTTTCGCTACCAGAAATTCATTTCGGATTTGGCCGGAATGGACATTCACGCTCACGCGAACGACCCGGGTGTCGCTATCCGGGAAGCGCGCAACTGGCTGGCAAATGTTTCACGACGAGCACTACCAAGTGCAGTGCTGCTGTCGCAAAGCTACACCAGATTTGTACGGGATCTGCCCGATCTGCTGGCCGCCCTGCATTTTGATTTCAATGACCTTCCATATGTGGATTATGAACGACTGGTCGTTAACTGGCTCCTTGAGGTCGGCCAGGCTGATTAGGTAACCTTACCCCATCCGCACCGGCGGCGCAGGCGTCTCGCTGAACCTTGGCGCGGGGGCGGGCTGCAGGATGCCGTCGACTTCGATGAACGTGCCGCGCTCCTTGTTGTGCGGGTGTTCGGGCGCTTCTGTCAGGCTCAGCACCGGGGCGAAGCAGATGTCGGTATGTTCCATGATCGCGCACCATTCGTCGCGCGTCTTCGACAGAAAAAGCGCGGTGAGCTTCTCCTTGAGCGGACCCCATTGGCGCGGGTCCATCTGCAGGTCGAACGCGGGATCGGCAAGTCCCGCCTTCTCGCGCAGCAGCGCGTAGAATTGCGGTTCGATCGAGCCGATCGAGATGTACTTGCCGTCGGCGCATTCATAGGTGTCATAGAAGTGCGCACCGGTATCGAGCAGGTTGACGCCGCGCTCGTCACGCCACTGGCCATTGGCGAGGAAGGTATAGGTCATGGCGGAAAGCACCGCCGCGCCATCGGTCATTGCACAGTCGATCACCTGGCCCTTTCCGGTGCTGCGCGCGGACAGGATGCCGGCGACCATGCCGAAGGCCATGAACATGCCGCCACCGCCGAAATCGCCCACGGCGTTGACCGGTGGGGTCGGCTTCTCGCCTGCGCGGCCATAGCTGTGCAGCGCGCCCGACAGCGCGATATAGTTGATGTCGTGCCCGGCGAGCGGGGCATAGGGACCGGTCTGCCCCCATCCGGTCATGCGGCCATAGACGAGGCGGGGATTGTCGGCGAGCAGCACGTCGGGACCCAGACCCAGCCGCTCCATCACGCCAGGACGGAAGCCTTCGATCAACCCGTCGGCGGCGCGGACCAGTTCACGGACATGGGCAATGCCATCGGGTGACTTGAGATCGACCGCAATCACCTCGCGGTTGCGGTTGAGGATATCGCGATTGCCGGAATCACCCATGGTCGCACGGCCGGTGGCGCGCTCGACGCGGATGACGCGCGCGCCATGATCGGCCAGCATCATCGCGGCAAACGGGCCGGGACCGATTCCCGCCAGTTCGATGATCGTCACGCCTGCCAGTGCACCCGCCATATCTCTCCACCTTGTTTAACTGATCGATTAAGGGGCGCACGCTAGCGTCGACGGCGTCCAATGCAAGCCAGATTTCGAGGTCAGGGCGCGGGCTGGCAAGTGGGTTGATCGCCGCGATGCAAAATGCAGGGTGCGGGTGTTGCGGAACAGTGACCTTCCCGTAACGGAAGCTTGATGTTGCATTGCAACAAATAAAAAGGTCAGGATTTCCGCCATTCTTGCCGCACTGCAAAAGTTTAATCAGGGAATTAAAACGAATTGCATTCCGGCAGCCATTGTGACAGCTTTCACTTCGCACCCAACATCACCTGCAGAGTGAGGGGGGCAAAAGCACAACCAACAGGTTGCTTGTGGGAGAAGAGGATGCGCACTTTGTGGAAGCCCGTTCTGGGCTTGCTTTGCACTGTCTCAATGACATCGATGGCTCAGGCGCAGGATGCGCAAGCCGATGATCAGGCGCCCGAGCGCGATGTCATCATCGTCACCGCGACGCTGCGCGCGGCCGATGTGCAGGATATTCCGCTGGCGGTCACCGCGGTCAGCCCGGCCGAGCTCGACCGCCAGAATGTGCAGGACATCAAGGCGCTGACCTCGATCTCGCCCAGCTTCAGCATCCAGTCCTCGCAGACCGAAAGCCAGGGCACCTCGATCCGAATTCGCGGCGTCGGAACCACCGGCAACAATACGGGCCTTGAAAGCTCGGTCGGCGTGTTCATCGATGGCGTCTACCAGTCGCGTCCGGGGATCGCGCTGGGCGATTTGCTCGATCTGGAACGGCTCGAAATCCTGCGCGGCCCGCAGGGCACGCTGTTTGGGCGCAACACTTCGGCTGGCGCGCTCAATATCACGACCCAGCGCCCCGACCTGACCGAGGTCAAGGCCTTCGGCAACGTGACCTACGGCAATTACGATTTCTTCAACGTCCAGGCCGGTGTCAGCGTGCCACTGGTCACCGATCAGCTCGGTCTGCGTATCTCGGGAGCCTATCGCAAGCGCGACGGCTATCTGCGCAGCGTGACCGTCCCCGGTGCCCGCAGCGGCAATCGCGATCGCTACATCCTGCGCGCGCAGCTGCTTTGGGAGCCGTCGCCCGATGTCAGCATTCGGCTGATCGGCGATTACGCCAAGGCCGATGAGAATTGCTGCGACGCGGTGATCGTGCGCGAAACCGAGCTGCTGCCGTTCTTCGCCTTCCAGGGCCTGCCGGCCAATGGCGGGGTCGCTGCTTCCGGTCCGCAGGCGCTGAGGCGGCTGCAGACCAACAGCCAGCTCTTCAACAACGATACCGAGCAATATGGCTTCTCGGGCGAATTGAAGTGGGACATCGGCCCGGTGCAGATGACCTATATCGGTTCCTATCGCCACTTCGAGGCTTCGTCGGACCAGGAATCGGATTTTGTCGGCCTGAACATCTTCAGCTCGGGTGCGGGATCGACGGCAGCGCCGACCACGCCCAGCAATGGCGGCCCGATCAAGACGATGACGCACGAACTGCGCTTCCAGGGCAGCGCCTTCAATGATGCGCTCGATTTCCTGGTCGGCGCCTATTATTCGGACGAAAAGATCGATGAGATCCAGTCGCTGACGCTGGGAACCGACTTCCAGCGCGCCGTCAGCGCCGGAAACTTCGGCAATGTCGCAGGCGTCAATCCGCTGTTCGCGCTGACCGCGCTGGGCAATGGCGGCGTGCCGGTCAATGCTGCAGGCAATTTTGCCGTCAATCGTTTCCGGCAGGATGCCGAAAGCTTCTCGATCTTCACCCACAATGTCATCAACTTCACCGACAATATCAGCCTCACTCTGGGTGCTCGCTATGTCGAGGAGACCAAGGATGGCAGCTTCAATCAGCTGGCTGCCAATTCCCCGGCCTGTCAGGCGATCGTCAATGGCGTGATCACCGGTGCCATCCCGGCCGCATTGCGCGCTGGCGCGCTGGGCCTGACCTGCTTCCCGTTCGCAACCTCGGCGCGCATCACGGTGCCGGGCACGGGTGGCACGGTTCTGGCCAACACCATTCCCGGCCTGCCGCTGCCGCGCGAATATGACCTCGTCTTCAAGGATGACGAGCTGACCTATACCGCGCAGCTGGCCTATAACAGCAACAACGGCTTCCTCGCCTATGCCGGCTTCAGCCGGGGCTTCAAGTCGGGCGGTTTCAACCTTGACCCGGCAGCGGCCGCACTGGGTGCCGATCCGCGCTTCAATTCGGAAAAGGTCGATGCCTATGAGGCGGGGATCAAGACCGAGTTCGCCAATGGCCGGATCCGCGCCAACCTTGCCGTGTTCCACATGGACATGAGCGACTTCCAGGTGCTCGACTTTACCGGCGTGCAGTTCCAGACCTTCAACGTCGCTGCGGCAAAATCGACCGGTGCCGAACTCGAACTGTTCGGACAGTTTGAATCAGGAATCTCGGTCAATCTGGCGATGACCTATGCAGATGCGCGTTATCCCGGCAATTGCGCCGATGGTGTCGTCGCATCCGCGCCGACCCTGGTGACGATCCGTGCCCTGTGCGGCCAGGATCTCACCAACGCGCCGAAGTTCACGGGTGTTGCGGGCATCACCTATGACAACGAGATCACCGATTCCGGCTGGAAGATGCTGGCCAATTTCAACATCAACTATTCGAGCAGCCGTCGTACCGCCACCTCGGCGCTCGACACCAATGGCCTGCCCAATCCGCTCGACATCCAGCCCGCCTTCTTCAAGATGAATGCGCGCCTCGGCTTCACCACGCCGGATGACCGCTTCTCGTTCGAATTCTGGGGCACCAACCTCAACAACGAGATCACGCGCGGCATCACCGCCAACACCCCGCTGCGCGGCGGTGCCGGCACCCGTTCGCGGATCGCCTTTGTCGAAGAGCCGCGGATGTACGGCATCACGCTGCGCGCGAAATATTGAGATCGTGAATTGATGGGGGACACTGCCCGATAGGACACCATCGGGCAGTGAACATCAGTGACCTGGGGCGGTGCCGGCAACGGTTACCGCCCCTTTTTTGATTCCGTCCGCGTGTCGGTGGCCCGACCGGTCACTGCTTGGCAAAGGCATCGGCGATCGAGCATGCCGCCGGGCCGAGAATCACGACGAACAGCGTCGGCAGAATGAAAAGGATCAGCGGCACGGTCATGATCGCGGGCAGGCGCGCGGCCTTTTCCTCGGCGCGCATCATGCGCTCGTTGCGGAATTCGGCCGAGAGAACGCGCAGCGCGGAGGCGAGCGGCGTGCCGTATTTCTCGGTCTGGATCATCGTCGTCACCACCCCGCGCACCGATTCCAGCGCCACGCGATAGGCCAGGTTCTCAAAGGCCTGGCGGCGCTCGGTCAGGAACGCGAGTTCGATCGCGGTCAGCGCGAATTCGTCGCCCAGTTCAGGATAGGCGCGGCCGAGTTCCTTGGCGACGCGGTTGAAGGCCGCATCGACCGTGAGGCCCGCCTCTGCGCAGATCACCAGCAGGTCGAGCGCATCGGGCAGGCCCTTGCGGATGGCATCGGTGCGCTTGGTGATCATGTTCTGCACGAACAGGTCCGGCGCCTTGTAGCTGCCGATCAGGATGGCAGCAAACAGGCCGAATTTCTTGATAGGCGACCAGTCGGGCACCAGCACGTCGAGGCCATAGATCAGCAGCGCGGCGAGGCCGCCCAGCGCGATCGGCAGCACCATGCGGCCGAAGATGATCGACACCGCCACGTCCTTGGAGCGGATGCCGGCCTGGGCCAGCTTCTGCTGCGCGGCCTTGAGCTGTTCGTCCTGCAGCACGCGCAAGGATTGCAGCGTGCTGCGCATCTTGTCGGTGGTGTCGTTCTTGTGAACGATCTTGGCGCGCTTCTTGGCGGTGGAGGCGGTGATCCCGGCCTTGAGCTGCTCGCGTCGCTCGTTCAGCGCCTTGACCCGCTTGGCCATCGGATCGCGCACCGTGGTCGCGGCATAGATCGCGATCAGCACCGCGAGCGTCGCCACCGCAGCGAGCATCGTCGCCACGAAGATCACGTCAATTCCCATCAGGGTAGGATTGGCTGCTTCCTGCATCGTCCCTAGTCCCCGATCAGATTTCGAAGCTGACCATCTTGGCCATGATGAACACGCCGATGCCCATCCACACCAGACCGCCGATACCGGCGATCATCAGGCGTTCCTCGACAAAGAAGCCGGCCAGATATTCGGGGTTCACCCACCAGATCATCATGAACACCAGAAAGGGCAGCGATCCGACGATATAGGCCGAGGCTTTGGATTCGGAGGACAGCGCCCGGATCTTGAGCTTCATCTGCGCGCGCGAGCGCAGCACGGCGCCAAGGTTCGAGAGCGTTTCGGCGAGGTTGCCGCCGGTCTCGCGCTGGATCGCCAGGGTGATGCAGAAGAAGTTGAACTCCGGGGTCTGCAGCCGGTTGGCGCTTTCCTGCAGCGCGTCTTCCATCGAGCGGCCAATCTTGATCCGCTCGGTCACCAGCTTGAATTCCTCGCCCACCGGGCCGGGAATTTCCTTGGCCACCACGGTGAGCGTCTCGGTCACCGGCAGGCCCGAACGCAGGCCGCGCACCAGCAGGTCGATCGCGTCGGGAAAGCGTGCGGTAAACTGGTTGAGCCGCCGCTTGATGAAATGGCCGACCACCATGTGTGGCAATCCGAAGCCCAGCGCCGATCCGACGAACAGGCTCATCATCAGCTGACCCGTGCGGAAATAGACCGCCATTGCCACGAGCAGGCCCAGGCCGACCACGACCTGCCCGAACTGGACCACGGTCCAGTGCTTGCCGGTCATCGCCAGGCGACGCGCGAGCATCTGCACCTTGGTGAGCTCTTCACCGGTCTGGTTGAAGCGCGGCTTGCGATTGGCGATGGCCTTGCGCATCTGCGCCTCGACCTTGGCGCTGGCATTCTCGCTATAGCGCTCGCGCACCGTCAGGATGCGGCGCTGCAGTTCCTTGCGTTCGGACGGGCCGGAAAACGCCAAGACGAGCAGACCGAAGACGCTCGCAAGGCCCGCCGCCAACAGCAATGTCTGCACCATATCCATGCGCTCTTCACCCGTAATTTCGGGCCGCCGCTGGCCGATATGGCGCGGCGGTACCGGTTACTTCTTGGCGGCCTTTGCGGCCTTGCCCGGCTTGGCCGGAAGCAGCGACTTGAAATCGCCGAACTTGCCGAGCAGCGACTTCTTGGCGCCGCCGGTGTCCTTTTCCGCTGCGGCCTCTTCCTCGGCCAGGCCGAGGCACCGGTCGGTCAGCGCCTTCATCACCGCGCCGGCCTTGGTCGACTTGCCCGCCTCACAGAAAGGCTGACCCAGCTTGGCAGCCTGGGCTGCGGTCTTGGGATCGGCGGGGATGAGGAAATCGATCTTGCGCTCGATCGTGGTCTCGAAATCGGCCCGGCTGATCTCCAGCGCGGCCGGTTGCACCTTGTTCGCCACCACCAGCACGCGCGCAGCGGGCGCGTTCGACTTGAGCCAGGCGAGCAGCCGGATCGCATCGCGTGCGGAGGCGAGCGTCAACTCGGTCACCAGCACCGCCATGTTGGTCTCGGCGACGAGATGCGGATAGTCGATCAGCATCTGGCGCGGCAGGTCGACCACGGTATTTTCGAACGCGTGGCGGAATTCTTCCTGCAGCTGGAAGAAGGCGGTGCCGTCAGTGATCAGCGGTGAGCTGATCGGCGCTTCGGCCGACAGGATCGACAGCTTGTCATTGGCCTTGATCATCGCACGTTCGATGAACAGGCCGTCGATGCGGCTGGGATTGTCGATCGCGTCAGTAAGACCGCGGCCAGGCTCCAGGTCCATGGTCAACGCGCCGGTGCCGAAATGAAGGTCAAGGTCGAGCAGCGCGGTCATGCGACCGGCGTTCTTGCTAAGCTGCCATGCGAGCGAGGTCGCCACGGTCGATGCGCCGACGCCGCCGCGCGTCCCGATGACCATGATGCCGACATGCGCGCGCTCGATCGCCGCTTCCCCCGCCTTGGGTGCGTTCAGCATCGCCTGCGCCTGCAGGATGGTATCGCGGATCTGATCCGGCCCCACGGGCTTGAGCAGATAGTCGTGCAGGCCGCTCGCGATCAGGTCGCGATACAGCCGGACGTCGTTGACCTGGCCCATGGCGATCACCACGGTGCCGGGCTCGCAGACCTCGGCCAGCGCGTTGATGTCATTGAGTGGATCGCCCGATTCCGAAAGATCGACCAGCAGGATGTTGGGGCTTGCGGTGATCGACAACGACTGGACTGCATTGCGCAGGCCGCCCTTGCTGCACTTTTCCGGCGGCCAGCCCATGTTGATCGCCATCGCGCGCACGATGTCGAGCGTCGCCTCGTCACAGACAAAGGCCGCGAACTGGTCGCGATTGGCCGTCATGCCCGGTTTCCAGGGTGCGTTCACTGCTGCGATCCTCCCTGCTGGGTCGCGCCCTGCTTCAGGCCCTGAGCGCCGGTCGGCGGGGTCTCGCGATATTGCTTGATGGCGGTGTCCGAACGCTGGGTGGAGGTGGTCAATGCCCCCGGCTCGCCACGCACCAGGTCTTCCTTGTTCGCGACCATCGCCGCGACATTCGCATTGAAGGCACAGCCGAAATTGCTGCTGGTCGCGTTGCGATAGTTCATCTCGAGCTTGGTCTTCCAATCGGGGCAGCCCGGCACCTCGGCAGTGCTGCGCGTGACCACGACGCGAACCGCGCCGGGCGCGATTTCTCCGGTGGTGACCGGTGCCACGTCGTTGACCAGCAGGCCATGGCGCGAGGCTGCGGCCTCGATCGCGGACTTGACCACGACATTGCGGCCGGCCGGATCGTCGATCGAGACTCGGTCGCCATAGCCCAGGTCCATTGCCTGGAACCATTCGGCCAGCCGACGCTGCTCCTGCGCAGGCAGCGATCCACCCGCCGCATTCAGGTCGAGCGTGTAGTTGCTCCGCGATACGACGGCCTGGTGGACGCTATCCAGGCCCCGGTTGCTGGCCATGTTGCCGCAACCCGACAAGGTCAGGATGGCCGCTGCTGCGATAGCTGCATGATAAGCGCGCATTGCTATTCTCCTCAAAGCGGGGTCTGGCCTCAATCGAACGAAAAACCGGGGGCCGCGGCGAGACCGGCAGACTTGTCACCCTGTTTCACCTTGCCCTGTCTGGCCTCGCGCTGCGGCTTGGACGCAGATTGGGGCAGTGCGCGCGGCTGATCGGGCAGCGCGCCGAAATCCGGCCCGCCCGTGCCTTCTGTCGGTGCAACGCTCGGCTTGGGGCGATCGCCGCCCGTAACGCCATCCGCATTCTGATGGTTGATCAGGCGCTGCAGATCGTCGGGAGAGCGATAGCCGTCGGTGGGCAGCTTGATGTCGTTGGCATTGACCGGTTTCACCAGATACGGCGTCACGACGATCACCAGTTCGGTCTCGCCCTTGCGGAAATTGGACGATTTGAACAGGTTGCCGAGCACCGGCACGTCGCCGAGACCCGGGGCCTTGTCGACCAGGTTCTGCGAGTTGTTGCTGAGCAGGCCGGCGATCATGAAGCTTTCGCCCGACCCCAGTTCCACCGTGGTTTCGGCGCGGCGAACGGTCAGCGCGGGCACCTGAAAGCCGTTCAGCGTCACCGATCCGGCGGACGACAGTTCGGACACTTCGGGGCGGACGCGGATCGAGATGCGGCCATTGGCCAGCACTGTCGGCGTATAGGCCAGGCTGACACCGAAATTCTTGTATTCGATCGTCGTGGTGCCGAGGCCCTGGTTGATCGGGATCGGAAACTCGCCGCCCGCCAGGAAGTCGGCGGTTTCGCCTGACAGCGCGGTGAGGTTGGGCTGCGACAGCGTGGTCACGAGCCCGACCTGCTCGGCGAGGTCGAAGGCGCTGGCGATATCGACGCCGAACAGACGTCCGGCCGCCTGAATAGCGGTCTTGCCGTCGAGCACGTTGTTGAAGGTGGTGGTGGTCCCCCCGGTGACGAACTGGCCGGTCGACGGGTTGAACGGCAGCCTGAGCGAGCCCGCGGGCAGGCCGAACTGGGCCGAGGCATCGATGCGCGGCAATGTGCTGACGTCAATCGTGTTGCCGATTGCCGCAAAATTGCGCGATGCGCGGCTGACGCCGAACTGGAAGCCTCCGGTAAGGTCCCGCGTCAGCAGGTTCGCGCCGATTTCCTTGACCAGCGATCGGCTGACTTCGGCAATGCGCACCTGCAGGTTGACCTGCATCGGGGTGGCGGTGGAGAGGCGGCTGATGACCTTCACGTTATCGCCGACAAAGGCCTGGACAAGGCGTGCGGCCTCGGCGCTGTCCTCGGGCGCACCCACCGTCCCGGTGAGCAGCACCACGCCATTCAGCGTGCTGACGCGCACCTTGGCGTCGGGCATGGCCAGCATCAGCATCTGGTCGACCGAATCGATGTTCGATCCGACGCGCACGGTCGCCGAATAGACCACCTGGCCCGCCGCGTTGCTGGCATAGAGCGTGGTCTCGCCACCGGCCTTGCCGAAGACATAAAGCTGCCTGGCCGACTTGACCTGCACATCTGCAACACTGTTATCGGCCACGAACAGATCGGCCATGGTGCCGGGCAACTGGATCAGCTGGCCGCGACCGATGGAGAGCACCAGCGTTTCGGTCGGACGCTGAACGGCGGACTGCGCCAGGGCGGCACCTCCGATGGCCGGAACCAGTCCGGTCAGCGATGCGGTGGCCACGACGGCGCTACCCAGCAGGGCGCCCTTGATGAACTTGGAAAAACGCATGGTCATTTCCCTCCGACCGGAACTTCGGTCACTGTATTGCCGCGAGCTACGCGTACGACGGGGCCACGCGGGACAGGCGGTGCAGCCGGAGCTGCGACCTGCATGGGGCCTGCACTGGATGCGCTGGGGCCGTTCTGGCGGTTGGCGGAACCCGAGACGGGGACCGACCGACGCTGGAAGCGCGATACATCGCCGCCGGTGACAAAGGTGACGTCGGTATCGACCGGACGCGTGGCCAGTGCCTTGAGCAGCTTGTCCTCGGTCTTGCGATCGGCACCGGCGGGCAGGTTGATGTCGCCTGCGGCCATCGAGCGTTCGAGTTCGGCCTCGTTATCGGCGATCGAGCGCAGCGACAGGCTGAGCGTGCCGATGGTCTGCGCAACCGCGATCTTTTCCGCCAGCTTGGGCGTGGCTTCCACGGTCACGGTGGTGAAGGCGATGACCTCGCGCTTGCCCTCGGCGTCTTCCGCCGACACGCGCTGGTCGGTGGCAAGTACGCGCAGGTTGCGGATGATGGTTTCAGAGGCGTTGAGTGCGGGGCCGCTGTCGCCGCTGATCGACTGGGTCAGCACCAGATCGACCCTGTCACCCGGAAAGACGAAGCCGGCAACGCCCGTGCGGGCGGAAACGGGTACGGTGACGGCGCGCATGCCCGGGCCGAGCGCTGCAGCGAGGAAGCCGCGATCGCCGGGCTTGACCAGCGAACCCTGGGTTACCGGCTGTCCGGCCGTCACCGCGTTGCGCACGACGGTGCCCAGCAGCGAATCGATATTGGAATCGGCTTCGAGGAAATAGGCGTTGCTCACCAGTTCGCTCGGCCAGGGCTGGAAGGCCACGCTGTCGGGGGTGATGATCGTGCCGACCGGCAGCGAGCGCTTGGCGACCAGTACGCGCGGACCCGTGGCCACCGCCTGTTGCGGCGCTGCCGTGACGGTAGGCGCTGCCGATCCGGTGAACAGGCTTCTGGCCAGAAAGGCTGTGCAGAGCGCGATCATCAGCGCGCCCACAAGCAGGATTACTTTGCGTCTATCCATGGCGTTTGCAGCCCCCAAAACCCTTCAGAATGTTCATCTTTTCAGGCAAAATGGTTAAAAAACCGTTCGCCAACGGGCCAAAGCGCCGCAATGGCGATGGCAACGCCATAGGGAACCTCCGGCTGACCCGGCTTTCGCTTCCATTTGTGTTCGGCCAGAACGATCACGGTGAGCGCCGCACCGATCAGCGACATGATGATCGTGATCCGCGCCATTTCGACCCATGGAAACCACAAGGCGATGGCGCCGAGCAGCTTGACGTCGCCGCCGCCCATCGCCCCGATCGCGAACATCAGCGCAAAGAACACGAAAACGCCGGCGCCCAGCGCCAGTTGCAGCGCCATGTCGGGCCAGAAGGACAGCCCGCAGGCCCACCAGAACACCGGTGCAACGAGCGCAATCCCTGCGTTCAGCCAGTCCTCGATCTCGCGCCGCAGGATGTCGGTATAGGCCGCGTGCAACAGCGCGATTGCCAAGGCTGCCAGCAGACCGTAGACGAGAGGACCGTTTTCCATGGGGTCTGGCGTATAGCGGGCATGACTTACCAAAAAGTAACCATTGACCGGCGCGCGATCCCGGCAGGCGCGGTGGAAAGCCGCTGGAACGCCGCCGATGGCTGGCCGCTGCGCCGCATCGACTGGATGGCCGACGGCCCCGCGCGCGGGTCGATCCTGTTCATGCCGGGGCGCGGCGACATTTACGAAAAATATCTCGAGACGCTCGCGCACTGGCAGGCCCAGGGCTGGAACGTCACCGCCGCGGACTGGCGCGGGCAGGGCGGCAGCGGCCGGATGAGCGATCACCAATATGTCGGCCATATCCACGATTTCAGCCAGTGGATCGACGACATTGGCGGCTTCTGGGCGGACTGGGTGGTCTCGCGTCCGGGCCTCTATGTCGTGGTCGGCCATTCGATGGGCGGACATCTGATCGCGCGCGCGATCCAGGAAAAGCGGATCACCCCCGATGCGGCGGTGCTCAGCGCGCCGATGCTGGGATTGAAGGGCCTCGGCCTGCCGCTCTCGGTCGGGCATATGGTGACGAAGCTGATGCGCGGCTTCGGCAAGCCCGAACGCCCCGCCTGGAAGGTCAGCGAAAAGCCCGCGTCGCCGCTCGCGATCCGCCAGACGCTGCTGACGCATGACGATGCGCGCTATCAGGACGAACTGTGGTGGTGGGCCGAGCGGCCCGAGCTGGTGATGGGCCCGGCGAGCTGGCACTGGGTCGAGCGCGCCTATGAATCGATCATCCGGCTCAATGCCCCCGGCGCCTGGGAAAAGGTGAAGGTGCCCATGCTGCTGATCGGCACGAGCGCCGACCAGCTGGTCGACAACAAGGCGACGGTCGCGGCGGCTGCGCGCATTCCGGGGGCCGAGCTGCTCAGCTTCGGGCGCGAGGCGCGGCACGAGGTGCTGCGCGAGGTCGATCCGATCCGCGACCGCATCCTCGCGACCATCGACGATTTCCTCGCGCGCAAGGCCCCCGCCGCGCACAGCGAAAAGGCCGGGGCCGCCGCCTGATGGCCGATTACGACGTTGTCATCATCGGCGCCGGGATCGCCGGAGCGAGCCTTGCCGCCGAGACCGCGCCGCATGCGCGCGTGCTGGTCGCAGAGGCCGAGGACCGGCCCGGCTATCATTCGACCGGGCGCTCCGCCGCCTTCTGGGCGGAAAGCTATGGTGGGCCGAAGGTCCAGCCGCTGACCACCGCGTCCGGCCCCTGGCTGCATTCGCCGCCGGGCGGCTATGGGGAGCGCAGCTTCCTCGCCCCGCGCGGCGCGCTGACGCTGGCGCGGGCGGGCGAGGAACCGCTGCTCGACGCGTTCGAAGCGGAGTTTGCAGGCTCGGGCGTGCGGATGGAGCGCTGGGGTCGCGAGCGGATCGCGGCGCTGCTGCCGGGGCTGGCTGAGGACATCGTGGCCGCCGTGTACGAACCTGATTGCCAGGATATCGATGTCGGCGGGCTGCATCAGGCCTTCCTCTCGGTTGCGCGGCGCGGCGGGGCGCAGATCGCGCTCAAGGCCCCGCTCGAGCATGCCGAGTATCGCGGCGGGCAGTGGCATCTGGTGCTGGGCGGGCAGTCGGTGACCGCCTCCCGCCTCGCCAATGCGGCCGGTGCCTGGGCCGATCCGGTGGCGACCCGCTGCGGCGTGCGCCCGCTCGGCGTGCAGCCCTATCGCCGCACCGTCGTGCAGCTGCGCACCCGTCCCGCGCCGGTGGTGCATCTGCCGCTGACCCTGGGCGTCAAGGGCGACTATTATTTCAAGCCCGAAGCCGGCAGGCTCTGGCTCAGCCCGCATGACGAGACGCCCGAAGCGCCCGGCGATACCGCGCCCGACGAGCTCGACATGGCGATTGCGATCGACCGCTTCACCCAGGTGGTGGACTGGGGGATCGAGGCGGTCGAGCATCGCTGGGCGGGGCAGCGCAGCTTCGCGCCCGACCGGCTGCCGGTCATCGGCTATGCCCCTGATCAACCGGCGTTCTTCTGGTTCGCAGGCCAGGGCGGTTTCGGCATCCAGACCGCGCCCGCCGCCGCGCGCCTGGCCGCGACGGTGCTGCTCGGCCTCACCCCCGATGCGATGCTGAACGAGGTGGATGGGCAGTTGTATAATCCTGCGCGTTTCGGCTGACTGTGCTGGCAGCGGATCGCCATATTTTATATCCTCGCCCCAGTTTGAGGGAGACGAGTCGATGGCGCACCATTTCGAGATCTACAAGGACAAGGCCGGCGAGTTTCGCGTGCGGTTCAAGTATAATTCGGAAGTGATGTTCTCGACCGAAGGCTATGCCAGCAAGGCCTCGGCCAAGAACGCGATCGAATCGATGAAGAAGAACGGCCCCGAAGCGCCGATCGTCGATACCACGACCGAGGGCTGATACGCGGGCGATAGGTCCTTTGCGGACATCGCGAAGGATTTATCGGCCCATGTTTACTTTCGGATAATCCCGGCTGGTCTAGGCCCCGGCTATGGCGACTGTCCTTGCGGGCAGCGATCGCTGTGTCAAAGGGGGAGTTGGAAGATGACGGGATGGGCAGCCGCGCGGGCGGGTCTGATGGCACTGCTGATGGGCATGGCGTGCACCAGCGGCGCGATGGCGCAATCGGCCATCGGCGACGATCCGATCTGCACCGACCGGCCGACCAAGGCCAATAATGCGTGCAGCGTGCCCAAGGGCATGGTGCAGGTCGAGTTCGAGGCGATCAACTGGTCGCGGCTCAATGCCGGCAGCGCGCGCAGCGACGTGTTCGCCTATGCCAGCCCGACGATGAAGCTGGGCCTCAGCGACAGCAGCGACGTGCAACTGACCCTGACCCCCTTGGTCGAGGTCCGCAACCGTTTTGCCGGGCGCACCGCTAGCCAGACCGGCTTCGGCGACATTGTCCTGCGCTACAAGCAGCGCATGACGCCGAAGGACGCGCGGTTCGAGCTCGCCCTCATCCCCTATATCAAGGCACCCACCGCGAAGACCGGCATCGGCAATGGCGAATGGGAGGCGGGGGTCAGCGTGCCGATCCAATATGCGCTCGCCGATCGCTGGTCGCTGACCGTGAACCCGCAGCTGAGCCTGCTCGCGGGCGCGGCCGACCCCGACGAGCGGCATCTGGAGCTGCAGACCGTGCTCAACCTGGGCTATCAGCTGTCCGAGCGCACCGGTGTCGCCGCGGAAGTGTGGACCTCGCAGAACTGGGATCCCTCGGGCACCGTCCGCCAATATTCCGCCGACCTCGCCATCGCGCACCTGCTCGGTAACGACCTGCAACTCGACGGCGGGGTGAATTTCGGGCTCAACCAGGCGACGCCCGATGTGCAGGTGTATGTAGGGGTCTCGGCGCGGTTTTGATCGCCTTCAAATCCTCCCCCAGCTTTCTGGGGGAGGGGGACCGCCCGCAACGCGGGTGGTGGAGGGGTGTCCACCCGCGCGCCGGTGACACCCCTCCGTCAGGCTCCGCCCGCCATCTCCCCTTGCAGGAGAGGCATACTCTCTTGTCAAAGTAGGCGGGGCTATTCAAATAATCGATTTCTCGCTAGTTTGCTGGTTGAGGGGATTTGGACAATGGATGCTGCAGTTTTGCGAGGCTTGCTGGAAAAGGTGCTTCGTTACGAAAAGGAATTTAAGGTTCAGCTGTACTTGGAGCAAGCTCGTGATGCGATTTCGAATATGGCTGGTGCGCCCCAAGAGCCGACATACCAAACTGCTTTCGCAGAAGCGCTGCATAGCCTAAGGTCCAGTGTGGAAAATTTTTCCAGTGCGCTTTCTCCACCTGAATGGGATAGGCTTGGTGAAATAAATTGCCGTGAAGAATTCTCATCAGATCTAATTTCAAGAATAGATGAATCGATCATTGAGAATCCGGCCACGCCTGCAGTGGTTCGCGACCTATTGACCGAAATGGTAGATGATCGAAATCGGGAGATAGATAATTTAAGTCGACTCCTCAAGAGTTTGATTTATTATGGTTTTTTTGATCATTTAAATAAAAGTGAAAATGCTCAGGTAGGCTTTAAAATACCGAGGGAAATATTTGATAATAACTTCTCTTCTTTTATTGGCGAGCTTAGTTTTATCAAAAAATTCATTCGGCTCGTGTCAGAGGCTGAGGGCGAAAATCCCGATGAAGTATCTGTAGGGGCGTTATCTACGAGCGATCCATTGGTATGGTTGATAGTTGGGTATGGCGTGGCAAAAACGATCGCGGGAATTACTGACTGGTGTTTGGAAACATGGAAGAAGGTCGAGGACATCAGAAATGTGCGCGCGCAGACTGCAAAGCTAAAGTCTTTTAGTGCAGAAGAAATAGAGAATATTTTTGGGGAAAAGATTGTTAAGGAGATTGATAGCGCAATTGATGAAAAAATTGCAGCGCTGACTCTTTCAGTTACTGACAAAGCACGTGCAAATGAATTGCAAAATGGATTGAGAGCTACCCTTAAGCAGTTCTTAGCTAGAATTGAAAGAGGACTAACTGTCGATGTAAGGTATTTGCCAGCGCCATTGGCAGAGGGTCATAGCGAAGCGGAAACGGAGGATCGTGAAGAAAGAAAATCGGAGATGAATTTGGCTGCATCGAAGCTGAATTTTCCGCGTCCTGCAGGTGATCCGATTTTCAGGCTTGAAGCCGCAAATGATGATGCTCGTAGAAGTCAGCCCAAAAACCCGAAGGTTTGAGCTAATTGGCCTCTTCGTTGTCGCGTTGGATGTCTGATTGCCGTCTTATTTAATCCCACCCCCCAATCCTCTCACCCAACACCCCACGCACCCGCTCCACCACCGCCTCTGGCACCACCCCCGTCTCGCGCACCAGCAGCCCCAGTGTGCGCACATGCGCGAAATCTTCCATCGACACCCGCGCCACCCCTGTCGCGGTGAAGCAGTCGGGCATCACCGTCACGCCCACGCCCGCGGCGACCAGAGCCAGGATGCGGTCGTCGTTGCGGGAGCGGGCGGCGAAGAAGGGGCGGACGCCGCGGGCAGTGAAATGCTGGCTGGTCTGGCCAAGCAGTTCGCAATGGCGGCGGACCAGCATCACGTCGCGCGCCAGCTCTTGTGCGGCGATGGCGTTGCGTTGGCCAAGCGGGTGGCTGGCGGGCAGGGCTAGGCTATAGCCCTCGGTCACCACCGGCTCGAAATCGGCGCGCAACCGGCCCTGGGGCTCCATCGTGATCGCCATGTCGATCCGCGCTGCCTCCAGCCGGTCGGTCAGCTCGCTCGCGCGGCCCTCGACGAACTCGGTGCGGATGCCGTCCAATTCGGCGAGCGCTGCGGCCATCGCGGCGACGATCGCGGTGGGAAGGGTGGAGAGCACGCCCAGCCGCACGATCGCCTCGGGCCGGTGCTGCTTCATTGCGGCTTCGGCCAGGTTGAACTGCGCCTCGATCCGCCGCGCATGTTCGGCGAACTGTGCGCCCGTCGGCGTCAGGTCGACCCGCCGGTTCGATCGGTGGAACAATCTTTGCCCCACGCTTTCCTCCAGCCGCGCGATGCCGACCGACAGCGTCGGCTGGGTGACGTTGCAGCTTTCCGCCGCGCGGGTGAAATTGCCATGTTCGACCACGGCGAGGAAATAGCGAAGCAGATAGCGTTCGATCATAGACAGCGTCTAGGATAAACCCCTTTCAATATCAATTTTCCTTTGTTGACTTGGGGCCCTAGAACCGGTGCGATCAGAGCTCCAGGAGAGGATGCCGCCATGTCCATGATGCCCGATTTCGACTTCGCTTTGGGCGAAGCCGCCGAGATGATCCGCGATACCACGCGGCGCTTCGCCAGCGACAAAATTGCGCCGATCGCCGCGAAGATCGACGCCGAGGACTGGTTCCCGGTCGAACTGTGGCCGCAAATGGGCGAACTCGGGCTGCACGGCATCACGGTGGGCGAAGAGGATGGCGGGCTCGGCCTCGGCTATCTCGAGCATGTCATCGCGATGGAAGAGGTGAGCCGCGCGAGCGCCTCGCTGGGCCTCAGCTATGGCGCGCATTCCAACCTGTGCGTCAACCAGCTGCGCCGCTGGGGCAATGCGGAGCAGAAGGCGAAATATCTGCCCGGCCTGATCTCGGGCGAGCATGTCGGGTCGCTTGCCATGTCGGAAGTGGGCGCAGGGTCGGACGTTGTCTCGATGAAGCTCAAGGCCGATGCGGTGGCGGGCGGATACCGGCTCAACGGTACCAAGTTCTGGATCACCAACTCGGCCTATGCCGAAACGCTGATCGTCTATGCCAAGACCGGCGAGGGATCGGGCGGCATCACCGCGTTCATCATCGAAAAGGGCATGCCGGGTTTCTC
The DNA here is from genome assembly GCF_059803595.1 of Blastomonas sp. 34TW. Classification (NCBI taxonomy): domain Bacteria; kingdom Pseudomonadati; phylum Pseudomonadota; class Alphaproteobacteria; order Sphingomonadales; family Blastomonadaceae; genus Blastomonas; species Blastomonas sp. 34TW. Next base: position 137,960 of record NZ_JAPFGW010000001.1, read on the forward strand.
GATCGGCCAGAAGATCCAGAAAATGGGGATGCGGGGCTCTCCCACGGCGGAGCTGGTGTTCAACGACTGTTTCGTGTCGGACGAAAATGTCATGGGCCCGCTGAACGGCGGCGTTGGCGTGCTGATGAGTGGCCTCGATTACGAGCGCGCGGTGCTGGCCGCCGGGCCGCTCGGCATCATGCAGGCGTGCCTCGACGTGGTGCTGCCCTATGTGCGCGAGCGCAAGCAGTTCGGCCAGCCGATCGGCGCGTTCCAGATGGTGCAGGCCAAGGTCGCGGACATGTATGTCGCGCTCAACAGCGCGCGGGCCTATGTCTATGCGGTGGCGCGGGCGTGCGATGCGGGCAAGACGACGCGCTTCGATGCGGCGGGGGCGATTTTGCTGGCGAGCGAGAATGCGGTGAAATGCTCGCTCGAGGCGATCCAGGCGCTGGGTGGGGCGGGATACACCACCGACTGGCCGGTGGAGCGCTTCCTGCGCGATGCCAAGCTGTATGACATCGGGGCAGGGACGAACGAGATCCGGCGGTTCCTGATCGCGCGCGAACTGATCGGAGCGCGGTGATGCGAATTTGGTCGGCTTCATGCTTTAGCCGTCACCCTGAACTTGTTTCAGGGTCCATTTCTCGCCACGCGGCTTCGGCTCATCAGGCACGATGGATGCTGAAACAAGTTCAGCATGACGGAGTTATGCAATGACCGCTCCCGTTCTCGACACGAAAATCGACACGAATTCGGAAAGCTACCGCGCCGCCTTTGCGCACAACAGCGCGCTGCGCGATGAGCTCTGGGCCAGGGTCGCCGAAGCGGCGCTCGGCGGCAACGCCAAGTCGCGGGAGCGGCACACCGCGCGGGGCAAGCTGCTTCCTCGGGAAAGGGTGGAGCGGTTGCTCGATCCGGGTTCGCCCTTCCTCGAGATCGGCCAGCTCGCAGCAAACGATCAATATGACGGCGAAATCCCTGGCGCAGGCATGATCGCCGGGATCGGCCGCGTCTCGGGTCGTCAATGCATGATCGTGTGCAACGACGCCACCGTGAAGGGCGGCACCTATTATCCGATGACGGTGAAGAAGCACCTGCGCGCGCAGGAGATTGCCGAGGCCAACCGGCTGCCGTGCATTTACCTTGTCGACAGCGGCGGCGCGAACCTGCCGCACCAGGCCGAGGTCTTCCCCGATCGCGAGCATTTCGGCCGCATCTTCTTCAACCAGGCGAACATGTCTGCCAAGGGCATTCCGCAGATCGCCTGCGTGATGGGCAGCTGCACGGCGGGTGGTGCGTACGTCCCGGCGATGTCTGACGAGACGGTGATCGTGCGCAACCAGGGCACGATCTTCCTCGCAGGTCCCCCGCTGGTCAAGGCCGCCACGGGCGAGGAGATCAGCGCCGAGGACCTGGGCGGTGGCGACCTGCACGGGCGCAAGTCGGGCGTGGTCGATCATGTCGCGGAGAATGACGAGCACGCGCTGACCATCGTGCGCGATATCGTCTCGCACCTCGGCCCGATCCCCAAGCCGGACATCGATGTCCGCGATCCGCGCGCACCGAAATTCGACGCGGAAGAGCTGTACGGCATCATCCCCTCCGATGTCCGCGCGCCTTATGACGTGCACGAGGTGATCGCGCGGCTGGTCGACGGGTCCGAGTTCCACGAGTTCAAGGCGCTCTATGGCAGCTCGCTTGTCTGCGGTTTCGCGCATATCTGGGGCATGCCGGTCGCGATCCTGGCGAACAATGGCGTGCTGTTCAGCGAGAGCGCGGTCAAGGGCGCGCATTTCATCGAGCTTGCCTGCCAGCGGCGCATTCCGCTCCTGTTCCTGCAGAATATCAGCGGCTTCATGGTCGGCGGCAAATACGAGGCGGAAGGCATCGCCAAGCATGGCGCCAAGCTGGTGACGGCGGTGGCGACGGCGAGCGTGCCCAAGGTCACCGTGCTCATCGGTGGCAGCTTCGGCGCGGGCAATTACGGCATGTGCGGCCGCGCCTATTCGCCCCGCTTCCTGTTCACCTGGCCCAATGCGCGCATCAGCGTGATGGGCGGCGAGCAGGCGGCCAGCGTGCTCGCGACCGTGCACCGCGATGCCGACAAATGGGACGAGCGCGAGGCCGAGGCGTTCAAGGCCCCGATCCGCCAGAAATACGAGGACGAGGGCAACCCCTATTACGCGACCTCGCGGCTGTGGGACGATGGCATTATCGACCCCGCACAGACGCGCGACGTGCTGGGCCTGGCGTTCGCCGCGTGCCTCAACGCGCCCGTCGAGGAGGCCCCCCGGTTCGGGGTGTTCCGGATGTGAGGGGACGCGCGGACACCCAAAATCCTCCCCGAGCTCGCTCGGGGAGGGGGACCACCCGCGCAGCGGGTGGTGGAGGGGCTCTTCATGCTCAAGGATGAGGCCCCAAGGCCCGCAATCGGAGCAGTCACCCGTGCCCGTCGGTTGCGCAGGGTCATGAGCCTGCCGGAGGTGCTTCTCTGGAAGCATCTTAAAGGCGCGCCCGAAGGCATCAAATTCCGTCGCCAGCATCCAAGCGGCGAATTGGTGCTCGACTTCTACTGCGCGGATGCTCGTCTGGCGGTCGAGATCGACGGCTCGGATCATGACTGTGCGGACCGACCCCTGCGAGACCAACGACGCGATGCCTGGCTGGCATCGCAAGGCATCGAAACGCTGCGGGTTCCGGCCAGTGACGTATTGATGGATTGCGCGCAGGTTGCCGAGGGCATTGTCGACTACGCGGTCGCGCGATTGCCCCTCCACCACCCGGCAAGGGCCGGGCGGTCCCCCTCCCCGAGACAAGCTCGGGGAGGATTTCAAGGGAACACCCCATGCTGAAATCCCTCCTCATCGCCAACCGGGGCGAAATCGCTTGCCGGATCATCCGTACGGCGCGCTCGATGGGCATCCGCACCATCGCGGTGTACTCGGACGCCGACGCCAGGGCGCTGCATGTGCGCAAGGCGGATGAAGCCGTACATATCGGACCTTCACCGGCGCGCGAGAGCTACCTGGTGGGCGAGAAGATCATCGCCGCCGCCAAGGCGACCGGCGCGGAGGCGATCCATCCGGGCTATGGCTTCCTTTCGGAAAACGCCGAGTTTGCCGAGGCCGTGATCGCCGCCGGGCTGATCTGGGTCGGCCCCAAGCCGGACTCGATCCGCGCCATGGGCCTCAAGGACGCGGCGAAAAAGCTGATGGACACAGCCGGCGTACCCACCACGCCGGGCTATCTGGGCGAGGACCAGAGCCCCGAGCGGCTCGCGGCAGAGGCCGAACGCATCGGCTATCCGGTGCTGATCAAGGCGGTCGCGGGGGGCGGCGGCAAGGGGATGCGCAAGGTCGATGACCCCGCCGGGTTCGCCGATGCGCTGGTTTCGTGCAAGCGCGAGGCGGCGGCGAGCTTCGGCAATGATGTCGTGCTGCTGGAAAAATGGATCGAAAGCCCGCGCCATATCGAGGTGCAGGTGTTCGGCGACAGTCACGGCAACGTCGTGCACCTGTTCGAGCGCGATTGCTCGCTGCAGCGCCGCCACCAGAAGGTGATCGAGGAAGCCCCCGCGCCCGGCATGGACGAGGCAACGCGCGAAGCGGTGTGCGGCGCGGCGGTGCGCGCGGCGAAAGCCGTGGATTATCAGGGCGCAGGCACGATCGAGTTCATCGCCGATGGCTCCGAGGGGCTGCGCGCGGATCGCATCTGGTTCATGGAAATGAACACGCGGTTGCAGGTCGAGCATCCGGTGACCGAGGAAATTACCGGGGTCGATCTGGTCGAATGGCAGCTGCGCGTGGCGAGCGGCGAGCCGATCCCGCTGCGCCAAGAGGAGCTCAGCATCAACGGCTGGGCGATGGAAGCGCGGTTGTATGCGGAGGACCCGGCGAGCGGATTTCTTCCCAGCACCGGCAGGCTGGATCGCTATTGCCTTCCCGAAGAGGAAGCTCGGGTTGATACCGGCGTCGAGGAAATGTCGGTTGTTTCTCCATTCTATGACCCGATGATTGCCAAGATCATCGTCCATGGTTCGGATCGGGATGATGCTGTCGACAGGTTGCTATCCGCGCTTGAGGGCACTGCGGTCTGGCCGGTCAAGTCCAATGCAGGTTTCTTGCACAAGGCGGCAAGCAGTGCACCATTCCGATCTGCGCTGATCACGACAGCCTTCATTGCAGAGCAGGGGGACGCTCTCATCCCGCCAGCAGAGCCTGATCATGAGTTGCTCGGTCAGGCTGGCCGTCACCTGGTTCATGCCTATGCGGACGCGTCGCGTCATTCGCGTGACAACGAATTGCTGGAAGGCTTCAGGCTCAACAGCGGCAAAAGGACGGCATTGGTCTTGCAGGCCGGTGGTACAGTCCATCATCTTTCCAAGGTCCCGGACTTCGGCGGCAATGTCTATTCCTCAGCGATAGATCAAGATTCTGCATTGGTAACGAAGGCAGGCCAGAGCTTTGCTATTGGCCTGCCGCGATTCAATGCAGGTGCGGCGGCGGCAGGCAGCGGCTCCATCCTCTCCCCCATGCCGGGCAAGGTGATTGCGGTGGATGTGGCGGCGGGTCAGCAGGTCGCCAAGGGGCAGAAGCTGCTGACGCTCGAGGCGATGAAGATGGAGCATTCGCTTGTCGCGCCGTTCGATGGCGTGGTGGCGGAACTTAACGCCAGCGAGGGCGCGCAGGTGCAGGTCGAGGCGCTGCTCGTGCGGATCGAGGCGGCGGCGGAGTGATGCGCGCTGGTCCTTCTCCCTGGACAGGGAGAAGGATACGGAGCCTTGTCGGCGTAGCCGGCTAGGCGCAGTTGGATGAGGGTGATGGTTGCGAGCTGGCGCATTCTCACCCTCACCCAGCTTCGACTAATTCGCTTCGCTCATAAGTCTTCGCAGCCCTCTCCCATCGAGGGAGAGGGGTAGTTGAGGTAGGGAAATATGGCAGGACGATATTTCGACGAATGGCAGGTCGGCGACCGGATCGAGCATGAGATCCGGCGCACGGTGACCGAGACCGACAATCTGCTGTTCAGCACGATGACGCACAATCCGCAGCCGCTGCACCTCGATGTCGAGGCGGCCAAGGCGAGCGAGTTCGGGCAGATCCTGGTCAATGGCACCTTCACCTTTGCGCTCATGGTCGGGCTGTCGGTGGGTGATACGACGCTGGGCACGCTGGTCGCCAACCTGGGCTATGACAAGCTCGTCATGCCCAAGCCGGTGTTCATCGGCGACACCATGCGCGCGACCAGCGAGGTGACCGAGCTGAAAGAGTCGAAATCGCGGCCCAATGCCGGGATCGTCACCTTCACGCACGAACTGATCAACCAGCGGGGCGAGGTGGTGTGCCGGTGCCTGCGGTCGGCGCTGGTGAAGAAGAGAGACGCCTGAACCCTTCATTTCCGCGCACGTGGGAATCCCGCTCGCTCGTTCGCTGTCGTGCATCAGGGGGACCCCCGCCTGCGCCGGAGTGGCGGAAAAGAGCATGCAATTCAATCGCCTGCCGCGTTTCGTATACTGATCGCTTGACCTGCCGAATGCCCTTCACTCTAATGCCGAACAACTGCTTACGGCATTCCGAAGGGGCCCATCACCATGCGCGCATCCATCCTTATCGCATCGCTGCTGCTCGGCACGGCGAACGCTCCCGCCATGGCGCAGGACGCCGCGCCTTCACCCGCGCCGGCCACTGCTGCCAGGCCCGCGCCGGGCCCGATGGATGCGAAGCTGCGCGCGCTCTATGATGCGGAGTGGGACTGGCGGCAGAAGGAACTGGCCCAGATCAAGGAAAATGGCCGCTGGGTCGATGGCGACCGGCTGACCAGCGAGACTGCTGCCGATCAGGCGCGCAGGCTCGCCTATTGGCAGGATGTGCTGAAACAGCTCGACGCGATCCCGATGGATCAGCTGTCGCCCGAGGAGCAGGTCAACGCCGCGGTGTTCCGCCAGTCGGTCTGGGAAAATGCCAAGGGGCTGGAATACAAGACCTATGAAGCCCCGTTCAACAGCGACACCTTCTTCTGGGGCGGGCTGAACCCGCGCCAGGGCTTTGGCAATGCCACCGGCTACAAGCGCTATCTGGGGCGGATGCGCGATGTTCCGCGCTATTTCGACGAGAATATCGTCAACATGCGCGCAGGGCTGGCCCGGGGCTATACCGTGCCGCGCGTCGGCATTGAGGGGCGCGACAAGACGATCGAGGCCTATACGGTGCCGGGCGAGGCCAATCCGTTCTACGATGCCTTCCGCGTGATGCCGCAGAGCATACCGCCCGCCGAACAGGCCGCGCTGCGCGCCGAGGCCTTGAAGACGATCGAGACGTCGGTGGTGCCCGCCTATACCAAGCTGCTCGGCTTTATGCGGACCGAGTACATGCCCAAGGCGCGCACGACCATCGCCGCCTATGCGCTGCCCGATGGCAAGGCCTTCTACCAGGACATGATCAAGGTCTTCACCACGCTCGACCTGACGCCCGAGGAGATCCACGAAATCGGGCTGAAGGAAGTGGCGCGGATCGATGCCGACATGCAGCGGACGATGCGCGAGACCGGGTTCAAGGGCAGTTTCCCCGAATTCCTGCAATTCCTGCGCACCGACCCGCAATTCTATGCCAGAACACCGCGCGAGCTGCTGGGGGCTGCGGCCTATACGGTCAAGAAGATGGACGGCAAGCTCAAGGACACGTTCAATTTCCTGCCGCGCTATCGCTTCACCGTGCTGCCGGTGCCCGATGTGATCGCGCCGATCTACACCTCGGGGCGCGGCGGTCTGGATGCGTGCCTGTTCAACACCTATGACCTGCCGCAGCGGCCCTTGTACAACATCCCCGCGCTGGCGCTGCACGAGTGCAATCCGGGGCACAGCTTCCAGGCGGCGGTGGCGCTCGAAGCCCCCAACCGGCCCGAATTCCGCCGCCAGACCTATTTCTCCGGCTATGGCGAGGGCTGGGGGCTGTACACCGAATGGCTGGGATCGAAGATCGGCATCTACGAGACGCCCTATGAGGAATTCGGCCGCCAGACCTTTGAAATGTGGCGCGCGGCGCGGCTGGTGATCGATACCGGCGTGCATACCAAGGGCTGGACCCGGAGCCAAGCCATCGACTATCTCGCCAGCCACACTGCGCTCGCCCCGCGCGATGTCGAGACCGAGGTCGACCGCTATATCTCCTGGCCGGCCCAGGCGCTCGCCTACAAGCTGGGCGAGCTGGCGCTGCGCAAGATGCGTGCGAAGGCGGAAGCCGAGCTGGGCGCGGCCTTCGACCAGCGCCCGTTCCACGACACCTATCTGATGCTGGGATCGGTGCCGCTGCCGGTGATGGAGCAGAAGATGGAGGAATTCATCGCCGCCGAGAAGGCGAAGCTCGCCAAGGCGGGGAAGTGAGCTTTCCGGCCTTCCCTGAATGCGTCACCCCAGCGAAGGCGAAGGTCCCGCTTTCTTCTCAACCCGTGGCGCAACAGCGGGATTCCCGCGTTCGCGAGAATGACGGGGCAGGGCGATTTTCGTTATTCGCGGCATTTGCGCTCTGCATGGCCACGGCGCCCGCCCATGCCGAGACGCCCGCACCCGAAGCCGAAATCCGCAATGTGATCGCCGAGATGGAAGCGGCCTGGAATCGCGGCGACTTTCAGGGCTATATGCGCGGCTTCCTCAACCCCGGAGTGGTGTTCGTCTCGCGCGGGCAGTTCCAGCGCGATTGGCAGGGAACGCTCGACCATTATGTCCGCGATTATGGCGGCGCGCCGGAAAAGCGCGGGACGCTGCATTTCTACGACATCAAGGTGGAGATTCTCAGCGACGACGCCGCGCAGCTGATCAGTCGCTATCATCTCGATCGGGCACAAAGCCCGCAATATGGCATCAACACCCGGCTGATGCGGAAAGTCGGTGGGCGCTGGGTGATCGCGCTCAACCATGTCTCGTCGAGCGAGACGCCCGATCCGAACGACCCGGTTGAAGGGCACCGCCCATAAAAAATCCTCCCCGCGCCAGGCACGGGGAGGATTTTCGTTGCTTGCGAAAGCTTAGGCCTTGCGGGTGCCGCTCATCGCCATGGTGCCGAATGCGCCGGCCTTGATCTGGCCGGTGATGGTGTCGCCATCGACGGTCGCGGTGCCTTCGAGCTTCATCGGCATCGGCACCTTCATGTCCATCGTCCAGGTCAGCGTGTTGCCGTCGACCTTGCCGTCGGTAATGTCGAGCGAGCCCATCTGGCCGGCATTCGATCCGGTCCAGCTGTCGCCATCGACATTGACGGTCAGTACCGACTTCTGGTCGCCCATCGGCGATTTGGTCACGCAATCATATTGTCCAGCAACTGACATGTTATTCGTCCTCTCTGTGGTGGGTTGAAGGGTAGTTGGCTTATTTGTCTCCGGCGGCAGGTGCCGCGCGGCGAACCTCGACGGGCATGCCCAGTTCCTTGAGCTGCGGCTCGACCTTGGCGGCATCGCCCACGATCACCCAGGTCAGCGTCTTGGGGTTGAGCGCGGTGCGCATCGCCCCGTTGAGCTTCTCGGCATCCATGCTGCGATATTGCGCGGCCAGGCTTTCGGCATAGTTGGTCGGGCGGCCGTAAAGCGCGTCCGACTGCATCTGCGACAGCACCGCGGCCGAGCGTTCATAGGTGCCCGCCAGCTCCAGGCTGTTGCCCTTGACCGTGCGGTCGAGCTCTTCCGGGGTCACGCCCTTGGTGCCGATGAAATCGTTCATCTGCTGGATGATCGCGGTCACCGAGGGGCCGGTCTGGTTGGTCTGGACGGGCGCAAAGGCCAGGAACGGCACGTCGTTCTTGGGCCGCTGGATCAGCGTGCGGGTGCCATAGGACCAGCCCTTGGTCTCGCGCAGGTCCATGTTGATGCGCGAGAGGAAATCGCCGCCCAGAATGTCGTTCGCGGTTTCGAGCGCCAGCAGATTGTCGGTGCCCTTGGCCTTCAGCACCTGACCCGCCAGGATCAGCGACTGGGGCGAATTGGGACGGTCGATCAGGATGATGCGGCCCTGGCCAGCCGGGATCGCCGCGCTGAAATCCTTCTGCATCAGCGCCATGCGGTTCGACGGCCATTTGCCGAAACGCTCTTCGAGCATCGGCATGATGTCCTTGAGGCTGGTGTCGCCGACGACGAAGATCGATGCGCGCTCAGGCCGCATCCACTGGGCGTGATAGGCGGCGAGCTGGTCGCGGGTCAGCTTGGCGACCACCGCCGGATCGCCGGTGCCGGTCAGCGGCACGCCATAGGGATGGGCCGGGCCGTAGAGCAGCGGCGGCAGGTTGCGCAGCGCGATGCCTTGCGGCTGAGTAAATTCCGCCTGAATGCGGGTCAACTGCTGCACGCGCACGCGCTCCAGCTCCTTGGCATCGAAAGCGGGGTTGCGGATGACATCGGTGAGGAGGTCGAGCGATGCGCCGAGATTCGCCTTCATCGCGCTCATCGAGACGATGGTGCGATCGAGGTCCGACGAGGCGCTGATATTGGTGCCCAGGCGCTCCTGCGCCTCGGCCAGTTGCACCGAATTGAGCTTCTGGGTGCCTTCCTGCAGCAGCGCGATCATCAGGCTGTTGGTACCGAGCGCATCCTTGGGATCGCTCGCATAGCCGGCATCGAAGCTGACGGCGACGCGCACCACCGGCACGGCGGTCCGCTTGGCGAAGCGCACCTTGATGCCGTTCGAGAGCGTCGCTTCCTCGACATCGGGGAAGTCGAGATCGGGCACTGCGCCGGCTTCAGGGAAGGTCGAGCGATCGACAGCGGCAAGCGGCTGCTTGCTCGCAGCGCCTGCGGCCATCGCGTCTTCGGCCATGCTCGAATAGAACGCCGGTGCCGCTAGGACGCCCGTGCGCATCGCGGGGCCGCTGCCGGTCACCTGGCCGTTGCCGCCCGCGACTTCCTGATAGGCATCGCGCTCACCGGGCAGCACGTGCAGCTTGGCGACGGGGCGAGTCAGCCATTTCTGCATCGCAGCCGTGACCTTGGCCGGCGTCATCGCGGCCAGCATGTCGAGCTGCTTCTTGTAGAAGGCCGGATCGTCCGAATAGAGCGCGCCTTCGGCCAGCGTCACCGCCTTGCCGGTAAAGCCGCCGACCTGTTCCAGGCCGTTGATCCGCTGGGCCGCCTCGCGCGTCGCGACGCGCTGCACCTCGTCGGCGGTCGGGCCCTTGGCGATGAAATCGGCCATGATCGCGTCGAGCCGCTTGGATACCGCGTCGACATCCGCGCCCGGCTTCACATCGACATAGACCTCGAACACGCTGCCATGGACGAAGGGCTGGGCAGATGCAGTGACGGCGACCGCGGTCTGCTCGTCGCGCACAAGAATGTTGTCGAGCCGCGAGCTGGCCAGGCCGCCGAGCACGGTCGCGGCAACGTCGAGTGCGGCATAATCGGGGTCATTGAGGCCGGGCACGGTCCAGAAGCGATAGAGGCGCGCGGTCGGCACCTTGTCCTTCATCTCCGCGACCTTCTCCTTGTCGAGCGTCGGCAGCGGCGGGTTCAGCTTGGCAACTTCAGGACCCTTGGCGATATCGCCGAAATATTTCTCGACCAGCGGCCTGGCTTCGGCGACGTTGATGTCGCCCGCCAGCACCAGGATCGCATTGTTCGGGCCGTAATGGTCGGTGAACCACTTCTTCATGTCGTCGAGCGAGGCGGCCTGCAGGTCCTCCATCGATCCGATGGTCGAATGGCCATAGGGATGCTCAGGGGGCGTGAGCATCTCGATCTGCTTGTATTCGACCAGGCCATAAGGCTGGTTATCGCCCTGGCGCTTCTCGTTCTGCACCACGCCGATCTGGTTGGTCAGCTTCTCCTGGGTGATGCCGTTGAGCAGATGGCCCATGCGGTCGCTTTCCAGGAACAGGGCGCCTTCCAGCCCCGCCTTGGGCACGGTCTGGAAATAGTTGGTGCGATCGAACCAGGTGGTGCCGTTGAAATCGGTCGCGCCGAGCTTCTTCAGATATTCGAAATAGTCGCCCTGCGCGTTTTCGGATCCGTTGAACATGATATGCTCGAACAGATGGGCATAGCCGGTCTTGCCCTTGGGCTCGTGCTTCGAGCCGACATCATACCAGATCGAAACCGCCACGATCGGGGCCTTGCGGTCCTCGTGAACGATGACGGTGAGGCCATTGGCCAGCGTGAACTGCTGATAGGGGATGTTCACCGTCTTGACCAGATCGGCGACGGGCGCGGCCTGCTGTGCCTGGGCGGGGGAAAGCGCCACGGCAAGCGCCAGCGAGGATACGGCGATCAGCGAGCGGAAGGGCTTGAGCATGGATATGGAGCCTCTCTTGGGAGCGAATATGACTGTTCTATCGGGTGCCACCGGCTGATGTAGGAGCGCCGGTGCCGCCTTCAGGTTGCTGTTCGAAACCATAAGGTTTGTCCAACCGGTTTCAAGCGCAATCACGGGCGATAGCGCCGCTTGGCATGCGGCATCAGCGCTTCGCGGGTGAAATAGACGGGCTTCGTCTTGTGTTCGACGAACAGCTTGGCCTGGTCGGCATAATGCGGGCTGTCCGGCCGCGTCGTCGCCGCGCCGAACGGCTGGATCGAGCGCGAAGTCACATTGCCTTGATCATCCCATTCGACGAACTGGATGAAGCTGTCGCCATGGCGCACGGCGAAGCGGCCGTCCTTCTCGTCGACGTCCCATAGAGTCGCGGCGCGCAGCGTGTCCGATCCGCCGTCCATCGGCAGATCGACCTTGCCCTGGCGCAGCCGCAGCACGGTGCCGAGCTTCGGATCGAGCGTCTTGAAATGCTTCTCGAGATGATCGATCGCCGCGACCAGCTCCTCGCGCGGATCGGGCAGCGGCAGGCGGCGATAGCTCTGCCGCATCGCCGGGCGCATCAGCATCAGCGCCAAGGCATCGCCCTTGTCCTTGCCGTCCATCTGCCAGTCCCAGGCACGCAGCAGCGCCTGCGCCTCGGGAATGCGCTTGTCGCCATCGGGCTTGACCGCGAGAACGGCGTTGATCCAGCCGGTGGCGTAATCCGACTTGTCATAGCCGACATCGTACTTGATCCGCGCCAGCGTTGCCGCGTCGATCTGGCCTGCCGCCTCGAACAGCTTGATCGCCTGGCGCGCGCGATTGGTCATGTCGTCCTCGATCCCCAAGAGAGGGGAGAAGCTGGCGCGATCGAGCTCGTCGCCGGGACCCGCCGCGACGAACGGCGTGTTGTTGGCGTTCATGATATAGCCGGACGCGGGATTGACCAGCAGCGGCACCCGGTCCCAGGGCAGGTGCGATTTCCAGATCAGGTCGCTGCGATCGCCAGGCAGCACCCCGCGCCAGTTCGCCCCCGGCTTGCGCGCAGGGAACAGCGCGTTGTACGCCATGGCAATATTGCCCTTGGCATCGGCATAGATGAAATTGGTCGCGGGCACGCCCTGGATTGCCATCGCCTGCTGCCATTCGGCAAAATCGCGGGCCTTGTTGATGCGGAAATATTGCTCGAGCATCTTCAATTCGTCGATGCCGGCATAGCGGATCGCGAACGCGCCCTTGTCGTTCATGATGACCGGGCCATGGACCGAGCGATAGACGGTCTGCGGCACGGGCAGGGTGAACGGCCCCATCTTCACCTTGAGCCAGACGCGCTTGGATTCGAGGTCGCGCCACTTTCCGTCGAGCCGGTATTGCGTCCTGTCGTCGTTCAGCTCGAGTCTGTAGACATCGATCAGGTCGGGCCGGTTGACCGTGTTGGTCCAGCCCAGATGCTTGTTATGGCCCAGGAACGGATAGGGCGATCCGGGGAAGGTCGCACCCGCAAAATTCCAGCCCTCTTCCGAATGCACCACCAGCTCGTACCAGGCGACGCCGCCGCGCCAGGGCTGGTGCGAGTTGGAGATCAGCCGCGTGACATTGTCGGTCGAGCGCGCAGGGGCGACGGCAAAGGCATTCGACCCATTCATGTCGGGCTCTGGACCGATCGGGGTGACGCGCGCGACGTCCTTGCCGCTCAAACTGGGTCCGCCCTCGATCGGCAGGTCGTTGCCCTCGACCAGCGCACCGAGCACCGAATCGAGCCCGAAGAAGAAGGGCGAACGCAGCACGAAGCCCGCGGCGATGTCGCGACCTTCGAGTGGGAACAGGCCGGACAGGCGTACCTCTTCGGGGTGCTTGTCGGCATAATGGTTGAGGCCCGCGGCATAGGCATCGAGCAGCGCGCGGATATCGGCGGGCAGCGTGTCGTACTTGCGGTCCACCGTGCCGCGAATATCGAGCAGATGCGCAGCGAAATCGACCTTGGCGCCATCCTGACCGGTCATCGCGCCGGTGCGCGCGCGGGTCATCGCGGCGACTTCCTGGATGGTCGAGAAATCATCCTCGCTATGCGCATAGGCGACGCCATAGGCGACATCGGCATCGGTCTTGCCGAAGATATGCGGCACGCCGAAATCGTCGCGGACGATCTCCACGTCATATTTGCGCGACGCCGGGGCCTTGCCCGATTCGGCCACCAGCGGCTCCCACACCGCAAGGGCAATGGCGGTTACGACGACAAGGACGAGAAGGCTGAGCGCCAGACGTTTGAGCACACGCATGGCGCGCACCTTATCAACCAATCAGCGCGCGTCTACTGACAATGCTGTAGGTAGGGCTGCGGCCTGTCGCATCAGCCTGATTCCGCCGCAATCGCCTGTTCGATCAGCCGGCGCGCGCGGACGCCGCCGGCGTCGATATTGAGCAGCAGCAGGCGGCGGTCGGGATAGAGGTCGAGATTCTTCTGCTGGCGCTCGAGCATTTCCATGTCCTCGGCGAAGATCCGACCCTGGCCGTCGCGGATGGTGGTGGTGAGCTCGGCATCGTCGACGGCAAATCGCCGCGCCATGCCCCAGAAATACCAGTGCGATCCCTCGGTCTCGGGGGTCATGAAATCGACCACCACCGAATAGGCCTTGCGGTCGAGCGGGGCCTCGTAGCCGCCTTCGCCGACCGGGGCGACGCCGACCTCGATCTCGACGCTGCTGGGCAGGTGGAAATGGCACAGCTGCCAGCGATCGACCGGGCCGCTATCAGGCAGCCCCGCGCCGCGCAGTGCCATCGCCCAGAACGGCGGCGGGTCGATCGCGTCCATGAAGCGGCTGGTCACCACCTCGTCGCCGACCAGCCGGGTCTTGACCGGAGCCTCGTCGATCTCCTTCTGCCCGATGCTGGTCGAATGGACATAGGTCTCGTGCGTCAGGTCCATCAGGTTATCGATCATCAGCCGGTAATCGCACTGGATGTGGTACAGGCCGCCGCCATAGGCCCAGCCTTCGTCCTCGGCCCATTCGAGGTGCCTGAGCTTGGCGGGATCGGCCGCATCGGCATCGCCCGGCCAGACCCAGATGAAGCCATAGCGCTCGATCACCGGAAAGGTGCGGATGGGCGGGAAACCGCCGACGCGCTGGCCGGGCATGCCCTCGGTCTTGCCATGGCAGCCCATGGCGAGCCCGTGATAGCCGCAGACGAGCGCGCCATCGCGGACGAAACCGAGCGACAGCGGCGCGCCGCGATGCGGGCAGAAATCCTCGAGCGCGGCGACCTTGCCCTCGCGCCCACGAAAGAACACCATCGGCTCGCCGCAGATCGTGCGGCCGAGCGGCTTGCCTTCTATCTCTTGCGGAGTGCACGCGACATACCAGGCGTTGCGCGGCCAGGGCGCGGTGGTGTGCGCAGCGCTGCGCTCTTCCAGATCGGGGGCGGTGGCCATGGGTGCCTCTCCTGAGATAAATCGTTATTGGATCCAATAATGCAGTTTGATGAGCGTTGCAAGGCGGATGCGGGGGCTTGTCGGTGCGGGCGCACAGGCTAAACAGGGCGGCATGACTGCCCCGATGAAGCCTGGCCAGCGCGTGCTCTTTGCCCTGCGCAAGATGATCGTTTCGGGCGAGATTCCCGATGGCGCGCGCATCGCCGAGATCGCGACGGCAGAGCGCTTCGGCGTCTCGCGCATGCCGGTGCGCACCGCGCTTCGCACGCTGGAGCAGGAAGGGCTGGTGGCGAAGCTGGGGCGGCGCGGTTATGCGGCGCGCGGGGTGACGCCTGCCCAGATCGACGATGCGATCGAGGTGCGCGGCGTGCTCGAAGGGCTGGCAGTGCGGCTGATCGCCTCGCGCCCGATCGCGCCCGGCTTTGCGCGCCGGCTGAAGGCGGTGCTGGCCGAGGGCGATGCGCTGTTTGCGGGCGACAGCTTCGCGCCCGAGGATATCGACCGCTTCTACAGTTACAATCTTGCGTTTCACGACCTGCTGCTCGATGCCAGCGGCAACCGCGCGATCGGCGTGGCATTGTCGCGCAACAACCACCTCCCGCTCGCCTCGGCTGCGGCGCTGGCGCTCGACTGGGACGATCTCGCCAATGCGCATACCAACCTCAAGGCCGCGCACGAAGAGCATCTCGCGGTTGCCGAGGCGATCCTTGCGGGCCGCGCCGACGAGGCCGAACAGCGCATGCGCCAGCACGCGCGCGCCGCGCTGAACCCCGGCCTGATGCCGCTGGTTGCGTCGGTTTGAGGGCCAAGGCGGCTTCCGATTTGTCGGCGCCAGCGACCGCCGCTCAGCCTGAGCAGCGGGCGCAGCCCGCGACCGTCGAAGGCCCCGCACCGACGCTGGCCAAATTGCGTGGCCTTCTACAGGCTCAGGCTGAGCGGAGAAGGTAAGGGGCGCGCGCCAGATCAGCTTGCGATGCGCAGTTCGCTTCCAGCCCGGTCCTTGCGGACGGGCCGGTCCAGCAGGTCGCCAAGGTTCAATGGCTGCGCAATCAGGTTAGGGTGCGGCGAATAGCCGTCGTGCCAGCGCTTGGCCGAGATTGCCTCGCGCGCGATGCTCATGCTGAACAGGCGGCGCGGCTGAGCCGAGCGGTTGTCGGGGCCTGCGTGCAACATGTCGCTCTGATAGACGATCACCGTGCCCTTGCGCGGCGCGGTGGAGACGAGCTCAAAGTTCCGGTCGCGTGCGGCGCGCTGGCGGACCAGCTTCAGCAACCGGCCTGGACTCAGCATGCGCAGGCTGAACTGCGAATTCTTGCCGAGCAAGAAGCGCAGCAGATTGGGCTGGTGCTCGTCCCAGATGCGCGAGAACACCCGGTCGCCAAACTCGCCCGGCGCGAGCGGCGCGTCATTGTTGCGGCCCATGGCCCACAGCTTGGCCAGATTGTGCCGCAGGATGCGCCAGTTGCACGCGAGGCGGAACAGCTCCATCCGCTCCAGCGCCGCATCGTCATGCTTGGGCGCGGTGCCATCGAACAGTTGCGTGCCGGGGACGAAAACCGTCCCGCCCTGCTGCTCGGACACGTCCTCCACCGCCGCAAACAGGCTGATCACGCCGCTGGGGTCGCGATGGATATACTGGTGCGACGAGCCGAGATAGCTGGTGAGTGTGGTGACTTCGAGCAGCGAATGGGAGCGGTGGCAATAATGCGACAGCACGGCTTCCAGCCGCTGCGCGAGCGTCGCGACCAGATCCGCCACCGGCGGCGTGGAGGGCAGCGAACAGAAATCGCGGCGGACATAGCGATTGTCGGTCTCGCTCGCAAAGGCGCAGCGCTGGCGGTCGGGATCGTCGATGGTCTCGCGGATCAGCGCGAGCCCGGTTGCGGCTTCCGCGTCGGATAAAAGATTGGTGAGCATGACGAGGCCATGCGCCTCCATCCGCACCAGGGCTGCGGCCGCGCAAGCCGCCGTGAGCCGGCCCTGCGCGTCGAGTTCCGCAGGCAGCTCGAACGCGGATGTGTCGGTGGAGGTGTCGAGGTCCTTCATGCCCTTGCGCCCTGAATATGATGACTTCCTTCGCCCGGCCAATTGCTGACCATGATGGGCGAGAGTTTCGCTTCATGGCAGAGAATTTTCTAGAACGGGTTAATCGGGGACACGAGGCCTAGCCAGTGCAGGCCGAGGAGCACAAGTCCTGAGCGGCAGGCCATCACCATGTCCGCTCAGCCTGAGCAGCGGGCGCAAGCCCGCGACCGTCGAAGGCCCCGCGCATATGTAGGCCATCTAACGGGGCCTTCGACAAGCTCAGGCTGAGCGGAGGGGGGGAGGCGCTAACCTGTCTCGAACTTGTGCCGCGAAGCCTCCTGACTCCGCCGACGCCCGCCATCACCCCGCAACGGGGCGTGCCATCCACTCCAGCAGCGCCGCGTTGACCGCATCGGGCTTTTCCATCGGGGCCATATGGCCTGCGCCGCCAAAGACCACCATCGTCGCGCCTACGATCGCTTCGGCGATGGGGACGTGCTGGTCGGGCGGGCTCCACAGGTCGAGTTCGCCGACGCCGACCAGCGCCGGGCAGGCGATCTGCGACAGCAGCGGGGCAGCGTCGGGGCGGTTGATCAGCGCGGTGATCTGCTGGCGGTGGATCGCGGGCGTCATCCGCTCGATCATCGCATAGAGCGTCGCGCGCAGCGCCGGGTCGGCATCGAGCAGGCCGGGCCGCACCATCGGCGGAAGCCACGCATCGGCGAGCGCGGTCATGCCCTGGCCTGCGCTGATGTCGAGCATCGCTTGGCGCTTGGGCAATTCCTCCGGTGGCGCGGGATGTACGCCGGTGTCGAGCAGGCCGATCCGCTCGACCTTTTCCGGTGCCAGGCGGAATACCTCGAGCGTCACGCGTCCGCCCATCGAATGGCCGATGATCGAAAAGCGCTCGGGCGCGCCCTCCAGGATGTGCGCGGCCATGCCCTGCAGCGAATCGTGCCGGGTGAGGTCGGGAACGATGACCTCGTACAGCGGCGACAAGGCGGCGATCTGGTCCGTCCAGACATCCGCATCGCACAACAGGCCGGGGACGAGAATGACGGTTTCGCGCGTGATCATAAGCTCAGCCCATTACATCGGGCAGGGGCTTTCCGTCCACGATCCTGGGCGCCGCCTCGATCAGCACGAAGGCGATGCGGCAATTTTCGCTCGCGGAAGGGTTGCGCCACAGATGGATGGTGCCGCGCTGGACGATGATGTCGCCCGCGCGCGCGGTCGTCACCGCGCCATCGTCCAGCTCCAGTTCGACCGCGCCCGACAGCACGATGCCGTAATCGATGCTGCTCGACCGGTGGAAGGGCGAAACCCCGCCGGGCAGCATGTCGACGATGCGGATCACCGATCCCTGGTGCAGCGTCAGCCCGGCATCGCGGCTGCGCCCGTCGCTATCATCGTTATTGTCTGCAGGCACGCTCGCCGTGGTCCAGATCAGGCTGAATGCGGCATCGCCCGAGGGGATCGGGGTGACCGGCAGCAGGTCGTCGGCGGTGAACACCGCGCGCCCGGCCGCGTCATGGCCAGTGACGATGCGGCGCACGGGGGGAGAGCCGGTCATCCCTTGATCACCTTCTGGTCGATCGCGCCGAACAGCAGCCCGCCGTCGCGCAGCCGCGCTTCCATGCGCACGGTGTCGCCGAAATGCATGAAGCTGGTGCGCGGTTTGCCCTCGTCGAGCATCTCGATGCCGCGCCGCTCGGCGATGCAGGCTGAACCGATCTCGCGGAAGTTGCTGTTCGAGACCGTGCCCGATCCGATGATCGTGCCTGCGCAGAGCGAGCGCGTGCTCGCGGCATGTGCGACCAGTTCGTGAAAGCCGAACTCCATCGCGCCGCCCTCGGCATTGCCGAACCTTGTCCCGTTCCAATCGACGGTGAGCGGCAGATGGACGCGGCCCTCACTCCACGCATCGCCCAGCGCATCGGGGGTGACGGCAAAGGGCGCGACCGAACAGGCGGGCTTGGCCTGGACCCAGCCGAAACCGGTCTTCATCTCGATGGGTGCCAGCGCGCGCAGGGACCAGTCGTTGATCTGCACCAGCAGCTTGATGTGCGACAGTGCCTGTTCGGCCGTGACGCCCATCGGCACGAAATCGGTGATGACGCCGAATTCGCCCTCGAAATCGATGCCGTCCTCCTCGCGCGGCAGCGGCACATCGGCAGTGGCGGATAGGAACTGGTGCGACAGGCCCTGATACATCAGCGGGCGTCCCGGCGGCGGGGGTTCTGTGCCGAACAGCGTCTCCATCAGCTCGCCATGGCTGCGATAGGCCGAGCCGTCGAGCCATTGCCAGGCGCGGGGTAGCGGGGCCGCGAAGGCGAGGCCATCGGTGCTGTCGCCTTCGCCCGCATCGAGCCGCGCGGCCAGCATGCGCAGCGCCGGTTCGGACGTTTCCCAGCTCTCGATCGCCGCCTGGAGCGTGGCAATCGCGGCGGGCAGATGGCGGCTGCCATCGGCGCTGACGACGACGAGCGCGCCGTCGGCCGTGCCGTTCTCGATGGTGGCGAGTTTCATATGGGCGTCCTTTCCTGGAATTACAGATCGGCGAGCGCGTGGGCGACCAGATTGGCGAGGGTACCATCGTGCGTCAGGCCCAGCGCGTCGGCGGCGGGGGTGAAAAGCGGCGGCTGCGCACCAAATGCGGCTTCGATCGCCGGATCGGAGGCATGGGTCGCGAGCGCGGCATCGGCCCCGGTCTGGCGCGCGACCTCGGCGACCAGATCGCCCATGTGGATGCGGAGCGCGGGCAGGTTCAGACGGGCGCTGTCGGGGTCCTCGGCCAAGTCGAGCGCGGTGACGAGCTGCGCCACCAGCGCCCGGCGCGAGAGCAGCCAGCAGGTCGCATCGGCGGAGACGGGCAGGGTGATCGGCTCGCCGGCCTTGAGCGCATGGAACAGGTTGCTCAGGAACGCCGATTTCATGCCCGAAGGCGCGAGCGGGCGCGCGATGATGCCCGGCAGGCGAAGGCTCAGGCCGCGAACTGCGCCGCGCCGGGTGAGCGTCGCGATCCATTCCTCGATCATCGCCTTGTGCGCGCCATAACGCAGCATCGGAGCGACGGGCGTCGCGTCATCGACATGCGGCGGCAGCGGATCGCCGAACACCGCGATGCTGCTGGCGAAGAGCAGGCGCGGCGTGTTGCCATGCGAGGCGGCAGCATCGATCAGCGCCATGGGGGCTGCGACATTGATCCGTGCAGCGAGCGCCGGATCGGCCTCTGCTGCGCCGCCGGGAATGGTCGCAAGATGGATGATCGCGGCAAGCGGCTCGGCGGTGAGCGTGGCGACCAGCGCAGGATCGTCGATCTCGCCGGGCATCGGCGTGACGCCGGGTAAGGTGAGCGCGTCCAGCCCCGTCCGGTCGGTCGCGACGATCGGGCGCGAGCCTGCCAGCGCGCGCACCAGCGCCTGGCCGACAAAGCCTCCCGCGCCGGTGATCAGGATGCGCTCAGCTGCCATCGGTCACCGATGTGCCGCCATCGACGGCGATCTGCTGACCGGTGATGAAGCGGCTGGCGTCCGAGGCAAGGAACAGCGCGGTCGAGGCGATATCCTCGACCTCGCCGACGCGGCGCAGCGGTGTCATCTGCAGCCGCCGTGCCATGAAATCCGCGTTGGCGATGAGCGGTTCGGAGAGCGGCGTGCGGATCAGCCCCGGCGCGATCGCGTTGACGCGCACGCCTTTCGGCCCCCATTGCACCGCCAGGTTGCGCGCCAGCTGCGCAACGCCCGCCTTGGCCAGCGCATAGGCGTTGATGCTGCCATTGCCGCGCAGCGCCGAGAGGCTCGACATCAGGATCACGCTGCCGGTGCCGCGCCGGGCGATATGCGGCAGGGCAAGCTGGGTCAGTTCGACCATCGAGCGGAGATTGATCGCCATCACCCGGTCGAAATCTTCCAGCGCCCAGCTGCCGCCCTCGCCGGTGATGCCGGCATTGCACACGAGGATGTCGATGCCGCCGAACGCCAAGCGCGTACCTTCGACCAGACCGGCCAGCGCATCGCTGTTGGTCACGTCGCAGGCAATGCCGCGCACGCGATAGCCCTGGCCCGCGAGCACGGTTTCGGTCTCGGCGACATCGCGCGCGTCCTCGCTCGACACGACAACATTCGCGCCCATCTCGGCGAAGAGCTGCGCGATGCCGAGCCCGATGCCGCGCGTCGATCCGGTGACGATGGCCGTGCGGCCGGCAAGATCGAACGCGCCCCCTTGCATCGATCAGTCTTCGATGATCGCCACCGCGCGGGTCCATCCGGCAGAGGCGCCGCGGATCTTGTGCGGGAAGCAGCTTACCGTGAAGCCGTGCGAGGGCAGGGCTTCGAGATTGTGCAGCTTTTCGAGATGGCAATAGCCGATATCGCGCCCGGCCTTGTGGCCTTCCCAGATCAGCGAAGTATCGCCGGTCTCCGCGACTTTCTTCGCGGTATGGCTGAACGGCGCGTCCCAGCTCCAGGCGTCGGTGCCGGTGACGCGGATGCCGCGTTCGAGCAGGTACATGGTCGCCTCATAGCCCATGCCGCAGCCGATATTGACATATTCGGGATTGCCGACCGCGCCACCGGCGGCGGTGTTGACCAGCACGATCTCGAACGGCTGCAGCTCATGGCCAATACGTTTCAGCTCCGCCTCGACATCGGCGGCGGTCACCACATAGCCGTCCTCGAAATGCCGGAAATCGAGCTTCACGCCGGGGTTGAAGCACCATTCGAGCGGCACCTCGTCGATGGTGATCGCGCGCTGGCCGCCATCCATCGTCGGGTGGAAATGCCACGGTGCGTCGAGATGCGTGCCGTTATGCGTGGTCAGCGTCACCCATTCCGCCGCCGCAAAGCCCGCGCCATCGGGGGTCTGTTCCTGCGTGACGCCGGGGAAGAAATGGCCCAGCTCGGCCACGGTATCGGCATGCTGCTGATAGGTGATCTTCGGCCGCATGAACGGCGGATCGGTAATGACGTCGTTTTCGAGGAAGATCGAAAGGTCAACAAAGGTGCGGGCCATGGATTATCCTTTGGAAAGCAGGGCGTGAAGCGCGACGGGCGTGACGATCAGCCCGATCAGGCCACCATAGCCGATCTTGAGCGCCAGCGCTGCCGTCCAGGGCAGCGTGGTTGTGCCCGCCAGCCAGAGCCCGGCGGTGACAATCGCAGCGAGCCCCAGCGCCGCCACCGCGAGCAGCAGCGCGCGCCTGGCAATGGCGAGCGGCGAAAGAGATGTGCCGGGCAGATCTCCGGCAATGATCTTCGCGCGGGTCTGCAGGCAAGGCATCAACGCCGCCATGAACCCTGCGGCCAACGTCGGCGGCACGAAATCGAGTGCCAGACTCGAGGTGCCGAACACCGGAACGTCCACCGCCAAGCCGAACACCAGCAGAAAGAACGCTGCGCTGATCGCCATCGAGATGACGATCGAGATCAGCGTGCTTGTTCGCAGATGTGCGGCAGACGCAGTCATCCATCGACCCAGTTATAGGCCAGCGGCACTTCGCGAAAGGCGAAGCGGTCGATATGGCGTTCGAGCGCGCCCTTCAACCCGTCGCGCTGTCCTTCGGCGCTGGCGTTGATCGTGCAGACGAGCGTGCCTTCTTCGGCATCGAGCGTGACCAAAGCATCGGCTGGCCAGTCCGCCCCGCGCGCATCCTTGGCGAAGGTGATCTCTCCATGCGTCTTGTCGAAGTTCACGGGCAGATTGTGCTCCCAGTGCTTGCAGACCTGTTGCAGGTATTTGCTGGCACTGGCGGTGGGGATGCGCGCGGTGGCGGTGAAGCTCATGGATTGGCCTTTCCGGTGATGTCGCCGCCCAGGGTGTCGGCGAACCAGTCGGCGATATAGTCGCAGCCATAGGACATGTTGTCAGCCCCGACATGCTCGACCCCGCCTTCGCGCGGCGTGAAGATTTTCAGTTCGCGCTTCGGGCTGTTCGTCAGCTGCTCATAGCTCTGGTGCGCATAATCGACGCTGATCTGGCGATCCTGCGCGCCGTGCGTGACCAGGAACGGCACCTTGATCCGCTCCATCACGCCATCGAGCGTCATGTCCTTCGACTTTTCGTGGAAGTCGTCCATGTCCTTGGCGCCGAACACCCAGAGCACATGCGCCCAGTAATGCGGAACTGGGTTCTCGCCTTCGCGGCGCAGGCGCTTCTGCTGCACCTCGGCCCAGTTGTGGTTCGCACCCCAGACTGCGCCGCTGGCGAAGCGCGGCTCGAACGCGACCGCGCGCGGCGCGAAATGGCCGCCGAGCGAGATGCCGGTCATGCCGATGCGCTTCGGATCGACATCGCTCTGCTTCTCGAGCCAGTCGACCGCGGGCGAGGCCCATTTTTCTGAATGCGGGGTGGCGGGCAGGTTGCTGATGCGCAGCGCCTCGCCGGTGCCCGGCTGATCGACGCACAGCGTCGAAATGCCACGCGCGGCTAGTGCCTGGGGCAGGTTCGACCAGTAGAGCAGCTCTTTCGAGCTATCGAGGCCATTGCAATAGACCACGACCGGCTTGGGGCCATCGCCCGGCGCGCGGACATAGAGCGCGGGATATTCGCTGCCCTCATAGGGGATCATCACGCGTTCGACCGGGTGGTTGCCGAGCTTCATCGCGCGCGCAAACGTGTCCTGCGCCAGCGCGAAGGTCGCGACGCGCGCGGGGTTGCCATGGTCCTGCATGCGTTCGCCGACCAGCAGGTAGAGCGCGGCGCGCTCCAGCTTCTTGGAAGCCGAGAGCGTACGGCCGCGCGCCTCGTCCTCGGCGGCAAGCTCGATCAGCTTTTCGCCCATCGCCACCCATTGCTGCAGGAACTCGCCGGTGCCCGCGTCCTCGCCATTGGCCGCCGCATCGCGGATCGGCTTGCACATGTCGATGATCTCGCCGATCTTGCCGCCGCTTTCCAGCGCGATCGAGACCGACAGGTTCCAGACATAATTGGGGAAATATTCGAACAGGGCCATGGGGATCAGACTCCGGCAGGCTGGAAAAGGCCTGCGTCGGGCGCAGGATGCGGCATGGTCTGCGGTCCGCCGACGCCGATGCCCCACTGGTCCATGACCATCGGGGCAGGAGTGTGGACCTTGGCCTCCCAGGTGGCGTCGTCGACTTCCTCGAGATCGGCGGTATATTCGACCGCGAACCCGGCAGGCGTGGTGAAATAGCTGAAGGTGTTGTTGCCGGCAGTATGGCGACCGGGACCCCAGCGGATATCGGTGCCCTGCTGCTTCAGGCGGTGGATGCCGCGCATCATGTCGTCGACGCCCAGCATGTCATAGGCAACATGGTTTAGACAGGCGGGGCCAGGCAGCAGCGCGATGCGGTGGTGCCACTGGTTGCAGCGCAGGAAGCACATGAAATCGCCCAGCCAATCGCTGACCTTGAAGCCCAGCACATCGGTGAAGAAGCGGACCATTTCCTTGTGGTCGGGCGAATGCAGCACGATATGGCTGATCTTCTGCGGAATGCCTTCCCAGCGGGTCAGTTCGCGCGCAGTGCCGCGGGCGACATCGCTCGAAATCTCGAATGGCAGGCCGTCCTTGCTGAAGAATCGGAAGCCATAGCCGCCGCCCAGCGTGTCGAGCTGCTTGGGCGCGAACACGATCTGGCAGCCATAATCGGCGACCTTGGCGTGCAGCGCGTCGACATCCTCGCGGCTGTCTGCGGCAAGGGTGATGATGTCGATCCGCTGCGTGTCCGATTGCCGCAGGCGCACGACATAGAGCTCGTCATTGCCCTCGGCGGCAAAGTGCAGCATGCCGTCCTTCTCGCCGGCTTCTTTCAGGCCCCAGACGTCGCGATAGAATGCGGCCTCGGCGGCCAGATCGGTGACGGCATAGCCGACATGGCGAATTTCGCTGACACGTGCCATAATGGTAACTCCTTGATTGTATTGGAAAGGGGCGAGCGTCAGATCGGCTCTGCCACCTTCATGAACATTTCCTGCGTGGCCTTGGCATTATCGACCAGCGGCCCCTTGCCGATCTGGCCGAAGCAGATCGCGCGCGAGGATTCGACGATATAGCGGCAGCGTTCGAAGCGGCGGTCGCGATAGGCGGTGAGCGCGGTGTCGAGCGTGTCGGCCTTGACCAGCTCGTCGGCCAGCACCAGCGCATCCTCGATCGCCATCCCTGCGCCCTGGCCGAGATGCGGTGTGGTCGCGTGCACTGCATCGCCCAGCAGCACGACCCGGCCCTTGTGCCACGCGCCTTCAAGGAACATCCATTCGAGCGGCTTGTAGACCACCTCGTCATCCTCGGTGATCTGGCCGACCAGCGCCTGGATCGCGGGCGAAGGCACGCCGGCGATCTTGGAGCGCATTGTGCTCGCCAGATCTTCCTTGGCGTACCAGGGATTGCCCGGCTCGGGCGTGGTGACGTACATGTACATCAGCTCGTCCGAGAGCGGGACAAGGCCGATGCCGGTCTGGCCTTCATAGGCCTGCAAGCCGATGACATCGGGGGTGCGCTTGAAATTGTAGCGCCACACCGACTGGCCGGTGAATTCGGGCTTGGGCGCATCGGGGAAGATCATCCCGCGCGTCTGCGAATAGAGCCCGTCGGCGCCAATCACGAGATCGAAGATACCGCTCGATCCATCGCTGAAGGTGACCGCTACACCCTCGCCATCATCCACCAAGGTGCTGATGGTGATGCCAAGGCGAATGTCCGCGCCCGCCTCTTTCGCACGGTCGCCCAGCACCTTGTGCAGCGCCCGCCTGCCGATGCCGACATTGCCCGGATAGCCTTCGACCAGACGCGGGGTCGGAATGTCCGCCACGCACACGCCCGTCGGGATATAGACCTGGACCCGGTCGAAGCCGAAGCCCGCACTGATATAATCGTCGATCAGACCGAGCTCGGTCATCGCGCGGACGACATTGCCCTGCTGGATGATGCCGACGCCATAGACCGACCAGTCAGGATCGCGCTCGATCACCTCGACTTCATACCCCTTGCGGCACAATGCGATGGCGGAGGTCAGTCCGCCGATCCCGCCGCCCACGATCAAGATTCGCATGTCCTTCATGCCGATACGCCTCTCCCCGCCCGGCATTGCGTCGCCGGGCCTGTTCATCCCGGCCTAGATAAGGGGAGAGCCGTAAATCTGTAAATCTTATTGTATTTATGCCTAGGTATCAGATTTGTGAATGATTGCCTCAATCGAGCTTGCTGTCGCGGCGCAGTTCGCCGCGCAGCCAGGCCAGCCCTTCATCGGCGCTGCGGGCATGGTTGAACTGCATCATCTCGCGCATCGCCGGGAACTCGAAGGGAATGGGCGCGATGGCCAGTGGGAACATCCGTGCCATCACGCGCGCGAGTCGTTCGTGCATCAATGCGAGCCGATTGGTCTCGATGATCAGCCAGGGCACGACCGTGAACGACGAGGCGGTCATTTCCATCCGGCGGAAATGGCCCAGCTTCTCCATGATGCTGTCGGCAAAGGCGCTGGTGCGCTGGTTGCCCATCTGGATGCCGACATGGCCGGCGCGCAGCACATCCTCGAGAGTCACCTCGCCGGCAAAGACGGGATTGCCCTTCCACCCGACAATGACATGCCGTTCTTCGAACAGCAGTTCGGCGGGTTGGCCGGGGTTGATGAACTCCTCGGGCGTGATCAGCAGGTCGAATGCCCCTTGCGCGATCAGGTCCGCGCTGCCGTCCGATGGCAGAACAGCTTCCAGCCGGATGCCGGGCGCGACATGCGACAGGCGGCGCGAGAGCGGCGCGATGACCGCTGCGGTGATATAGTCCGATGCGATGAGCCGGAACACGCGTTGCGAGGTGGCAGGGTCGAAGCTGGTCGAGGTGGTGATCAGCGCGTCGATGCGGCGCAGCGTGTCCTGCACCATCGGTACCAGCGATTCGGCATAGGGGGTGGGGAACATGCGCTTGCCCTGCAGCACCAACAGATCGTCGCCGAAATAGTCGCGCAGCCGCCCCAGCGCCGCGCTCATCGCAGGCTGGCTGAGGTTGAGCTGTTCGGCCGCGCGCGAAACGCTGCGCGTCTCCATCAGCACGCTGAAGGCGACGAGCAAATTGAGATCGAGACCCTTGAAGCGCATGGCTTTAACCTATCAGTGTGATTGCTGGATTATCATTAAAACAAAAGATTTCACCTATGGCTAGCATTTCCCGTAAACATCGCGCCGATACAGCGGGTGCCCATGCAGGCATCGCGCGCATTTGGGGAGATAGATGATGAAGGCATTCCTGCTGGCCACTACCGTGCTTGGCGCACTGAGCGTTCCCGCCACCGCCATCGCACAGGATGCCACCGCCTCCGAGCAATCCGAAGCCACCGAAGACCAGGGTCTGGGCGAAATCGTCGTGACCGCGCAGCGCCGCGAGGAAAGCCTGCAGCGCGCCGCCGTTGCCGTGACCGCGGTGGGCGGCGAGGATCTGGTCAATGCCGGGATCACCGAAACCGCCAATCTGGGCCGTCTGGTCCCCTCGCTGGTTGTCCAGCCGACCGGCGGCACCACCAGCTTCTTCCTGCGCGGCGTCGGCACCAATTCGCAGAACTCGTTCGCGGAAAACGCGGTCGCGTTCAACTTCAACGGCATCTATGTCGGCCGCCCGACCGCGCCGGCAGGCGTGTTCTACGATCTCGAACGCGTCGAGGTGGTCAAGGGTCCGCAAGGCACGCTCTACGGCCGCAACGCCACCGGCGGCGCGATCAACGTGATCCCCAAAAGGCCGGTGCTGGGCACGTTCGGCGGCGAGGGATTCTTCGAATATGGCAATTACGACAGCAAAAAGTCGGTCGTCGCGCTGAACATTCCGATTGGCGACACGGTCGCGCTGCGCCTCGCGGGCCAGGTGGTCGATCGTGACGGCTATATCTCGGACGGCTATGACGACGACAAGGGTGAGGCCTTTCGCGCGTCGCTGCTGATCGAACCGTCGGATCGCTGGTCGATGCTGCTGGTCGCGGATTACTACAATCAGGGCGGCAAGGGCGCGGGCGCGGTGCTGCTGCCCGAGACTCGCTACACGGTCCCCGCGCTGGAAGACCGCGTGAGCATCTCCGATCCCAGGGCACGGGCCGCCATCCGCCAACTCGCGTCCGGCATCTTCGCGCCGCCGTTCTGCGGAGGCCCGGGCAATTTCGTCAACAGCGGCTGCGTTGCGCTGCCCGGCACCGACGGTTTCCTCGACAACGAATTCATCGGCGTCAGCGCCACGATCACCGGTGATATGGGCTTCGGCACGCTGACCTTCATTCCGGCCTATCGCCGATCGGACGTGAACGTGCTCACCTATCTGCCGGGCTTTGCCGGAACGATCCGCGACGTTGCCGAGCAGAGCTCGCTCGAAGTCCGCCTCGCATCTAACGAGGACCAGCGGCTGCGCTATGTCGTCGGCCTGTTCTATTTCGGCGAAAACCAGGAAACCGAGAATTTCTTCCGCCAGGGCAATATCTCGACCACGCGCTTCACCCCGCGTCTGAGCACCGAGAGCGTCGCCGCGTTCGGGCAGCTGACCTTCGACATAACCGACACGCTGCGCCTCGTCGCCGGTGGCCGCTACACCAAGGAAGACAAGAAGCAGCTGACCTCGGTCGCTGCCGGCGGTCTGCCCGGTCCGATCAATCCGCCGCTCAGCGCGCCGTTCACCGGCGACCTGTCGTTCGAGAAATTCACCTGGAAGGCGGGTCTCGAATGGGATGCCGGACCGCAGTCGCTGGTCTATGCCAATGCCGCGACCGGCTTCAAGTCGGGCGGGTTCTTTGTCGCACAGCCGCCGAACAACACCTTCGCGCCGGAGAACCTCACCGCGTTCACCGTGGGTGCGAAGAACCGCTTCTTCGACAACAAGCTGCAGCTCAACATCGAGGCCTTCTACTGGGACTACAAGGACCAGCAGATTACCTTTGTCGGCGGCGTGCGCGCCGCGGGCGGAATCTTCGCGCAGGGTTCGACCACGGTCAACGCGGGCAAGTCGCGCATCTATGGTGCCGAGTTCGAAGCCCGGTTCGCGCCGAGCCGCAACGACCTGTTCAGCCTCAACGTCCAGTATCTCAACGGCAAGTACGACCGGCTGACCACGGCAAACTTCTCGCCCACCGGCGCGCCGGTGACCACGGGATGCACGACGCTGGGCAGCCGTCTTGCCAATCCGGGCGTCAACGCCGCGCGCTTCTTCGATATCGACTGTTCGGGCCGCCCGACGGTCAACTCGCCCAAATGGGCGCTGAACCTGGGCTATGAGCGCACGTTCGAGCTGACCGGCGACCTCAACCTCATCCTTGGCGCGCGCGGCAATATCGAGAGCAGCCGCTTCATGAACTCGAACTTCCGTCCGGAAGAGCGCCAAGGCAGCTTCGCAATGGCCGATGCCTATGCGACCTTGGAAGATCGCGGCGGCTGGAACATCACCGCGTTCATCAACAATATCACTGACGAGGAAGTGCTGGCACGCGCTGGCACCCGCCCGATCCTCGACTTCCCGGTGGCGACGCTGCGTCCGCCACGGACCTATGGCGTGCGCGTCGGGTTCAATTTCTGATGGCAAGGGGCGCCATCGGGCCGGTGCTGGCGGCGTGTCTGCTCGCCGCACCGGTTCTGGCTCAGCCTGGTCCGGCTGCTGACGGGTTCATCACGCTCGGCACGATGGGCGGGCCGGTGCCGTCGCCCGACCGGTCGCAGCCCGCCAATGCGCTGGTCCATCAGGACAAGGTCTATCTGGTCGATGCGGGGGACGGCACGGTGCAGCAGCTTGCGCGTGCCGGCATCCTGCTGCCGAGGGTGCGCGCGGTGTTCCTCAGCCATTTGCATGCTGATCATACCGGCGGGCTTTCCGCCGTGCTGGCGCTGCGCAACCAGACCAACCAGCGCGATTCGATCACCGTCTACGGCCCGCCGGGCACGCGCGAGCTGGTCGCGGGCATGGTCGCCTCGATGCAGCCCGCCGCGCGCGTCGGTTATGGCATTCCCGGCCAGCCCTGGGCACCGCCCGCCGATACGGTGCGGGTGATCGAGCTGGCCGATGGTGAACGGCTGACCGTGGATGGCTTCACCGTCACCGCCGCGCAGAATTCGCATTACGACTTCGCGCCGGGAAGCATCGAGGACCGCAACTACAAATCCTTCAGCTTCCGTTTCGATCTGGGCGCGCGGTCGATCGTCTATACCGGCGACACCGGACCCAGCCCGGCGGTGGAGAAGCTGGCCAAAGGCGCCGACCTGCTGGTCAGCGAGATGATCGACATGGGCGGCACCATGGCCAATGTCGCGCGCAACTCGCCCGACATGCCGCCCCAGGCGAAGCAGCAGCTCGAGCAGCACCTGTCCTCACACCATCTGACCCCCGATGCCGTGGGGCAACTCGCCTCGCGCGCCGGCGTGAAGGCGCTGGTCATCACCCATTTTGCCGCAGGCACGCCCGACCCTGCACGCACCAAGGGCTATATCGCCGAGATTGCGACGCGCTACAGCGGCCCGGTGACGCTCGCCAGCGATCTCGACCGCTTCTAGTCCGCCCAGTAGAGCCGCATCGGATTGGCGACGAGCAGCTTGTGCTGCAGCTCTGCCGTGGGCGCGATTTCGGGGATGGTGTCGACCAGATGCCCGTCATCGGGCAGCACCTTTTCCATGTTCGGGTGCGGCCAGTCGGTGCCCCAGAGCACCCGGTCGGGATAGGCCTCGACCAGCGGGCGCACCGCACGGACGAAATCGGCATAAGGCGGACCTGCGGCATCGAGCCGGTCGGCGCAGGTCACCTTGGTCCAGATGTCGTCGCGGCTGTCGAGCAGGCGGCGGAACGCGGTCATGTCCGGTCCGTCCGGTCCCTGGGTCACATCGGGGCGGCCCATATGGTCGATCACGATCGGCACCGGGATCGCGGCGAGAAAGGGCTGCAATTCCTCCAGAATGTCCGCCTCGAAATAGACCACGACATGCCAGCCGAGCCGCTCGATCCGCTGCGCGATATCGAGGAACTTGTCCTTGGGTGCATCGTCGACCAGCCTTTTCAGGAAGTTGAACCGCACGCCGCGAATACCGCCCGCGTGCAGCGCGTCGAGCTCCGCGTCGGAGATCGCCGGATCGACCACCGCGACGCCACGCGCGAGGCCGTTCGACCGGGCGATGCCGTGCAAAGTAGCGCTATTGTCCGTCCCGTGGCAGCTCGCCTGGACGATGACGTTGCGGGCAAAGCCCAGATGATCGCGCAGGGCGAACAATGCGTCTGGCCCGGCGTCCTGCGGCAGATATTTGGCCTTGGAGCTGAACGGGAACTCCGCCTGCGGCCCGAAGACATGGCAATGCGCATCGACCGCGCCCGGCGGCGGGGTGAAGCGCGGCTTGCTCGGCGCAAGGTTCCAGCTGCGGATGCGGCCATTGGCGTCGGTGGTGGTCATGCAGTCGATCCTGTTATTAGGGGCAGGTCGCCCTCACCCTTCCGGCGCTTCGCGCCTCCCTCCCTCTCCCACCGGGAGAGGGAAGGGGCCCGCGCCGTCAGGCGTGGGAAGGGTGAGGGCGAGTGGCGCATATTCACCCGAAAACCTCGCCATCCATCAGCTTGCGCGCGGTGCGCAGCATGCCCGCCTCGACCGGCTGGCCCTGCTCGTCCACGGTGACGACGCATTCGGTGACGCCGGTCGGATGCTCGACCCCCAGAGTCTTGGACGCGCCATCGGGAACTTTTGCCACCTTTGCGGCGGGCGATCCCTCGATCAGACAGGCGGTAGCGACGCTGACCGCGCCGAGCACGCCGATCGAGGCATGGACGCGGTGCGGGATCAGCGAGCGTACCGCGATCGCACCGCCTTCGCGCGGCGCCGCGACCAGCATCATCTTGGGCACCGACTTGGCCGATACATCGCCCAGGTTCATCAGCGGCCCGGCCCTCAGCCGGATCGCCTCGACCCTGGCTTTCATCGCGGCGTCAGCGTCGAGCGTATCGCGGTCCTCATAGCCGGTTATGCCCATGTCCTCGGCGGCGATGACGACGCAGGGCATGCCGTTGTCGATCATCGTCACCGCGACGCCATCGATCTCGTCGACGCCATGGCCCGTGGGCAGCAGCGCGCCGCAAGAGGAGCCTGCGGTATCGCGAAAGGCGAGGGGGATGGGTGCTGCGGTGCCGGGCACGCCGCTGATCGCCGCATCGCCTTCGTAGGTGACCGTGCCGCCGGGCGTCGCAATGCTGGCGACGGCGACCTGGCCGGTATTCTCCATGAAGATCGCGACGCGCGTTACATCGCCGGTCGGTTGGACCAGCCCGCGCTCGATGGCGAACGGGCCTATGCCAGCCAGGATGTTGCCGCAATTCTGCGCATCGGTGACGATCGCCTGATCGACGAACACCTGCAGGAACAGATAATCGACATCGACGCCCGGACGATCGGATTTGCTCACCACCGCGACCTTGCTGGTCAGCGGATCCGCGCCGCCCATGCCGTCGATCTGGCGCGGGTCAGGCGATCCCATGACGCGCAGCAGGAACGCATCGCGCTCGGCGCTATCGGCGGGAAGGTCGGATTTCAGGAAATAGCCGCCCTTGGACGTCCCTCCACGCATCCACATGCAGCGGGCGCTGTTCACATTCCCTCTCCCGCCGGGAGAGGGAGGGAGGCGCAAAGCGCCGGAAGGGTGAGGGCGATGTGGCCGGCCTCACCCTCACCCTTCCCACACGCCTGCGCCGCGTGGGCCCCTTCCCTCTCCCGAGGGGAGAGGGATCGTGACGCCAGCTCACACATATTTCAGGCCCATTTCGGCGAGGCGCGGCCGCATGTTGTAGATATCGAGGCCCAGTTCGCCCGCCGCGAGCCGCTGGCGCTTGGCCTCTTCGGCGGCTTCGCGCGCCTGCGCTTTCTCCAGCACGGCCGCAGCATCGGCGCGCTTGACCACACACACGCCATCGTCATCGGCGACGATCACATCACCCGGTTCGATCGCTGCACCCGCACAGACGATCGGCACATTGACGCTGCCCAGCGTGTTCTTGACCGTGCCTTGGGCGAACACCGCCTTGGACCAGACGGGAAAGCCCATCTGCGTCAGGTCACGCACGTCGCGCACGCCGGCATCAATCACCAGACCCCGGCAACCGCGCGCCATCGCGCTGGTCGCGAGCAGGTCGCCGAAATACCCGTCGACGCACGGGCTGGTGGGCGCGAGGACGAGGATGTCGCCGGGCTGCAACTGCTCGATCGCGACATGGATCATCCAGTTGTCGCCAGGAGGGGCCGAGATGGTGACCGCATTGCCCGCAATCCGCGCGCCGGAATAGATCGGCCGCATATGATGCGCCAGCAGGCCGGTCCGGCCCTGCGCCTCGTGCACCGTGGCGACGCCTGCGCTTGCAAGCCCATCCACCAGCACAAGATCGGTGCGTTCGATATTCTGGACGACAATTCCCATGGCGATGCTCCTTTGCTCCTGCCGTGGCCCCGCGCGCCTGTCTCATGCCAATCCAGATTATGGACGGGTAATAAGATTTTGCTATGTGTTGTGTCCATGATCCAGCCCTTCGATCTCAATTTGCGGCATCTGCGCGCGCTGGTCAGCGTCGTGTCCTTGCGCAGCCTCAACCGCGCGGCGGAGGCGGCGGGGCTGTCGCAACCGGCGCTGACCCAGGGCATGGCCAAGCTCGAGCGGCAATTGGGCGTGCTGCTGTTCGACCGGCATTCGGGCGGGGTCGAGCCGACCCTGGCGGGCGAGGCGCTCGCCGAGCGCGTCGAGCGGGCGTTCGTGCATCTGGCAGCGGCAGTGCGGCGGCAGGGCCGGGCAGGGACGCGCGGCTTTTCCCGCCCCGAGCAGCTGATGACGAGCACGCAGCTTCAGGCATTCCTGCATTTTGCGGATGCACAGGGGTTCGCAGGCGCCGCGCTGGCGAGCGGGCTGTCTCAGCCCGGCATCCACCGCGCGGTGCGCGAGCTCGAGCAGATCAGCGGTCAGATCCTCGCCGAGCGGCGCGGACGCGGCATGGCGCTGACCCCCGCAGGGCGGGCGATGGCGCGCGGCGTGCGCCTGGCGTCGGGCGAGCTCGCTGCCGGAATTGCCGAGGCTTTGGGGGAAGCGCATCCGGCGACCCGCATCGCGATCGGTGCGATGCCGCTCAGCCGCGCGCTCGTCGTACCACGCGCGATTGCGCGTTTTCTTGATGATTGCCCTGGCACGGTTGTCGACGTGATCGAGGGCTCTTGGCGTGAGCTGATCGATCCGCTGCTCGATGGCGTGATCGACCTCACCATCGGCGCGCTGCGCGAGACGCCGCCCGCCGATGTCGAACAGGTGCCGCTGTTCACCGATCGGCTCGCGGTGTTCGCGCGCAAGGGCCATCCGCTCGCCGGACGGCGGGTCGAGCTCGCTGAACTGCAGGCGCAATCCTGGGTGGTGGGGCCGCAGGGCACGCCCCTGCGCGCGCACTGGCAGGCGCTGTTCGCGGGCGATCCGCCGCCGGTGCCGGTCGAATGCGGGTCGGTAATGGTGATCCGCGGCCTGATCATGCAGAGCGACCTGCTGACGCTGCTGTCGCCCGACCAGATTTCGGTCGAACTGGATGCTGAGATGCTGGTGCGGATCGATGTCGATCTGCCCCGCACCGTGCGTACCATCGGCCTCACCACGCGGCGTGGATGGCGGCCGACTCAGGCGCAGCAGCGGCTGATCGATCTGATCCATCTGGCATCGAACGAAACAAGACTTCACGAAAACCAATAAGCGGCAGCTCAATTGGATTGGTGGCGGGGGCGTGCCATCGCCTAGGCCGCTGGCATGACGTTGAACGCAACCTTTATCGGCTTTGGCGAGGCGGGCAGGGCCTTTGCGTGGTCAGGCGCACGCGCGTTCGATCGCAAGACCGACCTGCTGGCAGAACGCGGCGCGATGCTGGCCGCCTATGCCGATGCCGCGGTGCAGGGCGAGGAGGATGTCGCGCTGGCGCTGGCCGATGCCGAAGTCGTGCTGTGTCTGGTGACTGCCGATGAGGCCGTCATTGCGGCGAGAGCCTATGCGCCGATGCTGCGGCCCGGCGCGTTGTGGCTCGACATGAACAGTGTTGCCCCCGGTTCCAAGGCGGAAGCAGCCACCGTGATCGAGGCAGCAGGCGGGCGTTATGCTGATGTCGCGGTGATGGCGCCAGTGCTGCCGCAGCGTCGCAACGTGCCGCTGCTAGTATCTGGTCCGCACGCCGCCGGGGCCGTCCAAGCGCTGCAGGCGCTCGGCTTTGCAAATGTTTCCATCGCCGGAGACGCGATCGGCCAGGCCTCGGCGATCAAGATGATCCGGTCGGTGATGGTCAAGGGCCTGGAAGCGCTGTCGGCAGAATGCGCTATGGCCGCCGCGCGCGCGGGCGTGCTCGATGCCGTCACCGCCTCGCTCGATGCCAGCTGGAAGCCTCAGGGCTGGGCCGAGCGGTTCGATTACAATCTCGACCGGATGATGGCGCACGGGCTTCGCCGCGCCGCCGAGATGGAAGAGGTCGCGGCAACGCTGGCGGATCTTGGCGTCGATCCCGTCATGACGCGCGGCACGATCGAGCGCCAGCGCGAGATCGGCTCGCTCCGCATGTCGCCGCCCGAAGGCATGAGCGCCAAGCTCGCCGCCCTCGAAACGCCCCAGCTCAAGAGAACCGCATGACTTTGATCATCGATTGCCACGGCCATTACACGGTCCTGCCCAAGGCACACGACGCCTGGCGCGAGGAACAGAAGGCCGCGTTCAAGGCCGGGACGCCGTGCCCGCCCTATCCCGAAATCTCGGACGACGAGATCCGCGAAACGATCGAGGCGAACCAGTTGCGCCTGATCAAGGAGCGCGGCGCGGACCTGACGATCTTCTCGCCGCGGGCGTCGGCCATGGCCCCGCATGTCGGCGACGAGGCGGTAGCGCGCGAATGGGCGCGGCGCTGCAACGACCTGATCGCGCGCGTCGTCGGACTGTTCCCCGAAACCTTTGTCGGCGTGTGCATGTTGCCGCAAAGCCCGAAGGCCGACATGGCGGGCTCGATCGAGGAGCTCGAACGCTGCGTCACCGAGCTCGGCTTTATCGGCTGCAACCTCAATCCCGATCCGGGCGGCGGTCATTTCACTCATCCGCCGCTGACCGACCGTTACTGGTACCCTTTCTACGAAAAGATGGTCGAGCTCGACGTCCCGGCGATGATCCATGTCTCGGGGAGCTGCAACCCGGCGATGCACGCCACCGGCGGCTATTATATCGCGGGGGACACCATCGCCTTTATGCAGCTGCTCGAGGGCGACCTTTTTGCCGATTTTCCCACCCTGCGCTTCATCATCCCGCATGGCGGCGGCGCGGTGCCCTATCACTGGGGGCGCTATCGCGGGCTGGCCGACATGCTCAAGAAGCCGGCGCTCGACACGCATCTGATGAACAACATCTTCTTCGACACCTGCGTCTATCACCAGCCCGGCATCGATCTGCTCGCCGATGTGATCGACAACAAGAACATCCTGTTCGGTAGCGAGATGGTCGGCGCGGTGCGCGGCATCGATCCCACCACCGGCCATTATTTCGACGATACCAAGCGCTATGTCGATGCGCTCGATATCAGCGATGAGGAGCGGCACATGATCTTCGAGGGCAATGCCCGCCGCGTCTTCCCCCGGCTCGACGCGAAACTGAGGGAGCGCGGACTGTGAGCCATCAGGACATTCACGCCTATCTCGCCGAGTTCGACGACATTCCCGGCACCCGCGTGTTCACGGCCAAGCGTGCGCGGCAGGGCTATCACCTCAACCAGTTCGCGATGAGCCTGATGAAGCCCGAGAATCGCGAGCGGTTCAAGGCCGACGAGCGCGCCTATCTCGACGAATGGGCGATCAGCGAGGAGGCCAAGCTGGCGGTGCTGGCGCGTGATTACAACGCGCTGCTCGACATGGGCGGGAACATCTATTTCCTGTCCAAGCTGTTCTCGACCGACGGCATCGCCTTTGCCGAGGCGGTCAGCACGATGACCGACATGAGCTGGCCCGAATATCGCCAGATGATGCTCGACGGCGGCCGTTCTCCGCAAGGCGTCCGTTCGATCAGGGAGGGACGATAGATGGCCCGGATTACCGCAGGTGTGGGCAGCAGCCATGTGCCGCTGCTGGGCGTGGCGCACGACCAGGGCAAGGAGCGCGACGACTATTTCGGCCCCATTTTCGCGGGCTATGACTGGACCCGCGACTGGGAGAAGCAGGAAAAGCCCGATGTCGTGATCCTGGTCTATAACGACCATGCATCGGCCTTCGACATGAAGTTCATCCCGACCTTCGCGATCGGCTGCGGCGAGCGATACAAGCCGGCGGACGAAGGCTGGGGGCCGCGCAAGGTGCCCGATGTCACCGGTCATCCCGATCTCGCCTGGCATATCGCGCAGAGCCTGATCCTCGATGAATTCGACATGACG
The DNA here is from genome assembly GCF_059803595.1 of Blastomonas sp. 34TW. Lineage (NCBI taxonomy): Bacteria > Pseudomonadati > Pseudomonadota > Alphaproteobacteria > Sphingomonadales > Blastomonadaceae > Blastomonas > Blastomonas sp. 34TW. The sequence continues at coordinate 175,010 of NZ_JAPFGW010000001.1, forward strand.
ATCATCAACGAGATGGATGTCGACCATGGTCTCACCGTGCCCTTGAGCATGATGTTCGGCGCGTGCGAGCAATGGCCGACCACGGTGATTCCGCTCGCGGTCAATGTCGTCACCTATCCGCCGCCATCGGGCAACCGCTGCTGGGCGCTGGGCGAGGCGATCGCGCGCGCGGTCGAGAGCTTCCCAGAGGACCTCAACGTGCAGATCTGGGGTACTGGCGGGATGAGCCACCAGCTTCAGGGCGCGCGTGCGGGCCTGATCAACCCCGAATGGGACAACCGCTTTCTCGACCTGCTCGAGGCCGACGATGATGCCGTCCGCCATATCCCGCATATCGAGTATCTGCGCGAGACCGGATCGGAAGGCATCGAGATGGTGATGTGGCTGATCATGCGCGGTGCGCTGGGCCAGCGCGTGAAGACGCTGCACCGCCATTATCACGTGCCCTGCAGCAACACCGCCATTGGCCATATCGTATTGGCCCCAAATTAGGGATTTCTCAATGTCTGTAATTGACGCTCTCGCATGGGGAAGTCCCCATTGTGCCGAAAGGCAAGGAGAGCGTCATGTCACAGCATATCGTGTTGACTGCCGTAATAAAGGAACTGGATCGTCTCGCTTTTGAGCTTAGGTCTATTGTCGAAAACCAGCCGGAGGACTGGAAAGCAAGCTACGCATCATATCGTCGCCAGCTCGGATTATGCTTAACCGAGATGGTTAATTTGGCAAACCATGATTTGGGAATGAGCAGGCGGGATGCTCGGGTGCTCAAGGCTACGGTCGAGGTTTGCCGGGCCAAGCTCGCCAGACATCAGGAACAGCACCCGATCGAAACGCTGGTGCTCGATGGTCCCGATTTCATGGCGTCGTTTGACCGGGTTCACGACTGCTTCATCGAATTCAAGACGGTGATGCAGGATTTGATCGAGCGATATGAGGTCGATTGGAAAATTGCCGTTTGAGGTGCTCGATCCGGGCACCGCATCGATGAACAGGAGTGTCTCATGCGTATTGCCCTTGCCGGCGCCGGAGCGTTTGGCGAAAAGCATTTGGATGGTTTGAAGCTGATCGACGGGGTCGAGATCGTCTCGATCGTCAGCCGCCGCCTCGAACAGGCGCAGGCGGTTGCCGAAAAATATGGCGCGATCCACGCCACGACCGAGCTTGACGATGCGCTGGCGCGTGACGATGTCGATGCCGTGATCCTCTGCACGCCGACGCAGATGCATGCCGAGCAGGCGATCGCGTGCATGAACGCGGGCAAGCATGTGCAGGTCGAAATCCCGCTCGCCGATAGCTGGGCGGACAGCCAGGCGGTGCTCGACAAGCAGAAGGAAACCGGCCTGGTCTGCATGGTCGGCCATACCCGGCGGTTCAACCCCAGCCACCAGTACGTCCACAACCGCATCAAGGCCGGTGAGTTCAACGTCCAGCAGATGGACGTGCAGACCTATTTCTTCCGCCGCAAGAACATGAACGCGAAAGGCGAGCCGCGCAGCTGGACCGACCATCTGCTGTGGCACCATGCCGCGCACACGGTCGACCTGTTCGCCTATCAGGCAGGCCGCATCGTCAAGGCGAACGTGCTCGAAGGGCCGCACCATCCCGATCTCGGCATCGCGATGGACATGTCGATCCAGCTCAAGAGCGAGACCGGCGCGATCTGCACCCTGTCGCTGAGCTTCAACAATGACGGGCCGCTCGGCACCTTCTTCCGCTATATCGGCGACACCGCCACCTATATCGCGCGCTACGATGACCTCGTAAACGGCAAGGAAGAGCCGATCGACGTGAGCCAGGTCGACGTCTCGATGAACGGCATCGAACTGCAGGACCGCGAATTCATTGCCGCCATCCGCGAAGGCCGCGAGCCCAACAGCTCGGTCGCACAGGTGCTCGATTGCTACCGGGTGCTCGGCGAACTCGAAGCGCAGTTGCTCGCATGAGCGCGCGCCGCACCCAGGTCGCGATCATCGGGTCGGGCCCTGCCGGGCTGCTGCTCGGCCACCTGCTCAAGGCCGAAGGCATTGATTGCGTGCTGCTTGAACGCGCGAGCCGCGAGCATGTCGAGAGCCGGATCAGGGCAGGGGTGCTCGAGACGGTGACCACCGATCTCATGCACCGGCTGGGGCTGGACGAACGGATGAACCGCGAGGCCATGGTCGAGGACGGCTTCAACCTCGCCGATGGCGACCAGATGGTCCGCATCGACATCAAGGCGCTGACCGGCAAGACCGTGGTCGTCTATGGCCAGACCGAGCTGACCCGCGACCTGATCGCCGCCGCGCCGCAGCGCGAGCTCGAGATCGTGTTCGAGGCAGGCGATCTGGCGCTGCACGGCGTCGAAAGCGCGCATCCCAAGGTCACCTATACCAAGGATGGCGTGCCGGTGACGCTGGAGTGCGATTTCATTGCCGGTTGCGACGGCTTTCACGGCCCCTCGCGCCGCGCCATTCCGCCGCATCTGGCGCGCGAATATATCCATGAATATCCGTTCGGCTGGCTGGGCATCCTCGCGGATGTGCCGCCCTGCCATGACGAACTGATCTATGCCAACGGTCCGCGCGGCTTTGCGCTCGCCTCGATGCGATCGCCGACGCGCAGCCGCTACTACATCCAGGTGCCGCTGACCGAGAAGATCGAGGACTGGCCCGAGGACCGGCTGTGGGACGAGCTGGAACTGCGCTTCAACACCATCTCGCAGCATGGCGTGACGCGTGGCCCGGCGCTCGAAATGTCGATCGCGCCGTTGCGGTCCTATGTGTTCGAGACGATGCATTACGGGCGGCTGTTCCTGGCGGGCGATGCGGCGCATATCGTGCCGCCGACCGGCGCCAAGGGGCTGAACCTCGCCGCATCGGACGTACTCTATCTCTCGGATGCGATCATCGCGCATTACAAGCGCAAGGATGAGACCGCGCTGCTCGGCTATCGCGACCGCGCCCTGGCACGCATCTGGAAGTCGGAACGGTTCAGCTGGTCACTGACCAAGCTGATGCACAGCTTCCCCGACCAGAACGCGTTCGAGCGGCAGATGCAGGTAGCGGAGATGGATTACCTGTCCCGGTCGCCCGCGATGCAGACCGCGATTGCGGAAAACTATGTCGGTCTGCCCGTCTGACGGGCCGATATCCCCATTTTGCCTGTTTCCCCGCGCCCGGTCAGCCCTGCTGGTCGGGCGTTTTGCCATGTTCCCGTAACGGCAACAGTAACTTGCATTGACGAACCTTTATCATAGGTCTAGTATTGCAAGTGACCGGCGACAAGCGCTGGCATTGAGGGGAGGAACTGATTGATGCTGAAGCACAATCTTGTTGCGCGTTGCCGATTCAACCGTTTTTCGATGACCGCGATCGGCCTGGCGCTAATGGCAGCGGTCGCCGCACCTGCCGCCGCGCAGAACGCCGGTGAGCAGGCCGGGAGCGAGCAGGACAGCCAGGGACCGCAGATCGCCGATATCGTCGTGACCGCGCAGCGCCGCGATTCGACGGTGCAGGATACCTCGGCAGCCATCTCGGCATTCAGCGCGGAATCGATCGAGACCGCGCGCATCCTGAGCTTCGAGGACCTGGCCGGGCAGGCGACGTCGCTCAGCTTTACCGCGCTGTCGCCGATCGATCAGGAATTCAACATTCGCGGTATCACCAACACCCGGCTCGACAGCCCTTCGGCGGACCAGTCGATCGGCATCTTCGTCGATGACGTCTATGTCGGCCGCTCGGGCCTGTTCAATTTCGACATGTACGATATCGAGCGGGTCGAGGTGGTACGCGGGCCGCAGGGGGTGCTGCTGGGCCGCAACGTCGTCGGCGGCGCGATCAGCATCTACAGCGCGCGGCCCCAGGCCGATACCGGTGGTTCGCTCGCGGTATCCTATGGCAATTACAACGAGAAGCTGGCGCGCGGGCACATTACCGGCACGATCAGCGGTCCGCTGACCGGGCGCCTGAGCTTCCAGTATCGCAACCGTGATGGCTTCAACCAGGATCTGCTGCACGATGTCGATCTCGACGATGTCGACAGCATCCAGTTCCGCGGCCAATTGATGGTCGAACCCGACGACAGCGATTTCACCGCGCGGCTGGTGTTCGATTACACCAAGGACAAATCGAACGGCTTCCACTCGGTCGCGATCGATGGCCCCGCTGCAGGCTCTGGCCCGTGGAGCGCCGCGCGCGCCGCCATCGGGACGATCCGGGGCCGCCCGCTCAAACTGCGCGAAGGCCTGCCCGAATGGCCGCGCTACAAGGGCGACACCGCCGATACGCCGCAACAGCTCAACCGCGAGGCCTGGGGCCTGTCGCTGCGCATGGACCAGGGGCTCGGCGGGTTCGGCACGCTCTCCTCGATCACCGGCTATCGCAAGGGCGAGGCGTTCAACGTCTATGATCAGACCGGCATCGGCCCCGATAACGGCTTTGGCGTCATTTCGCCGACGCTGTTCACCTTCCCGGTCAACGAGGACGAGGATATCCGCCAGTTCAGCCAGGAACTGCGCGTGGTGTCCGAGGAACAGTCCGATCGCGGCTTCGACTGGATTTTCGGTGCCTATTACCAGCATGACAAGGTGCGCAAGCTCGACCGGTTCTGGGCCGAAGTGCCGTTGACGGTGCTCACCACCCTGTCGGGCGAAAGCCGATGGGACAACCGCGCGACCAACGAGAGCTATGCGTTTTTCGGCCAGCTCGGCTATCGCTTCTCGCCCAAGCTGCGTGTGGTCGCGGGCATCCGCTATTCGAAAGATCGCAAGTCGGGCATCGTGACCGGCACGGCGACCGAAGGCGGCGACAAGTTCAACCCCAACGATCAGGTCGCGCTGACTCCGCTCGCGGCCACCTTCCGCGAAGGGCAGAGCTTTACCGCGCGCTATTCGGACAGCTGGAGCGAGATCACGCCGCAGGCGACGATCGAGTTCAAGCCCAATGATGACATGCTGTTCTACGGCACCTTCTCGACTGGCTACAAGGGCGGCGGCTTCGAGGACGATCCAGCCAATGCGGCAGCGGCGGTATCGAGCTATGACCCTGAAACCGTGACCAGCTTCGAAATTGGCGGCAAGCTCGACCTGTTCGACCGCAGATTGCGGCTGAACGTCGCGCTGTTCGACATGAAGTACAAGAACCTGCAGGTCACCCAGACCTCTGCGGCGTGCCTGTGTAACATCACCGACAATGCGGCGGACGCGAAGATCCAGGGCATCGAGGCCGAAGCGACCGTCGCGGTGGCGACGGGGCTGACGCTGTCGGGCGGCCTGACGCTACTCGACACCAAATATATCGCGTTCATCGATTCGCTCGGCAACGACAATTCGGGCAACTTCCTTCAGCGGACGCCCAAGGCGCAGTGGAATGTCGCGGCGGATTTCGTCACCGATATTGGCGACTGGTCGGACGCGCTGCGCTTCAACGTCAATTACAGCCACCAGGCGCGGCTGTTCTGGGCACCCGATAATCTGCAGCGCGAAGGCGGCTATGGCCAGCTGGGCAGCCGCGTCTCGTTCACCCCGGGCAATGGCAACATCACCTTCTCGCTCTGGGGCCGCAACCTCACCAACACGCTGTATCGCACCAACATCATCGCGTTCTTCGGCGATGAAGTCAGCCGTCTGGGCGCCCCCCGCCAATACGGTGCAGAGGTCTCCGTCAAGTTCTGAACGGCCTGACCAGGCTGAAAAGAAAGGGGCAGCCGGTGCGATCCGGCTGCCCTTTTTGTTGTGCTGGGATGGACCCGTTCAGAAGCGGCTGTAGCTCAAGTCCCCCTTGCCCTTTTCGCCGATATGCATCCGCGGGTCTTCGGGCTTGAACAGCCCCAGGCACCAGGTTTCCGCCATCGGCATGTCGCGATTCCAGTCGAGCGTGATCTTGCGATGCGCGATGCGCCATTCGCCGTCGCGCTTCTCGAACCGGTCGACGATGCGCCCGCCGGTCAGCGTGTCCCAGCGCTCCCCGTCCTTGGGGAAGCGCGCGAAGGTAAGGACATAGCATTCGGCATAGGCGAGGGTGTCGCTCTCGAACTCGACATGCAGGTTGCACAGGTAATGCCCCATCACGTCGCCGCCCTGCATCCGCTGGATCGCGCCGTCGATATAGGCGCGCGCCGGGCCCGAATAGCTCGAACCATGCTCCTCGATGCTGTCGTCGAAATAGCAGCTGTGCAGCAGCTCGCCATCGGCGCGATCGACGCCGCGCGCATAGCGGGCGAGGCAATCGGCAATGTCCTGCTTGGCGAGCATCGTCTCCAGAGTGTTGGCATATTTCATCTCAGCGCCTCCCGTCGTGCAGCGCCTTGGCCATCGAGCGCTTCAATGTGTACGGATCACGCGCCAGGAAGGCGCGAACGGACTCGGCATGCGGGTCGGTATCAAGCTCGTCGACCTTGCGTGCGGCGGCCATGAGCCCTGCCTTGCCGATGTCGCGCGGGCTCGACTTGGCCTGCCAGGTGACATGCTCGGCCATGCGCGTGTCGACCGATCCGACGATCAATGCGGCGACATGCGTGCCCTGCGGTTCGAGCTCGGCGCGCAGGCAGTCGCTCGCGGCGCGCGCGGCGAACTTGCTGGGGCTGTAGCCGCCCATGTTCGGCACTGCGCAGATTCCGCCGGCGGACAGCACGTTGACGATCGCGCCGCCGCCATTGGCCTTGAGCACCGGCGCAAAGGCGCGGACCATCGCCAGCATGCCGAAATAGTTGGTGTCCATCTCGTTGCGCGCGAAGCTCATGTCCTCGGCTTCGAGCAGCGTCTGGCGATGGAAGGCCCCGGCATTGTTCACCACCAGATCGACATCGGTACAGTGCGCCGCGACGGCGGCTACATCCTCAGCCTTGGTGACATCGAGCTGGACCGGCACGACACGGGTGTCGCCCGTGCTGCGCGCGGCTTCCTCGGCATCGGCGAGCTGGCGCGCGCCGAGATAGACCCGGGCCGCGCCCTGATCGAGCAGCTCCTCGACAAAACCGAAGCCGATGCCACGATTGGCGCCGGTGACGATGGCGGTGCATCCTTCGATCTTCATGCTGCGATCTCCTCACCGCTGCGCTGACGCGCCCAGGCGCCGTAGAGAATGTCATCGGGCTTTTTCGCGCCGCGCACAGCCTTGCCCATATCGGGGATGATCATGCCGCGACCCCAGGTCTCGTTGATCGGCATTTCATGGTTCCATTCCCAGGCGAGGCGGCGATGCGCGATCTTCCAGGCGCCGTCGCGCCGCTCGAACCGGTCGACGCAGCGCGCCATGGTCAGGCTGTCGAACGATCCGCTCTCGGACTCGCGGCGCGAGAAGGTGAGGAAATAGCATTCGGTGACCGCAAGATCGGCCTCGACGAACTCGACCGAGATGTTGGTGCACAGGTGCGACATTAGCGGCGCGGTGGGCAGGATCTTCGCCATCAGCGCGACATAGTCGGAGGCGGGGCCGACATAGACCCCGCCATGATCCTCGATCGCATCGGGATGATAGGCGGCGCGGATCAGGTCGACATCGGCGCGGTCGGCGCCGCGCGCATAGCCGATCAATATGTCCTCTATCTCCTGCCGGTCGAGCAGTTGTTCCACGGTCAATCGCATCCTCATCCTCCGGTACTGGTTATGTCTATGCTGGCGTAAAGATCGGCAAAGGCGCTCTCGGCACCCGGAAATTCGCGCGCGCCGTCCATCGACGCGATCTGCTCGAGATGCTCTGCCACCCAGGTGGTGCTGTCATCGGGGGCGGAAGCACCGCGCCCCTCGACCATGCGCGCGCGGCGATAGCGACGGCCCCCGGCGAGGAAGATCTGGCCGTTGACGCTGCACGCCTCGCTCGCGAGATAGGCGGCCATTCCCGCTGCATAAGCCGGATCGAGCCGGGGATCGCCCGCGACGCCATCCTGCGAGGTCATCGGCGTGGACGCATAGGGGCACAGCACGTTCACCCTGATCGGCGTGCGCTTCAGTTCGTCGGCCAGGGTTAGCGCCATGGAATTGAGCGCGCCCTTGGACGCGGCATAGGGAATGCGCCCGCGCACCCCGTGCAGCCCGGCGGAGGAGGACACGAACACCATCCGCCCGGCGGGGCCCTGCAGCAGATGCGGCAGCGCGGCCTGGGCGAGCGCGACCTGCGCCACGAAATTGGTATTCAGCCCCTCGCCAAGCGCCGTCATGTCCATATCGGGCAGCTTGGCCGCCGGGCCGATAATCCCGGCGTTGAATACGATGGCATCGATCCGCCCGAACGCCTCGAGCGCAGCCTTGACCAGCGCCTGGGCCGCGCCGGGGGCAGCGATGTCCTGATAGTTAGCGAGGGCTCTACCTCCGTTGGCGCGAATGCTGTCGGCGACCGCACCTGCACTGTCGGGCTGGCCCTTGCGCAGCCGGTTGTTGACCAGCACCGCCGTGCCTTCGGATGCCAGTGCCTTGGCAAAGGCTGCGCCCAGGCCCTTGCCCGCACCCGTGACGATGACCGCGCGTTCGACGCTGGAATCCATGGCTGTCTCTCTCCCGCTGAAGCGAGGCTAGCCAGTTTGGTATGATAATGAAAGTGATAAATGCGGGTGGGGCCAGGGTTGTCACTGCGCATCCCATCCTAGCGCAATCCCGTCATTCCCGCGAACGCGGGAATCCCGCTTTCTTCACCCTATCCGACATAGCGGGACCCCCGCCTGCGCGGGGGTGACGATAAGAAATGAAGCCAGAGCAGTGCCTTTACGCCGAAACCGCTTGGCGCTCCTCCGCCGCATCGCCCGCCACCTCGATCAGCCGGAAATCGACCTCATGTGCCTCGAGCGGTTCGCGGCAGTGCGAGCAGACCACCTGGGGTTCGAGCCTGTGGCCGCAATTGCGGTGGGTGAGCAGCACCGGCGGGCCGTTGGGCGAGCAGAAATACTTGTCGCCCCACATCATCAGCATCAGCAGCGCCGGGTAATAATCGACGCCCTTGCGGCGCAGGCGATATTCGAAGCGCGGCGGGCTTTCGATATATTGCTCCTGCCGGATCACGCCGATCGAGGTCAGCCAGGCGAGCCGTTCGGCGAGGATGTTGGTGGCGATCGCGGTGTCGCGGCGGATGTCGTCGAACCGGTTGATGTTGGTGAAGATCGACCGCATGATCAGGCTAGCCCAGCGGTCGCCCATGATCCGCGCGGCCTCATCGAACAGGGTCGCCGCGCTTTCGGTCGTCTCGCGCTGCTGGCGGCGGCGCGAATAGACCGGCTCCATCATGCCGACGCCGGGGCCGGGTTCCCATTCCATCTGCGTCGCATCGATCGTCTGGTTGCACGCCTTGCATGCGGGCTCTGGCTCGAACACATGGCCGCAGCTTTTGTGCGTCAGTTCGACGCGCAGCTTGGTGCGGCCCGCGCCCCAGCGCTGTTCCCAGCGCAGCAGCATCAGCGAGGTCCAGTAGAGATCGCGACCCTTTTGCGTCAGCACATATTCGTGCCGGTTGCCGCCGTCGCTGCTCGGGCATTTCTCGATCATGCCATTGGCGATCAGCCGCTTGAGCCGGTCGCTGAGCAACGCTTTCAGCAGGCCGGTGCGCTTGCGCAGCGCATCGAAGCGGCGGGTGCCCAGCCAGATCGCCTCGATCACCAGCACCGTGGGCGCATCGCCCACCACTTCGAGCGCCCGCCAGATCGAGCAGGTACGAATGAGTTGTGGTTCAACAGTCACGCCCACCACAATAAGCACGCCGGAGCGATACGTCGAGCCTTTCGCTCCGGCATGCCCTTGTTATTCAATGCGCCGCAGCGGGTTTGTGAAATTCTTCGCCAATGCCCATTTCGCGCAGCAGCTCGGCGCGGTCGTAATATTCGCGCCAGACCTTCACATGATCGCCCTCGACCTCGAGGATTCCGACCACCGGCACTTTGCCGTGATGGCCCTTGTACACGAACTCGTCGGTCCGCTCGATCACGACGACATCGCCGATGCGGCCGATATTGTGAATGTGCAGCGTGATGCTCTCGATGCCCGCGCCCAGCGCGTTGATCCGCTCGGCAATGGCGGGGCGGCCGTTGACCGGCTCGATCATCATCGAATGCAGCACGCCATCCTCGGCGAACAGATCGCCCACCAGCTTCCAGTCGCGGCGGTTCCAGGCGTCGATCATCTTCTCGACAACGGCAATCTTGGGGTCGGTCATTGAGCTCTCCTTGGGGGCGGCGGGTGCCGGGGCGGTTTCGGCCGCAGCCGCGCCGGGCAGCATCAGCCCTGCAACGGCCACGAACATGCTCGCGGCGATACGGAATTTCGTCATGGCATCCTCCGGTTGATGCGGCCGGTGATCCCGGCCTGCATGCACGGTGTATCGCAAAGAGACTTGCGTAACCAGACCATTCTGCTATCCGGGGAACACATTCGAAAAAGCCAGGGAAGAGGCGAGGACATGGTCATGAAGATCGAGCGGCTGCCCGCGATCCGCAGCACATTGCAGCCGAGCAACCACCCGTATCTGACCGGAGCCTGGACACCCCAGCACGAAGAGGTCAACGCCTATGACCTCGAGGTGATCGAAGGCGCGATACCGGAAGATCTCGACGGCATTTATCTCCGCAACACCGAAAACCAGATCCACCAGCCGCTGGGCAAATATCATCCGTTTGATGGCGACGGGATGATCCACCAGATCGATTTCCGCCGCGGCAAGGCGCATTATCGCAACCGTTTCGTCCGCTCGCGCTGCTTCCAGGCGGAGCAGGAGGCGGGCGGATCGCTCTGGGGCGGCCTGCAGGACAAGCCCAGCCTGTCGCGCCGCCCCGGTTTCGGCGCGCATGGCAGCCTGAAGGACAGCGCCTCGACCGACATCATCGTCCATGCCGGCCAGGCGATCGCCACCTTCTACCAGTGCGGCGAAGGCTATGTGATGGACCCCGAAACGCTCGAGCAGCTGGGCCCCGCGCCCTGGGTGCCGATCGACGGGATCTCGGCGCATCCCAAGGTGGATGAGCGCACCGGCGAACTGCTGTTCTTCAACTATTCCAAGCACGCGCCGTACATGCATTATGGCGTGGTCGATGCCGACGGCAGGCTCAAGAGCTATACGCCGGTGCCGCTGCCGGGGCCGCGCCTGCCGCACGACATGGCGTTCAGTGAGAACTGGGCGATCCTCAACGACTTCCCGGTCTTCTGGGACGAGGCGCTGCTCGAACACAATATCCATGCGGTGCGGCTGCACGATCTGCCCTCACGCTTCGCGCTGGTGAACCGCAACGACCCCAGCGACATCCGCTGGTTCGATGCCGCGCCGACCTATGTGCTGCACTGGTTGAACGCCTGGGAAGAGGGCGACGAGGTGGTGCTCGACGGCTATTTCCAGAACAATCCCACGCCCGATCCGCTGCCGCACGATGGCGGGCTGGGCGCGATGATGGCGCATATCGACGAGAACAGCTTCCGGCCCACGCTCCACCGCTGGCGGTTCAACTTGCGGACCGGCGAGACGCGCGAGCAGTCGCTGGGCGATCAGCTGGTCGAATTCGGCATGATCAACCAGCGCTATCTGGCGCAGCCCTATCGCTATGCCTATTCGACCACGACCCGGCCCGGCTGGTTCCTGTTCAACGGCTTCGTCAAGCACGACCTGGAAACCGGCGAATCGACCACGATCACGCTGCCCGAGGGCCGCTATGCCTCCGAAGCGCCGTTCGCCCCGCGCGTGGGAGCAGAGGACGAGGATGACGGCTATCTGGTGAGCTTCGTCATCGACGAGAACCAGGGCACGTCCGAGTGCATCATCATCGACTGCAAGCGCTTTGCCGATGGCCCCATCTGCCGCATCGCGCTGCCGCACAAGATCAGCAGCGGCACGCACTCGCACTGGGTCGAGCGCGAGGTGCTGGAGCGCGACAAGCAAGCGCTGCGCGAGCGGGCAGCGCGGCGCGAACGGATGATGGCGACGGCGGCCTGAGCGCCGCCTAACTCTCCAGCGCCGCCAGCACCGCCGCGCGCAGATCGGCGCGCACTACCTTGTTCATCGCGTTGCGCGGCAATGCGGGCAGAACGACCAGCCGCTCGGGCCGCTTGAACACCGCCACGCCTGCGGCCGCCAGATGTGTGCCGACCGCAGCGATATCGGGCGGGGAAACGCCCTCGTCGACCACCACCGCCACCGCAATTCGCTCGCCAAGATCGGCATCGGGAATGCCCACGCTGGCTGCCTCGCGCACGTTCGGCAGGCTGACCAGCAGCTCGTCGATCTCCGCCGGCGAGATGTTCACGCCGCCGCGCACGATGATCTCCTTCGAGCGCCCGACAAAGCGGTAGAAGCGCGACAGCGCGCCATCTCCCGCGATCTCGAACAGGTCGCCGGTGCGGAACCATTCGCCGTCGAAGCTCGCCGCATTGAGCTCGGCCGAGCGCCAATAGCCCGAGATGACCGTGCCGCCTGCAATGTGCATCTCGCCGGGCTGGCCCGGCTCGGTGATGATCGCGCCGGTATCGGGATCGACCAGCCTCGTGCGCATGACCGCAGAGACGGGGCTGTCCCACTCCACCCCTTCGGCGCCGAAACGCGGGAAATAATGCGCGCGTTCGGCCCGGTCGGGCACGTCGCCGGGCGAGGACATCAGAGCCATGCCCTCGTTCGATCCGAAGATGTTGCAGATTTCGATCCCGTGCGTCTCTGCCCAGCCTTCGATCAGCCAGGGCGTGAGCGGAGCCGATCCGCTGCCAATCGCGCGGAGCGAGGACAGGTCCACCGACGCGGCGATCTCCGGCTGCTTGAGCAAGGCGGTCAGTACCGCAGGCGGGGCGATGGTATAGGTGACGCGCTCGGCCGCGATCTGCTTCAGGAACACGCCTAGGTCGAACGGATGGTGCAGCACCATCGTGCCACGCACCTCGAGCCAGGGCAGCATCAGCCCGCCGATCGAGGCGATATTGACCAGCGGAAAGGGGTTGAGCAGTACATCGCCCGGCTGCATGCCGGTGCCCCAGACGACCACCTTGGCGTTGAGCAGCCAATGGTTGTGATCGCGCGGCACGCCCTTGGGCCGCGCCTCGGTGCCGGAGGTCCAGCAGATGGTCAGCACCTCGCCGCCCTGCACCGGATGCGCGGCGCACCAGGGAGCGACGCTCGCCGGATCGGCACTGGCAGCGAGGGCCCTGAGGTCGGCGCCATGCTCAGCCGCTCCCATGGTCAGCAGCATCATGCCGGGGCGCTGGGCGATCAGTCCCGCCGCCATCGCTGCATAGTCATGGCCATGAAAGGCGGGCACGGTGACGAAGGCGCGGGCATCGGTGAGCGAGAGGATATGGCCCAGCTCATGCTCGCGATACTGCATCACGATCGGGCTGATGATCAGCCCCAGCCGCGCGACCGCGAGGAACAGGATCACCGCATCGACGGTATTGGGCAGCTGTGCGCAGACCACGTCGTCGCGCTTCAGCCCCAGTTCGATCAGCGCGGCGGCCATCGTGTCGACCCTGGCATCGAGTTCGGTCCAGCTCAGCCGTTCGGGCGCGCATCCGTCGAGCGTGTCGCGGTTAAGCGGATCGACCAGCGCCAGCGCGTCGCCGCGTTCGGCCACCGCTTTGCAAAACAGCGCATCGACGCTTTTCCCCTCCCACCAGCCGCGCGCCTGATAGTCCGCAATCCTCTCTGCCGGGGTCAGAAACATCGCTCTCTCCTGTCTGTGCTTTACAACTTTCATAAAGATACCTAAGCCCAAGGCAAGCCAGAGCTGCGGCGCGGAGTGCGATTATTCGGCTTTCAGAAGAGACGGCAGAAGGGGAGGGCGGGCATGACCTGCAATGTCATTCAATGGGCGACCGGCGCGATGGGGCGCACCGCGTTGCGCCGGATCATCGACGATCCCGCGCTGACATTGGCGGGCGTGCATGTCTATTCGGCAGACAAGGCGGGCAAGGATGCCGGCGAGATCGCCCGGCGTCCGCTGACCGGGGTGCTGACGACGAACGACCTGGCGCAGACGCTGGCAACGGACGCCGATGTCGTGATCCACACGCCGCGCATCACCTTGCCCTATGACGCGCTGGTGCCGGATGTCGAGGCGCTGCTGCGATCGGGCAAGAATGTGATCTCCACCGCCGGCTTCCACTGGCCTGCTGCACAAGGGCCGGATTATGCCGAACGGCTGCACCGCGCCGCGATCGAGGGCGGGGCGACGCTGGCGGGGGTCGGGGTCAGCCCTGGCATGATCGTCGAACGCATCGCGCTCGCCGCCACCGCCATGTCGGTCGAGGTCGAGCATATCCGGGTCAGCGAAACGGTCGATGCTTCGGCCATGGCGAGCGCCGCCTTCGTGTTCGAACTCATGGGGCTGGGCAGCGATCCTGCCGTGCGCGACATCCGCACCGGCCCGCTGGCCGAACTGTATCGCGCGCTTTTTTCCGAGGTGCTGGTGTTCGCTGGGTACCAGATGGGTACATCGGTCGAACGAATCGACCCGGATCATCAGCTCACGCTTGCCCCAGCGGATATCGTCATTCCGGCAGGGACCATCCCCAGGGGTACGGTTGCCGCGACCGAATGGCGCTGGACCGCGCATTATGCGTGCGGCGCGCGCTTCACCCTGTCGATCCTGTGGACCGCCGATCCCGGGCTGCACGAGGGCGGGCGCGGGCATTGGGATGTGCGCATCGAGGGGCGGCCCAATATCCATCTGACCATGGACATTACCGAATCCGATCCGACCGCGCCGCCGTCGCGCGCGCTGACCGATGCGACCGTCGCGGTGGCGATCAACGCCATCCCCGCCGTGATTGCCGCGCCGCCCGGCCTGTTCGCCTTTCAGCCCCCCAGCGCGTGGAGGGCCCCGGCATGAGCGAAGCCTATCTCCACGTCGCCTTGCGCACCCCTCGCGGCAAGGCGCGCCCCGATGGCGGGCTGGCCAGCGAGACGCCGCACGGGCTGGTCGCGCATCTGGTCGATGCGATGGAGGCGCGGGGGCACGATCCGCGCGGGCGCGCCGAGCGCATGACTCTGGGCTGTGTCGGCCAGGTTGGGGCGCAGGGCGGCCACATCGCGCTGGTTTCCAAGTTCAAGGCCGAGCTGCCCGATGGCGTCGCGGTGCACACGCTCAACAATTTCTGCGCCTCGGGCCTGTCGGCAGTTGGGGCAGCGGCAGCCTCGGTCGCCTCGGGCCAGGCGCAATGGGCGCTGGGCGGCGGGGTGGAGATGCTGTCCAAAGTCGCCTTCATGGCCGACAAGGCGGATTATTATACCGCCACCGACATGCCGCCCGACCGGCGCTACATCCAGGTCGCGCTCGCCGCCGATCTGCTCGCGGAGAAGGAGGGGATATCGCGCGCTGAACTCGATGCGGTCGCGCTGGAATCGCAGGCACGCGCCGCAGCGGCAGAGGCCAAGCCGGGCCTGCTCGCCTCGCGCATCGCGGTGGCGGGGCTGGACCGCGAGGAAGCGGTGCGGCCGATGACGCTCGAGCGGCTGCAATCCTTGCCGCCTGCCTTCCCCCCGCTGGCCGAAGCCTATCGCGACATTCTGGGCGACCGGCAGATCGACCATCGCCACACCGTCGCGCATGCCCCGCCGATGACCGATGGCGCGGCGCTGGCGCTGATCGGCCCGCGCGAAGGCGCGATCGCGCGCATCGTCGCGCATCAGGAGGTCGGGGGCGATCCCTGGGATTCGCTGACCGCCGGCTTTGCTGCCATGGACAAGGCGCTGGCCAAGGCCGGTTTGACGCTCGCGGATATGGACCGAATCGAGTTCATGGAAGCCTTTGCGGTCACCCATGCCAAGTTCCTGCGCGACCGCGCGCCCGACCCGAGCAAGGTGAACGTCAGCGGCGGTCATGTCGCCAAAGGCCACCCGATGGGCGCGACTGGCGGCGTGCTGCTCTCGACCCTGATCGACGCGCTGACCGAATCCGGCGGCACTTTGGGCCTGGTCGTCGCGACCGGGGCGCAGGGCGTGGGCGTGGCAACCATCGTGGAGCGTATCTGAATGAAAATCGACAAATTGCGCCTGCCGGTGGTGGCCGCGCCGATGTTTCTGGTCTCCGGCCCCGAGATGGTGATCGCGGCGGCGCGCGCGGGCATTATCGGGGCCTTTCCCACGCCCAATTGCCGAACGGCGGCGGACCTCGATGCGTGGATGACGCGGATCGCGGCGGAGACGGAAGGCGCGCCCGGCCTCTGGGCGGCAAACCTTGTCACGCACAGCAGCAACCAGCGGCTCGCCGATGACCTGGCGCTGATTGCGAAGCACAAGCCGCCGATCGTGATTACGGCGCTGGGCAGCCCGGCGCCGGCGGTGGATACCGTCCACGCCTATGGCGGCATCGTGCTGGCGGACGTGATCTCGGTGGCCTTGGGGCGCAAGGCAGCGGCGGCGGGCGCAGATGGACTGGTCTGCGTCTCGGCGGGCGCGGGCGGGCATACCGGCTTCCTCTCCCCCTTCGCCTTCATCACCGCGCTGCGCGCCGAGTTCGACGGCATCATCTGCGTCGGCGGTGGCATCGCCGATGGCGCGGCGCTGGCGGGCGCGATCGCCGCCGGGGCGGACCTGGTGTACATGGGCACACGCTTCCTCGCGGCGAAAGAGAGCATGGCGGTGCCGGGCTACAAGCAGATGGTGGTCGACAGCCATATCGAGGATCTCGTGGTCAGCCCCGCCATTACAGGCACGCCCGCGTCCTGGCTGATCCCCTCACTGGTCGCCTGCGGCTATGACCCGAAGGACCTCGGCAAGCCCGCCACGCGCGATTATGGCGGCGATCCGCATGCGAAGTGGAAGGATCTCTGGGCGGCAGGGCAGGGCGTCGGCACGGTGCGCAGCGTTGAGCCGGTCAGCGCGATCGTCGACGAGATCGAGGCTGGCTTCCGCGCCGCCGCCGAGCGGCTGGGTCAGCGGGCCGAGACCAACTGACCCGCCGGTTTCAGCCGCGCCTGGGAGGCATCGGGATGAAGCCCGAGGTGCGCGCGACATATTCGGCATAGCCCTCGCGCGTCTTGGCGAGCCGCTTTTCCACCGTCGGCGCGCCCGACCATTTCATCAGCGTCCAGGTCAGCAGCACGGGTCCGATGATCGCAGCAAGGCCCGTCGAGGTTTCCGCCGCGATCAGCCACAGGCCCCACCAGGTCGTCGCATCGCCGAAATAATTGGGGTGGCGGGTATAGCGCCACAGGCCGCTGGTCATCAGCTTGCCCTGGTTCTCGGGCTTCGCCTTGAACGCCACGAGCTGCGCATCGCCGATCGTCTCGAACGCGATACCGAACAATGCGATGCTTGCGCCGATCATGCCCAGCGTTCCGACCGGCGGCGCGGCATCGATCTGGCCCAGCTGCACCGGCAGGCAGACGATGAAGAGCAGCGGGGCTTGCGTGGCGAAGACCAGTTGGCCCGAGGCGCGCGCGAAGCTCCAGCCCTTGTGCTGCTGCGCCTTGCCGAGCAGCGCCGAATAGCGCCGGTCGGGCCCATGGCTGCGCCAGCGCCAGAGCATGAACGTCCCCAGCCGCGCCGCCCACAGGCCGCAGATGGCGAGCAACATCAGCATCCGCGTCGGATCGCCCTCGGCTTGAACAAAAGTGGAAGCGGCCATCACCAGCATGCCCCAGGCCCAGAAGCTGTCCACCGGGGTAACATCGCGCGTCCCCAGACAGATCAGCCATAGCGCGACAAAGCATGCGGCCAGCACAGCCGCATTGATCGCGAGAATCGTCAGCATCCCGTTTCCTCCCAATTTTATGAATTGTTCCAGCGTTCTAGCCGGTGATGGCAACGCCCTCGTCGGGCGGATCGGCAAACACCCGCTCGACCCATTCGCGCCGCCCATCAAGCACCGCGCGGCGGTTGATCGTCCCCTTGTCGGAAAGCTCGTGCGCGCCTGGATTGGGCGGGGTGTCGAACAGCGCGACCCGGCGGATTACCGCGCCGCCGCGCGCCTCGCGATTATAGCCGCGCACCGCCTCGGCCACCGTGTCGAGCGTCGCGCCCGGCTTGGGCCAGGCGAGCATCGCCAGATACGGCCTTCCGTCATCGGCGAGCACCAGATCGGCGATCAGGCCATCGCACGCCTTGAGCAGCTTTTCGCGCACCGCGCCGCCATAGACCCAGTTGCCATTGGCGAGCTTGAACTCCTCGGCCAGCCGCCCGGCAAAGGCGAGGCCCTGGCCATAGTCGTTCTCGTCATGGAACACTGCGACATCGCCGGTGCGATAATAGCCCTCGTCGTCGAACGCGGCGGCGGTCTTTTCGGGCTCGTCGAGATAGCCTTTCATGACGTTCGGCCCGGCGAGCCGCACCTCGTAGCGCCCGTCGCATGGCACGAGCTTTAATGACAGGCCCGGCGCGGGCAGGCCGATGCCGACGCGCGTCGCGGGGAAATGGATCGCCATGCAACCCGAAACGGTCTCGGTCATGCCATAGCCGGTGGTCATGTGGATGCGGTGGCCGGTCTCGGCGATAGCGAGTTCCTGCAACCGGTCGTACACCGGCTGAGGGAGCCCCGCGCCGCCATAGAGCATCAGCCGCATCTTGGCGAAGAAGCGCGCGCGCGGCTCGGCATCGTGCTCCATCGCCTCGACCAGCATCGCATAGCCGGTGGGGACATTGTTGAAATAGGAAACCGAAATCTCGCGCAGATTGGCGATGGTCTGGTCGAACAGGCCGGGCAGCGGCTTGCCCGCGTCGATATGCAGCGTGCCACCCTCCAGCAGGCAGGTGCGCATGACGGACGCGCCTGCGGCATGGTGCCAGGGCAACCAGTCGAGCATCACATCGTCCCAGCCCGCGGCCTTGCCGATCATGTCCAGCCCCTGCGCCCCGCACGCGGCGAGCGCGGTCAACGAATGCGGCACAATCTTGGGCAGGCCGGTCGAGCCGGAGGTGAGCATGTAGATGGCGGGTGCAGCTGGATCGACCGCAGCGATGGCCTCATTTGCAAATGCACCGGGGTCGGTGGAGATCACATCGGCATAGGCGGAGGCATCGGCAAACGGCGCAGGGTCGCTGCTGACGATGCGCGCGCCCGGCGCGGTCGCAGCAAGCGCGGCGGCGATGGCCGGGTGCGGTTCGGCAAGGATCACATCCGGCTGGGTCCGCGCAATGACGTGACGAAGTCGCGTATGATCGCCACCGGCGAGCCCATAGGCAATGCTCACCGGCACGATGATCATCCCCGCAGCCCAGGCGGCAAAGGTCATCACCGCGACCGGCAGGCTGTTTTCCGCGATGATCAGCAGCCGGGTGCCGCGCGGGAAATTCTCCGCCAGCCAGCGTGTCGCGCCGTCCATGTCGCGCTTGATTTGAGTATAGCTGCGATAGGCCCATTGCGCGTCCGTCCCGCGCCAGCCGATCGCGGGGGTATCGCCCTTGAGCGCCGCCCGCTCGGCGAAGGCGCGCGGGATATTGGCGTCGAAGGCGCGCAGTGGCACGCGGCTCTTCAGGATGATCGTGCCATCGGCGCGCCGCTCGACATCGAGATCGACGGGCATGAACTCCGCCTCGCGAAACGGGGCATCGGCCAGCATTGTCGTGGTCATGCGGCGGGCCGGTCGATCAGTTCCTTGACCTGGGCAGGGTAGGGCTTGCCCGCCTTGATCGCATCGACCGTGCCGCGATCGAGATAATCGCGCCAGCCGATGATCTTGTCGCCCTGATATTCGATGATGCCGGCATAGGGCGCGGCGACGCGGACGCCGTCGGTCGTCACATATTCGTCGACGCCCTCGACGAACAGCCGGTCGGCGGTCTCGGCATGCGCGAAAATGCGCCAGTTAACCTCTGCGATGGTCGATCCGAAGCGCTCGATGAACGCGCGCGCCTCGGCCTTGCCGCGCGCGGGCGGGGCGATGGCGGCGGCATAATGCCACACCACATCATCGTGCAGCATGGCGAGCACGGCGTCGGCATCCTTGCGGGTCCAGGCGGCGATCAGTTGCTTGAACTGGTTGAAACGGGTGTCGGTCATGCGGCCTGCTCCACGATGAAGCTGACGGTGGTGGTGGTCGATCCGCCGATATTGAGCGTCTGCACGCGGCGCGCGCCTTCGACCTGATTGTCTGCCGCCTGGCCGGTGACCTGACGATGCGCGTCGAGCAGCATCCGCACGCCGGTCGCGCCGACCGGATGGCCTAGCCCGATCAGTCCGCCCGAGGGATTGATCGGCAGCTTGCCGCCGATCTCGATATCGCCCGCCTCGACCGCCTTCCACGCCTCGCCCGGCGCAGTGAGGCCGAGATGGTCGATCGCCATATATTCGGTCATGGCAAAGCAGTCGTGCGTCTCGACCGCATCGATCGCCTCGACGCCCGAGACACCGGCGCGCGCACGGGCATCGTCGATCGCGCGCTTGACCTGGGGGAAGACGTAAGCGCTGTCGCCAGCCATCCGCCTTTTGTCGCGATAGCCGAGCGCAGCCGAACGGTGCCCCCAGCCAGCAATGCGTGACAGGGATTCCATCGGGATGCCGCGCTTCGCCGCATATTCGCAGGCGCGCTTTTCGGAGGCGAGGAACACCACCGCTGCACCGTCGGTCACCTGGCCGCAATCGTTCTTGCGGGTGCGACCTTCGACAACCGGATTGGCCTCGTCATCCTCGGTAAAGCTCTTCGGGCCGAACTGCCATTGCCGCGTCTGCGCGGCGGGGTTGCGCCTGCCATTGGCGAAGTTGATCTCGGCAATGCGACCCAAATGGTCGTAGTTCAGGCCGTAGAGCGCGTCATATTCCTCGGCGAGATCGGAAAAGGCACGCGGCCAGAGGAACTGCGCATCGGCAAATTCGCGTCCCTGATAGGCGGCAGCGCCGAGATTTTCCGCGGCTTTCTGTCCCGGAACGTTGCGCATCATCTCGATGCCGACAACACAGGCAAGGTCATAGCGTCCCGCCTCGATCTCCGCCGCTGCGGCGAGCACCGATACACTGCCCGAGGCGCAGGCCGCTTCGTGGCGCGAAGTTGGCAGGCCGTCGAGCGCGGGATCGACATAAGCGAAAAAGCCGCCGAGCAGGCCTTGCCCGGCAAACAGGTCACCGACGAAATTGCCGACATGGCCGCTTTCGATCTCGTCGGCATCGAGCCGCGTCGCGTCGAGTCCGGCGCGGACCGTCTCGACGAATCCGTCGCCTATCGAAAGCCCCTCGCGCGCCCAATTGCGCGCAAAATCGCTCTGGTATCCGCCCAGCACATAAACCATCACGCCTCTCCTGCTTTGATGGTATGCTTATACAAGCTTGATCCATCGTGCAACCGGGGACGTGACGGTCATGCGCCGCAGAAATCAGCTCTCGTCGTCATGCTCCTCGTCGCCCGGATAGGGCTTGGCCTTGAGCAGCCCGGCCAGATGCGCGGTGTTGGCGGCGAGCATGCGCGCGGTTTCGAAGGTTGCTTCAGGCGTCTCGTCGAGGTCCTGGAAATCGGTGCTGCCCATCGCCTCGCCGACCCAGTAGCAGGCAGCGCCAGCCGGGATGGTGAAGCCGACATCGTTCAGCGCCTGGAACAGGTCGGCCGAAATGCGGTGCGCGCCGTCCTCGTTGCCGACGATCGCCGCGACCGCGAGCTTGGAAAAACTGGGCATCCGGCCCGTCTCGTCGGTTTCGCTCATGAAGGCGTCCATCCGCTCGAGCACGCGCTTCGCGATGCTCGACATCTGGCCCATCCAGATCGGCGTACCGAAGATCAGGATATCGGCGGCGAGGATGCGCTTGCGAAGGTCCGGCCATTCGTCGCCATCGCCCTCGTCCGAGCTGACGCCGGGCAGCACGTTGTAATCGGCGATGCGGATCGTCTCGGTCAGCTCGACCTCGTGCTTGGCGAGCTGGCCGGCGATCAGCTCGATCATCGCATCGGTCGAGGAACTCTCCTTGCCCGAGCGCTTGAGGGTACAATTGATCGCGAAGGCTTTGAGGGTCATGGGGGCTTTATCCTTATGAGGGGGGGTCGAGGAGCGTACGAACCTGCCCGCATGAGGTTGCGCCCTTGGCTGACATAGAGGACCGGGCGCGACGCGATGCCGCGCCCGGCGTCAGGTTTCAGAAAAAGCCGAGCTTTTTCGGCTCGTAGGACACCAGCAGGTTCTTGGTCTGCTGGTAATGGTCGAGCATCATGCGGTGAGTCTCGCGGCCGATGCCCGATTGCTTGTAGCCGCCGAACGCCGCGTGCGCGGGATAGGCGTGGTAGCAATTGGTCCAGACGCGGCCTGCCTCGATGCCGCGGCCGAGGCGATAGCAGCGGTTGATGTCGCGGCTCCACACGCCCGCGCCCAGCCCAAACATCGTGTCATTGGCGATGGCCAGCGCATCGTCCTCGTCGCGGAAGGTGGTTACCGAGACGACGGGGCCGAAGATTTCCTCCTGGAACACGCGCATCTTGTTGTGGCCGCGCAGCACCGTGGGCTGGACATAATAGCCGCCAGCCAGATCGCCGCCGAGCTCCGCGGCGGCACCCCCGGCTAGCACCTCGGCTCCTTCGGCGCGGCCGATATCGATATAGCGCAGGATCTTGGCCTGCTGCTCGGCGCTGGCCTGCGCGCCGATCATGGTGTCGGGATCGAGCGGATTGGCCTGTTTGAGCGCCGCGACGCGCTTCAGCACGCGCTCAATGAACCGGTCGTAGATCGATTCCTGCACCAGCGCGCGCGAAGGACAGGTGCACACCTCGCCCTGGTTGAGCGCGAACATCACGAAGCCCTCGATCGCCTTGTCGAGATAATCGTCATCCTCGGCCATCACATCGGCGAAGAACAGGTTGGGCGACTTGCCGCCGAGTTCGAGCGTGACCGGAATCAGGTTTTCGCTCGCATATTGCATGATCAGCCGCCCGGTCGAGGTCTCGCCGGTGAACGCGATCTTGGCGATGCGCTTGGATGAGGCGAGCGGCTTGCCCGCTTCCAGCCCGAAGCCGTTGACGATGTTGAGCACGCCATCGGGCAGCAGATCGCCGATAATGTCGATCAGCGCCATGATCGAGGCGGGGGTCTGCTCAGCGGGTTTCAGCACCACGCAATTGCCGGCGGCCAGCGCAGGCGCAAGCTTCCAGCAGGCCATCAGCAGCGGAAAGTTCCACGGGATGATCTGGCCGACCACGCCCAGCGGTTCCTGGAAATGATAGGCGATGGTGTTGCGGTCGATTTCGGAAATGCCGCCTTCCTGCGCGCGGATGCACCCGGCGAAATAGCGGAAATGGTCGATGGCGAGCGGAAGGTCGGCGGCCATGGTCTCGCGGATCGGCTTGCCATTGTCCCAGGTCTCGGCCTGGGCGAGATGGGCGAGATTCTCCTCCATCCGGTCTGCGATGCGGGTGAGCACCAACGCGCGTTCGGCCACGCTGGTCTGGCCCCAGGCGACCCGGGCGGCATGGGCTGCGTCGAGCGCGGCCTCGATATCCTCAGGACCCGAACGCGCGATGGTGCCGATGACCTTGCCGGTCAGCGGCGAGACATTGTCGAAGGTCGCGCCGCTTTTCGCGGGCACCCAGCGGCCACCGATCCAGTTGTCGTAATGCGCCTTCAGCGGCGGGCGCATCAGCAGCGCGGCTGGGGTGTGCATGTCCATGAAGTGTCTCCTCTCGCTTGGTCGCCGGCCCGTGACATCCGGGACTCGGCGGTTTGCGAAAGAGAGGCTTGCACGGGCGAAGCACGCGGACGAGCGGGGCGGCGGAGGTTCCAATGAGCAACTGTCTCAAGAGTGAGACAGATCGGCCCTGCAATCAGTTCAGTCCGGCGCGCTCCATGCGGCGATAGAAGGTCGCGCGGCCGATCTTGAGGCTGCGCGCTGCAGCGGCGACATTGCCGCCGCACCGGGCGAGCGCCTGACGCAGTACGCGTCGTTCTGCAGCGGCAAGCGGGTCCTCTTCGGGCAGGCCGAACAGATCGGCGAGCGGCACGGGCGCAGCCGCGCTGACTCCGGCGAGCAGCGCGTGGTGGCGCGCGGCGCGGCTCGCCCCGATCACCAGATCGTCGCGATCGACCGCCACCATCGCGGTCTGGCCATGTGTCTGCTGGTCGAGCAGAACGATGCGGCAATCGCTGAACGCATCGGCGAACATCAGCCGCTCGACCGAGCCCGCCGCGTCCTGCAGCGCGGCCATCACCAGCGCGGTGGTATCGAGGTCGTGGTCATAGCGGTTGGTCGAGACGTCGAGAGCCGCGATGATCCCCCCGTCCGCGCCGTGGATCGGCACGCCCATGCAGCTCACCTGGGTGTTGCTGCTGAGGAAATGCTGGTCCTTGAGGATCGCGACGGGGCGGTCCTCGACCACGCAGGTGCCGATGCCGTTGGTGCCTTCCGCGGCTTCCGACCAGCATTCGCCGGCGACGAGCCGCGCGCGGTCGAACATCGCGGCATCGCCATCGGTCATCCGACCTTCCAGGATCAGGCTGTTGCCGTCGGTGAGCAGCAGGCAGCGCCCGGTGCGCACGATGCTGCGCGCAAGCGTGTCGAGCACGGGCCGGGCATGGTGGAGCAGCCGGGCATTGGCCTGCCGCGCCTCGGCCAGCCGCACCGCATCGAGCCGGTCTGCGGCCGGGCCATGCGCCGGGTCGAGCCCGTGGCGCAGCGCCGATCGGCACCAGGAGGCAGCCAGCGAGGATTGCGCCGCCGCAGCGGGGGAGGCGATGGCCGACCGGATGACGGCGGCGTGCTGTTCGGCCTCTGCCATGATGGCTCAAGGCTATCATGCGACCCCTTGCGTCACAAGCGGACGCGAGGGGTGCGCGATCTCAGAAGCGATTGACCAGATTCTCGCAATATTCCTGACGGCCCGACTTCAAT
Organism: Blastomonas sp. 34TW; assembly: GCF_059803595.1. Lineage (NCBI taxonomy): Bacteria > Pseudomonadati > Pseudomonadota > Alphaproteobacteria > Sphingomonadales > Blastomonadaceae > Blastomonas > Blastomonas sp. 34TW. The sequence goes on from NZ_JAPFGW010000001.1 coordinate 199,673, forward strand.
TCGGGCGCGCTGTTGGCGCTTACGGCGCGGTCGGCGATGGCCGCAAGCGTCGTGCCTTCGGCATGGATCATCTGGCCGAGTTCACCCTTCCACCCGGCATAGCGCTCGGCGCGGAACGCCTCGAGCCGGCCATCCTCGATGATCGCGGCGGCGCGCAGCAGCGAACGGGCGATGGTGTCCACCCCGCCGATATGGCCGTGGAAAAGGTCCACCGCGTCGATCGACTGGCGGCGCACCTTGGCATCGAAGTTGAAGCCGCCATTGCCCAAGCCCCCTGCGCGCAGCACCTCGAGCATGGCAAGCGTCAGCTCCTCGACCGAATTGGGGAACTGGTCGGTATCCCAGCCATTTTGCGGGTCGCCTCGATTGGCGTCGATCGACCCCAGGATGCCGAGCGCGCGCGCCATGGCAATTTCATGCTCGAACGTATGGCCGGACAGGGTGGCGTGGTTGGCCTCGATATTGACCTTGACCTCGTTCTCCAGCCCGAAGCGCTTGAGGAACGCATAGACGGTCTGCGTGTCGAAATCATATTGATGCTTGCTCGGCTCGTGCGGTTTGGGTTCGATCAGGATCGTGCCGGTAAAGCCGATGCGGTACTTGTGATCGACGACGAGGCTGAGGAACCGGCCGAAATTTTCCTGCTCGGTGCCGATCTCGGTGTTGAGGATCGAATCATAGCCCTCGCGCCCGCCCCAGAGCACATAGTTCGCGCCGCCCAGGCGATGCGTCGCGTCCAGTGCATCGCGCACCTGCGATGCGGCCCAGGCATAGACTTCCGGATCGGGATTGGTCGCCGCGCCCGCCATGTAGCGCGGGTGGCTGAACAGGTTGGCGGTGCCCCAGAGCAGCTTGCGGCCGTGTTGCGCCTGCAGTGCCTCGAGATGATCGACGGCCTCGGCAAAGCTGCTGCGGAAGTCGCCGATATTCTCGGCATCGGCCATCACGTCGACATCGTGGAAGCAATAGAAAGGCAGGTCGAGCTTCTCGACAAAGGCGAGCGCCGCCTCGCGCTTGGCGGCGGCGTTCTTGGCGTCCATCGGCCCTTGCAGCCAGGGGCGCTTGAAGGTGCCCGCGCCGAACACGTCGCTGCCCGGCCAGCAGAAGCTGTGCCACATGCACACGGCAAAGCGCAGATGGTCCTCCATCCGCTTGCCCATCACCACCCGGTCCTTGTCGTACCAGCGGTAGGCGAGGTCATTGGTGCTGTCGGGCCCTTCGTAACGGACGGTGTCGAAGGCGGCAAAATATTCGGCGGACATGCGGGTTTCCTCTCAGATCGTTCTTATGGCGGCATAGGCGGTGCGGAAGCGCGCCAGCCTGGGCGCCAGCCGCTCGGCAAGCTCGGGATCGGGCGCGATGCTCTCGCGCACCGGCGAGCGGGTGCAGACGCTGGCAGGATCGGCGCCGGTCGCGGCGATCTGCGCCAGCCGCGCCGCGCCCAGCGCCGGACCGACCTCACCGCCGTCGAGATAATCCAGCCGAACGCCCAGCGCCGATGCGATGATGCGGCCCCACCAGGTCGATCGCGCGCCGCCGCCGATCACCGAAAGGCTCTCGATCCGGGTCCCAGCGGCCTGAAGCGCGGCCAGGCCATCGCCATGCGCGAAGGCGACGCCCTCCAGCACCGCCGCCGCCATGCGCCCTGGGCTGCTGTCATGGCCAAGGCCCAGAAAGGATCCGCGCACATGCGGGTCGTTGTGCGGTGTGCGCTCGCCCGACAGATAGGGCAGGAAGAGTTCGCTGCCCTGACCGGCGCCAGCCTCTTCGGCGGCGGCGAGCAGATCGGGGACGTCGAGGTGCATCATCGCCGCGGCCCAATCGAGGCACACGGCAGCGGACAGGTGCACGCTCATCTGGTGCCACAGGCCCGGCAGGCAGTGGCAGAAGGCATGCACGGCGCCATCGGGATTGGCCCGCAACCGGTCGGTGGCGACGAAGATCACGCCCGAGGTGCCGAGCGAGAGCAGCGCATCGCCATCGCGCACCACGCCGACGCCGACTGCGCCTGCCGCATTGTCGCCCGCGCCGCCCGCCACCGGCACGCTGCCCATGCCCCAGCGCGCCGCAACCTCGGGCAGCAGCGTGCCACCGATAGCGCTGCCTTCGACCAGGCGCGGCATCTGCGATCGGTCGAGCCCGGTCGCGGCGAGCAGTTCGTCCGACCAGTCGCGCCTTGCAACATCGAGCCAGAGCGTGCCCGCGCTGTCGGACATGTCGCTGATCTTCTCGCCGGTCATCACCAACCGGACATAATCCTTGGGCAGCAGCACGCTGCGGGTCGCGGCGAATATTTCGGGTTCGTGCGCGCGCACCCAGGCGAGCTTGGGCGCGGTGAAGCCGGGCATCGCGATATTGCCCGCGATGCTGCGCAGATCGGGCACGGCAGCCTCCAGCGCGGCGCATTCGGCATGGCTGCGCCCGTCGTTCCACAGGATCGCGGGCCGCAAGGGGCGATCGTCTGCACCCAGCAGCGTCGCACCGTGCATCTGTCCGGCAAGGCCCACCGCCTCGACTCGCGCGCGCAGATCGGCGGGCAGCGCGAGCACTGCCGCTTGCGTGGCGTTCCACCAGGCCGCCGGGTCCTGTTCGGACCAGAGCGGGTGCGGGCGCTGCACGGTGAGGGCAGAGCTGGCATGGGCGATGACATGACCCTTCGCGCCCAGCAATACCGCCTTGACCCCCGAAGTGCCGATGTCGATGCCCAGAAACATACGTTCAGCCCCGCGCGTCTTCCAGGATCAGCTCGGCCGCGCGCTGGGCCAGCGCGATCGCGGGGCCATTGGTGTTGCCCGAAACCGGCGTCGGCATGATCGAGCAATCGACCACGCGGAGACCTTGCAGGCCGTGTACCCGGCAGCGCGCATCGACCACCGAGTTCGCGGCATCGGTGCCCATCGAGCAGGTGCCGGTGCCGTGCAGGCCGCATTCGGTCATCTTGCGCACCTCGGGGGTCAGCGCGTCCTCGTCCTGGATCGCAGCGCCGGGCATGCGCTCATCGCCGATATAGGGCGCGAGCGCGGGCATGCTGGCGAGCCTGCGGAAGAGCTTGAACAGTTCGAGCGCCTTTTGCTGGTCATAAGGGTCGGACCACATGTTCGGGTCGACCACCGGCGCGTCGCGATGGCTGGGCGAGGTGAGCGTGACCGTGCCGCGGCTCTTCGGGCGCAGGTGATAGCCCGAGAAGGTGAGGCCGGGCCGGTCGGTCAGCGGGCTCCCCGGCCGTTCGGCCATCTCGTTGATCGTGCGCATCGCAAAGGGCGCCGCGGCCACCTGGAATTCGGGCCAGTCGTCGAGCCCCTCGGTCGAGATCAGCCCGGTGATCGGCATGCCGACGCGCGCCAGCGGGCCGGTGCGGGTGAGGAAATAGCGGATCGCGTTGCGATAGAGCCGCCAGCCGAGGAATTCCCGATTGTTGCCGGGATTGTTGTGGAGGTCGAACGAGACGCCCATCTTCTGGTGATCGACGAAATTCTGGCCCACGGCGGCCAGCTCGTGCGCGACCGGAATGCCCAGCCGCTGCAGTTCCGCTCCCGGTCCGATTCCTGACAGCTGGAGCAGCTGCGGCGAGCCATAGACGCCCGCGCTGACGATCACCTCGCCCGCCTGGTGCGTTTCCTCCACGCCCTCGCGCTCGGTCACCACGCCGGTGACGCGGCCCTCGGCGACGGTCAGCCGGGTGACGGCAACGGGGTGGATGATGGTGAGGTTGGGGCGGTGGCGGATCGGTTCGACAAACGCCTCATACGTTGACTGGCGCTGGCCGGCGCGATCGACCGTATATTGCGAGCGACCCGCGCCGGTGATGCCGGGCGTGGTGATATCGTCCACCCAGGGCATGCCGCCTTGCGCGAAGGCCCCGGCCAGCGCCTCGAACACGGGGCCCTTGTAGTCGGACGGGGTGATCTGCTGCTCGCCGTCATGGCCGCGACCGGGATGCGCACCGGGCGCGCGGTAGTTTTCGACCTTGCGGATGCAGCGCGCCATCTCGTCCCAGCCCCAGCCGGTCAGGCCCATGGCCGCCCAGCCGTCATAGTCGCCGGGCATGCCGGGCAGATACCAGGTGCCGTTGATCGCCGAAGAACCGCCGAGGCCTCGGCCATAGGCGTGCATTTCCTGTCGTCGGCCGGGCTGCTGTGCGACCGGATAGGCGCGAAAATAGGCGGGATTGCCCATGATCTTGACGAAGCCGCCCGCCATCAGGATGAATGGATGGTCGTTGCGCCCGCCGTCCTCGATCAGGAGCACCTGATGACGCGGATCGGCGCTGAGCCGGTTGGCGAGCACGCAGCCCGACGAGCCAGCGCCCACGATGATATAGTCGAACCGGGCCAAGCCCCTCTCCCCTGGCAGCGCTGCAGAAAACGAGCGCACAATCTAGAACTGTTGTTCTTATTTTTTCAACACCAGCCTTGACCGGCTGTCAAGCGACAATTAGAAACATCATTCTAATTAAGCGAGGAGAGAGCGATGCTTCCGGTCGAACGTATCATCGGAGAAGAAGGGCTGAGTGCGACGCCCGAAGGGCTGCGCCTGGCCATGCGCCTGCCGTGGTACAGGTCGCTGCCGTTTTCCATTGTCGAGATCGATTCGGTGCACATCGATGGCGCGCCAGTGGACCTGTCCGACGCCAGGGTCGAGTTCGACGGCTCGGTATGGCCGCTCAAGGATCTGGGCGAGCAAACCAATGCCTTCTGGTTCGTCCGCGACAGCGCCTTTCTCCATATCCCCGGCCAGAGCGCCGCGCCCGGCAGCGAGCATGAGGTGGCGCTGAGCATGTTCATCAGCCCGCCCTACATCCCCGGAATGAAGCGCGCCAACACCCAGACGCAGACGCTACGCGTCGCCTGAAGGACCTGATCGACATGACCAACACCGCAACCAGCACCGGCCCGCAGACCGGCGTCACGCTCTATTCGTTCACCAATGCCTGGCTCAACCGCAAGTTCGAGCTGGACGGCCTGCTCAACGAAGTCGCCCGGCGCGGCATGGGGCCGAATATCGAGATCATCGGCTTTCAGAATTTCCGCGAATTCCCCGACGTGTCGGATGAATTTGCCGAGCAGTTCAAGGCGATGATGGCCGAGGCGGGGCTCAACGCCACCTCGTGCGCGATCAACTCGGACCGCTTCCTGCGTCCCGGAGCACAGCCGATCGACGATGCAACCCTGGTCGAATATCACAAGCGCCAGCTGCGCTCGGCCAAGAAGATGGGCTTCAGCCTGGTGCGCTATCAGTTCGCGCTGCCGGTCGAGCTGCTGCCCAAGATCGCGCCCTATGCCGAAGAGCTCGACATCCGCATGGGCGTGGAAGTGCACGCGCCGATGTGGGCCGGGCACCCGGCGGTGCAGGCCTATGGCGAGATGTATGACAAGCTCGACACGCCCTATCTCGGCTGGATTCCCGATTTCGGCGGCACGGCGAGCCGCATCCCCGAATCGATGCTCAACGCCGCGCGCGCAAAGGGCGCGAAGGAAAGCCTGCTCGACAAGCTGAAAGAGGTCTGGGTCGAGCCGGGCATGAGCCACGAAAAGGCCGGCCGACTGCGCGAATGGGCGCTGAAGGAGGGGCATGAGCCCGACCATATCCAGGCCGCCAACCTCGCCTTCTTCATTCTGTCGAACCACGACCCCAAGAGCTGGGCGGCTTTGGTTGACCGCACCATCCACATCCATGGCAAGTTCTACGGCATGGGCGACGATGGCCGCGAAGAGGCGATCGATTATGAAACCATCCTGCCGCTGTTCCGCGACGGCGGGTTCACCGGCACGCTGGTGAGCGAATGGGAAGGCCATGCCTATCTGGGCGATGACGGCTTCGATCAGGTCGAAAAGCATCAGGCGATGTGCCGCCGGATATTCGCCGGCCATTGATCCGGTCCTGACGAAAAAAGGGGCGCGGGCCTTGCGGTCCGCGCCCCTTCTCTTGCCATTCGCTCAGAACATCGGGTGCGGATTGGCGGACCTGGTGGGGATGGGCTGCAATATGTCCCAATGCTCGACGATCTTGCCATCCTTCAGCCGGTAGATATCGGCCACCGCCGCGCCCGGCGTGGCAGGATCTCCGCGCCCGAACAGATGGATCGCCGCCAGATCGCCATCGACCAGGATGCGCTTCATTTCAAAGCGCGCCTCGGGCCGGGAAAACATCGGCGTCAGCGCCTTGATCGCCGCCTCCCGGCCATCGGCTATCCCCGGATTGTGCTGGATATAGTCCGGCGCGACATGCCTTTCGAACGCCCGGCGCACGTCGCGCTCGGTATAGAAGATGCGCGCAAAATCCTCGACGATCGCCCGGTTCGCCTCGGTCGGGCTGGCCAGCGGCGCGGCCGTGCAGGCGTATGTCAGCGCGGCGGCCAGGGCGAGGATAAGGGTCTTGTTTCGCATCATGCTGTTCCTTCCGCCGGTGCCGTGCGCAGGGCATCGACCTTGTCGCGATTGATCCTGAACGTGCTGACCAGCCACGCCATCGCGCCGCCCGCCAGCGTCACCAGCGCCAGCACGAACCAGGCGAGCGCATCGACCTTGTCCTGCGGCATGGCCTCCACGGGCAGGCCGACCGGAAAGTCGATCACGCCCAGGAACGATCCCGCCAGCAGCGCTACCGCGCCGCTGCCCAGTTGCAGGCCGATGAACATGAAGCTCGAGACCAGCCCCTGGGCGGGGCGTCCGGTGTCATAGGCGTGCTCGTCGCCGATCTCGTAGGTGATGACGTTGAAGGGCACGACATACAGGCCATAGGCCAGGCCACCGAGAAAACGCAGGCCCGCGATCAGCGCGCCGATTGCAGCGGTTCCGGCAGCCGGGGCAAACCCGCCCAAAGGCAGCAGCACCGCGAGCGCCTGCACCGCAAAGAAGCCGCACAGTCCGATGACCATCGCCTGACGGGTCGAGAACAGCTTGAGGAACAGCGGCGCGAGCAGCATCGCCAGCAGCGATCCGAAGGTCGCGGCCATCAGCAGCCGCGGCGTCCAGCTTGGGTCGAGCTGCCAGAAATAGGTGGCGAGGTGCAGCGAGTGCTGGTTGATCACCGAGTTCACGAACAGCACCAGGAATGCGACCAGCAGCAGCTTGCCGATATTGGGTGTGATGCGGATCGCCCGGACCATCCGCATCAGCACCGCGATGGGACCGCTGCCTTCTTCGCTTTCCGGCTTGAAGCTCTCCTGCGCCTCGATCTGGCGCGCGCGGCGATAGGTGCCAAGCGCGCCGAGCAGCATCAGTGTGCCGCCCAGGACCGCGACGAACAGCCCGAATCCGGGATAGGGCGCAGGGTTGAGCTGCGCCTTGGGGAAGGCGGGGGAGGCGACGAAGAAGACTTCGAACGCCACCGCCGGGACGGTGAGGATGACGAGCTGGTTGCCGATATTGCGCAGCACCGCGACCAGCCGTCTCTCGACCGTGTCGCTGGTCAGCTCGCCCCCCAGCGCATAGGCGGGCACCGTCCAGAACGAAATGCCGCAGCGCGCGAGGAGACCCCAGCCGAGCAGCCAGGCGAGAATTTGCACCTGCGCTAGGCCTGCTGGCGGCGCGAACACCATGGCGATGCCGATGCTGAACGGCAGGATCGCGGCGAACATCAGGCTGTGCCGTCGTCCGAACCGGGTGCCGGTCAAGCGGTCGGAAAACGCCCCGATCCAGGGATCGACCAATGTGTCGAAGACGATGATCACCGCGATCGCGATGCCGATCAGCCAGCCCGAAAGGCCCACCACCTGCGCATAGAAGAACAGCACGAAGGCGTCCCAGGCGAAGGATTTCACCAGCTCGGGCATGGCGCAGACCATCCATGCCAGACGCTGCGGCCAAGACAGGCGCTGCGCAAGAGGGGGGGCAGATGCCATGGCCTCATCTCCTGATTCCGGCGCAGCTCTAACGTTGCGCCATTATTAGAATCAGAACTCTAATTAAGCCTTGGCGATTGTCAATCCGCGCGCAGATAGGCCAGGCACATCCGTGCCAGTTCGCGCTTCATCAGGTTCCAGTCATAGGCATGGGCGGACTCGCCGGTCGATCCCAGGCTCAGCTGGCGCGCCAGCGTGGCGAAGATCACGTGATAACCCGACTGCGCCTTGACCTCATGGTCCCTGGCATCCTCGCCGCCGAATTCCGCAGCATGCGCCAGCATGGCCTGGGTCGCATCGGTTTCCGCGCGCAGCGCATATTGCTTGCCCGGGGCCGCGACCAGCGGATCATGTTCGGCGCGCATCATCGTGAGGCGCAGCAACGGGGCGTGCTTGCGCAGCACCTCGGCATAGCCTTCGACATATTCGAAGACGAAGCTGGCCAGATCCGCGCATTCGGTGCTCAGCCGCTGGACCATGGCGGCTTCCTCGGCGGACTGTTCCTCCAGCGCCTCGGCGATGACGCCGCGTACCAGATTGTCCTTGCTCTCGAAGCGCAGATAGATCGAGCCGATCGACACCTGGCCGCGCTCGCTGACTTCCTGCAGGGTGAATTCCTCGCTGCCACGCTCGAGCATCAGCTCGCGTGCGGCTTCCAGCATGCGCTTGAGTGATGCCAGCGAGCGGCCCTGTTGCGGTTTGCGGCTGACATCGGCGACCGCAAAGCCGTTCGCAGCCTCCTGCTTCTTCTTCTTCACGCTGCCGGGCATGGCGCGGCTCCTTGCGTGCAGAAAGGGGAGGGCAGGGGCAGGTTTGGCATCAAGTTTTCCGTCATCGCACCTTTACGTGGCAGCCGACATGCGGCGAAGATTGACTTTGTGCAACCGCGAAATGCGAGTCAAGGTTCCGAAGCCAGCATGCCGTTCACGTCAAGCCAGCGGTGAAAACCGTAAATCCAGTCGGTGCTGGTGGTTCCGGCGCGCCCGAGGCCGAAGCCATGACCGCCATTTTGCAGGAAGTGGAACTCGACCGGTGCGCCGGCCTTGCGCCATCCATCGACCAGCGCAAAGCCATCGCGGGCGAACAGCGGATCGTCCGCCGCGATCAGCGCGAACATCGGCGGTGCCTTGGCGGGCATCGCCACCGCAGACTGCCGTCCATAGATCGGCGCGATAAAGGCAGGGCGTGCATCGGGCGCATCGGCGGACATGACCGACAGCGTCAGAAAGGCTCCGGCCGAAAAACCCATCATGCCAGTGCGCCTGGGGTCAATCCGATATTCGCTAGCCTGTATCAGCACATGGCGCAGCGCCGCCTGTCCGTCGGCCAGCGCCTCGGGCGGGGTGTCGGCGGGCGGACGGAAACTGGCCTGGCCCTTGCCGGTTCGCACCGCCACCAGCTCGCGGCGGAAGATCGCAGGGTCGGCCGGCGTGGGCAGCACGCGATATTTCAGCACAAAGGCCGCGATGCCGTGATCGGCGAGCCAGCGGGCGACGCGAAAGCCTTCATCCTCGATCGCGAGCCCCAGAAAGCCGCCTCCGGGCGCCACGATCACCGCCGCACCGGTCGCCGATTTGGGATCGGGCAGGAACGGGGTGAGTGTGGCCTGGCTGATGTTGCGCACCTGCAAGGCGCCATCCTGGCGGAACCATTCTTCCTTCGGCTGCCCGAGGCCGGTGCGGAGGACGATTTCACCGGGATAATCGGCGCGTGCCGCATCGCTGAACTGGAAGGCAGGAGTGTGTTGCGCCTGGACGGGCAGGGCGAGGGCCAGTGCCGTTGCACAGACGAGCGCGCGCAGCATCATGCCCTGACCACTTGCGGACGTGCAGCAAGGCTGGTGACAATCGCCAGCACCGCGCCGCCCAGCGCGACACAGCCGGCGATCAGAAATGCGCCCTGCATCGATCCGGCGCTCGCATCGATCATGTGAACCATCCGTGGCGACTGCGACTGGCCCAGGAAGAACGAGGCTGTCCAGATGCCCATGCCGGTGCCGCGATGGTGATAGTCGAACTTGGTCTGCGTCCAGTTGATCAGCGAAGGCACCGCCATGCCCGCGGCGGTCTGCTGCACGATCAGCGCAGCGGCCATGATTACGGGCGTATGCGCAAGGCCCATGCCGGCCAGGCCCAGCCCCATCAGCGACAGGAACGTTCCCAGTTGCACCGCGTGGCTCCGATCCGACAGCAGCTTGAACAGGGCAGCGCCTGCCAGGATGAAGAATTGCGGGATGAAGATGATCGCGGCGTAATTCTGCGGCTCGGTTACGCCCACCTCGCGGAAGACCAGCGCGCCGTTGATGATGAACACGTAATAGAGCATCGAGCAGAACAGCGTCACCGAAGCGACCTGGATCAGGCTGATCAGCGGGAAGGGGGTTTTCCGCCCGTCGGGCGCAGCGGCGATGGTGACGCCCTTGTCCGCGGCCTTTTTGGGCTCGAACAGCCAGACAAACATCGCTGCCCAGATGGGGAAGGCGACGAGATAGACCAGGAACACGCCGTTCCACTGCACGGTCGTGGCAAAACCGACGATCAGCGCGACGAACCCAGCGAGGAAGGGGCCGAGCAGCCCCTGCAGGAACAGCCAGTTCTTGCGGCCCTTGTCGTCCCAGTAATCACCGATCAGCGTGTTGACGACAGTCAGGATTCCCGCCTCGGACACGCCGAGCAGCAGCCGCGAATAATAGATATGATCAAGGTCGTTGAGGAACAGCGGCGCGGCACCAAACACGCCATAGAGCGCGGTGCACAAGAGCAGCAGCGAACGACGTCCGTAGCGGTCGACCAGCAGCCCCGCGAACGGCGCGATCAGCGCCATGGCCAGGCCCGGCGCGCCGATCATCGCGGGCACCTTGGCGCGCGCCTCGGGATCATCGGCGAAATGCTGGATCATCGCAGGGACCGCAGGCCCCATCGCGACGATCGCGATGATCGGCAGGAACGCCGCGAGCACCACGATGACGCCCTGCGGCTTGAGGGTAAGGTCCCGATAGAAATTGGCCAATGCCTGCACTGCTCTCTCCTGCCGCCGATCCGGCTGATTATTAGAATATGCATTCGAGTTTATGGCGCGTTGCTGCTCCGGTCAAGCCTCAGCTTCGCCCGCCACAGCCTTGCGCACAACCTGCCTTGACGAGCGCGATCGGTACAAACTAGAATATGAATTCGAAAACAACAGGCAGGAGCGGATCGACGATGCGGCGTTTGCGAATGGGATTGATCGGTGGCGGCCCAGGCTCGTTCATCGGGCCGATTCACCGGATTGCAGCGGAAATGGACCGTGAGATCGAGCTGGTCGCAGGGTGCTTTTCCAGCGATGCCGGGCGCAGCCGCGAGGCGGGCGAAAGCTATCGCATCGATCCGGAGCGCGCCTATCCCTCGCTCGACGCCATGTTCGCGGGCGAAAGAGCGCGCGAGGACGGGATCGATTTCGTCAGCATCGTCAGCCCGAATCACCACCATCTGCCCGCTGCGCGCGCGGCGCTCGCCGCAGGCTTTCCCGTCATCAGCGACAAGCCCGCCACCGCGACCTTGGCCGAGGCGCAGGAACTGGCTGAATGCGTCTCTGCCGCCGGGCTGCCTTATGCGCTCACCCATACCTATACCGGCTATCCGCTGGTGCGCGAGGCCCGAGCCAGGATCGCGGCGGGGGCGCTGGGCACCATCCGCAAGCTGGTAGTCGAATATCCGCAAGGCTGGCTCGCGGGCGAGGCGGTGGGCAAGCAGGCCGAATGGCGCACCGATCCTGCGCGCTCGGGCCCGGGCGGGTGCATCGGCGATATCGGCACGCACGCCTTCCAGCTGGCCGAGTTCGTTACCGGGCTGAAAGTGGTTGAACTGCTCGCTGATCTGGCAGCAGTGGTGCCGGGCCGTCCGGTCGACGACGATTGCACCGTCCTGCTGCGCTACGACAATGGTGCGCGCGGCGTGCTGCTCGCCAGCCAGATCGAGGTTGGCGAGATGAACGGGCTGCGCATCCGCGTCTATGGCGACGAGGGCGGCCTCGTCTGGCGGCAGGAAGTGCCCAACACGCTCACCCTGCACAGCCTGGATGGCCGGACCGAGATCGTGCATGCCGGCGGCCCTCAACTCGGCCCCGATGCCGCCAGCCGCACGCGCACGCCGACCGGCCATCCCGAGGGCTATCTGGAGGCCTTCGCCAATATCTATCGCGATTTCGCGGGGCTGCTGCGTGGCGAGCCTGCGCCGCTGCTGCCGGGCATCGAAGATGCGCTGCGCGGCATGAGTTTTGTCGACACTGCCGTCCGTGCCAGCCGGGAAGCCTCCGGCTGGGTGCCGCTCACCGTTTGAAAGGAATCCCCATGAAGACCATCAAGGGCCCGGCGATCTTCCTCGCCCAGTTCGCGGGCGATGCTGCGCCGTTCAACAGCCTGGAAAGCATCGCCGACTGGGTCGCGGGCCTGGGCTACAAGGGCATTCAGATACCGAGCTGGGACGAGCGGCTGTTCGACCTGACGCTCGCTGCGGAAAGCCAGACCTATTGCGACGAGATCAAGGGCATGCTCGCCGACAAGGGGCTGGAGATTACCGAGCTGTCGACGCATCTGCAGGGCCAGCTGGTCGCGGTGCACCCGGCCTTCGACGCGCAGTTTGACGGCTTTGCCCCGGCATCGGTCCACGGCAACCCCAGGGCGCGGCAGGAATGGGCGGTGCAGCAGGTGAAGAATGCCGCGATCGCCAGCCGCAAGCTGGGGCTGAACGCGCACGCGACCTTTTCCGGCGCGCTTGCCTGGCCCTATTTCTACCCCTGGCCCGCGCGGCCCGCAGGTCTGGTCGAGGATGCGTTCGACGAACTGGCGCGCCGCTGGAAGCCGATCCTCGACGTGTTCGACGAGAATGGCGTCGATGCCGCCTATGAAATCCATCCGGGCGAGGACCTGCACGACGGCGTGACCTTCGAGATGTTCCTCGAGCGCGTCGGCAACCATCCGCGCGCCAACATCCTCTACGATCCCAGCCATTTCGTGCTGCAGCAGCTCGATTACCTGGCCTATATCGACATCTATCATGAGCGGATCAAATGCTTCCACGTCAAGGATGCCGAATTCCGCCCCAATGGCCGCAGCGGCGTCTATGGCGGCTATCAGTCCTGGGTCGACCGGCCCGGACGCTTCCGCAGCCTGGGCGACGGACAGGTCGATTTCCCCGCGATCTTCAGCAAGATGGCGGCCAATGACTTTGCCGGCTGGGCGGTGCTCGAATGGGAATGCGCGCTCAAGCATCCCGAACAGGGCGCGGCCGAGGGCGCACCGTTCATTGCGAAGCACATCATCCGCGTCACCGAGCATGCGTTCGACGATTTCGCGGCGGGCGGTGCCGACCGGGAACTGAACAAGCGGCTGATGGGGATCGACTGAGCCCGGCGCATCCGAGACGAGAAAAAAGCCCTCCGGAATCGCACGATTCCGGAGGGCTTTTTTCTGCCAGCAGGCGATCAGGCGGCGAGCGCCAGGTCCTTGCTTGCCGTCATCGTCGGGATGAAGGGCAGGTACGAGATGCGCTTGCGCACCGCGACGGTCACCTTGTGGTCGCCGGGGGCAAGCTCTGCGCCCAGCACGGTAATCAGCGCCTTCTCGCCGAAATTCCAGCGATTGTCGTAGCAGGTTTCCATCTCATCAAGCGTGTAGGTCGCCTCGCGCACGGTGAAGCGCACGGCCTCGCGCGGATAGGTGGTGCCGTCGACGGTGACGGCAACGTCCTCCACCATCGAGAGGCCGAGGCCGCGATAATAGGGCAGGCGTGCCTCGAGCGCGAAGCCACCCTCGACAGCCTTCAGGCTGCCTGCGACGATCATCTTGTGGTCCATCATGGTATCAGTCTCCTCAGGCGGCCAGCGGGGTCTTGAGCGCGGGGGTTTCGGTCTCGCCGAGCAGCCGGGCCAGCATCACCTGCTGGCGACGGACCTGTTCGACCGAGTTCGGCTCCTCATGGTCCTCGATCCAGCGATTGCCCTCATATTCCGAGCAGATATAGCCCTTGTAGCCGCCGAGCTTGAGCACCCTGACGATCTCGTCATAGGGGATCGAGGGTTCGACATAATCCTCGGTCATCTCGTAGAACTTGCCGTGGATGTTGTGGATGCGGTGCATGTAGTCGAGCATGCGCTTGGGTTCGAACGCGGCATTGTGGCGCAGCGTCTCGGCCATCGCGATGGCCGGGCCGGTGCCGCCCATCTCGCGCACGTCGAGAATGACGTACTCGGACAGCACGCGGTCCTCATAGGCCTTTTCGATATAGTCGGCGATGTTCTTCGGCACGCCCAGCCGCATGAACTTTTCCTTCCACACGCGCGGGAAGCGGAACAGGAACATGCCCATGTCGGGCAGGAAGCCCAGCGCATCCGAGCCCGATTTCTCGAAGGCCTCGGCGTGGCGGATGATCCAGGGATGATCGAAGTGCAGCGGCGCGTGCACCTCGATCAGGATCTTGATGCCCTTTTCCTCGGCATAGGGCGCAGCGGCGACCAGCACCTCGGGCGCGATCGACACCAGTGCGCGGATGAACTTCATGCCCAGCAGAGCACCGAAATCGATGTCCTTCTTGACGCTCGCCACCTGCTCCTCGAACGGCATCGGGCGGCCCTTGTAGCGCTTGTAGTCGAGCATGAAATCGTGGCTGACGCCGACCCCGCCATGGCGCTTCATGCTTTCGTGGAAAGCGGCGATGTCCGCTTGGTTCACGCCGCATTCGGGCCAGCCCCAGAAGCTCTGCTCACCGATCACCTCGATGCCGTTCGCACCCAGCTCGCACGAGATCCGGATGCAGTCGTCGCGGGTCAGCGTGCCGTCAAAGGTATCGTTCTGATAGGAATAGAGGCTGACGCCCCTTTTGATGTCATAGGTCATTTGGGTCCTCTCCACTGGGATCGCACGGGTCGAATCGGAAGAGGGCTGGGCCGCGCTGCGGCGGTTTGCCAGAACCCTCTCCCTGGGGCCGAAGCCTTAATTAGAACCAATATTCGTATAATTTTCCTTCGAGGTCAACCCCTGAGATTCGGCGGATTCCAGCCGGATTCGACGGATTGACAGAATTAGAATTATTATATTTATTCAGTAGAAACATGCAGAACGGGAGAGAGAAGATGACCATCCGTCGTCACATGATGGGCGCTGCCGCGGCCATGGCTTGCGGAGCGCTGTTCCTGCCATTCACCGCGCAGGCCGAGACCGCCGACCAGCGTGTCGCCGCACTCGAGAAGGAACTGGCCACGCTGCGCCAGGTCGCCTCGGTCGCGCAGGATCGCGCCCAAGTGGAAAACCTGTTCTCGCGCTACATGTATCTGCACAACGCCTTTCGCGACACCGACATCATTCCGCTCTGGGCCAGGAAGGGCACGCCCGACGTGCGCGCGCAATATTCCAACCTCGGCGTCTACACCGATTGGGACAAGATCATCTCCTATCACCAGGGCCGGCCCGCGCCTCGCGGCAAGCTGATCATGCACTATGTCACTACGCCGATCATCGAGATTGCCGGTGACGGCCAGACCGCCAAGGGCCTGTGGATCGTCAACGGCATCGAATCGGGCCTGGTCGATCCCGAGCATGCCAAGAACATGCCCGCCTGGATGTTCGAGAAGGAGCTGGTCAACGGCAAGAAGGTGTGGATGCACAATGTGTATCTCAAATACGGCATCGACTTCATCAAGCAGGATGGCGAGTGGAAGATCTGGCATTTCCACTGCTTCGAAGTCGCCCGCGCGCCCTACGGCATGGGCTGGATTCCCTTCGCCGCCGCTGCCCAGGATGACTCGTTCAATGTCGACCTGATGTATGTCGGCGAGGATGGCAAACCGGTGTTCATGCCGCCGGTCGATGGCCCTGCCACGGTCATGGGCAACATGTACCGCACCGACACCCCCCAGCGGCTCGAGGCGCGTCCGCCCGAACCCTATCGCACCTTCAGCGAAACCTTCGCCTACTGACTTTGTCTCAACGAAAGACCAATTCATGCCCTTCGAACTCAGCGTAAACCTGGAATACATGTTCCACGAGGCCGGCGACCGGCTCGAGGACCGCATGGCCGCAGCGGCCAGGGCGGGATTCCGCAAGGTGGAAATCTTCACCACCGCCAATCGTGACGTGCCCAGCCTCAAGGCCGCGCTGGCAGAGACGGGGTGCGAACTGCTCGCCACCGTCACCGATCCGCGCATCGCGCTGGTGATGGCCGATCAGCACGAGCGCTTTCGCGAGATGTTCGCGCAGGCAGCTGCAGAGGCAGCCGAGCTGGGGGCGACGAATATCGTCGTGCCGTCGGGGATCGCGGTGCCCTATATGAAGCGTCCGGCGCAGCTCGACATCGTCGCCGGGGCGATCGCCAGCGTCGTGCCAGTGGCCGAGGCGCATGGCCTGACCATCCTGCTCGAGCCGGTCAACACCCGGGTCGACCATCCGGGCGTGCTGTTCGGCATGACCGAGGATGCGGTCGCGGTGATCGAGAAGATCGGCAGCCCGCAGGTCAAGCTGCTCTATGATCTCTATCATTCGACCACCGAGCGCGAGAACCCAGCCGAGGTCCTGCCCAAGGTCGCGCATCTGGTCGGCCATATCCAGATCGCCGATGCGCCGGGACGGGCTGAGCCGGGCACCGGTCAGATCGACTGGCCTGCGATGCTGAAGTTGATCGAAAGCGTCGGCTATACCGGTGCGCTGGGCCTCGAACTGACCCCCAGCACCAGCGATACCGCTGCAGCGCTGACGCATATCCGCGCGCTCGCCACCTGACGGCCAGCCGCTCCAACGCGCTTCCCACTCGGGGTGCCCCGGCCACGGGCACCCCCTTTTTTTGCTTTTGGGCGCTAATCGGCGATGACCAGCCGGTAGCCCGCATCATAATCCGGCTGGTGCAGCAGATGCCCATAAGCGCGCTGCCATTCCCCGGTTTCCAGATCGCCGCGCAACCGCTCTAGCCCGCTACCGACATCGTCGATCGACCAGAACGACGAACTGCCCGAGCGGACGCGCGCGTCGAGATAGGCGTGGGGGCGAACCCAATAGGCGTAGAGAAAGCCGTCGCTGCAATCGCGCGGGACCGGCACCGGCTCGATCCGCACGGACCCAAGCCAGCGGGCATAATCGGTCAGGGAGGGCATCTGCGCCTCATCCAGCGCCGACAGCTGCGGAAAATAGTCGGTCAGCCAGGGGCGGGCGCCGGGGTCGAAGGTCAGGATGACGATCGGACCGCGCGTTACCCGGCGGATTTCGCGCAGGCCTGCCTGCTTGTCCGGCCAGTGATGGATGGTGAGGACGGCCATGGCCGCATCGAAGCTGCGGTCTGGGAAAGGCAGGCTGTCGGCGCTCGCCTGCACTACGGGCGCCGCGCCAGGCGACCGCTTGCGGATCATCTCGATCGATGGCTCGACCGCCGTGACATCCCGGTCGGATGGTTCATAGGATCCTGTCCCCGCGCCGATATTGACGACCGTGCGAGCCGGCCCGAGCGCCTTTGCGATGCGCGCGCCGATCCGGGGATCGGGGCGCCGCAGTTCGGCATAGTTGAGACCGATGGTGTCGTATTTCGCGTCCATACGGGCTTTCTAGAACAGCCCCTGCGGCACCGACAGCCCTTTCCGGTGAGCGCTCAGATGCTGGATGGCGTCAGGCCGATTTCGCCTTCCTCTTCGTCCGGGCTCCGTCGGGTCTGGGCATTCGGCCATGCCAGCACGATGCCGATCTGCGCGAGCAGCAGGGTGATGATCCCGCCATAATAGGTCCAGCGGATCGCTGCGCGCGCACCATCGGTGACTGCGGCGGGATCATAGCCGGCACCGGCCAGGATGAAGGCGATGCCTGCCGTGCCGAGCGCCATGCCGACCTTGGTCGCAAGGCTGACGCCCGCGGACAGCAAGCCCTCGCGACGCACGCCGAATTGTGCCTCGTGATAATCCACCGTCTCGGCGATCATCGCGAAGGCGGCGGTGGTGGTGACCGACGTGGCAAGGCATGCGGCAATGTAAATGGCAAGAAACACCGTCGGCTGGCCTTCGACCAGCGGCAGGATGGCGAACAGCAGCGCGGCGATGCCGAGCATCGCAACGCAACCGTTGCGGATGCCGGTGCGGGCGAGGATGGTGGGGGCGACGAACGCCGAGAGCAGCAGCATGCCCGCCACCGCCGGCAGCATCACGCCGATCATCCAGGGCGCCTGCATCACATCGATCGCGAAATAAGCGGTAATCGCCATCATTCCGCCAAAACGGACGAAATAGACCAGGCAGAACAGGAAGGAGACCAGCCAGGCGCGGTTGCGCAGCATCTTGCCGATCTCCGGCAGGATGGGGAAACGCGCAGACGCGTCGTCGACCACCCGCTCCCGGCAGTTGCGGAACAGGGCGAGGATGCAGAGCATCGACAGCACGCTGAAGATCGCGGCGGCGGCGAGATAGCCGCCGGGCTGTTTTTCGCCGCCATAGGCCGCGAGGATGGGCTGCACCGCTGCTGTGCCCAGAACGACGCCCACCGAGGTGCCGATCGAACGCATTCCGCCCAGCTTCAGACGATCGCTGCGGTCGCTGCTCATCATCGGCAGCAGCGCGCTATAGGGGATGGAGCCGAAGCTCATTACGATGCCGAGCAGCTTGAACGTGATGAAGGCATAGGCGAGCTGGGCGGTCTGGTTCCAGCCGGAAGGCACGGCGAAGGTTGCGACGAACAGCAGGGCATAGGGCAGGGCGGTGAACAGGAAATAGGGGCGGGTGCGGCCCCAGCGGCTCCGCGTCCGGTCGACGGCAATGCCGACGCCCATGTCGATCACCGCGTCCATCAATCGCGCCACGAGGAAGATCGTGCCGACGGCCGCAGCGGGCAGGCCTACGACATTGACATAGTAGAGCAACAGGAAGCCGCTCGCCATGTTGTAGGGCAGGCTGTAGCCCATATCGCCAAAGCCATAGCTCAGCTTTTCGGTCAGCCGCAAACGTGTCCCGGACATGGTTCCTCTCCCCATGCAGCGGCACCGATCGGCCTTGCGGCCTGGATCGCCTGGCAGCTCCGACTGGCTGCTATTTATTAGAATGCTGATTCGTATAAAGCTGCGCGATATGGCTTGGCAACGCATTTTTTGCATAGCCTGTTGCGCGAATGTCAAAGGCGCGGACTGGTTTCTGCTGCAACCACGGCGCGCGAAATGGCGGTTTTCCGTTGATCAGGGCAAAGAGCATTCATGAAACGGATTGTCTCGGATAATTTCAATCGATTGGGCTAAAGCTTGACACCGCAAGGTCAATATATAAAATCATCATTCTAGTTTTAGTCGTTCTAATCACGCCGTCATAAGCGGGCAGATCCGCAGGCGGGCCTTTGAGGGGAGGATTGCCGAGATGCACTCACACGCCATTCGTGCTGCGCTGTTGCTGGGGGTCGGCGCGATAGCGCTCGCAGCGCCTGCTCATGCGCAGGACGCTACCGAAGTCGATGCCGACAAGGAAATCGTCGTTACTGCGCAGAACCGCGTCCAGAACGTCCAGGATGTTCCGATCGCCATTCAGGTGGTCAGCGGCGAAGATGTCGAAAAGGCCGGGATCAGCGATCTGACCGGCATCCAGCGCCTCGCTCCGGCAGTGCAGATCACCAACGACACCAACCTGACGCGCGTCACGCTGCGCGGTATCGGCACCAACGACAATGCCGAAACGCAGGACGCCTCGATCGTCGTCAATATCGACGGCGAATATATCAACCGCCCGACCGTGATGAACGCATCGCTGTTCGATCTGGAGCGCGTCGAGGTGCTGCGCGGGCCGCAAGGCACGCTGCAGGGGCGCAATGCCACCGGCGGCGCGGTCAACTTCATCACCCGCAAGCCCGGCGACGATTTCGGTTTCAACCTCGCCGCCTCCTACGGCAATTTCGATCACGTGCTGGTTCAGGGCGGTGTCGATCTGCCGATCGGCGATATCGGCGGCATCCGCTTCTCGGGCAGCTATTCCAAGCGCGACGGCTTTTTCAGCCATCCCAATGTCAATGTCCGCACCGGCAATGACAACAGCCGCGCGGGCCGTGTCAGCCTGCACCTGAACCCGATCGATCCGCTGACGCTCGATCTCGCGTTCGAGGTGAGCGCGGTGGACAACATCATCGCCGGCAACGCCTTCGTGAACTATAACAACGGCCTCGGCTCCAATCCCGCTCTGGTTCCCGGACCGGGGTGCAACCAGAATGGCTGGACGAGGATCGGTGCCGATCCGCGCTTCGTGGTCTGCATTCCGCAGAACACCAACGGCCTGGCGACGATCGACCGCAAGAACTATGTCACCTCGGCGCGCGCACCGAGCCGCAACGAGCAGGACTCCAAGGTGGTGCGCGGCAAGATCGCCTATGATTTCGAAGCGGCGACGCTGACCTATACCGGCGGCTATCGCCGTACCGTCGAAGCCTTCGACGCGGCGCTGACCCCGGCCTTTTTGTTCAAGAACTTCGCCAACAACGTCGAAACCCAGAGCCACGAGCTTCGGCTGAACGGCGGCAGCCCGGGCAGCTTTGAATGGCAGTTCGGCGGCTTCTATTTCAAGGAAGATCTGTTCATCGAGCGCGGCCTGTTCAACGGCCCGCCGTTCCTGCCCGCCTTCCTGACCGGCCCCAATGGCGCCTTCATCAACTATTTCCGCCGCGACGTCAGCAGCCGCAGCTATTCGGCTTTCGGCCAGGTCGATATTCCGATCACCGACGAACTGTCGGTGACCGCAGGCGCGCGCTATACCGACGACAGCCGCACCGGCATCTTCCCCTTCTATCCGGGCGGCCTGGGCAACCCGACGTCGCCGCTGTTCAACACCGGCATCCGCCGAATCACCGCCGCGCCGCAGCGCACCGATATTCTCCGCGCCAAGGCGGACAAGCTGACATGGCTGGTCGGCGTCAACTACAAGCCGGATAGCGATACGCTGGTCTATGCCAAGGTCTCGACCGGCTTCAAGGCGGGTGGCTTCGACACGATCGGCCAGTATGCGCCTGAAACCAACACGGCCTATGAAGCGGGCATCAAGCGCAGCTTCGGCCCCAGCACGATCAACTTCTCGGGCTTCTATTACGATTACAAGGATCTCCAGGCGGCCGTTCTTCTGGACAACACCATCGGTGGCCAGGTGTTCAACGCCGGTGGCGCGACCATCTGGGGTCTCGAACTCGATGCGTCGATCAAGGTGTTCGACTCTGGGCGCTTTACCGCGAGCATCAACTATCTGAGCTCGAAATATGATGACTTCCTGGCGTCCTATGCCGTGTTCTGCGCCTCGGAAACGCACCCGACGCTCGGCTGCCTGACCGGCCTTGGCGATCTTGACAGCGACATTACCTCGAACCCGGTGGTCCAGCCCAACCTGGCGGGCAATCGCACCCCGCTGGCGCCGAAATGGGTGGTCGCGGCAGGCTATGAGCATGTGTTCGATCTGGGCAGCGCAGGCACGCTGACCCCCAGCGTCTTCACCCGCTTCAAGTCGGCCTATTTCATGGATGTGTTCAACTTCCGGGATTCGCGCCAGAGCAGCTTCTTCCAGACCGACGCAACGCTCGAATGGCGCGACGAGACCGGCAAGTTCGGCATCCAGCTGTTCGCCCGCAATCTCGAGGACAACCAGCCGCTGACCTATGCCGCCTTCACGGCTGCGGGCAACGACGACATCTACAACTGGCAGTTCAGCGCGCCGCGCACTTATGGCGTGCGCATGCTGCTCGACTTCTGATCTGCACCAGGGGACCCGGGGGCGTATGTGGTGGCCCCCGGATGGGTGCGGATGACGAGAGGGGGCGGGTCCGGTGAGGCGGGACCCGCCCCTTTTTGCGTTCAGTCGGCGGCTGCCGTGAAATCGGCCCCCGCGCCATAGAAGCGCACCAGCCCGTCGCGATCCTCGGGCGCGGATACCATCACGCACAGCTGCACGCCGAAGCGCAGCGGCAGCGGCGCGGGCAGCACGAATTCGCTCAGCTGCCGGTTGTTCTCCGGGCAATAGGGGCGGAACTCTGGTGTCGGTTCGAACGGCACCGGCGCCGAGGGTGGAACGGTGAGGCGCGGGATTAGCTCGATCCGGTCCATCCCGCCATGCTGCATTGTCGCCCAGTTGAGCAGGGCGCCATCGCCGGTTTCCCAAAGCAGGCTGAGCGAATGGAGCGCTACCCGATGGTCGCCCAGCTCGACCGGGGTGGGCAGCGGCCAGTGGAACCACACCGCCTTGCCCGCGCGAACGCGAAAGCTGGTGAAGAAGCCGCGATAGAAGCCCGTGCCATCGGACCAGTCCGCGCCATCGACGGGGCCCAGGAACTCGGGCCCGCGCTCCTGCGGCACCACGGCGGCGGCTGGCACCCAGTGCCGCGCGATGATCGTCATCGCCTCAGCCCCAGGACGGGTTCTTGCCGGGCAGCCACTTGATCGAGCAGCCCGCGCTCGGAACCTGATGCTCCGGCGCTGCCTGGCCTGCCAGCAGCGCATCGACAGCGGCGCGCATGTCCTCGCCGGTCACGGGCACATCGGTGCGCTGCGGCGGTGCGCCCGGCACCGGCGGGTGCGGCAGCTTGGGGCGGCTGGAACAGAACTGGCCGGTATAGAAGAGCGCACGATCGGGTCCGTAGAGGAAGAAATCGGGGGTGCAGATGGCGTTATAGGCCAGCGCCACGTCCTGGCTCTCGTCGTGCAGATAGGGGAAGGGCAGGTCGTGGTCCTTCGCAAACTGCTGCATGTGCGGATAGTCGTCTTCGGGATAGTCTTCCGGCGAGTTCGACGAGATGGCCACCACCTGCAGCCCCCTGGATGCATATTCGCGCGCGAGATCGATAAGGCCGGGCAGCAGGTGCAGCACCACCGGGCAATGGTTGCAGATGAAGGCGACGAGCAGTGCCGGGGCCTCGAACTCTTCCAGCGTGCGAATGCGCCCATCGGTATCGGGCAGCGCGAACGGCGCGGCATGTTTGCCATAATCCAGCTGGCGGGACCATCTCATCATCGTCTCTCTCCTTTTATAAATAGAATTTGTATTCTGATAATGGATTTTCTAAAGTGGAACAAGCACAAGGCATGGGGCGGAGAGGCCTGAGAACGATGGAAGAACAGCAGCCCAAGGGCTGGAGCCGCAGGCGGTTTCTGGGTGGCGCGGCGATATTGGCGGCGGTGGTCGGCGTGCCGCTGGCCGCGATCCGGCTCGACCTGTTCGAAGCCGACGAAGCGCCAAGCGAGCGCCAGCGCGAGCTGATGCGCACCGTCAGCCAGATCGTGATCCCCAAGACCGAGACGCCGGGCGCAGGTGATGTCGGCGCGGGCGATTTCGTGCTGCTCGGCCTTGCGCACGGGCTTGAGAAATCGCGGGCGCCGCTGGCTAAGGATGCGCCCGACGCGCTCACGCGCCATGCGCGCAAGGATGGCTCGCTCGACCAGGCGGCCTGGCTCGAGGCCGAGCTCGATGCGCGCGCCAAGGGCGATTTCCTCAAGGCCGCGCCCGAGGCGCAGGCGGGGTGGCTCACCGCGCTCGATGCCGAAGCCTATGCCGAAGGTGTCCGCGAACACCCTTGGCGCACGGTCAAGGCGCTGATCCTGACCGGTTTCTATACCAGCGAGCCGGGCGGATCGCAGGAGCTGCAATTCAACCTGGTGCCCGGCACCTATGACCCCGACGTCCCTGTAACGCCGCAGACCCGCGCCTTTTCGAGCGACTGGACTGCGGTCGATTTCGGCTGAGCGGGAAGGGAAAGACCATGGATTTCGATGCAATCGTCGTGGGCTCCGGCATTACCGGGGGCCTTGCTGCCAAGGAACTGACCGAGGCGGGCCTGAAAGTGCTGATGATCGAGCGCGGGCGCAATATCCGCCACCAGCAGGATTACACGACCGAGCTGAAGACGCCCTGGGAGATGCCGTTCCGTGGGATCGGCGACCAGGAAATGTACGCGCGCGAGCATGCGGTGCAGATGCTCAACCGGCATTTCAACGAATATACCCAGAACCATTTCGTCAACGATGCGCAGAACCCGTACAGCAAGGCGCAAGGCACCGATTTCAACTGGTTCCGCTCGTACCAGCTCGGCGGTCGCTCGCTGACCTGGGGGCGCCAGTCCTATCGCTGGTCGGATTATGATTTCGAGGCGAACAAGCGCGACGGGCACGGCACCGACTGGCCGATCCGCTATGCCGATCTCGCCCCCTGGTATGACAAGGTCGAGGAGTTCATCGGCGTGTCCGGTGCGAAGGAGGGGCTGAAGCAGCTTCCCGATGGACGCTTCCAGCCGCCGATGGCACTCAACCCGGTCGAGCAGCATGTGCGCGAGGTGATGCAGGCCAACTGGCCCGAGCGCCGCCTGACCATCGGCCGCACCGCAAACCTGACCGAAGGCAAGGGCGAGCGCGGGGTCTGCCAGAACCGTTCGATCTGCGCGCGCGGCTGTTCCTATGGGGCCTATTTCTCGACCCAGTCGAGCACGCTGCCCGCCGCGATGGCGACCGGGCGGCTCACCGTCATCACCGACGCGGTGGTGGAAAAGCTCGATTACGATCCCGCGACCCGCCGGATCACCGGTGTGCGCTATCTCGACCGCAATACCAGGGAGCGCAAGACCGCGACCGCGCGGATGGTGTTCCTCAATGCCGGCGCGTTCAACTCGGTGCACGTTCTGCTCAATTCGGCCAGCGAGGCGATGCCCAATGGCCTTGCCAACAGCAGCGGCGTGCTGGGCACGCACATCATGGACCATGCCAACACCCTTTCGGCGATCGCGCTGATGCCGGGCTTCGAGGACCGCACCACCACCGGTAACCGTCCCACCGGCGTGGTCGTCGCGCGCTATCGCAACATGGACGCGATGGACGGCGAGGGGCACACGCGCGGCTATTCGTTCCAGGGCGGGGCGCTGCAGAGCACCTGGACCGCGGGCAAGCGCGATCCGGGCATCGGCGCAGAGCTCAAGCAGAAGCTCCAGAAGCCGGGCATGTGGCGGATGGTGCTGGTGGCCTTTGCCGATTGCGTACCGCGCGCGAGCAACCGGCTGACGCTCGATCCCAAGGCGGTCGATGCCGATGGCATTCCGCAGCTCAACATCGCCTTTGCGTTTGGCAAGGAGGAGCGCGCCGCGCTTGCCCAGGCCAAGACCGACGCAGGCGAAATGCTGACCAGGGCCGGTGGCCAGGTCATCATGGGCTTCGACCAGCCGGGGGCGGGCGGCACCGCGATCCACGAGATGGGCGGCGCGCGCATGGGGCATGACCCCGCGACATCGGTGCTCAACAAATGGAGCCAGTCGCATGACATCGCGAACCTGTTCGTCACCGATGGCGCGCAGATGAGCTCGTCGGCCTGCCAGAACCCCTCGCTGACCTATATGGCGCTGACCGCGCGCGCCGCAGATGCCGCCGCTTCGATGCTGCGCGAAGGCAAGATCTGACCGTGAGCGAACCCGTTCCCTTGACCAAGCGCCAGCAGAATCTGGCGCTGGTGACATTGATCGTCGCGGTGGTGCTCGAGATTGTCGATCTGACGATCGTCAACACTGCGCTGCCCGCGATAACCTCGGGCCTTGATGCCTCGGCCGAGGCGATTCAGTGGACCGTTGCGGGCTATGCCCTCAGCTTCGCGTTGCTGCTGATGGCGGGCGGCAGGTTGGGCGATTCGCTGGGATATCGTCGCGTGTTCCTCTGGGGCGTCGCCGGGTTCACGCTCGCTTCGGTCGCCTGCGGGCTGGCGCAGACGCCTGAGCAACTGGTGCTGTCGCGGCTGGCGCAGGGCGCGTGCGGCGCAATCATGTCGCCCCAGGCGCTGGCGCTGATGCAGGTGCTGTTCACGCCGCTCGAGCGCGTGTCGAAACTGGCCTTGTTCGGGCTGGTCGGCGGGCTGGCCGCGATTGCCGGGCCGATCCTGGGCGGGCTGCTGATCCAGCTTGACCTGTTCGGCCTGGGCTGGCGGCTGATCTTCCTGATCAACCTGCCGGTCGGATTGTTTGCGCTGGTGTCGGGCTGGTTCTTCCTGCCCGATCGCAAGTCGTCGCATCCCGCCGGCTTCGATTTCATCGGTGTGCTGTTGTTCGGGATCGCCGTTTTCTGCCTGCTCTGGCCGCTAACCCGCGCGGAGACGGGCTGGGGCATGGCCGAGATCGGCGCGCTGCTGCTGGTGGCCCCGCTGCTGTTCGCGGTGTGGCGGCATGTCGCAGCGCGGGTAGGGGCAAGTCAGCCTGCCTTGTTCGATCCATCGCTGCTGTCGATCCTGCCCTTCCGGCTGGGCCTTGGCATCTCGATCGTGTTCGCCGCCGCCAATGCCGGGTTCCTGTTGACCTTCGCCTTTGCGCTGCAGAGCGAGCGTGGCGAAAGCGCGCTCACCACCGGATTGCTGCACATGCCCTTCGGCCTGGGCGCGATGATCGGCATCGCGGTGCTCGGCCGCAACTTCCTGCCGCGTTACGGCAAATGGGTGCTGGTGCTGGGCGGGGCGACGATGCTGGTGGCGAGCGCGCTGGTGCTGCTCGGCATCGGCATGCTCGATCTTTCGTGGACCTCGCTCGCGCCGGTGCTGGTCGTTGCCGGGCTCGGCATGGGGTCGCTTTCGGGCTGCATCGCGCCGGTCTCGGTGGCGCAGGTCGATCGCGATCACGCCGGTGCCGCCAGCGGGATGATGAAGACCGCGCAGCAGGTCGGCGGCGCGCTGGGCATTGCGCTCGCCGGCAGCGTCTATTTCGCCTGGGGGCGCAGCGCGAGCGTCCCGCCCTCGACCGCAGCGATCGCGGTAATCGCCAGCCTGCTGGGCATCAGCGTGCTGCTGGCCGCCAGGCTGCCGGGCAATATCTTCGCGGCCAGGCCAGCGCCCGCAGGGCACTGAGCCCGGTTCAGGGCTGGAAGGTCAGCGACCCGCGCCGTTCGAGGAAGCGCCAGCCTTGTTCGGTGGCGATAAAACGGTCGTGGAACGACCCGACCAGCGGCGCGCTGCTGCCGGTGAACAGCAGGATCGCGCTCTCGCCGCGCGCATATTGCGCGTCCTCGACGTCGATCACCACATTGCTGCAGAAATGCCGCGTGGTCCGCGGCGAGCGCGCCTTGAACGCGGCGAGAATGGCCTCGTGTCCGCGGATTTCGATATCGGGCGCAGTGGGGCGCGTCATTAGCCCGTCGGGATGGTAGAGCGCGACTACGTCCTCCCAGCGATGCGCGTCATTGAGGTTGGCATAGAGCGCGATCAACCGCGCGCATTCCCATTCGATGGCCTGGCGTTCCGCAGGGCTCATAGCCGCGCCGCCGCGATATCCGCACCCTCGCGCAGTGCCTTGAGCTTCTTCGCCGTTACCAGCGGGTCGATCTTGCCATAGCCCGCGAACGTGCCGAACCCGCAATCGGTGCTGGCAATCACCCGGTCTGCGCCGACGATACCGGCAAAGCGCTCGATCCGTTGCGCGATCAGCTCGGGATGCTCGACATAGTTGGAGCAGGTGTCGATGACGCCGGGGGCGAGCAGCTTGTCATCGGCAATCGCGGCATCGCGCCACACCGTCCATTCATGCTCGTGCCGGGGGTTGGCGCCTTCGAACAGCACCGTGGCGGGCCTGGCCGAGAGCACGATATCGATCACCCGCTCGAGCGGAATGTCGTGGTCGTGCGGGCCTTCGTAATTGCCCCAGCAGATGTGCATCCGCATCCGCTCGGGCGGGATGTTGGCCGTCGCGGCGTTGAGCGCCTCGACATTGGCAGCGGCGACCTTGAGGAATTCCGCCTCGCTCAGGTCCTGATAGCCAGTATGACGCGACATCGCGAGATCGGGGCAGTCGAGCTGCAGGTCGAACCCGGCGGCGACGATGGTCTCGTACTCCTCGCGCATCGCATCGGCGAGATCGGCAAGATAGGCCTCGTGGCTGGGATAATGGCGGTTGACCTGGAACGCGGTGATCAGGCCGGGCGAGGCGGCATTCATGAAGCCGCGTGCGCCTTGCCCATAGGCGTCCATTGCGGCGCGGAAGCGGCGGATGTCATCGTGCAGGGGCTCGAGCGTCACCAGCTTGACCGGGCCGATGCACGAGGCGCGGACGAATTCCTGGCTGCCCATGATCGCCGACAGCTTTTTCGCCAGATCGGGCACTTCGGCGAGATCGGCGGCGGGCTTGCGGTCGATATGCCCGCCAAAGCCCGACAGCCGCTCGATCATATAGGTCGAATAGCCGACCTTGCCCATCTCGCCGTCGCTGACGATGTCGACGCCGCAATCGCGCTGGAAGGCGACCGAGCGGTTCACCGCATCGGACACGGCACGGTCGAATTCCGCCGCATTATAGGGCCTTCCCGCATCGCGCGCGAGCAGCAGCTCGGTGAGCTCGGGTCCGCGCGGCATCGACCCCACATGCGTTGTCGCGATAACGGCCATGATGTCCTCCCCTGATCATTCGAGCCCCGCATCGGGAGCCAGTGCGGAGGGATGCTTGGCACAGCTTCGAGAGGCTTCCAAGCATTAATGGATCCAATAATCGGTGTGCATGCGTATGGGGGTGCCGCCTTTCGACCGCAGGGCGAAGCCGACCTGAGCCGTCAGCCGTCGCCGAGATTGTCGTAGAGCCGGTTCAGCAGCCCGATCAGCTGGCCGAAATCTTCGGCGGAAAGATCGCGGATCACCTTGTGATAGATCGGCGAGGTCGCCTTGCGGGCGAGCGCCAGCTTTTCCTCGCCCTCGGCTGTCAGCGACACTTCGGTCACCCGCGCATCGCGCGCGCTGGGTCCGGAATGGACAAGCCCCGCAGCCGCCATGCGCTGGACGATCCGGGTCATGGTGGAAAGCGGAATGACCGCCGCCTCGGCGATGCTGCGCACGCCGCGCGGCGTTTCCTCGCCCAGGATCATCAACACCCGCCAGCTCGGGATGTCGAGTTCGATCTCGCGCAATATGGCCTCGATGGCGGCGTTGTAGCGGCTGGCGAGGCGATTGATCAGATAGAAGGGATAGGACGTCACCTGAAAGGCCGGGGTCCCCGGATCGCCCAAAAGTCGTTTGTCCACCAGCCCGTTCCTCTGCTTTTTGCCTGCCTTAACGTTGCTGGAAAAGGGGCACAACGTGCATTTGCAACATTTTAGTTGCATGTGCACGCAAGTCTGGCACATTCTTTCGGACATTGCCTGTTCGGGGAGAGAATCATGCCGGGAACCACGCTTGCTCAATTTGCCGCCGCCATTGCCAGCGGAGCGATCGAGACGATCGATCTGACGCAGCCACTGTCGGAGGAAACCCCGGTGCTGGTGCTGCCGCCGCCCTTCGGCCAGACCGCCGCATTCAGCCGTGAGGAGATTTCCTGCTATGACGAGCGTGGCGTCGCCTGGCACTGGAACAACTTTACCACCGGCGAGCATACCGGCACGCATTTCGACGCGCCGGTGCATTGGGTGACCGGCAAGGACCTGGCCGACAACACCGTCGACACCATCCCGCCCCAGCGCTTTGTCGGCCCGGCGGTGGTGATCGATGCCTCCGCGCAGGCGGCTGCCGACAGCGATTTCGTGCTCACCGCCGATTTCATCCGCGCCTGGGAAGCGGTGCATGGCGAGATTCCCGCCGGGTGCTGGGTGCTGTTCCGCACCGACTGGTCGAAGCGCACCGGCGAGGCCTATACCAACCGGGGCGAGGATGGCGCGCACACGCCCGGTCCCGATCCCGATGCGATGCGCTATCTGATCGAAGAGCGCCGCATCCTGGGCTTTGGTGTCGAGACCATCGGCACCGATGCCGGGCAGGCGCATCTGATGGATCCGGCCTATCCCGCGCACACGCTGCTGCACGGTGCGGGGCTCTATGGGCTGCAATGCCTCGAAAATCTCGACAAGCTGCCGCCGACCGGAGCCTTTATCGTCGCCGCCCCGCTCAAGATCGCGCGAGGATCGGGCAGCCCGTTGCGCGTGCTGGCCTTTGTCGAGCGCTGAGCCATGGCGGAGCGGTCGTTCAAGAAGGAGGTCGAGAAGCTTCGCCTGGGCGCGGGCGAGAATTTCGAAGGCGAGGGGATACTCGCCGTCACCAAGGCGCTGCTCCAGGCCGGGGTTGCCTATGTCGGCGGCTATCAGGGATCGCCGATCAGCCATCTGATGGACGTGTTCGCTGATGCCGATCCGCTGCTCAGGGAGCTGGGCGTCCATTTCGAATCGAGCGCCAACGAGGCGGCGGCGGGTGCGATGCTGGCTGCCTCTGTCAACTATCCGCTGCGCGGTGCGGTCGCGTGGAAGTCGGTGGTCGGCACCAATGTCGCTTCGGATGCGCTGTCCAACCTTGCCTCGGGCGGGGTCACCGGCGGCGCGCTGATCATCATCGGCGAGGATTATGGCGAGGGTTCCTCGATCATGCAGGAGCGCACCCATGCCTTCGCGATGAAATCGCAGATGTGGCTGCTCGATCCGCGGCCCAATCTTTCGACCATCGTCGATATGGTGGAAAAGGGGTTCGAGCTCTCCGAAGCGTCCAACACCCCGGTAATGCTGGAGATGCGCGTGCGCAGCTGCCATATGACGGGCAGCTTCGTTGCCAAGGACAACCGGCGCCCGGCGATGACCGTGGGCGATGCGGCCGAGAGCCCGACGCGCGATCTCGACCGGATCGTGCTGCCCCCCGCGATCTTCCTGCACGAGATCGAGAAGGTGGAAAGGCGCTGGCCCGCCGCGCAGGCCTTCATCCGCGATAACCGTCTGAACGAGTGGTTCGGCCCCGAGCGCGACGAGATCGGCATCATCGTGCAGGGCGGTTTGTTCAACACGCTCAATCGCGCGCTCGAACTGGCCGGCCTGTCCGATACTTGGGGCGGCACGAAGCTGCCGGTCTATTGCCTGAACGCCGTCTATCCGCTGATCGCCGATGAAGTGGTTCAGTTCTGTGCGGGGAAAAAGGCGGTGCTCGTTCTCGAGGAAGGCCAGCCCGAATTCATCGAGCACGAGCTGAATACCATATTGCGCCGCGCCGATCTCAACACCCGCATCGTCGGCAAGGACGTGATGCCGCGCGCGGGCGAATATTCGGGTCAGGTGATCGGCGAGGGGCTGGCGCGCTTTCTGGAGACATGGGCGCCCGATCGCGCGCCGACGCGTGCCCAGTCCATGCCCGCCGAGCCTGAGCTTGCCGCCAATGTTCCGGCGCGGCCCGCCGGCTTCTGCACCGGTTGCCCCGAACGCCCGATCTTCTCGGCAATGAAGCTGGTGCAGCGCGAGCTCGGCCAGCTGCATGTCTCGGCTGATATCGGCTGTCACTTGTTCTCGATCCTGCCGCCCTTCCATATCGGCAACACCACCATGGGCTATGGCCTGGGCACTGCAGGGGCTTCCGCGTTCAAGCCCAATGGCAGCGGCAAGCGCGCCGTCGCCATGATGGGCGATGGCGGTTTCTGGCACAATGGCCTGACCTCGGGCATCGGCAATGCGGTGTTCAACCAGGACGACACCGTCACCATCGTCGTCGACAACGGATATTCGGCGGCGACCGGCGGGCAGGACATCCTCTCCTCGCGCGCCGACAACGATATCCGCACGACCAAGCATCCGATCGAGAAGGCGGTGCGCGGCATGGGGGTCCGCTGGGCGCGGACGCTGACCCGCACCTATGACGTCGCCCGGATGCGCGACACGCTGCGCGAGGCGCTGACAACACCGGAAAAGGGGCCCAAGGTCATCGTCGCCCAGTCCGAGTGCATGCTCAACAAGCAGCGCCGCATCAAGCCGCAGCTCGCCAGGGCGGCGAGCGAGGGCAAGCGCGTCGTGCGCGAACGCTTCGGAGTCGATGCCGATACCTGTACCGGCGATCATGCCTGTATCCGGCTGTCGGGCTGTCCTTCGCTCAGCATCCGTCCCAATCCTGATCCGCTGCGCCAGCACCCGGTCACGCATATCGACAACAGCTGTGTCGGCTGCGGCAATTGCGGCGAGGTGGCGCATGCGGCCGTGCTCTGCCCCTCGTTCTGGAAGGCGACGGTGGTGACCAATCCGGGCTGGTGGGAGCGGACGGCGGCGAAGCTGCGCGGCTGGATCATCGCGAAGATGCAGCGCCGTCACGAGCGGGCGCTGGCAGCAAGGGCGTTCTGATGGATATCTTCAACCAGGGGCGCGACCGGATCACCATCGCCATTCTCGCGCTGGGCGGCGAGGGCGGCGGCGTGCTCGCCGAATGGGTGCAGGTGGTCGCGCGCGCGAACGGCTATGTCGCGCAGGGCACCTCGGTCCCCGGCGTGGCGCAGCGCACCGGCTCCACCGTCTATTATATCGAGCTGGTCCGCGTCGGATCGCAGGGCGACAACCGCCCCGATCCGGTGCTGGCGATGATGCCGGTGCCAGGCGATGTGGACATCGTCATCGCGTCCGAACTTATGGAGGCGGGGCGCGCGATCCTGCGCGGCTTCGTGAGCCAGGATCGCACGACGCTGATCGGATCGACCCACCGCGTCTATGCGATTTCGGAAAAGTCGGCGCTTGGCGACGGCACCGGCGCCAATGCCCGCATTCTCGATGCGGCAGAGCGGCGCGCGGCGCGGTTCATCGGCTTCGACATGGCGGCGGCGGCGCAAGGCGCGGGCAGCGTCATCAGCTCGGTCATGTTCGGCGCGCTCGCGGGGAGCGGCGCGCTGCCTTTCTCGCGCGAGGCGTTCGAGCAGGCGGTGCGCCATGGCGGCAAGGCGGTTGCCGCCAATCTCAAGGGCTTTGCCTCGGGCTTCGAGGCGGCGAAAAAGGGTGTCGCCGCCGTGTCCGAGGCCCAGCAGGACCGCAAGCCCACCACTGCGGCGGGCCGCGCGCTGCACGAACGTCTGTGCCGCACGCTGCCTGAAAATGCGCATGCGCTCGCTACCGAGGGTGCCGCGCGGCTGATGGACTATCAGGACGCGGCCTATGCCGAACTCTATCTCGACCGGATCGAGCGCTTTGCTGCGCTCGACCCGGCGCTCGCAGCACCGGTGGCACGCCACCTCGCGCTGTGGATGGCCTTCGAGGACCCGATCCGCGTCGCCGATCTCAAGATCCGCGCCACGCGCAGCAGCCGCATCGCACAGGAGGTGCGCGTGAGCGAAGGGCAGGTGCTGCGCGTCACCGAATACATGCATCCGCGCTTGCAGGAGGTGTGCGAAACGCTGCCGCGCGGTCTGGGCGAGCGCATCCTGAACAGCCCCGGCCTACGTCGCCGGCTGGAGCCGTTCTTCGCACGCGGACGCCATGTCGAGACGACCGGTCTCAAATGGTTCCTGATGCTGCGCGGGCTGGCCGCGATGCGTCCGATGCGCCGCAAGAGCTTGCGCTATGCGGTGGAGCAGGCGCGGATCGAACGCTGGCTTGCGCTGGCCGACCGCGCCGCCGCGAGCGATGTTGCCGCCGCCGCCGAAATCCTGGCCTGTCAGGCGCTGGTCAAGGGCTATTCGGATACGTTCGAGCGCGGCATCGCCAATCTCGAGGCGGTGCTCGAGACCGCGGAGCGCCATCTGCTCGAGCGGCCAGACGCTGCAGTGCAGATTGCCGCGCTGCGCGAGGCGGCGCTCAAGGATGAAGAGGGCAAGGCGCTGGGCTGCGCGATTGCAGAGGTCGCGCCCGCGCGCCGCGCATCCTGAGGCGTGCGGCGTGTTCCCGGCTATTCAATGCCGAAACTGGTGTCGATGATCCGCGCCGCAAGCGGGTCGCCGCTGCCATCGGTTTCTTCGGCGACCACCGCTTCGACCGGCGCGGACAGGCAATAGACCATCTCGCTTCCCGCGAGCTTGCGTTCCGCCGCGCCGCCGATCATGCGCGGTACGATCTGCAGCAGCAGCTTGGTGCCGAAGCCATCGGGATTGGGCGGCGCGTCGCTGACCGCCGCAGGCAAGCCGCGTTCGTGCCAGACAAAGGTGAAGCGACCCCCATCCACGCTCCAGCGCACCGCGACTTCGGCCTGATCCGAGGCACCCAGCCCGTATTTCTGCGTGTTCGTCGCCAGCTCATAGAGCGCGAGGCTCAGCTGCTGCGCCGCCACCGGATCGATCGACAGTGCCGGACCCGATATCGCGATGCGCGGGCCATAAGTGCTCCTCAGAACCTCCAGCCCGGTCTCGACCAACTGCTCGAGCTCGGCCGATGACTTGTCGCTGCGCGCGATCGCGCGGGTGGTATCGGCAAGCGCACGGACACGCCCCAGAAACGCGTCAAGAAAATCGCTGGTCCGCTCGGTGCCGCGCGCCGATTGCGTCGCCAGCGAATGCACCACCGCGAGCAGGTTGCCGCTGCGGTGCACCGCTTCGCGCGCCTGCACCGCCAGCGCGGCGGT
The DNA here is from genome assembly GCF_059803595.1 of Blastomonas sp. 34TW. NCBI lineage: Bacteria > Pseudomonadati > Pseudomonadota > Alphaproteobacteria > Sphingomonadales > Blastomonadaceae > Blastomonas > Blastomonas sp. 34TW. The sequence goes on from NZ_JAPFGW010000001.1 coordinate 233,727, forward strand.
CGCCTTTTCGAGCTCGCGCGTCCGCTCCTGCACCTGCCGGTCGAGCGAGGCGAGCGTCGCCTTGTGCGCCGCGATCTCGTCGCTCAGCGTCTGGTTGACCGCCGCAAGCGATGCGGGCGAGGGCAGGCGGATGATGTCCGGGATCAGCCGGAACAGCACCACCGCCGTGGTCATCGAGACGATGCCGGTGGCGAGCTTCACCCAGCCGGTCCAGGGATAGATCGGAATCCACAAGGTGACGATGCCGAGCGCATGGGTGAGGCCGCACAGCAGGATGAACGAGGCGAACAGCGTCACTAGCCCGCCATGCGGCACCTCGGTGCGCTGGCGCAGCACGCGGAGCAGCGCGATGGGGATGGCGGTATAGGACAGGAAGATCAGCAGGTCCGATCCCGCCCAGAGCAGCACCAGCCACGGCTCCCACAACAGGCACATGCCGTGCGGCATATAACCACCATAATCCATGGTGTGATCCATTCGGCCCGCTCCTCGGTAGGTCCATCCAGGCGATAGGCAGCCGCTCACTGCCCGCACCATCCTGTGATGCATAGGAGAACATTTTGCGAGGGGACAGCAATTCCGGCGATCGATGCAGCGAGTTCGATGGCCCCGAGACCCGGATGCCGGAGCGACCTGACTAATCGCCGATCGTCAGCGTCTGGCTGGCCTTGCCCCAATCGTCACCAACGCTGCTGGCATGTTCCAGGATCGCTCCTGGATCGAGCAGCGTGAAGCGGTTGGCCCCAGCGAGCGACGGGAGATCATCCCACGCGACTGGCACTGCGACCGGCGCACCATCGCGCGCACGCACGCTATAGGGCAGGACCGCGGTCGATCCGCGCCGGTTGCGCATCCAGTCGATGAAGATGCGGCCCTTGCGACGCGCCTTGGACATCAATGCGGTGTAGCGCCGGGGCTCGGCCTGTTCGAGCGCCTGAGCAAAGCTCTTGGCGAACCCCTCGGTCACCGCCCAGTCCGCGCCCGGGTCGAGCGGCGCGATCACGTGAATGCCCTTGCCGCCGGTCACCATGGGGAAGGTGACGAGGCCCATATCGGCGAGATGATCGCGCATCTGACGAGCCGCCATGACGATAGCTGGAAAGTCCATGCCTTCATCGGGATCGAGATCGAACACCAGCCGATCGGGATGCTCGATATCGTCCGCGCGCGATCCCCAGCCGTGAAACTCGATCGCGCCCATCTGCACGCAGCGCAGGATCGCAGCCTTGTCACCCAGCACAAAGACGGGATCGGTCGAGCCATCGGCCTCCTCGATCATCAGCGAGCCGATTTCCTTGCCCCAGCCTTTCTGGACATGCTTCTGAAAGAAACATTGTTCGCTGATCCCTTGCGGGCAGCGGAGCAACGCCACCGGGCGATTGGCGATGAAGGGCAGCATTAGCGGGGCGGCCGCCTCGTACCATCTCGCGAGATCGCCCTTGGTCGGGCCGTCAGCCCCGAACAGCGGCCGGTCTGCATGGGTGATGCGTATCGACGGCTGGGGCGCGATCCAGCCTGCAGGTTGGTTCATCTCGATCTCCCCGGTCACCTCGGCTGCCGGCTTGTCGCCGCGCAGGCCGATGAAGCTTGCATGGCGCAGCACGCCCTCATGCGTATATTCGGCATAGCGCACCTCAGCGACCAGCACGGGTTCGACCCAGTGCGCCTTGCCGGCCACAGCCTTGGCATCGGCGATGGCGGGCTCGGTCCGCGCGAGGTCGGCCAGCCGCGCCTGCAATTCTTCCGACGTGTCGGTATCGAAGCCGGTGCCGACGCGACCCTTGTAGACCAGCTGGCCGCCTTCATGCTGGCCCAGCAGCAGCGAGGCAAAGGGCCGTCCGCGCTTGGTGCTGGCGATCCAGCCGATGATCACGAACTCTTCGCGGCGCTCGACCTTGATCTTCAGCCATGCATCGCTCCGCTCACCGACATAGCGACTGGAAGCGCGCTTGGCGATCACGCCCTCATAGCCCTTGTCGACCATGGCCTGGAACAGCGCGCGCCCGTCGCGCTCGATATGGTCGGAATAGAAGATCGGCGGGTCTACGCGCTCGAGCAGCGCTGCAAGCCGCTGCTTGCGCTCGGCCAGCGGCCGCTGCGTCAGGTCCTCGCCATCGAGCGCGAGCAGGTCGAACGCGAAATAGCTAAGCGGCCCGCCCGATTTCAGCGCGCGCTGCAAGGCCGAGAAGCTGGGGCGGCCGTCTTCGTCGAGCGCCACGATCTCGCCGTCGAACAGCGCCGAGGCGGCTGGCACGGCCTGCATCGCATCGAGCACCGACCGAAACCTGTCGCTCCAGTCAAGCCCGGTGCGCGTCCAGCCGACTGCGCCATCCTTGCCCAAGCCGACCAGGCAGCGATAGCCGTCATATTTCACCTCGAACAGCCAGTCCTCGCCGCCGGGCAGCTGGTGCACCAGCGTCGCCAGCATCGGGGGATGAATGGCGGGCATGGGGTTTTTGGCGCGCAAACCTGCCGCACTCGCGCGCCTGCGCCGGGGCGAGACCGGCTCAGCGCCAGAGGCGATCTGATCCATCGTCCGCCCGGTCTTGACGCTGGTCAGCGCACGTTCGACCAGCCCGTCGCCCTGGCCCGCCTCCGCATCCTCGACCTTGCGCAGCAGCCAGTTCTCGCGCTTTTCACCGGCGCGCGGCTTCATCCGGACGAGGATCCACTGCCCACGCATTCGCTGGCCGTGCGCGATGAAATGCAGATGGCCCTTGTCGATATCGCTCGCGCTCTTGCCGGGCACGGGTTCCCAATGCCCGGTATCCCACAGCATGACCGTGCCGCCGCCATAGGCGCGCGCCGGGATGACGCCTTCGAAATCGGCATAGGATAAGGGATGGTCCTCGGTCCGGACCGCGAGCCGCTTGTCCCTGGGGTCGATGCTCGGACCGCGCGTCACCGCCCAGCTCTTGAGCACGCCGTCCGCCTCGAGCCTCAGGTCCCAGTGCAGCCGCGTCGCATCGTGCTTCTGCACCACCAGCATCGGCGGCTGCTTGCCCTTGCGGCGGACCGGCGCGGTGTCGGGCTCGGGTGTGCGGGCAAAGTCCCGCTTCGCGGCATATTCGGCGAGCGGATCGGGCGTGCGATCCGCCATGATCAGCCTGCCTTGCGCCTGGGCGACGATTTGGCAGGCGCCTTTTTCGCGGAAGCGCGCTTCGCGGCGGGCTTAGCGCCTCCCGCGCTCGCTGCCTTGGCGTTGACCGATTTCTTGAGCGCGGCCATCAAGTCGATGACATTGCCGCCCGCAGGCGCTGCCGGTTCGTCATCGGGCGTAACGCGCTTGCCCTTGTTCTTCATCTTCGTGTCGATCAGGTCACGCAGGGCATCGACATAGCGGTCGTGAAACTCGCCTGCATCGAACGGCGCGGTCTTCTTGTCGATCAGAGTGGTGGCCAGTTCGAGCAGCTCGTCATCGGGCTTCTCGTCGCCGATCTCGCGGAAATAGGACGCGGCCTTGTTGACCTCGTCGGCATAGCGCAGCGTTTCCATGATGATGCCGCGGCCGCAGGGGCGAAGCGCGACGATATATTCGCGGCCGCGCATCGCCAGCTGACCCAGACCGACCTTCTTGGCCTGGTCGAGCGCCTCGCGCAGCACGATGAACGCTTCTTCGGCGAGATCGTCGGCGGGGACCACGAAATAGGGCTTTTCGTAATAGAGCACGGGGATGTCGTGCAGCGACACGAACTGCGTCAGCTCGAGCGTCTTGCGGCTTTCGAGCCGGACGGCCTCGATCTCCTTCTCGTTGAGCAGCACATAGCTGCCCTTCTCGTATTCGAAGCCCTTGAGGATATCCGCCGGTTTGACTGGGCCGATGCCGGGCACGGTCTTTTCGTACTTGATCGTCTGGCCGCTCGGTTCGTGGATCTGGCGGAAACGGATGCCGGCGCCGCTTTTCGTCGCGGGGTAGATTTCCACCGGTATCGAAACCAGCGCCAGACGAATCTGGCCCTTCCACGATGGGCGGGCAGGCATGGCGGTCCTCCTTGCAGGGACACGACGCGGCAATGGCGGGGTCCGATGGGCTGTATCTACATGGCCGCAACGGTTTGCCGCGCGCCATGGTTCCCCCTGGCTGCCATCTCCACCCGGTATGCTTATGCGGCCTCAGCTCCGAAGGGCGTCAGCCGCTTGCCGTCATGGCTGGGGAGCAGGGGCGCAGCGTGTCGTGTCGCCAGCCTGGCAGGCAGCGACATCGGCCTCCCATTTCCTGCGCGCTTCGGCGGCGGCCTTGACCTCGGCCTGGTATTTCGCCTCGGCAGCGGCAAAGGCGCGCTGGCGCTCCTCGTAGACGCGCTGCTTTTCCTCGAAAATCCGCTGCTCCTCGGCATTCTTGCGCAGCTGGGCTTCGGCCATTTGCGCCTGCTGGGCGTTGACGGCGCGCAGCTCCTCATCGGCTTTGGCGATGGCCAGCCGCCGCTCGGCTTCGGCCTGTGCGGCTGCCGCAGCCCGCTCGGCCTGCTCGCGCTGGCGCAGTTCGATCGCCACCCGGTCCGCCTCTGCCGATCGCGCCGTAGCGGCGGCGCTCGATGCCGGAGGCGCGGCAGGAGCAGCGGTGGCGCGAGACGATGGGCCGCCACCCGGTTGAAGATCGGCCAGGTTTGTCGTCAGCGGATAGGCGCCCGTCGGCAGCCAGGTCACGTCGACCAGCTTCCAGTTGCCGCCATTCGAAGCGCGGGTGGTGGCGATGAAGGCCTCCAGCTCCTGGCGATCGGCGCGGGTATAGCAGGTCTGCCCCAGCACCGTTTCGCCGGTCTGCGCCTTGACCGCCTTGGCAAAGTCGGCCGTCAGCGTCGCGTCGGTGATCAGATAGCCTTCTGGCGGGGTGCTGAGCGCCTGGTAAAAGCCGGACGACAGGAACATGCTGTTCCCTCCCGATCCCACGGCGATGCCCTGGCAAAAGACCGGATAATATCCCGATTGGGCCTGAGCCGACGACAAGGCAGCCGATGCGAAGGCCAAAGCGGTGGCGGACAGGATAGGGGCTATTTTCAACGTCCAGGCTCCGACCGATGGCCTCATGCGCCAGGCGGCTGAGGCAAGATAATTCAATCGCTTGGCCCGGTGCACCCGTTGCCATGGCGGTGCGATTTCATTATCCATGGCCAAAAGGGTCGTCAACATAACCGCAAGATCGCAAAGGGGTGTGCGATGGACGATCGACACGGCACGCAGTGCCCGTGCTGCCATGAAGACCGGAGTTCCGTTGATCGTCGTGCCGTCGTGGTCGGCTTGGTCGCGCTCCCGGCCATGGGGGCGAACCTGGCCTCAGCGCAGGATCTGCTCGACCCGACCCGTCTGCGCAGCAGCCGTGTCGGCACCGAGGCGCTGGCCACCCGCTCGAACCGTCCGCCCGACTGGAAGGGCCCCGAATATGCCCGCGACATGGCGAACAGCGTCACCAGCGCCATCCTGTCGCTGGTGCGGGCCTATGGAGCGACGGCCGATCAGATCGGTAAGCTTCAGGCCGAAGAGAAGCAGCTGACGGACAAGCTCAACGAAGCCATCCGCAACAAGGAGGCGATCCTCGACGAATATCGCCAGGGCCTGTTCTGCTCGGGCTGCGGGCGCACCAAGTCCGACATCATCTCGAAGGGCGAGCAGTTCCCGCATTCGGGCCAGTCGATCATCAAGCCTACGCCCGAGCAGATCGCCGCGAAGGAGCGCGAACTGCAACAGGGCATCGACCGGCTGGCGCAGCAGCTGCGCGATGCGAAGGCGAAGCTCGCCAAGCTGTCGCCCGATATCGATGCGATCCGCAGCCAGCTGTTCGAGGGCATGGGGCTGTGGCGCACGGCCACCAGCATGGAGCGCGGCATCATCCGCCAGGAATTCGCCTTCGATGCGCAGGATTACGTCCAGCAGCGCACCGTGATCAGCCGCCAGATCGATGCGGTCATCAAGGATGCCGGTACCGCCCAGACCATTCCCGCGCTGCAGGCCTGTATCGCCGATGCCCGCACCTGGAGCGATGCGCTGGCCAAATGCGAGGACCGCCATGCCGACGATCGCGCGCGCATGGCGACGGGCCTGACCAACAACGACAATACCGCGCAGCGACAGACCGCGAGCGTGCAGTCCACCGCCAACGAGGTCGCATCGAGGATCACCGCATTCGGCCTCGCGGGCTATCTCAATATCCTGACCACGTTGATGGGACGCGGCAGCGACGGCCCGACTATTGCCGGGGCAGGCTATACCTTCCGCATGGGCAAATACGATGCCGCCGGGTTCGGTGAGATCTTGCCGCGCGTCGCGGAGTTCATCGCGCGCGCCAGCAGTCTCTTCATCGGCGCTGCTCCCGGCTACAACACGTCGGCCAGCCAGGAACTGGCGAAGCTCGACCGCGCCCTGGCACAAGTCGAGCCCCGACTGGCTGCCGCGCTGGAGCTGAAGCGCCAGCAGGAGGAGGCGGCGGCGCTCGAGCGCCAGCAGGAAGAGGCACGCCGCCAGGCCGAGGCTGAGGCGCGCGAGCGCGAACTCGCCAACACGCCCGGATCGGGCAGTTGACCCGGATGAAGGGACTTTGCATGACGCCCAGGCGCCTCGCCGCCCGCACGGCTTCGGTGCTGCTGCCCGCCATCGCAGCATCAAGTTTGCCTGCGCCTGCGCTTGCGCTGCAGGGGGCGAACGACGTCCAGATCGAAGCATCGAAACAGCTTCTTTCCGAGGACCGCTATATCGAGGCGCTCGCGGTCGCCAAGGACGCGCTGCGCGTCGACCCGGCCGATTATCGCGCCAGCTATTATGTCGCCATGGCTTATATGGGGCTGCAGCAATATGACGCGGCGGAGACGCAGGCCAATCAGGCATTGGCGCAGGCGCCCGCCAGCGCGCGTGCGGCGGTCGAGAAGCTGGTCTTCACCATCCGCTCGCTGAAAACGGGCAACCAGAATGTCGGCGCAGCCGATGCGGCATTGGCCGAAGGGCTGATCGGCAAGGCTGCGAGGCTGTACGAGGAGGGCTGGGCGGCCGGGCGCAACGCGCCGGATTATGCGCTCAAGGCTGCCGAGCTTTATGCCGGGCGCCTCAACCAGCCGGTCGATGCAGCGCGCGTGCTGCGGCAGGTGCGCGAATCTCTGCCCGGCAGTCCCGCAGCCGACAGCGCGGAAGCAGAGCTTGGCAAGCTGCAGCCCGTGCTTCGACAGATCGCGACAGCCAGGGTGAAGGAAGCGGCTGGCCTGCCCCTGGCGGAAGCGCGCCCGGCGCTCAGCGCCGCTGCCGCTGCCGATCCGGCCTATCCCGAAATCTACAGGACGCAGGCGCAGCTAGCGGCGGCCTCGGGATCGGCAGAGGAACTGGAAGCCTCGCTCAAGGAGCTTGCGCGCCGCAATCTCGTCGATCTCGATTTCCTCGCCGCGCTGTCGGGCATGGCCGCGTTGCTGGAGGACCCACAATTCCTGCTGCGCCTGTCCGACATCATCGGTGCGAACCAGGCCGACATGCTCAAGACCGCGGCATCGCCGGTCGGCAGGGTCGCTTATCTCTCGCGGCTGGCGCGCGAGGGCAAGCTTGGTTTCTTTATGGGCGCTCGGCAGGTCAAGGGGACCAGCAACTATCGCTTCTGGTCGCGGCGCAAGGTATCGGCCGTGCAATACGCGGCATCGGGCTGCGAGCTGGTGGTGTCACTGTCGGACCAGCTCGGCGCCAGCGACGATGCCTATGGCTATATGCCCGCCAGCCGGATCGTCGATCTCCGCCCGCCGACCGCGCTGGCCGTCCGCAACAGCAGTGCGCTGGAACTCGGCCCCACAAATGACGGGTGGCAGATCACCGCGCTGACCGTGGACGATGCGGCGCAGCTTTCGCTGCCGGTCTGGTCGGCGCTGCGACAGCTGCATGCGGCCTGTCCGCGCCCGGTGCGGAAAACCCGCTAGCCGTCCGCATTCCCGTCTCTGCAGGCGTAGCACCGCCGTCGCTCAAGGCTGCGTGCGACGGCGGCGGCGGGTAATGCCACACCAGCGCGGACAGGCCCAGCCAGGCCGAGAACATCAGCGCATAGGGCCAGCGCCGGGGCAGCAGCCGCGCGACCAGCAACGTCACTGCTGCGGTGCCCACCAGCGCGATCAGCGCGGAGCCGGCTGCGATCGTTCCGGCACCTGTCAGCGCAGTCTGGATCGCCATGCTGGCCCATTGCGCCGGCAGCAACACCAGTAGCCAGTCCGGCAGAGCCCCCGGCATGGCCGCCGCTGTGCCGAGCATCGCAGCCTCGCCGGCAACCACGAACATCGCGATCCACCAGCCCTTGTCGGCTGCGCTGCGGGCGAACAGCTTGCCCCGCGCCGCAAAACTGACGCTCGCGGCGATAAAGGCAAGGCCCGTGGCAGCCGGATGGGCCAGCGATGGCATGCCCATCATGCGCGCTGCAAGGACAAGGCCGATTGCCGCGAGCAAGGCCATCAGCACGCCGATCCGGAAACGCGCGGCTGCGGCGGAGGTGATCATCCCCGCCCCCATCAGCCCCAGCGCGAGCATCGGTCCTGCCACCAGCACCCATGGCGTCGGCGATGGCGATTCTAGCAGCGCCTGCATAGCCAGCAGCGGAGCCACAAGCGAAGCGAGCGCCGCGACCAGCCAGGGCATGAAGGAGATGGACGGTCTTGGGGCGTGCGCCATGGGGGTCATGCGGTCGACACTGATCCAACCGGGTCGGAATGTCGAGGCATGCGCAGGCGGCCGCGCGATACGGTATGATGCCGATCAGGCCAAGCACCGCCAGACCTCGAGCCTTTGGCCCATGCCGATAGGAGGCGGCATATCAAGCGCCGGACCAAAGGCGAGGGCGAGCATGCTCTTGGCGGCGAAAGCGATGTCCTGCGCAGCGAGACGGGGGCGGGGACAGCATCGACCCGTCCGGGGTCGCAACATCGGGTGCCTTGCCAATGGCAATCTCATACGTCTTCGAGAAGCTGGCTGGGGTGGCAGGATTCGAACCTGGAAATGCCCTATATATCTGAATTGTTTGGTGAGCCTGCCATGACCGTCGCGTGTGGTGACCATGCGCATGGTCAGGATGGGGACCACGGCCAATGCACGCCATTCAAAATCTCTCGCGCAAGTGTGGGACATATTATTTCCGCCGCCAGATACGCTTAGGACGGGATAAACCTTTCAGAATTAGGGTGTCGCTGCGAACCCACCAGCACAGTCGGGCCCGTTTCATGGGGCCAGCTTTGTCGCTGGCCTGCGAGAAACTGGCCATGAACCTGATGCGCAACATCGCTGCCACCAACCTCACCGCAGCGCAGCGCCAAGAAATCTTCCGGCGACAGATCCTTCTCGAGCGCGACCGGCTTGAACAGTTGCATGCCCAGATGCTGGTTGCGGCACCTGAAGATCATGATCTCATCGAGGACGCACTGAAACTCAGGCTCGACGCTGGAGAGATCGCCAATCTCTCCGCCGTCGCCAACGGATCGATCGACGATTTTCTGGTTACTGGTTCCAGCCTCGACGATGACCCTGACAAGCCCATGGTTGTTATGGCTTGGTCAGATATCGAGGAGGAAGTCCAAGGCACGCCTCTGGTGGAGGCGGCTGCCGCGCATCTCGCCGATCTTGCGGTGTCCGAGACACCGATCACGCTGGCGCTGGCGCGCAAGATTATTCACCAGGCCAAGGTTGAAGCCATCCGCGAATTCAGGGCGACGCTTGCCGATCCATCGCTGGCCTATGGACCAGTGCCTCTAATGTCTGCGGCGCCTATAGCGCCGCAGATGGCGCCGCCTGTCGTTGCGCCAGCGGTCGCGAACACGGTGATGGCTGTATCGGCAGGCCCGTCCGGAGATGACGAGTGGGCCCGGCTCAAACCGACAGAAGCGGCAGCGCGCTTTATTGACCATAATCCACGCACCGGCGGTGCTGATGGCCAGGCTCGCAAAAAGGGTTCAACCTGGACGGCAAAGACGCGCGAGCAGTTCAAATTGCCCGCCTTGCTGCTTGAGCAGGTCATGGAGGGGCGTCCTCTGGCTCAAATCAGACAGAAGGACCTCCTTGAACTGAACAAATGTTTCAACGGCCTGCATGGTCCCAGCTTCCGCAAGTCGGAGCGTCAGCGGGCTATGCCCATCCAGGAGATCGTACGCGAAACCAGCGCGTTGGTGGCCGAAAACAAGATCAGCGCCGACCAAATCGGCTTGGGGATATCAACCACGAATCGCCATTGGTTTTTCCTCCGCCAGCTCACCGAATGGTTTTCAGGTCACCACCCATTAGCGAAGCTCGAATATTCGGCGTTTATCGTTGAGGACGACCGCGACCCTCGGTTGCTGACCGAACATTATACCGAAGAGCAGGGCAGGGCGCTGTTCAACCTTCCGCCCTGGACGGGCTCTGCCTCATGGGCAAAGCCGTTCAAGCCCGGGGACGACATTTGGCATGGGGCAGCGTATTTCGTGCCGCTGATCGCCTGGTACACGGGATTTCGTCGCGAGGAAATCTGTGGGCTGGAGCTCGCGGACATAGAGCAGCATGACGGGGGATGGCATTTTTCTGTCCGGCCCAACACAACCCGGCGCCTCAAAAACGCATGGTCTGCACGGCTCCTGCCCGTCGCCGATGAGCTCATTCGATTGGGTTTCACCGGCTATGTCGAGGCACTTCGGGCCGAAGGCGAAACTCTGCTGTTCCCGGAATTGCGCGCTGAAAGCGGTATCGGCACCATGGGCGATGCCTTTTACAAGACCGTCTGGACGAAATGCGCCGCTCAGCTGCCCTTCCTCAAAAAGGGCATGGCGGTACATTCGTTCCGCCACACCCTTGCCACCGGCCTCAAGGCAGTCTCAGTGGCAGAAGATGTACGAGCGGATGTCCTTGGCCACCGGATCACCAACGAAACAGGGGGACGCTACTCGAAAGCCAGCGATCTCGCCATGCTTCGCTCGGCCGTCAACAAGATCCCGATCGTTACAGATCACCTTGTCGCTGCGCCCGTGACACTGCTGCCAGCCCTAGTGCGAAAGGGCCGTAAGGCTCGCAAACCGCGGCGGCACAGTTAGTTGGGTCAGGAATTGCGAACAGCCAAAACTGTGGTGATGGGAAGCGAATCGAGGTCTTTCGGGTTTTTGGCGGCTTGAGGTGGGCTACCGACAGCAGCCCGGTAGAGAGATCTCCTAAAGTGTCTCGGCGGTGACACCCCATGCGATGCCAGTGGCTGATCTGACACAAAATTGCGCATCGCCAAAATTTTCAGTCAGTCGTTTGTCGAAATCGGACCCACCATCCTAAAACCTTCTTCTTGACTAAGGAGATAGGTAAATGCGCAGTTTAAAAATATATCAGGCGATGCCTGGAGCAGCAACGGCGGAAGAAACTTCGACCGATAATGAAATGATGGCTTGCTCATCGTGCAAGGTACAAATTGCGTTGTCTCAGCGTATTCAACATCATTGGTTAGATGGAGCAAGGGAAGGCCAAGGATCAGCAATAAGTCGATCAGCTGCTAACAAAAACTGTGCTGTAGCCGGCCAGTCAATTGCTAAGAATCATGCGAAGGTGAGGCCGGCGCACAGACGATCCAAGGTCGCTCTTGAGACTGTTCGGGTGGAGCGGTTCTGTGGTGTGTGCTGGCGACGGTCGCGTATCCCCGCACGACCCGTCGTGGAAGCCCCGGCCCCTATTTCACCTCATCCGGATGGGCTTGACCATCAGGATGCTTCTCCGGGTTTTCTTGATCTAGGTGGAGCGCAACACCGCGGCCCCAGCAGTGCGCCTATGTTGGCGTCGAGCAATTTGCCACAGCTGTGCGAGCAGCAGGTTCAACTCCGCCAGAACCTCACATACGAATCTGATCGTAAGCCAGATTCTGCAGACAAGGCAGCTAAACTCAGTCAGTTTTTCACGGCTGACGAGGTGGCGGCATGGCTTTGGCGCGAGTTTCGGGAGCTCTACGATCCAAGGAAATTCGTAATGATCGAGCCGTCAGCCGGAAAGGGTGCGTTCTTGAAGCAAATGCCCGAAGGCAGCCTTGGTATTGATTTGGACCCTCAGTATCCCGGCGTTGTACGAGCGGATTTCCTCGATGTGGACCGCGCGTGGCTGGCAGATCAACTCGCGCTGGACCGACCTATCGCCATATTGGGCAACCCACCCTTCGGCAAAGGATCAGAGCTCGCGTGGCAGTTTTTCAACCGCGCTGCGACCATGGCCACCCTTATTGGCTTCATACTGCCTGTTTCCGTTCAAAAGGCAGCCGTCGAGAACCGTCTCGACCAGCGGTTCCATCTTGTCGCGCAATGGACCGTACCTGAAAATGCCTTCTTGTTTCTGGGGAGGCCGCATAAAGTGCGGACGGTCTTCCAGATCTGGGAACGGCGGTCAGACCTTCGCAAGCTGCGCCATGTCGAGCACAGCCATCCCGATTTTACCTTCGTCAAGTCCGTAGTACCGGCCGAAGCCATGGCTGGCAAAGTCACTGTTGCGATTCGGCGGATCGGCGCCAATGCCGGTAGAGTCTACGATGATCCAGCCGGGAAATCTGCAAGCTCTCATTATTTTGTCCAGGCTGATCGCGTGGTGGTGCAACGGCTCAAGACACTCGATTTGCGGCAGACTGCGGCCAGAGTCGTAAGCATTCCCAGCCTAGCGAAATCGGAGATTGTGGAGCTGTACAAAGCTTATCTCGCGCACAGGGATGTCGATGACTTGGCTGCTTGATGGTTGGAACACGGCTTAACCGATCCGTCGTACGTAAGCTGGGACGATCTCGCAGGTCGCAATTGTCACGCGACGCGGCTGCGTATGTCTGCTGTCGACCAGCTCAAGACATTCAGCGTCGGTGTCGCGAGCGCCGGCTTTCCCTAAAACCCGCCATTCGGTAGCAAAACCGGCCGGTCGGCTTTGCGCCCTAATGTCGGCCATTCGGGACGGCGCGGTATCCGCCTGAAAGCCGCCGTACGTCCGTCCCCCCAATCAGTCTTTCACCTTCACACCGTTGACGCACACGATCAATTTGAGGTCGCATTCGTTCTTTTCTTTCTCTTCTTTGGTTTCCTTGGGCTTCTTCACGCCTTTTGGACATTCCCAGTGATAATGATCCTTGTGAATGCGCTTGACGCACTTATCTTCATCGCCCGGCTTGGGGTCGGGGGTCTGCGGCAGCATCGAATCATATTTGTCGCATGTGGAGGTTCGCATTTCAGAGGTGTCAGCGATTGGCTTGGTGCCGATCTGGCGTTGGTCACGCACGATGTAAGCAGCCTCTTGCCGCAGCGTTCTCGCTTCCATGAACATTTCCCCGAACAAGGGCTCGTACTCGTAAAAGGTTTCGACGTACATGACAGCAGTGCCGGGTATGGCAGCTATCCGCTCTGCCGCTGGCCCCATTCCGGTGAAACCTTTTCCCTTTTTGCCTACATCTTCCTCGCCATAAGCAGACTCCTCGCCGAGTTCTCCCTTGCATCGTTGCCACATTATCGTTTGACCGCCATCCGCGTTCATTTCGAGGCTGGAAACGACCGTCCGTCCTTGGCCAAAGAGGTTATATCTCCCACCCTGAATATCTGCGGCCTGAAAAACATCGTTGATCTGTGATTCGAGAACCTGCTTGGCTCCAAGTTGGGAATTCATACTCCCGATGCGAGATGCATTGTCCGCGATGTTGAGTGTGATTTGACTAACCTTCATCTGTGAGATTGCGAGGTTGGCAACTTCGACACCGTAAAAGCCAAGACCGATAAAAATCGGCAGGCTGAAGGCAAATTCGATAAGCGCGAGCCCGGCCTTGTCGCGCAATATCCGCTTTCTCACAGGCAGGCGGACACCAGAATGGAAAGTTAACATCAGACACCTGAAAAAGGCTTCGTTTTCAGTGTGATAATTCCATTGGGTGGTTAAATTTCAGTTAGCCTTGTGGTGATCGTCGCGGGCACCGCTTGCATGGCAGTTTAGTCGCTCTGGTAAGCCTATCTCAGGCCCTTGACAGTAACTGGTGGAGGAGCGAGTAGCGTCAAATTGTCAGCCAGTCAGGTTGGATCAAAACTCGATATACACACCAAAGCCTGGGCGCGGAGCAATGGTTGCTCTGCCAGAATGTACAGCAACGATCGCTGCAACCATAGCCAGACCCAGACCGTGACCTGGCGTTGATCGGCTGGGGTCGACGCGCGCGAAGCGGTTGAAGAGTTCAGGCGCCTCCTTCTCGCTCACGCCCGGACCATCATCTGTGACGGCGAGCCTTATGCAATCATGCGTGCTTTCCAGATCTAGGTGGACCATCGTTCCCTGCGGGGTGTGCTGCGCGGCATTGTCGAGCAGGTTCGTCAACATCTGTTGCAACAGCCTGCGGTCACCGGACAAGGTCAGGCCCGGCGAGATTCGGCTGACAAGCTGATGGCCGCTGCTTTCCATCGCGGGCCGAAAAGCCTCGACCACATCAGCTACGACGGCGCTCATGTTCACCGTCTGAAAATGGGCACGGGCTGCCATGCCTTCGACCTCGGCGATCCGCAGCAGGGCGGAGAAGACCTCGAGAAGCTCACTGGCCTCGCTTGCGGCCGCTTCGATCGCCTCGCGTTGCAGCTCGCTATCCCGCTCGCGCAGAGCCTCGTCGAGCCGGTTTTGCAGCCGGGTCAGTGGCGTGCGCAGATCGTGGGCAACATCGCTTGAGACCTGGCGCAGGTTCTCCATCAGCCCGGCAATGCGGTCGAGCATTCGGTTAAGCGTCGTGGCCACACCGTCAAACTCGTCGCCGCTTCCGGTCAGGGGCACGCGCCGTGACAGATCGCCGGCGATGATCGCAGCAGCCGTGTGATCGATGCGGGCTAGGCGGCGGCGCGTGACGATGCCGACCAGCCAAGCGGCACCGATGCCGAGCAACAGCATCGCGCCAAATGCGCCGAGAAACAGAAGGATGAAACGCCTGTCCATTTCGTCGATGGCGGCGCGATCGGCTGCGACCAACAGGCGGTAATTACCGGGTAGGACCGTGGTCAGCGACTGCGCGATCCGCTCCTCGCCGTTCGATTTGTAAGGCAGCAGTTCGACATATCCGGGCTTGGGCGGAACGATCGTACTAAGCGATCCCGCTATGGGCCTGTTTTGGGCATCGACGAGCCGGTAGCCGAGACTGGCTGTGCTGCTGGCCGCCTCGCGCCGACGGATGGCGGCAGCCACGCCCTCATGCCCGTCCTGCCCTTCATCGATCAGGGCCTGCGTCTCGATGGCAACGCGGTGATCGAGTTGCAATTCGAGCGCCTCATGGGTGGTTTCGAACGCTACCGCGCCGATCACCAGTGTCGCCAGCGCAAAGCCTAGAGCGACCGCTGCCACCAAGCCGAACGTGCCACGCCACCAGCGCTTCATCCTCCGTCCCTGATGAGATAGCCCGCGCCCCTCACCGTCTCGATCGGGTCGCTGTCGAACCCGGCGTTGAGCTTGGAGCGCAAGCGGCTAAGATGGGTCTCGACGATATTGGTCTTGGGGTCGAAGTCGAAATCCCACACCCGTTCCAGCAGCATGGTGCGGGTCATGATCCGTCCGGGATGCCGCATCAGTTCCGCCAGCAGCGCGAACTCGCGCGGCTGCAATATGATCTTGCGTCCTGCGCGGACGACCGTGCGCCGATGCAGATCGAGTTCGATGTCGCCGGCAACCAGCCGGGAAGGCTCCGCTGCCGCAGAGGGACGACGACCGAGCGCATGGAGGCGAGCCGCCAGTTCGGTAAAGGCAAAGGGCTTCACCAGATAATCGTCAGCCCCGCCTTCGAGCCCTTCAACCCGGTCGGCAATTCCGCTGACAGCGGTCAGCATCAGCACCGGGGTGCTGTTCCCGGCGGCGCGCAGAGCCTTGACCAGCGACAGTCCATCAAGTCCCGGCAGCATCCGATCGACCACCATGGCATCGAAGCCGCCATCGGTCGCATGGAACAGCCCGTCGCGGCCGTCGCCGCTGGTCACCACCTGATGGCCCAGTTCGGTCAAGCCGCGGGCGATGAACTGGTTCGTATCGGTATCGTCCTCGACGATCAGGATTCTCATGGGTTCATTCTAGCGGCTTGGGACCGCTGCGCCAGCCACCGCCAAGCGCCCGGAACAGCGCCACCTGCGCCTGCGCAACGGCGAGTTCGGACTGAGCGAGCGACAGTTCGGCCTGCGCCAGCGTGCGATCGGCATCGATCCGTAACAGCGGTGCTGCATCGCCAAGCCGGACGCGCGCCTCGGCGCGCCGAGCGTAGAGGCGTCCTTCATCGCGGGCTTCGGCCAGTGCCCGGTTGCGGCGCGCTTCGCCATCATAGGCCGCAAGCGCCGTTTCAACATCGCGCAGCGCCCGAAGCACCGCTACGTCCCATCCGGCCAACGCGGCCCGTTCGGTTGCCTCGGCCTGGGCGATCCGTGCACGGACCGGGGCCTGATTGGGGAAGGCCCAGCTCACCAGCGGCGAACCGGTCGCCACCAGCCCCCCACTCAAGAGGCCCAGCGCCCCGCCGAGGTTGATGCGGGGGTAGAGATCGGCACGGGCAACACCGATCCGCGCAGTGGCGGCAGCAAGGCGGCGTTCGGCCTCGCGGATGTCCGGGCGGCGCAGCAGCAAGGCCGTGCCGTCGCCGACGGGAGCCGCAGTGCGCAGTTTCGGCGGCGCGGTGCAAGTCACGGGATTGCTGCGCGCCTCTCCCGCCGGGCGACCTGCAAGCGTGGCGAGGCGAAAGCGCGCATTGGCCTGCGCGGCTTCCAGCGGTGCGATAGTCGCCTTGGTCGCCGCGACAAGGTTGGCTGCCTGCGACACTTCCAGCGGGGAGACCTCGCCTGTCGCAAGCTGGCTGCGGGTGATGGTCAGCGCACGGGCCTGAAGCGCGACCAGTTCTTGCACGACGGCAAGGCTGCGGGTGGCACCGCACAGATCGACATAGGCCAGAACCGTATCGGCGACGACGGCGACCTTGACGCCATCAAGCGCAGCCGCCTGCGCCTCAGCATCCGCGCGGGAGGCCAGAGAACCCGAACGGAGCCGTCCGAACAGGTCCCCATCCCAACTTGCGGTGACTGCCAGATCGTAGTCGGTGGTCGGCACATTGCCCGAGGCACTCGGCTGATTGGCGGGATTGTCGATGCCGAGACTGCTCTCGATCGTGGTCTGGGGCAGCCGCGCGGCTTGCGCCTGACGCAGCGCCGCGCGCGCGCCATCGAGATTGGCAAAGGCGACCCTGAGATCGGCATTGGCCGCAAGGCTCGCTTCGACCAGGCGGTCAAGCACAGGATCATCGTAGAGCCGCCACCAATCATCGGGCACAGGCTCGATCGAGGCGACCGGAAGGCTCGCGAACGCCCCGGCAGCCATCGTGGAATTGATTGCAGATGCCATCGGCGGCGACGGGGTCGCACAAGCGGTCACCATCAGCGCCGCGCAGGAGACAAAGTGCTTCATGCCACCGCCTCCGCCAATTGAGGCTCAGGCTCCGGGCGTTCCTTGCCGAAGCGGCCGTAAAGCGCGGGCATCAGGAACAGGTTGAGCGCAGTCGATGAGATCAGACCGCCGAGGATGACGATCGCCATGGGATGCTCGATCTCGTGACCCGGCTTGTCGCCCGCTATCACCAGCGGCACCAGCGCAAGCCCTGCGCACAGTGCGGTCATCAGGATCGGCACCAGACGCTCTTGTGCGCCGCGCAAGATCAGAGCCGGGCCGAACGCCTCGCCTTCGAACCGCCGCAGGTGATCGTAATGCGAGAGCAACATGATCCCGTTGCGCGACGAAATCCCGATCACGGTGACAAAGCCGACCAGCGATCCCAGCGACAGAACCCCGCCGGTGAGCGCCACCCCGATGACCCCGCCGACCAGCGCAAAGGGCAGGCTGAGGCCGACCAGTGCGGTAATCCGGGCGGAGCGAAACTCCAGCCATACGAGCAGCAGGATACCCACGAGGCAGGCAAGACCCACCGTCCACAGCCGTTCGCGCGATTCCTTGAGAGCGGCATACTCGCCGAGGATCTCGGGGTGGTAGCCGGTCGCAAAGGGCACCTCGCTCACCGCCGCCTCGACCCCGCGCGCCACGGCTCCGAGATCGGCATCGCTGGCGATGTTGAGCGTGACATCGAGACGGCGCTGGCCGTCCTCGCGCTTGATCTCGTTGGGCGCGGGCACGATCACCACATCAGCGACGTCGCGCAGGCGGACAGGCGCGCCAACCGGGGTCTGGATCATCAGATCGGCAAGCGCGTGCTGGTCGCCGCGGATTTCAGGTTCACCCCACAAGGCAACATCGAAAGCCTTCTGGTCGCGGTAGATCTCACCCAGCTTCTCGCCCGCAACGAGGGTCTGAGCTTGCCGCCGCACTTCGCCCGGCGTGAGGCCAAGCGTGACCAGATCGGCCGCACGGGGGCGAATCTGGATTTGCGGCACGAGCACCTGCTGTTCGACCTTGAGGTCGGTCACACCGGGGATGCTGGCGACCTTGCCGCGCACCCGCTCGGCTGCTGCGCGCAGTTCGTCCTGATCGGGGCCGTAGATCCGAACCACCACGGTCGCGCCTGCGCCCGAGAGCACCTCCTTGATGCGCTCGCGCAGATAAGTGAGCACGTCGCGATAGAGGCCGGGATAGCCCTCGACCACTTCCTTGATGCGCGCGACGCTGGCGTCGTAATCGACCCCGTCATCCAGGCTGATCCACAGCTCGGTGAAGTTCGGGCCAACCACCTCGTCGGCAGCCTCGGCTCGGCCGATATGCGCACCGAAGTTTCGCACGCCGGGTATGGCGCGCAGTTCCTTAGAGGCGCGAATGGTGATGCGGTCCATCGCATCGATGCCCACACCCGGCTTCTCGACGAAGTGCATCAGGAAGTCGGTCTCGCGGAAGTCGGGCAGGAACTGGTCCTTGAATCCCAGATAGCCCACGCCGGAAAGCAGCAGGCCGCCCGCGACGATGCCCATGGCAAGCCGTGGCCGGTCGATCAGCCGGGGCAGGACGCCGAGATAGCGCTGCTTGAGCGAGGCGACAAAGCGCGTGTCGCGATGCTCCTTCATGGGCGCATTGGGAAGCAGCATCAGGCACATCGCAGGCGTCACCACCAGCGCGACCAGCAGCGAGGCGGCAATCGCCAGCACATAGGCGATGGCGAGGGGCCGGAAGAACGTCCCCGCCACCCCGCCAAGGAAGAAGATCGGCAGGAACACCAGCATGACGATCAGCGAGGCGAAAACCACCGCCGTGCGCACTTCGAGCGAGGCCGAAAGCACCACGGCAAAGGCCGAACGCGGATTGCCTGCTTCGCGGTTCAGGCGCAGACGGCGGGCGATGTTCTCGACATCGATGATCGCATCATCGACCACCTCGCCAAGGGCAATCACCAGTCCGGCGATCACCATCGTGTTGATCGTCGCCCCGCTCCATAGCAGCACGAGGCCCGCCGCGAGCAGCGACAGCGGGATCGCCACAAGGCTGATCGTCGCCTGCCGCCAGTCGCGGGTAAAGGCGAACAGGACGAGCGCCACCAGCAGGCAGCCAATCATCAGCGCGCGGGTGAGGTTGTCGATCGACTTCTCGATGAAGGTTGCCGGGCGGAAGATCGTGGTGTCGATCTTGACGTCCTTGAGGCCGGGGCGAAGCTCTGCGACCGCCGCTTCGACATCGCGGGTCAACTGGAGCGTGTTGCCGGTAGGCTGTTTCTCGACGATCAGCATGAGGCCGGGGCCGTCGTCGATGATCGCATTGCCGATAGGCGCGGCAAAGCCGTCGGTCACCCGCGCGACATCGCCTACACGCACCGGCGCATCGCCGGCGATCTTGATGACCGTGCGGGAGAGGTCCTCGGCGGTCTGGATCGCGCCGGCCTGCTGCACCGGCAGCCGCTGGTTGGGCGTATCGACAAAGCCGCCGCCGCCGACCAGCACCGCATCCCCGGTCGCCGCGCGCAGTTCAGCCAGCGTGACACCAGATGCCTGGAGCCGGTCAGGATCGGCCAGCACTTGCAACTGCCGGTCGCGGTAGCCCCAGACGGCGACATTGGCGACGCCCGGCACCGACATCAGCTTGGGCCGGATCGTCCAGCGCACCAGCTCGGACAGTTGCATCTGATCGAGCTTCTTGGACGAGATGCCGATCTTCATCGCCCGGCTGGTGGACGACAGCGGCGGCAGCATCACCGGCGGGCGGGCAGCGGCAGGCAATCGCGCCTGCACCTGCGCCACGCGCTCCTGCACCAGTTGGCGGGCGCGGATCACATCGGTGCCGCGCTCGAACAGAATCGTTACGGAAGACAGGCCCAGCACCGACTTCGAGCGCAGGGTTGCCAGATCCGGCACGCCGTTCACCCCGGTCTCGATCGGAACCGTGATCAGGCTTTCGACCTCCTCGGTCGACAGGCCCGGCGCCTCGGTCTGGATCTCGACAATGGGCGGGGCGAACTCTGGAAAAACATCAAGTGGCACATCGGCCGACGCGCGCAGGCCGAGCACCACCAGCAGCGCCGCCATGGCAAGCACCAGCACGCGCTGCTTGAGCGCGGAGCGAACCAGCCAGGCCAGCATCAGTGTGCGACCCCGAACTCGGTGCCGAACAGCTCAGCAGCGCCTGCTGTGACCACCAGCGTGCCGGGACGCAGACCCCGCGACAGGATCGCGCGGCTACCGTCGGTTGCAGCAACCTCGATCCGCTGGCGGACATAGGTGTCGGCCTCGGTCTTGGCATAGACCCATTCGCCGCCATAGATGTCGCGCAGGATCGCGGAGGTCGGCACGGACAGCCCTTCGCTTCGCCCACCAGCGAGCGGGAGCGCGACGCTGACGCGCTGGCCGACACGGTAGGCCCGGTCACGATTGTCGAGCGCGAAATAGAGATCGACGGTGCCCGCGACTGCGTTCGCCGATGGCGGCGCATCGACGGGCTGCGCCGATCGTTTCGCGCCGTCCTGTCCCAGCGGCGAGATCAGCGCAGACTGGCCTTGTTGCAGCCCGGCAAGGTCGCTCCCGAACACCGGCACACGCACCCAAACGTAGCGCTGGTTGCCAAGGCTCGCCACCGCTGGCCCGAGAAGACGACGCTGGGCTGCCGCCGCATCGGCAGCAGCCTTGGCCGCGCCGAGTGCCGCCGTCGCCTCATCACGCGCGCGAATGCTTCCCGCTTCCTCATCAACCAGAGCCGAGGCGCGATCATAGGCGATGCGCGCCAGAGCCAGCTGCGCACGTGCCCGCGCCAGTTCACCCTCGGCGGCGACCTGCTGGGCAGCGAGCAGTTGCAGATTGCTGGCAGAGTTGATCGGCGCGCCGCCGACGCCTGCCGGGATGACGATTTCGCCGCTGGTCATGCGCATGGCCGATGCGGTGCCCGTCCCGATCCGCTCGGTGACAATCCCGAGCCGCTTCTGCGCTTCCGGCGTGAGCTTCAGGCGGACAAGCTCGGTCTCATGGGCGATTGCCTCGCTGTGAACAGGTGCCTTGGGCGGCGAGGCAGGCTCGCTGCCGCAGGCGTTCAGGAGAATCGCAGGGACGAAAGCGACAAGGGCGAAGCGGTTCGGCATTGCAGCCGCATACAGCGCCTCCATTGGGGGAGCGTTGGCACTGCTATACAATTCCCCAATGTTGGAGTGCGCGCTTCGCCATCTTTAGTTTGTCATAAACCGGGGCGGCTGGTGGTTCGGTTTCGGAATTTCCGCCCCTGTTAGCACGCAGGCCGATGCCGACCGGCCGGTATTGGCGAACCCAGTCATTTAGCACGTCGTCTGCGAATGTCGGAAAAGTCCCACAACGCGCCTTCCGTCTTGTGGCAGCAATCGTCTCAACCCCGTCGTCTACGGCAGTCGCTTTGGCGGCGCTTGGCAGTGAAAGCTGCCAAGCATGCTTGCTGCGGTGGTGATGACGCAAACACGCTAGGGCAATTGACGGATGAAACAGCTACCCTGACGGGTGGTCAATTACCCGTTTTCATTGGTCCGGCGGCGAGTCCTCATCACAATACGGAGGATATTTCTTCAAAGCACTGACAGCCGCGTCGCCCATCGCCCGACTGGCGAAGGTTGATCCAGGCCGGTCCTCGACTTCCTGCCCGACGGGTTCACTGGCAGGGGTGGCATCGTCGATCGAGGGTGTCGCGGCTGCCGAAGGCTCGACCATTTCGGTCAAGGCAGCTATCTTGCCCTCGAGCCTGGCTATGGTGAGGCGAAGCTTTTCCACCTCTTCCTCATGCGTTTTCGCCTTTTCGCGAGCCGCTTCCAGTTCTGCTTCGATCTCGTCATTTATCCGCAGCGCCTCAGCATTTTCCTGCTGAAACCGTTCGCGATCGGCAACAAGCACCTTTGAATGCATGGCTTCTTCACACCGCACGCGTAACGCCGCCTCCTCAATTTTGCTGGTCATGATAGCGATAATGGTCTGTAGATCGTCATCGGAGAAGTTCACCGGTACGACACCACGGGATGCGCGCAGCTTCCACTGCTTTAAGTGGTTGCCGATGGTCGTAAGGCTGCCCGTTCCGGTCTCTTGGCGAATATGATAAGGCGAAATTTGTTCCGGTTTTGCTCCGTGACCCACCAGGGCATCGGCAACCGTTGCAACTGTTTCATATTGTATCCCTCGGGTTTGGCTCACCGCAAAGCTCCAATTATCTACTGTATGTATATGGCTGTATACGTATACGCGTGGTTATCCGTGTAACGCTCAGTAGAGATAATGTGACTGGTTTAAGAAGCGGTGAACTGCCCACGTACAGCTACGTGAATAGCTTTCGCCCGAGGAAAGCATAAATTTCAACCATAGCTGGCATCTTGCTCAGCCCTTGCGTGTCGCCTCAAGAAGCTGCGTCCGCGGCGGTTCGCCTCTTCAACACAGCCTGACAATGCCGAGACCGAGTGTTGCTCGCTGGACCAAGGTCTGTCCGCCTTCGCATGTCCTCATAATTGGAAAATCTCTCGTCGGCAGAGCCTGTGATCGAGTTGGGATGGAGGAAAAGGATTCCTTCAGGCTCGGTCACGGAGCCTGAAAATGGACAGAAGACCAGAAAATATGAGTACCGCCGCACCTGCGGCAACCAATGACGAAATCGCAATCCGGATACTGCTACCGGCTGCCAAGCTGGAGCATTTCATCGTCAGCAAGCAGCCTGTCGAGCCGCTGCTACAGGTCGCGGTCATTGACGTGGAGACCACCGGCACGGATGCGCTGCGCGATCAGATCATCGACCTCGGCTATGTGATCCTGCTCGTCGATGCGGAAGGGGATATTGTCGATATCCTGACCGTGCGCGAGGCGCTGGCTGATCCCGGCGCGCCTCTGCCGGAGCGCATCTTCCGGCTGACCGGTCTGACTGACGCTGACCTGCGGGGCAAGGCCATTGATCTCGATCTGGTCGAGGCTGATTTTAGTGGGGTCGATGTGTTCGTGGCGCACAACGCCCGGTTCGATGCGTCGTTCATCCGCCAGTTGCTGCCTTCCACAGCCGATGCCGCCTGGGCATGCTCCCTAAGCGATTTTGACTGGCTGATGGACGCAGGCCTTGATGGACGAGCGCTCGGCCATCTGCTGGCTCAGGCCGGTTTCTACAATGACGGTCACCGCGCGCTGGCCGATGTCATCAGCCTTATCCATCTGCTGGCCTATCCGCTGCCGGACGGCAGACCGATGCTGGGAACGCTTCTGGACAATGCCAGCCGGGAGACCTGGCGCGTCGAGGCGACGCGGGCACCGTACTCGGCGCGCAACATCCTGAAGGACCGGGGTTACAGCTGGGACCCTGCTGCCAAGGTCTGGTGGACTGAAGTTGCCGACGGCCAGGTCGAAAATGAGGAAATGTGGCTGTTTCGCCATGTCGTTCCGCATGGCCCCAGTCCACGGCTGATCAGCATGAACTGGCATCAGCGCCACCGCTGAGCCAGTGGACATATCGACCGCGCCGCATCGCAGGCGCGGTCAGACCCTTCGGACAATTAGAAGGTGAGCCTTCTCAAAGAGGGGAAAAGCTCATCAAACTCCAAAGACAGAAAGAAAACAGACCGTGACTACACCCAACCAGCGTCAGCAGAACCAACTGCACGCCCTGCGTCAGGCGATGGGCCTGCCGCTCCACCGCACCGTCAACGATACCATCGCGTTCAGCATCGGCAAGATGATGGACCTGCAATATGGCGTCGAGCTTGGGCGCTATGCCGCCGAGGTGCAGAAGGACTGCATCCATGTCGGCTTTGCCCATGCCGGAGCCAAGCGGCCCGGCGGCTATGCGGTCGTCTATCGGGAGCTTTGTGAGGTGAACATCTTCCGTCGTTGCCTGCCCTATGCAGCGTCAGAGGATGCGCCGGTCGTGCTGGTCAGCGTCAACGAGAAGGAGCAGTTCTGCATCGATTCGCGCGGCAGCCTGCAGCGTATCCCGGGCCTGCCGGATCAGATTGGCGCGGGCAACAGGCGGGCGCTGTCCCGGATGCGCAAGATCGTCGCAACCATGGGCGATGCGTCCATCCCGGGCTGCGGCTTGATGGAAACGGACGCGGCAGTCCTGGCCGAGGCGGGACCCCGCAATCCGGTCATCTGCATGCGCTGAAGCCCAGGCCGATCCCGGCCATCAACCCATCAAATCCATCTGAACTCATGCCAAAGGCCGTCCGATCAGGGCGGCCTTTGGCGCATCAAGGAATATGTACATGCGCAAATTCACATACATCGACACCGAATCCGCCTGGGATGAAGGGCTGCATGCCGCCTCGCAGCGCATCAATTCTCATCTCCAGCCTTTCCACCGCATCGCCAGCAAGCGAATCTTCGCCGCTGCCGCGTTCGACCTCAGCGTGTCAGCCGACGGTGCGATCAGCTTTGAAGGCATTGCGCACTGGTCAGCCGACGAGGATTGCGATGAGCGGCGAGTGGTCCGCGACCTGTTCCACCATCTCCATGCCCGTACCGATCGCGTCGTTATCGGCTACGGCAGCATCGCCACCGATGTTCAACTGCTCCAATTGGCTGCCCAGGAATACTCCCTCGTGCTGCCCCAGCATTTTCGCGCTGAGCGGCCGCGCTACCAGGGCGTTGACGCGCCAGGTCGCCACTTTGACCTCGGCCTGGCGATCAAGAACGGCAGCAAGACCTGGCATCACCTGTCCGAAGTTCTGGTGCGTATCGGGCTCCCATCCTTCCTGATGGCGGGCAAGAAGCACGTGCTCTTTCCGCATAACGATGCAGGTTGGGCCGATGTCCGTGCCCATGTCCAACTGGACTGCGCGTTGCTCGCCGTCGCGCATCTCGCATGGTTGCGCGCTCAGGGCCAAGCAGGCATCGATTCCTGGGCGGCGGCCTTCGCGGTCCTCGAGTGGCTGCGGCGCAGCGCCACCCTCACGGATACGGTACAGGCGAAGCTCAAACGGACCTGTGACGGGCTTGCGGGCATGATCAGCGATGAGCATGCGATGGCGGCATAGCGAGCAAGGCAGGGGGAGAGAAATCTCCCCCTGTCCCGTCACGATATCCGACAAAGCTTGATGTCGCTCATTGTGCGCCAATGTCCTTCGATGATGCCGCGCGGTGCAATCGGGCGAAAAGGTCTTTGAGCTCCAAAGCGCGCTTGGTCTTGCGATAGCCGAGTTCGGCAAGGACCAGGGTGAATTCATCCGGATCGCGTTCGCTCGCACGGGTATGGGCCTCCAGAGCCTCGATCGAGAGGTGCCCCATGGGTCGCCCAGCCGTGCCGCCACTGAGTTTCACGCCGCGTACCGCCCGTCTTTGAGCCGCCGGGCCATGCCGATACCCGTCAGCGCGTCCAGCACCGGGCGGACGGTGGCGGCACGCTTGCCCTTGAAGCTGCGGGCGATGTCCTGCGCGGCGAGCGGGGCGGGGGCGGCGGTGAGGATGGACTGCACGGCGCTGACCTGTCCGGGCAGCGTCTTGGGCCACGCGATGACATTGTCGGGCAGGACGATGGCAGCTTCGCCGAAATCGAGCGTCTGGTTGACCGGCGCGGCATAGCCGGGGTCCTGAAATTCGGGGCGCAGATAGCGGATCAGGCCGCGTGCCTCTTCGGTGGCGCGTTCCTTGTTCAGCGCGACCAGCCGCGTGAGGATGTCCTCATCGGAAAGGTCCGGCAATAGGTAGCAAAAGCAGAAAGCCACCTAGAGCCGCCAATCATAAGGATTGGTGAGATGGCATTACGGGAATTTTCGGCGCGGGATGCTGCGACTCCACTTTCTTGGGAAGGTGAGGCAAGAAGGGCGCTATGGGTAGCAAACAGACAAGTCTGGCGAGTGAGCTGGCAAAGCCAGTTCGGATTCGTGTCGCGCTTTTGGCATGGGGTGCCCTCACCGGCTACGACACGCTTTCCAGCCAACTTGAACTTCCGAACCTCCGAAGGATATTCGGCATGAGCGGGGCATTACTCCCTTGGTGGGGATGGATGCTTGTCCTGCAGGCAATCCTAGTCGCTGCCCTGTTCGAGTACGTGCGTCGGCTGCCTATGCGCCCGACCAGCGGCGAAATTTCAGCTTCAGTTTTGGATGGGGCGACTCACGCTTCAGAACTGGATTATCAGCCAGACACACTGGACCGCGCCGGCGTTATTGAACCAAGTCGGATCGCCGAAATGATCGACGCAAAACTCCACGAGTTTCTGGCAACAACGCTTCGCGCTGAGTTTTCAGCGCACTCTCATCTGCATGAATATGACAAGCGGATGGCCGCTCTGTCAAATCAGGCCAGGCAAGCCTTCGGCTCGGCTACACTGGCCTTTGATTTTACCAAAGAAGAAGTGGCCAAGCTCCAAACGAGAATCGGGGAGATTGCCAAAGGATGCTCAGATTTGGAGCGTCGATTGAACGATTGGACCCGGCAGCATTGCGATGACCAGGATCAACGGTTCAAGAATGTTGATGGTGGCTTCCGGGCCATACGCGATCGCGAAACCCTGGAAAACCTCGCAGAAAAAATTCGTTCCCAAGCTGATGGCCTGTTGCGCACAAGCCGAGGTGAACGCGTTGAAAACTGGGGTGTTTGGAACAACCAGAATTTTCAATGGCAGCAGGACATCATGATCTACGGCGGCATCGCAGCTCACTACCTAGCTGACGTTCCCAGCCTGATCGGGGATGTGCCCAGCCACAGCTTGCGGGGCGACTGGACAGAGGATCGCAGCCTTTTCCCTAGCGACGATGCGGTGATAGCTCACCGCACAACCGCCGTCACGATGCAGAATTTCAATAAGCAACACGAACGCGTCCTGAAGTGCGTGACCAGCTTTGCTTTCGACGCTCCTTCCATGAAGGGGATAGCGAACAGCTAGACACGAACGTCAGTGACGCCAATCGCTTCAAGGCATTGAAGCAGGAACGCGGCGGTGAAGCCGCCCCGGCTGATCAGCCAAGGCCCGCACGATCAGCCTCAAGTCTATTTACCAGATGGGTGAGGATACGGCTTACCAGACATTCCGCGCCCTGCGTTGAAGCAGTCGCGCTTGTAGCAGTCTATGCGGCCGAAGCTCTGCGTGCCGTCGCCATTGTCCTGAAACACCCGGCGCTCGAACACGTAATCGTTGTGCGCGTCGTCGGTGCGGCTGCCATCGGGGGCGGGCACGCCGATCAGCGCGCACAGGCCGTTGATGAAGCTCTGCGTGTTCGCCAGCTCCGACCCGCCCGTATCGCGCCATTGGGCGATAAAGGCGTCAATCTGGTGCTGTGTGGAAATGTCCCCCGGCATGGGTTCAAATAAGCACCGGGGGCAGGGGGCGGCAATGGAAGATTGACCCTGGGCAGGGATTTTGCGCGCGCTATAGTCGCGGCATACGAGGGGGATAGAATTGGTCGAGGTCTGGTCAGATAGCGAGATCGATCTGGTGGTGGCCGACTATTTCGCGATGCTTGCCGAGGAGCTTGCGGGCAAGGTGGTCAACAAGGCTTCGCGCTACCGTGCGCTGGCCAATTTGATCCCCAGATCTGCCAAGTCGATCGAGCGCAAGCACCAGAACATATCCGCTGTCATGATCGGGTTCGGACAGCCGTGGATCAATGGACTCAAGCCCGCAAGGCACTATCAGCACGCGCTCGAAGATGGTGTCCAGCGATGGCTGGATGCGCACCCGGACTGGCTGAGGCCGAAGCACGATACCGGTCTCGCGCAACGCGTCGCTCACCCGCCACGACTGTGGATCGGCCCTCCGCCAACGCACCGCAACGCACCTCCTCCAGTGGACCCAAAACTGATGGCAGCCGTCGCCAGGAAATATGACATCGCTGGCCGCGACGAGCGCAATCGTGCGCTTGGCAGGGCGGGGGAGGCGGTTGTTCTGCACCATGAGCGCAGCACCCTTGTCGATGCTGGCAGGCATGATCTGGCGGTTCAAGTGCGGTGGACATCCGATGCGGATGGCGATGGCTTCGGCTACGACATAGCCAGCTTCGAACCGGACGGACAAGCGCGCCTAATCGAGGTCAAGACGACCTGTGGCTGGGAGCGAACGCCATTCCACATCTCGCGCAACGAACTCGAAGTTTCGCGCGAACGCGGCGAGAACTGGCACCTCATAAGGATCTATGACTTTGCTCGTCAGCCGAAGGCATTCGCGCTTCGACCGCCGCTGGAAAACCATGTTGAACTGCTGGCGTCGTCGTTTGAGGCTCGGCTGTTCTAGCTTCGGTTTGCGGCAATGGCGTGGCTTTTGCCGGCTTCGGTCGCAGCTTGCTCCGCACTGATGACTTTATGCGTTCATCGCTTGGTAAAGTGCCCTCGATGACCCCCTCGCGTACAAGGTCATGCAGAACTCCGGTGACCGCAGCAGCTATTTCGCTCGGCGTGAGATCTTGCTGCATCTCGAGGACCGCTTCCACAGCGTAGTTGATTATTGCATCGAGTTTATAGCGGCGTTTGCGATCTTCGTTAATCTTGTTTATTTGCTCTCTTGTTGCCTGCTGCAAGCTATTCGCGAAGCCAACACCTATCCTGAATGATGTTGAAGGTCTCGGTTTCACGGGGGCTTTGTTGGTTAATTTCTTGCGTGTTGAACTCATGGCCTGATTCTCCTTTCCTTCAACATAGTATTAACAATTATGCTTTTCAAACAGTAAAATAGAATGCATAATGGAAAGGTAACTCTAAGAAGGGTAGCAAGTGATGTCGTGTCCACCTTTTGCGCCACTTTGCTCTGTCGCTGTGCTCTGTCGCCAGTGGCGGTGGAACGACTTGACTTGTTGGGTTGGGCATAGCCCCTCCCAAGCCCTCCCCTCGACGAGTATCTGGTCATGACTGTCGCAAGAAACCAGAAAGCTCCACGCCCCAAGCCAAAGGACTTTCGAGTCAAACTCACGGCGGAAAATCATGAGACGCTGATCGCCCATCTGTCCGCCAAAGGCTTTTCCGGGCCTCATGCTAAGCAGGATTGGTTGCGATCGCTCATTCCGGCAATGCGGCCTGTCAGCGATGGTGGCATCGCACTGCCAGCGCAGCCACACCGGCGTCGACCGCTGCCGGGCGCGCAAGACGCCCTTGCTGACCTGGGCAGCGTCGGCACTGATCTTCGTCGCTTGCGCCATGATGTCGAGAAAATGGCAACCTGGATGGACCGGATCGATCCCGTGTTCATAGCGGACGAGCATAAATCCCGTGTCCGCAACGAACTACCGGAACTGCTGGCCAGACTTCTGGCGCGACTTGATGAGGCGGAAAAGAAAATCACGCCCAAACTCGACACCGCGATCGATGCGGTGACCAACGCGATGCGAAGATGATCATCAAGTGTACCCGCGGCCGTGATTTTGCGGGCCTCATCGATTACCTGCTGCGCCATGGTGAGCACCAAGACCGTGGTGAAGCGCGCATCATCAGGATGGAAGGCGTGTACGACGAACGCACGGCCGCTGCGCAAATGGCTCGGAATGCCGCGCTGGCGCCGTGCCGCATGCGACCAGTGGTCCACATGATGGCACGGGCCGAAGTCGGTCTGACCGACGCCAGGTATGCCGACCTCGCCTGTCGTATGGTTGATGCGGCGGGCCTTGCCGGTCGTCCGTACATGGCAGTGGTGCATGACGACGACCATGTCCATGTTGTTGTCTGCGAAATGGATGATCTTGGCAGGCCGCCGCCTCGAATCCAGTTTGCGCAGGCGCTGGGAAGGCCGGTGACTTCAGACGAAGCCAAGGCCATGCCAAATGGTGCTGTCAAAAGCCGGGCGTGGGATAGTCACCTTCCCATGCGTCTGACGAAACTGGCGAGACAGCTCGAAGTCGAATGGGGGCTGCGCGAACTTCCTTCGCGTTCGGTTGCCATCGAGCTGCAGGAACCGCAGCTCTTGCACAGCCAACGACAGCGACTGGAAGCGCGGGGCGAAGTCGCCCTTCAGGATCGGTACTTTGATCAGGTACGATCAGCCCTGGCGCTGCCGAGCTGGGAGATGCGGATCCGTGCGCTTGGCCAGCACGGATTGAACCTGCGGGTCATATCAAGCGGCGAGCGCAAACGTGGTCTGCAGCTCTACAACATTTCCAATCCGCGCGAGTGCGTGAAAATCTCTGCGTTTGGATTGGGCGGCATGGCCAAGCTAGATGTATCAGCAGATCAACCCTTTGTTGAATATCAAGCGTCGCATCCGCGGCCACCAATCACCCTGAACAAGCCAGAAAAGACGTTCGACCAGGGGTTTCAAAAGCTTCAGGTTCAGTTCCGCGAAGAAATAAAGCAATGGCATCGTGCAACGGCGCGCAGAAAGTCCGCATTCAAACGCTACAAGGCCGAAAAGCTTGCAGTCGGCATGCAAATTGAGCAGCTCAGGCTGACGCTGCAGCCATGTGCCGGCGCGAGTGCAGCCAGGTTCGCGGCCAGCGGCTTGCGCCGCGATTTGGTTGCCCGGGCGCAGGCCGAACTCAGCTACGCGCTGGCAGTGGCAGGACCTGCGCGCAAGAAGCCCGTATTCGCAGAGTTTGTCGCACGCCGTGCCAAGCTTGGCGATGCCGATGCGATGCGTGTATGGCATGACCTTGAAGATCAGGTGACGGAGACCCGCAGGCTTCGTATCGCCAAAATGATTGCCTCGTTGAGACGTTCCCTCCATGGCATCAAGGAGCGGGCAAAGACGCTCCACAATGAACTCAAGGCATTCACACAACCCCTGAGCGTTGCGACATTGTCGCTCAAGAGCCGTGGTCTTGCGCTGCGTGCATCAGAAGCTGACGCGCGTCGACAAAGTCAGCAACGCCAGGCAAGCTATCTTGCCATGAGGGCCGATCAGGCCGATCACCGGATTCTGGTTGATCAGAGACAGCGCGTAAGGATTGAGGGCTGGAAGGCCACCGCCGCCGATAACGCGTTGATGGACGATCCCGGCAATCTGGCGATATTCGAGCGCATAGCTGCTAGGCAAACCGCGGAAGTCGATGCCTTGAAAGACTTGATTCGGCAGCCAGGGTTGTTGAGGCGAACGACCAAGGGGGACTACGCACTCAGCATGAAGGCCGTTGAAGCACGTTGCCCCGCGTCGGCCAGATGGTCCAAGCAAGCCGAAGTGCTAAGCCTCGCCAGCACTGTCATAGCAGGGCTTCGGCAAGAGCAGCATCATGAAGCGCGCAACGAAAAGGCGTTGGCCAGCAACATCCTTCTGAATCAGTCCCATACAACGTCCGCTGAGGCAGCCAGAGTGGTTTCGCATCTCGCCGCTGCTGAGTTCTTCCGTAGCCATATCGAACGTGTGATGCGCGAAGATGAGGAACGTCGTGCGGATGAGCAGGCGACGCAATCAGCCCGCGCGGCGCGCGCACGACTGCTGGAACAGCGCACGCAGGAGGCTTTGGAGCAGCGGGCACGTGAACAGAGCGATGCACCGCAAAGCGCTGATCGACATTCTGCTTCCGACCCTGCGAGAAGGCCGCTGCCTGATGCCTCTGTCGTGCAGGCTGAGCAGAGGAAGCGGCTGCTGGCGGCAACGTCGCCGCGGCCTGGAGATCCGCCGGAAGTGCGCCAATATCTCGAGAATTGGGCCGCGCGCATTCATGTATTCTCGGCTGACCGCCCCATGGGCCGTAATGATCTCGTTGCAATCGAGAACCAGGCATTACTTGGCATGGTGCGCCAGGGGCTTACTGCGACGCAAATAGAACCATTTCTGGAGGAGCGCTCGCCAGCATCGGCGTTGGGAATGAGCACCCTTGCCGATGTACAGCGCAACCAAGCAATAACTGACGAATTGGCTCGCCAGCGGGATCAACAAGATCGTGCGCGTGTCCGCCGCTATCTCGGCAAGCTCGTTCCGCCGAGTGAAACGGGTAAGGAATTCGTCCGCCTTTGGCAGGAGTTGCTGGAGGAGCATATGGCCAATCCCGGCGCTTCAAGCGAAGATCGAAATCGAGCCATCGACCACGATGTTACACGCATACTCATCAAGCGTGGTCGCGCGGCGATTGAGGTTGCTGAGGCGATCATCGACTTCTCGCCGTCGTTAGCCTCCAAGCCGCCATCAGATCGCAAGGAATATGCTACGGAGCGGCTATCGTACTTCTTCGACGCAGATGGCTATCGCTTGCTCATAGAACAGATGACAGCCAGCTCTGGAGGGAAGGAAAGCACGCGACCCTTGACAACGGTCCAGGCAAAGCCTGATTCGCGTCGAGCATCGACGTCTGGAGAGCTTTCGGATCATCTTGATGCTGGCGATAGTGGGGATCATCTGAAGGGATCGGTGGAAGGTCATCAGGCGCAGCGACGCCAGATCTATCGTCCGGGAGCAGACGGCCATGGCCTATAGGCTGCGATTTGAGCTTTTTTGCAGCTTGCGGAGATAAGCCTATCTGGAATCACCTAATGCATCGAGTTGAGGGTGGCCGGGCGCAGCGCCGTCGACAGGATTTTTGCGGGGCATAACTTGTGGATGAGCGGCAATTTCCATTGCACTTTGAGACGGTACGAATCATGCTCTCCGACGTGGCCACCTGAGGATACCATCACGGTGGCCATGTTGTTTTAGATTCGCAGGCTTACTTGAATGATTTCAGGTAGTTAGGCTAGTATTAAAAGCTGGCTGGGGTGGCAGGATTCGAACCTGCGAATGCCGGTACCAAAAACCGGTGCCTTACCACTTGGCGACACCCCAATGCCGTGCTGGCCAATGCCGTGCTGTCTATGGCTGCCGGGCGAGGGGCCGGGGCAGCGCGGGAGCGGCCTATATACGGAAAAGCCTCGCCGCGCCAAGCGCCTTTTTGGGGCGTTGAACGGGGCGTGTGCCTCAGGCGATGCGGTGGACCCAGCCGTGCGGATCGGCAGCGTCACCGCGCTGGATCGACACCAGAGCCGAGCGCAGACTCGCCGTCACCGGACCCGACTGATTGCCGCCGATGGTGAAGCTGCCTTGCGGGGACTTCACCGTGCCGACCGGGGTCACCACCGCTGCGGTGCCGCAGGCGAAGGTCTCGCGCAGCTTGCCGCTCTGAGCATCGGCCTGCCACTGGTCGATCGAATAGGGCTGTTCGCTGACGGTCAGGCCCTGTGCGCGGGCGAGGTCGATGATCGAGCTGCGGGTGATGCCGGGCAGGATCGTACCGGTGAGCGGCGGGGTGATGATGCTGCCGTCGTCGAACACGAAGAACAGGTTCATGCCGCCCAGTTCCTCGACCCATTTGTGCTCGGCGGCATCGAGGAACACCACCTGGTCGCAGCCTTGCGCGGTCGCCTCGGCCTGCGCGACGAGGCTGGCCGCGTAATTGCCGCCGCATTTGGCCGCACCCGTGCCGCCGGGCGCGGCGCGGGTGTAATGCTGCGACACCCAGATCGTCACAGGCGCAATGCCTCCCTTGAAATAGGCACCCACGGGCGATGCGATGGTGATGAACAGATATTGCTTGGCCGGGCGCACGCCGAGGAACACCTCGGACGCGAACATGAACGGGCGCAGATAGAGCGCGCCGCCCTCGACCTTCGGAAACCATTGGGAATCGATCCGCACCAGCTGCTCGACCGATTCGACGAAGAGGTCGTGCGGCACATGCGGCATCGCCATGCGCGTCGCGGATTCGTTGAAGCGGCGGGCATTGGCATCGGGGCGGAACAAGGCGGTGCTGCCGTCGGACAGTTTGTACGCCTTCATGCCTTCGAAGATTTCCTGCGCATAATGCAGCACCGACGAGGCCGGATCCATCGGGATCGGCGCACGCGCGGTCACCTTCGCCTCGTACCAGCCGCCCTTGTCCTCGTCATAGCGCACCACGACCATATGGTCTGTGAACAGCTTGCCGAAGCCCGGATCGACCAGCGCCGCATCGCGCGCATCTGCGGGGGTCGGGTTGGTCGTCGGCTCGATGGTGAAAGGCAGCATGGCATCCTCTGGTGGCGCAAGGATCGGAACTGGTGATCGGCATCCCGGCAATTGGCCTTGCTGCAACGCGGGCTTGCCAAGACCTAATCTCGCTGGCAATCAAGGTCAACATGCCTGTCCCATCTTCCCCCTCGGCTTCCGCGCTTTTCCTGCGCGAGGATGAAATCCGCCACGGCGTGGAGCTCTTGTTCTTCGGCTATACGCGGCTGACCAAATCGATCGATGACCAGCTCGCGGTGCAGGGTCTTGGCCGCGCGCATCACCGCGCGCTCTATTTCATCGCGCGCAATCCCGATCTGACGGTGAGCCAGCTGCTGCGCGCGCTCGCTATTACCAAGCAGTCGCTGGGCCGGGTGCTGACCGAGTTGCAGCGTCGCGACCTTATCGAGACGCGCAGCGGCGAGACCGACCGGCGGCAGAAGCTGCTGCGGCTCACCCCGGCGGGCGCGGCGCTCGAGGCCGAGCTGTTCGATGCGCTGCGCAGCCGTCTTGCCCAGGCCTATCGGCGTGCGGGGCAGGAATCGGTCACCGGCTTCTGGCGCGTGCTCGAAGGACTGGTGCCCGATGCCGATCGCGCGCTGCTGGCGGAGCTTGGGAACGATCGCCGCCCCGGCTGATGGTCCGCACTGACAGCAATGTCAGCATTTCTGCTTTGCTAATGGTATCGGTTATGCAATCAAGTGCCTAACGATAACAGGACAGGAGCGGGAAGAGGTCATGGCGACGATGCGCAGCGTGGTGCTCAAGGCACCGATCGACGGGCTGCCGCAGCCGCATGACTTCGCGATTGTCGAGCGGGAGGTTCCCGCGCTCGAGGACCAGCAATTCCTGATCGAACATCGCATTGCCTCGGTCGATCCCGGGGTGCGGTCGCGGCTGCACGCCACCGGCGCGAGCTATGCCCCGCCGATCCCGCCGGGCGGTACGATGGATGGATTCATGGTCGGTATGGTGACCGAAAGCCGCAATGATCGCTTTCCTGTCGGCACCTGGGTGACGGGCAGCGGCGGCTGGACAACGCACTCGATCGGCAACGGGCGCGGCTATGTGATGCCGATCGCCGACAATGGCCTGCCGCGCACGCTATGGCTCGGCGTGCTTGGCATTCCGGGCATGACCAGCTGGTTCGGCATGAAACGCGTCGGCGAATTTCGCGAAGGCGCGCATGTGCTGATCAGCTCGGCAGCGGGCGTGGTGGGCGCGACGGCGGGGCAGCTCGCCAGGGCCTGGGGGGCGGCGAGCGTGACCGGCATCGCGGGCGGCAAGGCCAAGTACGACTGGCTGGTGGAGGCTTGCGGTTTCGATGCGGCGATCGATTACAAGGCGGAAGGCGATCTCGGCGCGGCGATCGCGAAAGCCTGTCCCAAGGGCGTCGATATCTTCTTCGACAATGTCGGCAATGCGATGATCGACACGGTGCTGCCCTTGATGCGGCTGCATGGCCGGATCGTGATGTCGGGCCAGGTCGCCGATTACAATGTCCCGCAGGGCGAGCGTGTCGGCATCACCAATACCGGCGAGATGATCGCTAAAAGGCTGACGATGCGCGGCATCCTGGTGTTCGATGACATTCCGCAATTTGCCGAGGCGCAGGCCGCGATGGGGCAGATGATCCGCGATGCAAAGTTGGTCTATCGCGAGGAGCTGTATGACGGGCTCGAGGCCATGCCGGAGGCGTTTTGCGGGCTGTTCACCGGCGCCAGCTTCGGGCGGCGGCTGGTGCGTTTGGGAGATATCGGATGAGCGACGAATTCCGCATCGAGGACCAGAGCTACACGCGCTTCACCTTCGAGCGCGATGGCCGCGTGCTGAGAGCGTTCATCACCTCGGACCATCCCGTCAACGGCGTCGACGGCCCGATGCACGACGAACTGGCGCGGGTGTTCACCGATCTGCAACGCGATAGCGGGAGCGACATCATCGTGCTGGCCGCGAAGGGCAGGGCGTTCTGCGCGGGCGGCGATTTCGCCTGGTTCCAGCAGCAGATCGACGAT
The DNA here is from genome assembly GCF_059803595.1 of Blastomonas sp. 34TW. NCBI lineage: Bacteria > Pseudomonadati > Pseudomonadota > Alphaproteobacteria > Sphingomonadales > Blastomonadaceae > Blastomonas > Blastomonas sp. 34TW. Next base: position 269,912 of record NZ_JAPFGW010000001.1, read on the forward strand.
CCGGCAAGCTTCCGCGCGATCGCCTGGGACGCCAAGCGCATCGTCTCCAGCCTGCTCGAGATGGAAAAGCCGATCTTGTGCCGGTTGAACGGCGCGGCGGCGGGGCTGGGCGCGACGATCGCGCTGCTCTGCGACATCATCGTGGCCGACGAAAAGGCGGTGATCGGCGATCCGCATGTCAAGGTCGGGCTGGTCGCGGGCGATGGCGGCGCGCTGATCTGGCCGCAGCTGATCGGCTATGCCAAGGCCAAGGAACTGCTGATGACCGGCGACATGCTGAGCGCCGCCGAAGCAAAGGACCTGGGCCTGATCAACCATGCAGTGCCGGGCAATCAGCTTGATGCGAAGCTCAATGAGATCATCGCCAAGCTGCAGGGCAACCCCAAATGGGCCGTGCGCTGGACCAAGAGCGTGACCAACATCCCGCTGCGCGCACTCGCCGCACAGATGATGGACGCTGCGATCGGCTGGGAGAGCGTGAGCAATTATCTGGGCGATCGGCGCGAGGCGGTGGCGGCGATGGCCGAGAAGCGCAGCCCCAAGCTGACGGGGGAGTGAGATGATAATCCAAGCGCCCATATGTCGTCACCCTGAACTTGTTTCAGGGTCCATTTATCCCCACGCACCTTCGGCTTTCAGGGCACGATGGATCCTGAAACAAATTCAGGATGACGGAAGGGGGGAGAGGCAAGCATGACCCTCCAGAGCTTCACCGACGAGCCCGAGCACGTCAGCGCCCTGCGCACCACGATCCAGCGGTTCATCGCCGATCATGCCCCGCGCGAGGCGCGGCAGGCCTGGGACAGGGCGGCGGAATGGCCGCGCGATGTCTATGCGAAACTCAACGAACTGGGGCTTACGGCACTTACAGTGCCCGAGGAACATGGCGGGGCAGGGCAGGATCTGGTCGCCGCCATCGCGGTGATCGAGGAACTGGCGACCGCCGGGCCGTGCCTCGCAGGTCCTTTCATCCATACCAGCTTCTATGGCGGAATGAACCTGAGCGAAAACGGTTCGCCCGAGCAGAAGGCCGAGTTCCTGCCACGTCTGGCCAAGGGTGAAATGTTCTTCGCCTATGGCCTGTCCGAACCCAATGTCGGCGGCGACCTGGCGAGCGTCGAGACGCGCGCGGTGCGCGAGGGTGACGAGATCGTCATCAACGGTGCCAAGCGCTGGTGCACCGGCGCAGACTGGGCCGATTACATCTATTGCCTCGTGCGTTCCGGCCCGGTGGAAGAGCGCTATCGCAACCTCTCGTTCGTGCTGGTGCCGACGAAAGCGCCCGGCGTGACGATGCAGGACATCGAGCACGTCAATCTGCGCTACACGCACAGCCAGGACGTGTATTTCGACAATGTGCGGCTGCCCGTGAGCGCCATTGTCGGCGGCGAGGCGATGTGGAACCAGGGCTGGAAGCTGCTCGCGGGCCGCGCGCTCGATGTCGAGAAGCTCGAGATTTCCGCCGTCGCGCTCGGCATCGCGCGCGCCGCGATCGACGAGGCCTGGGCCTATGCGCAGGAGCGGGTGCAGTTCGGCAAGCCGATCAGCCAGCATCAGGCGATCCGGAACAAGCTGGTCACCGCGAAGACCAAATGGCAGGCCGCGCGGCATCTGCTGTATCACGCCGCGTGGCTGGCCAACGAAGGTCGGCCCTGTTCGGTGGAGACCAGCATGGCCAAGCTGTTCGTCGCCGATACCGGGGTGGAGATCGCACTGACCTGCCAGCAGGTGATGGGGTCGTACGCGCTCAGCGACGCGTACGAGATGGAGCGCCATGTCCGCGACCTGCTGGGCATGCCGATCGTCGGCGGATCGAGCGACATGCAGCGCAACAATCTGGCGAGCCTGATGCGGTTATAGGCGAAGCGCGACGGAGGTTTTCTCGTCACCCTGAACTTGTTTCAGGGTCCATTGTGCCTCCAGGCAAAGATGGAGAGACATCGCAAAATGGATCCTGAAACAAGTTCAGGATGACGGTTAGGGAAGGGCGAAGGAACGAGATGCAACCACTTGAAAGCATAGAGCCGCTGGGCCATGCCATCGCCATGCTGCTGCCGGGCATCGCCTCGCGCGCGGACGAGATCGAGCAGACGCGGCATCTTCCTGCCGATATTGCGCAGTCGATGGCGAAGGCCGGTGCGTTCAACATCCTGCGCCCCAAGAGCCTGCAGGGGCTGGAGCTGACGCCGATGGAGATGGTCGCGGTGCTGCACGCCATCGCGCGCGCGGAAGCCAGCGCGGGCTGGTGCGCGATGATCGGATCGACCACCGCGCTCAACGCGGCCTATCTCGCGCACGATGTGGCGAAGGAGATTTATGCCGACCCGCATTCGATCACCGGCGGCGTGTTCGCGCCGATGGGCCGGGCGGATGACAGGGGCGATCATTATGTCGTCTCGGGCCGCTGGCAATGGGGATCGGGCAGCGCCAATTGCGATTGGCTGTCGGGCGGCGCGATGATCTTCAAGGACGGCGAACTGCAGCGCTTCGACAATGGCGCACCCTATCACCGGATGATGATCTTCCCGGCAGAGCAGGCCGAACTGCTCGATACCTGGCATGTCATGGGGATGAAGGGCACCGGCTCGGGCGATTTCGCGGTGAAGGACATTATCGTGCCCAAGGAGCGCAGCGTGTCGCTGATCGCGGACAAGCCGGTCGAGCCGGGTGCGCTGTATCAGTTCCCGATCTTTGGCCTGCTGGCGCTTGGCGTCGCGTCGGTCGCTCTGGGCAATGCGGCGGGCGCGCTCGACGAGATCGAGGCGCTCGCCAAGGCCAAGAAGCCGCAAGGGGGGCAGCGCAGCCTCGCCGAACGCGGCGTCGTGCAGACCGAACTGATGCGCGCACAGGCGAAGCTCGGCGGGGCCGAGGCCTATCTGCGCGAATGCGTCGAAGCCTGCTGGCACGGCGCGACCGCGCGCGGCGAGCTCTCGCCCGAGGAGCGCGCGCTGCTGCGCCTTGCCGCGACCTATGCCACCGAGACTTCAGCCGAGGTGGCGAAGACCGCGTTCACGATCGGCGGCGGCAGCGCGGTGTATATGACCAGCAACCTGCAGCGCCGCTTTCGCGACGCGCATGTCGCGACCCAGCATATCGCCACCGCGAGCAGCGTGTACGAGCTGGTCGGCCGCGTCGCGATGGGACTGCCGACCGACCTCGCGATGCTCTGACCTCAGGCCAGCAGCGAGACGTTCCCGCCTGCCGCGGTCGTATCGATGCAGACATGGCGTTCGTGCACGCAGCGCGGCGCGAAACCGGCCTCGGTCAGCAGCGGCAGGATGGCACCCTCGCGCGCGGCCAGCGCCTTGCGGATCGCGCGCTGGTCTTCGCTGGTGCTCCAGATGGCGACCGCGTCGAAGCCCTGGATGCGCTGCAGATCGGGGCGCTCGATAAAGCCGTCGATCGCATGCGGCCCCTTGGCGCCCGGCACCACGATCAGCGCCGCACAGCCCTCGCCGCGCGCGATTTCCGCCTGCTGCGTTGCCGCCTCGACGCTCGGCCCGAGGCACAGCACCCGCCCGCGCGCGAAGGTCGATAGCACGTTCGATTCGCCCGTCGGCCCCGGCATGGTCTGCGTGTCGAGGGGCAGCTCAGTGACGCGCGGCAGCGCAGCGAGCGCCGCCTCGACCTCGGCCTGGCCTGCGATCCGCGTCAGCGGCGGCAGGTCGATCTGCGGTCCTTCGGCATCAGCAAAGCGCGGCAGATAGCGCGGCCCGCCCGCCTTGGGGCCGGTGCCCGAAAGCCCTTCGCCGCCAAAGGGCTGCGCGCCCACGACCGCGCCGATCTGGTTGCGGTTGACGTACATGTTGCCCGCATGGATGCGTGCGGTGATCGCGTCGACACGGGCATCGATGCGCGTCTGCAGCCCGAAGGTCAGGCCATAGCCGCGCGCGTTGATCCGCTCGACCAGCGCGTCGATCTCGCCCGCCTCGAAGGTCGCGATGTGCAGCACGGGCCCAAAGATTTCCTCGGCCAGATCCTCGATGCCGTTTACCGCGATCGCGGCGGGGCCTACGAACCAGCCGGTCTCGGGCGCATCGAGCTGCTTCAGCAACCGGCCGTCGCGCCGCGCCGCCTCGATATGCGCGGCGATCTTCTCGCGCGCCGACTGGTCGATCACCGGGCCGACATCATTGGCCAGCCACCACGGATCGCCGAGCGTCAGCGCATCCATCGCGCCAAACAGCATTTCCTTCAGCGAATCGGCAATATCGCGCTGCACGTAAAGCATGCGCAGGGCTGAGCAGCGCTGGCCCGCCGACTGGAAGGCCGAGGCGACGATATCGCGCACCGCCTGTTCGGGCAAAGCGGTCGAATCGACGATCATCGCGTTGAGGCCACCGGTCTCGGCGATCAGCATCGCATCGGGGGCGCAGCCTTCGGCCATGGCGCGGTTGATCGTCTGCGCGGTCGCAGTCGATCCGGTGAAGCAGGTGCCGGCGATCGCCGGATCGCTGGTCAGCACCGCGCCGACCACCCGGCCCGGTCCCGGCAGCAGCTGAAGCGCGGTGACGGGAACGCCCGCCTCGTGCAGCAGCCGCGTGGCGAGATGTGCGATTAGCGGCGATTGTTCCGCCGGTTTTGCCAGCACGGCATTGCCCATGGCGAGCGCGGCGGCAATCTGCCCCGTGAAGATCGCCAGCGGGAAATTCCAGGGCGAGATGCAGGTGATGATTCCGCGTGGGCTCGATGCGGGCGCGGCGAGCGCCTCGGCGGCATAATAGCGCAGGAAATCGACCGCCTCGCGCAATTCGGCAATGGCGTCGGGTGCGCACTTGCCTGCCTCGCGCGCGAGCAGCGCGAAAATCTCGCCATGGTTCGCTTCGAACAGATCGGCAGCGCGGGTCAGCGCTGCGGCACGTTCGGCCACCGGCGTGTCCCAGATGCGCGCGGCGGCGATCGCGGCCCTGGCCTCGGCTTCGCCGGCATCGGTGACGGTGCCCACCTGCCGGTCGGTCTGGGCGGGGCTGAACACCTCGCGCGGTGCTGTGCCCGAACCCGCTTCGACCGCGAGGATCGGGGCGGCCTGCCACTGATGGTCGGCAAACGCCCCGCGCGATTCGAGGAATTCATTGAGGTCCGCGCGGTTGGCGAGGTCCCAGCCGCGCGAATTGACGCGCGACGGGGCATAGATCGCGGCGGGGCGGATGATCTTCGCATCGGCCTCGGCGCGCGCCGCATCGAGCTGCTCGAACGGGTCGGCAGCGATCGCCTCGGCGGGCACGGCATGGTTGGCGAGCTGGTTGACGAACGAGCTATTCGCGCCGTTCTCCAGCAGGCGGCGCACCAGATAGGCGAGCAGTTCGCGGTGGCGCCCGACCGGTGCATAGATGCGCGAGCGGACCTTTTCGTTGCGCAGCAGCGCATGGTGCAGCGGTTCACCCATGCCGTGGAGGCGCTGGAACTCGAAATCGTCGCGGTTGCCGGCCATCTCCAGGATCGCCGCGACGCTGTGCGCATTGTGCGTGGCGAATTGCGGATAGATGCGGTCGGTGAGCCGCAGCAGCTGCGCGGCGCAGCAAATATAGGATATGTCGGTCGCGGCCTTGCTGGTGAACACCGGAAAATCGGGCACGCCATCGACCTGCGCGCGCTTGATCTCGCTGTCCCAATAGGCACCCTTGACCAGCCGCACCATGATCTTGCGGTCGAGCGATTCCGCTAGCTTGTACAGCCAGTCGATGACGAAGCTGGCACGACGCCCGAAGGCCTGGACGACAACGCCCAGGCCATCCCAGCCCGCGAGCGTGGGATCGTTCATCACCAGCTTGATGATGTCGAGCGACATGCCCAGGCGATAGGCTTCCTCGGCATCGATATTGAGCCCGATCTTCGCATCGCGCGCGGCGCGGGCGAGTTCGAGCACCCGGTCAGCGAGCGCGGGGACGCATTCGTCTGCCTTGCTCATCTCGTAGCGCGGGTAGAGCGCGGAGAGCTTGATCGACAAGCCCGGATTGGTCCGCATGTCGTCGGTCTTGGCGGCATCGGCGATCGCGCGGATCGCGTTCATGTACGATGCGAAATAGCGGTCGGCATCGGGGAAGGTGAGCGCGGCCTCGCCGAGCATGTCATAGCTGAAGGTCGCGCCTTCCGCCGCCCATTTGCGCGAGCGCTTGAGCGCCTCGTCCATGTCCTCGCCGAGCACGAACTGGTTGCCCAGCTCCTTCATCGCGCGGCGCACGGCAGCGCGGATCACCGGTTCGCCCAGCCGCTTGATCGCCCCGCGCAGCGCATCGAGCGGACCCTTGCTCGACGGGCCTTCGAGCACCGACTGCGTCATGGAAAGCGCAAAGGTGCTGGCATTGACCAAAGTGTTTTCCGACTTGCCGAAATGCTCGCGCCAGTTGGCAGGGCTGATCTTGTCCTCGATGAGGTCGTCGATGGTCTCGGCATCGGGTACGCGCAGCAGCGCCTCGGCCAGCGTCATCAGCGCGAGGCCCTCGTCGCTCGACAGGCCATAGGTGCCGAGGAAGCTTTCCATCAGCGTCGGGCCCGAGGCGGCGCGGACATCCTCGACCACGCGCACCGCGCGCGCACGGATGCGCGCACGCAGCTCGGGCGAGGGGGCGTAGTTCGCCATCAGATAATCGAGCACCGCGCCTTCATCGGCACGATGGTGAGCGCGCACGGCATCGCGCAGCGCAAGCAATTCGGTCATGGGTGTCGGCCTTTTCCGGGGAGGACCATGGCGCTGCCCCTTACAGATATTTGCGGGCAATTGAAGCCTTGCAAGGCGCCATGCGTCACAAAGCGGTGGGTAGCCGCATGGAACGCCGCCAAAACGGGCAGAAATCGCTTTGCACCGGCAATTGTTACAGATATGCGGCGGTTTTGTGACAGGGGACACGCCATTCGCCAGATAGCTGCATTGCCGTATCGCACGGCGCGTGACGATGTGAACGCGCCGGTGACGATCCTGCTCGTCACCTCGCGCGAGACGCGGCGCTGGGTGCTGCCCAAGGGCAACATGATCGAAGGGCTGCAACCGCACGCCGCCGCCGCGCACGAGGCGGAGGAAGAGGCGGGGGTTCGCGGTGCGGCCTGCCCGACGCCGCTCGGCAGCTATCGCTATCGCAAGAAGCGCAAGAACGGCGCGATGCTCAATGTGACGGTCGAGGTGTTCCCCTTCTCGGTGACCGACGTGATGGACGAATGGGAAGAGCAGGACCAGCGCGACCGGCAATGGTTCTCGCTGGAAGAAGCCGCGCAGATGGTGGATGAGCCCGAGCTCGCCGAACTGATCCGCCGCTTCCGCGCCAGCGACGCCGATCGTCGCATCGCCAAGGGTGGTTTTCTTCCGGATACGCAAAAGGCTTCACCGAAAATGGCGGTTTTTTCCTGGGTTCAGGCCCTTCTGCCCAAGCAGGGCAATTTCTTCGAGCTGTTCGAGGCGCATGCACTGACCCTGCTGTCGGGCTCCAACGCGCTGGCGCGGCTGCTCAATGGCGGTCCGGGCATGGCCGATCATGTGCAGGAGCTGGTCGAGCGCGAGCATGAGGCCGACCAGATCACCCGTGAGGTGCTGCAGACCGTGCGCCGCACCTTCCTCACCCCGTTCGACCGCAGCGCGATTACCAGCCTGATCGGCGCGATGGACGATGCCATCGACGAGATGCAGAAGACCGCAGGCGCGATCGACCTCTACGAGGTGACCGAGTTCAAGCAGGAGATGAAGGATATCGCCGCGATCATCGTCGATTGCGCGCGGATCACGGTCGAGGCGCTGCCGCTGCTGCGCAGCGTCAACAAGAACGCGCAGCGGCTGCACGAACTGACCGAACGCCTCGTCATCATGGAAGGCCATGCCGACGAGATCCATGCGCGCGGGCTGAAGGCATTGTTCAAGGAACATGGCGCGGCGAGCCCCATCCAGTTCACCGTCGGGCGCGAGCTGTTCATGCATCTGGAGCGCGTGGTCGACCGGTTCGAGGATGTTGCCAACGAGATCGACGGTCTCGTCATCGACCACGCCTGACGCGCGCCGCACCCCATGGAAACCACCATCATTGCCATGCCGCTGCTGATCGCGCTGATCGCGCTCGCGCTGGCGTTCGACTTTCTCAATGGCCTGCACGATGCGGCCAATTCGATCGCCACAGTGGTGTCGACCCGGCTGCTCAAGCCCGTGCACGCGGTGCTGTTCGCGGCGTTCTTCAATTTCGCGGCCTATTGGATCTTCGGGCTCAAGGTCGCCGAGACGATCGGCAAGGGCATTATCGATGCCGATATCGTCAACCCGCAGGTGATCTTCGGCGCGCTGGTCGGGGCGATGTTCTGGAACGTCGTCACCTGGTGGAAGGGCATCCCGTCCTCGTCGAGCCATGCCCTGGTCGGCGGGCTGATCGGCGCAGGGGTGATGCGCGCCGGGCTTGACGGCATCGTCTGGTCGGGGGTGCTCAAGACCGCCTCGGCGATCGTGCTGTCGCCAACGATCGGCATGATCCTGTCGATCCTGCTGGTGGTGCTCACCTCCTGGATTTTCCTGCGCGCCACCGCCAAGCGGGCCGAGGGCGTGTTCAAGAAGCTGCACCTGGTCTCGTCCGCCGCCTATTCGCTGGGCCATGGCGCGAACGACGCGCAGAAGACGATGGGGATCATCACGGTGCTGCTCTATTCGCAGGGCATGCTGGAGGGCGAGTTCGCGGTGCCCGAATGGGTGGTGCTGAGCTGCTACATCGCCATCGCACTTGGCACGCTGTCGGGCGGGTGGAAAATCATCGAGACCATGGGCACGCGCATTACCAAGCTGTCGCACCAGCAGGGTTTCTGCGCCTCGTCGGGCGGATCGGTGATGCTGTTCGCCGCGACGGCGTTCGGCATTCCGGTCTCGACCACGCATACGATCACCGGCTGCGTCGTTGGCGTGGGCGCGGCGCGGCGCGCGTCTGCAGTGCGCTGGGGCGTCGCCGGGCGCGTCGTCATCGCCTGGCTGATCACCATCCCCGCTTCGGCCGCGGTCGGCGCGCTGTTCTACTGGCTGACGACGATCTGGGGTTGATTGGTACTGCCGGGATCAGATGATCCCGACATCCTTGCCCGCTGCCTCGAAGATACCAAGGATTTGCGTGACCTGCTCGCTTGAATGCTCGGCGCAGAGCGAGCAGCGCAGCAGTGTCATGCCGGCAGGGGTTGCGGGCGGGCGGGCGAGGTTGACGTAGAGGCCGCGTTCGAGCAGCGCCTCCCACATCTGTGCGCCCTTGAGCATGTCGGGCATGATCACCGCGATGATGCCGCTCTGTGCCTCGGGCGTGCCGAGCGAGAAGCCGAGATCGCGCAGGCCCTGGTGCAGGCGCTTGCTGTTCTCCCAAAGATGCGCGCGCTTGTTGCCCGCGTGCATCAGCTTGCGGATGCTGGTCGCGGCGGTGGCGACGACGCTGGGCGGCAGGCTGGCGGTGAAGACATAGGGGCGGCAGACGAGGCGCAGCACCTCGAACTTGGGGTGGTTCGACACACAGAAACCGCCGACCGTGCCGACCGACTTGCTGAACGTGCCGATGATGAAATCGACATCGTCGATCACGCCCGCAGCTTCGGCGACGCCGCGGCCATGTTCGCCGATAAAGCCCATCGAATGCGCCTCGTCGACCAGCACCATTGCGCCTGCGGCCTTGGACACCGCGACCATTTCCTTGAGCGGGGCGATGTCGCCCAGCATCGAATAGACGCCTTCGAGCACCACCAGCTTGCCCGCTTCGGGGGGCAGGCGCTTCAGCCGCTTTTCCAGCGCCTCGACATCATTGTGGCGGAAGGCGACGATCTGTGCATTGCCGAGAGCGCAGCCGTCATAGATCGAGGCATGGCTGTCGATATCGAGGATGATGTAATCGTCCTTGCCCGCCATGGTCGAGATGATGCCCAGATTCGCCTGGTATCCGGTGGAAAAGACCATGGCATGGTCCATCCCATAGAATTCCTTCAGCGCTTCCTCGCACTCGCGGTGTCCGGCATAGGTGCCATTGAGCACGCGGCTGCCGGTGGTGCCCGATCCGAAACTGTCGAGCGCCTGCTTGCCGGCTTCGAGCACGTCGTCGTCAAAGGTCATGCCCATATAGTTGTAGGTGCCCAGCAGGATCGTCTCCTTGCCGTTGCACATCGCGACCGTGGGCGATTTGACCGATTCCATCACCAGCGAGAAGGGATCGCGCACGCCGGTGGAAAGCAGCGCCTCGCGCTCGCCGATCAGGGCGTCGAACTTGGAAAACAGGTCGGTCATTCGGGGGTCTCTACACGGTTGGGGAAGGTGCGCACGATAGCGCGGGGTCAGGCGGTGAGCTTCTCGACCGCGGCGACCAGCTGGCCGACGGTCTCGATCTCGGCCTGCATGTTCATGGTGATGATGATATCGAACTCGTCCTCGATCGCGGCGACGAAATCCATGACGGTGAGGCTGTCCCATTCCAGATCGGAGGCGAAGGTGGTGCTCTCGGTGAGCGCGATGCCCTTCTTGTTGAAGGGTTCGATCTGCGCAGCGATCCGGTCATAAATGGCGGTGTCGGTCATGTCGTGCTTTCATCCGTAACGGTTGTCTCTGCCCATGCCCCGCGAATGCGGCACAATCGCGGCAGCTTGTTGCAGCCAGAAGGGCAGTGCAGGGGCGCTTGTCAAGCGCAGTGCGGCTGTGTCATCAATCTGTCATGGAAGAGGGTGGGGTGAAAATGCGAGTCGATGCGAGCCGTCCGGCGATCCCGAGCCCCTGGCCGCAGACGCCGCACACCTTCTCTCCGCACGCGATTCACCTCATCCGTACCTCGGTGCAGACCAACCTGTCCCTGAGCCAGATGGCCGATCAGAAGGCGAGCATCCTGATGGGTGCGACGTTCGTGGTGTTCACCATCGCAGTCGGCCAGGCGCGCGGCGGCAATGTCAGCCTGCCGCTGATGGTGCTGGCGCTGTTCGCCTTCCTGTCGGCCATGTGCGCGGTGTTCGCGATCCTGCCCTCCGTGCGCGGCACGCCCAAGCCGAAGGCCGACGTGCCGCCCGGGGCGACCAATTTCATGTTTTTCGGCAATTTCTCGCAGATGACCGAGGATGATTTCGCCGATCTGGTGATCGACCATCTGCACATGGACGAGACGATCTTCCGCACCATGCTGCGCGACGTGCACCAGAACGGCATGGTGCTGCAGCACAAAAAATACCGCTATCTGGGCCTTGCCTATCGGCTGTTCCTGATTGGTCTCAGCATCACCTTTGCGCTGTTCGTCGTCGAAATGGCTCTCGGGCACCCGCTCATCAGCGTTTGAGCCACCCGTTGGCGCGATACCAGCGCGCGGTTTCGGCCAGCCCTTTCGGCGTCGCTACTTCCGGTTGCCACAGATCGCGCGGCGGGCGACGCAGCGGATCGGATGTCCAGTCGCTATGCGCGATATAGCGCGCACGATCGGGTGTCAGCTTGGCTTTCTTGCCGCGCAGCAGCCGGTCGGCGCGCGCTGCCATGAACAGGGCCGGCTTCGGCGCGCGCGCGGTGCGCACCTTGCGCCCCACCGCGCGGCCCAGCGCATCGGCAAAGCCCTCATGGCTCCAGCCCTGCGGGGTTCCGTCATCGGCCTCGTAGATCGCGTGCACATCGCCCGCGCCGCCCGCGAGCCGCACCAGCAAGGCGGCCAGATCGGCGACATGGATCACCGACATGCGCCCGCTCGGCGGCAGCATGACCAAGCCTTTTGCCGCCATGCGGAACAGGTCGAGCATCTCGGTATCGCCCGGGCCATAGACGGCAGGCGGGCGCACCATGATCCAGTCTAGGCCGGAGGCGGTGACGCGGTCCTCGGCCTCGGCCTTGGACCAGCAATAGTTGGACAGGGCGCGCTCGCGCGCTGCCAGCGACGAGACATGAACGAAGCGATCGACGCCCGCCGCTTTTGCCGCAGCGAGCACGTTCTCGGTCCCGGTAATGTTGCCCGCGATGAAGCCTGCCCGATCGGGCGCGTTGACCACACCTGCGATATGCAGCGCGACGTCCGCGCCTTCGCAGAGCTGCGCAAGGCTGGCCGGATCGTCGAGCGCGCCTCGCACCCAGGTGACGCCTTCGCGTTCGCGTTGCGGCTTGCGGGCGAGCGCGCGAACGCTGTGTCCTGCGGCAAGCGCCTGATCGATGGTCGCGCCGCCGACAAAGCCGGTGCCGCCGGTCATCGCGATCACGCTCACAGCAGCACCATCTGGTCGCGATGGACGAGTGCGCTGCGCGGTGCATAGCCCAGTATCTCGGCAATACCATCGCTGCGCAGGCCGATGATGCGCGCAGCATCGCTGGCGTCATATTCGCTGAGGCCGCGTGCGATCACTTCGCCGCTCGCCGTCACGATCTCGATCACGTCGCCGCGCGCGAACTTGCCTTCAATGGCGGTTGCGCCCGCTGGCAACAGGCTCGATCCTTTGGCGAGTGCGGAAACGGCGCCGGCATCGACCGTAATCCTTCCGCGCGCGGTCATCCGTCCGGCCAGCCACAGCTTGCGGCCCTTGCCCTGCTTGCCGGCGGTGAACACGGTGCAGCGCCCGGTCTCGTCGAGCCGCTTCAGAGGGTGTTCGTGCGTGCCATTGGCGATGGCGAGATGCGCGCCCGCGCTGGTCGCGATCCGCGCGGCTTCAAGCTTCGACAGCATGCCGCCCGATCCCATGCCCGAAGCCGAGCCGCCATCGGCCATCGACCGGATCCGCGCATCGATCCGCGCGACGTTTTCAATCAGCCGCGCATCGGGGTCGCTCTTCGGATTGGCGGTATAGAGCCCGTCGACATCGGAGAGCAGCACCACGCCACCCGCGCCCGCCGCCTGCGCGATGCGCGCGGCGAGCCGGTCGTTGTCGCCGAAGCGGATCTCCTCGGTCGCGACCGAATCGTTCTCGTTGATCACCGGAACGACATCGAGCGCGATCAGGCGGCGCAGCGTCGCAGAGGCGTTGAGGAAGCGGCGGCGATCCTCGAGATCGTCCAGCGTCACCAGCATCTGCGCGGCGGTGATGCCGTGTGCGCCGAGCAGTTCGGCCCAGCACTGGCTCAATGCAATCTGACCGGTCGCGGCGGCGGCCTGTGCATCCTCGAGGCTCGCGCGGCCGCCCTTGGGCAACCCGAGCCGCCGCGCGCCGAGCGCGATCGCGCCCGAGGAGACGATGACGATGCGCTGGCCGGCCTTGATCCGCGCGGCAATATCCGCGACCAGCGAAGCGAGCCATTCGCGCCGCACCTTGCCCTCGGGCGCGACGAGCAGCGCCGAGCCGACCTTGACGACGAGGACTGGGCATTGCGTGGGGGAGAGGGGTGCGGGGGCGTTCATCGGTCTCTTCCTTGTTTTCCGGCGAAAGCCGGAATCCAGAGCGAACGCAATGCCATCTCGCCCCTAGACTCCGGCTTTCGACGGAGAACGGCTTAACTCGTCAAATTCAAACCGGCGACCATGTGCCCGGCTCGTCATCGCGATCCGGGTCCACCCCTTCGGGCTGTTCGGTCGCGGTCACATGCGGCAAATATTCAAGCAGCGCATCGAACAGCTGCTCGATGCCCTTGCCGGTCGCACCCGAGATCGGGAACACCCGGTCCGCACCCGCCGCGACGAGTTCGCTCGCGAAATGCTGCATCAGTTCGTCGTCGAGCAGGTCGCCCTTGTTGAGCGCGACCAGCTTCGGCTTCTCGTCCAGCCCCGCGCCGTAATTTTCCAGTTCGCCATCGACAATCCGCATCGCCTCGACTGGATCGTCGCCATTGGCGTCGATCAGATGGATCAGCACCTGGCAGCGCTCGATATGGCCGAGGAACCGATCGCCGATCCCGGCGCCTTCCGCCGCGCCCTCGATCAGGCCGGGAATATCGGCGAGCACGAATTCGCGATTGCGGTGGCGCACCACGCCCAGTTGCGGGCGCAGCGTCGTGAACGGGTAATCGCCCACCTTGGCATGGGCGTTGGTCACCTGATTAATGAAGGTGGACTTGCCCGCATTGGGCAGGCCGACCAGCCCCGCATCGGCCATCAGCTTCAGCCGCAGCCACACCCACATTTCCTCACCCGGCCAGCCCGGCCCGTGCTGGCGCGGCGCGCGGTTGGTGCTGGTGGCGTAGCTCAGGTTGCCGCGCCCGCCATCGCCGCCGCGCAGCAGCGTGATGCGCTGGCCGGCATGGGTGAAGTCGGCGAGCACGTCTTCCTTGTCCTCGGACAGGATCTGCGTGCCCACCGGCACCTTGATGATCAGATCATCGCCGCCCGCGCCGGTGCGGTTGCGGCCCATGCCGCCGGTGCCGCGCTTCGCCTTGAAATGCTGGGTATAGCGAAAGTCGATCAGCGTATTGAGACCGCTGACCGCTTCGAAGATGATGTCGCCGCCCTTGCCGCCATTGCCGCCATCGGGGCCGCCATATTCGACATATTTTTCGCGGCGAAAGGACACTGCGCCCTGTCCGCCCGCACCGGAACGAATGAAAATCTTGGCTTGATCGAGAAAATGCATGGCCGCGCCCCTAACGGAAAGCGGTGCGAAACGCCAGAGTAACCGAATCGGCGCTAGATGGCTGCGTCAGGATGACGGGGCAGCGCGTCGCATTTTGCGCGCAGCCCCTTGCCTGAGGCCTCAGAAATACGATATTCGAGACGACCTATGCACAGCACGACAATCCGTTCAGCGTCTCCCCGACGCCTCGCTGCCATCGTGGCAGGCGATGCAGGCCTGGTCGTGCGCGCCGGGCCCGATCGCGAAGACGATGACGGTCCGCCCGATATCGGCATTGCGGTCAAGACCCGCGCCAAGTCGAAAAAGCCCAGCCAGTACAAGGTGCTGATGCTGAACGACGACTATACCCCGATGGAATTCGTGGTACTCGTGCTCAAGCGCTTCTTCAGCATGAACATGGACGAGGCGACCCGCGTCATGCTCCACGTCCACCAGAAGGGCGTCGGGGTGTGCGGGATCTTCACGTACGAGGTCGCCGAGACCAAGGTCAATCAGGTGATGGACTTCGCCCGGCAGAACCAGCACCCGCTGCAGTGCACGCTCGAGAAGGTTTGACCTTTCGCGCCTTGGCGCCCTCTTGCACCAGCCCGTGCAGCCGCTAAACAGCGGCGATGGACAAGATCATCATTCGCGGCGGCAAGCCGCTCTCGGGCCGTATTCCGATTTCCGGAGCCAAGAACAGCGCGCTGACGCTGCTGCCGTGTGCGCTGCTGACCGATGAGCCGCTGACGCTGCGCAACCTGCCGCGGCTCGCCGATGTCGACAGCTTCGGGCATCTGCTCAACCAGCTCGGCGTCTCGACGATGATCGAGGGCGCGCGGCCCGAGGATTTCGGCCGGGTGATGACGCTGCGCGCGGGCCGGGTGACCTCCACGGTCGCGCCCTATGACATCGTGCGCAAGATGCGCGCGTCGATCCTGGTGCTCGGCCCGCTGCTCGCGCGCGCGGGCGAGGCGACCGTCTCGCTGCCCGGCGGCTGCGCGATCGGCAACCGCCCGATCGACCTGCACCTGAAGGCGCTTGAGGCGCTGGGCGCAGAGATCGAGATTACCGCAGGCTATGTGACCGCGCGCGCGCCCAAGGGCGGGTTGCCTGGCGGCGATTTCGGCTTCCCGGTTGTCTCGGTGGGCGCGACCGAGAATGCGCTGATGGCCGCCGTTCTGGCCAAGGGAACGTCGACGCTGCGCAACGCCGCGCGCGAGCCGGAGATTGTCGATCTGTGCAACCTGCTCGTTGCGATGGGCGCGAATATCGAGGGCATCGGCGGATCGACCCTGGTCATCCATGGCAAGGACCGGCTGCACGGAGCGACCTATCGCGTGATGGCCGACCGTATCGAGGCGGGCAGCTATGCCTGTGCCGCCGCGATCACCGGCAGCGCCCTCGACCTGATCGGCGCGAAACTCGACGAGATGGAGGCGACCATCGCTGCGCTGCGCCAGGCAGGCGTGCATTGCGAGGAAATCGCCGACGGCATCGCGGTGCGTCCCAATGGCAAGCTGCAGGCGCTCACCCTGTCGACCGCGCCATTCCCCGGCTTTGCCACCGACATGCAGGCGCAGTTCATGGCGATGCTGTGCCTCGCCGAGGGTGCAAGCGTGCTGACCGAGACGATCTTCGAGAACCGCTACATGCACGTGCCCGAACTGAACCGCATGGGGGCGCATATCGAGGTCAAGGGGCGCACCGCGGTGGTGCACGGCGTCGAACGCATGGTTGGCGCGCCCGTCATGGCGACCGACCTGCGCGCCTCGATGAGCCTGATCATCGCTGGGCTCGCGGCCGAGGGCGAGACCGAGGTTAACCGGGTGTACCATCTCGACCGCGGCTATGAGCGGCTGGAAGAGAAGCTGCAGGCGGTGGGCGCCGATATCGAACGCGTCGGCGGGGATTGATCATCGCGCCACGTTTTCCGGCGAAAGCCGGAATCCAGGGCGAGATGGCACAATCCGGCTCCTGGGCTGCGGCTTTCGCCGGAGAACGTAAAGCGCTGAGCACCAACCGATCAATTCGCGCGTTCCCCCCCCCTGGTCAGGGAGGGGAGTCCTGTTGTGCGGCTTGACTATCCGCAGCGCCACCGCGCGCCTCTATCACATCCCTGACCAGCCAAAGCCTTATCGCACTCGCCAGATTGGGCGGCGCGTCCACCGCGATCCGCTCGACATCGATCTGCGCGACGAGGGCGTTGATCGGCAGGCTCCGCGCCTCGGCGGCGGCTTTCAGCAGGTCCCAGAATAGCGGCTCCAGGCTGATCGAGGTCATGTGACCGGCGATCTGGATGCTGCGCTTGACCGGGCCGTGGAACAGATCTTCGGGCGGGATCGTCATGCAGGCGGGTAGAGCCGGTTCATTTCGGCGACATTGTTCGCGATGATCTCTTCCAATACGCCCATGTCCACCTGATCGAGCCGGCTGATGTACAGGCACGATTTTTCCATCTTGTGCTTGCCGAGCCGGCCGAGCAGCGCTTGCTGCTGCCGCGCGGCGGCATCGTCGCAAGTGCCGCACATCAGGTAGATGCTGTGCTTGCCCTTGCGCGGCGCGAAGCCCGAGCGCATCGCGGTGCCGCTACGGCCGCTATCATAGGTGTAATCATAGGAGCCGAAGCCGATCATGCTCGGCCCCCACATCTTCGCAGGTTCGCCGGTGATGCGCTCGTACAGCGCGACCAGCGCACTTGCTTCCTCGCGCCGCCGCTCGGGCTCGAGCGCCGCGACATAGGCCGCCACATCCGCGTTGGTGGCCACGGTCTTGTTCTGCGCCTCAGCCATCTTGCATCCCCCTTGCTGACCGCCTAAAGGCTAGCACGTCTGATGGGGAGTAGCCAACCGGCGCCATGCCGGTCCGTGCGTCAACACACTTGGCCGAGAGGCCATGGCGCAAGGGTTTCCGGGTCCTTGGGATCCGGCTTCCGGCAAGACCGATGACACCTGAACCCATTGTCCGGCCGGGCAGGGGCGATGGTGCCATTGTGTCCACTTGCTGCCCGGCCCTGAAAGTCTCGTCGGATGGAAGCCTTTCTTGCCTCGCTGTCGCTGGTCGCGCTCGCCGAAATGGGCGACAAGACCCAGCTTCTTGCGATCCTGCTCGCTGCGCGCATGCGCAAGCCGGTGCCGATCATCGCCGGCATCTTCGCCGCAACGCTTGCCAACCATTTTCTTGCGGCGCTGGTCGGGCAGCAGGTCGCCGGTTTGCTCGACAGCCCCGCCTTCCGCTTCGCCATTGCCGGCGGGTTCATCGTGATGGGCCTGTGGGCGCTGATCCCCGATAAATTCGACGAGAATGACGAGCCCAAAAGGCGCGGGGCGGGCGTGTTCGTCACCACGCTGGTCGCGTTCTTCCTGGTCGAGATGGGCGACAAGACACAGATCGCCACCGTTGCCATGGGCGCGCATTACCAGAATGTCGTCGCGGTCACCGCCGGAACCACTTTGGGCATGATGATCGCCAATGTCCCCGCTGTGCTGCTGGGTCACAGGATCGAGCGGATTTTGCCGATCCGCGCGCTGCAGATCGGCGCGGCGCTGATGTTTGCGGGGCTGGGCCTGTGGATCGCCGCACAGACCGCCGGCTGGGTGTGATGACCCTTGCCCCCATGCCCCCGCGCTGTTAGGCGGCGCGCAAACTCGTACAGCAGGAAAGTGGCTTCATGGCTCAAGGTGTCAAGCGCGTCGTTCTGGCCTTTTCGGGCGGTCTGGATACCAGCGTCATTCTGAAATGGCTGCAGCAGACCTATGGTTGCGAGGTCGTGACCTTCACCGCCGATCTTGGCCAGGGCGAGGAGCTGGAACCGGCGCGCGCCAAGGCGCAGATGATGGGCGTGAAGCCGGAGCACATCTTCATCGATGATCTGCGCGAGGAATTCGTGCGCGATTACGTGTTCCCGATGATGCGCGCCAATGCGCTGTACGAGGGCACCTATTTGCTCGGCACCTCGATCGCGCGGCCGCTGATCGCCAAGCGGCAGATCGAGATCGCGAAAATGGTCGGTGCCGACGC
The DNA here is from genome assembly GCF_059803595.1 of Blastomonas sp. 34TW. Taxonomy (NCBI): domain Bacteria; kingdom Pseudomonadati; phylum Pseudomonadota; class Alphaproteobacteria; order Sphingomonadales; family Blastomonadaceae; genus Blastomonas; species Blastomonas sp. 34TW. The sequence continues at coordinate 288,347 of NZ_JAPFGW010000001.1, forward strand.
GGTCAGCCATGGCGCGACCGGCAAGGGCAACGATCAGGTGCGGTTCGAGCTCGGCTATTACGCGCTCGAGCCCGATGTGAAGGTCATCGCCCCCTGGCGCGAATGGGACCTGACCAGCCGCACGAAGCTGATCGAGTTCGCCGAGGCGCACCAGATCCCGGTCGCCAAGGACAAGCGCGGCGAAGCGCCGTTTTCGACCGACGCCAACCTCTTGCACACCTCGTCCGAGGGAAAGGTGCTCGAGGACCCGTGGGATGAAGTCCCCGATTATGTCTATTCGCGCACCAACCATCCCGAAGAGGGTCCGGATACGCCGGAATATATCACTATCGATTTCGAACGCGGCGACGGCGTCGCGCTGAACGGCGAGGGGATGAGCCCCGCGACGCTGCTTGCAAAGCTCAACGATCTGGGCAAGACGCACGGCATCGGGCGGCTCGATCTGGTCGAGAACCGCTTCGTGGGCATGAAGTCGCGCGGCATGTACGAGACGCCTGGCGGCACGATCTATCACATCGCGCATCGCGGCATCGAGCAACTGACGCTCGATCGCGGCGCGGCGCACCTCAAGGACGAGCTCGCGCCGCGCTATGCCGAGCTGATCTATAACGGCCTGTGGTTCAGCCCCGAGCGCGAGATGCTGCAGGCGGCGATCGACCATAGCCAGAGCCATGTTACCGGCACGGTGCGGCTGAAGCTGTACAAGGGCAATGCGTGGGTCGTGGGCCGCAGGTCGCCTTATTCGCTGTACAGCGAAAAGGTGGTGACGTTCGAGGACGATGCGGGCGCCTATGACCAGAAGGATGCGGAAGGCTTCATCAAGCTCAACGCGCTGCGGCTGCGGCTGCTGGGCCGCCGCCAGGGCTGAGGTCGGCCGATGGCGGCGCGGGGAGCGGATGATCAACGCCTGCTGGTGCAGGGCCTGACCTATTCGGGCGCGCTGCCGTTCATCGCGGGCGCGGTGAGCCATGTCGTCGGTTTTGGCGACGTCAATGCGGCGAACCTGACCTGCTATTGGGCGTTCACCATACTGATGTTCATGGCAGGCACGCTCTGGGGTATTCAGGTGGTCGCACCCGAGCGGGTGACGCCCAATCTGTTCCTCGCCAGCAATGCAGTGGTGCTGGGCACCTGCGCTGCGCTCTGGTTCGTGCCGTTCAACGAGGCGGCGCTGCTGTTCGCTTTGGGCTTCGGTGTGCTGTGGTGGCTCGACAAGCAGGCAGTGCGCGCAGGAGCGACCGATGCGGCCTATGGCACGATGCGCAGCCGGGTGACGGGAATCGTTGTTGCCTGCCTGGTCGTCCTCGCCGTGGTGCCGATGGGGGCGATCCCGATTTTCTGACCGTTGCGAATTGCGCTACTGACTCCCCTCCCTGAAAGGGAGGGGCAGGGGGTGGGTCCGCGAGATTACGCTACGATCGGCGCAAACGACCCACCCCTAACCCCTCCCTGGCCAGGGAGGGGAACGCGAATCGTCGTGAGGGTGGTGCTTGCCGAAACGCCTTTGTTACGCCCCAATGAAACATTCGTGTCGGCACACTTTAATCCATTGCTATTCACCATTTTATCCACAGCGAAGCCGCGCTGGCTGTGGATAACTCATGCAATTTTGCTGGTCGCGACTCGGGTCTCATGACACCTTCAAGAGGTCGGAAGGACAGACGGAAAGCGGACTGAAAGTCTGAAAAACCAAGCGAATACAGCGATGTAGAGCGCAGGTTTGAGAGCTGGAGAGACCGCCCGGACCGGAAGCTGGCAGCAGCGAGCGGTGCGGAAGGAAGGCCGGTGTTATGCACAGGCTGGAAGACATGGCCCCAAGGGTTCCGGAGCAGCAGTGCGAGGGAGTGCAAGGGGCGGTCTGAAAAGGTTCGGATGGACGGACGATGATCGGCAGGCAGGCAAGATGCGGGTCGCAAGACCTGGATGGAGCGGTCCGCCGGTGCGATGCCTCGGGGCAGGGCCTTAAGGCTCAGGACAATCGGTTAACGCGCACGGCTTTTCGGAGTGGTGTTGCTGGGGCCGGATGATCTGAACCGGATGGCGCAAGCCGGGGGTGTCAGGCAGAGCGCGGACTTGGGGCGAAGGTCTTCGGACCAGGGGCCCTCGGGCCAATCGACCCAAGCCTCGCGCGAAGCCGGACGCCTGAAAGGGTGATCGGGATCGAAGGCGGCACGCAAGCAGCGATGCGGGCGTGCAACCATCGACAGCCTGGAACGGACATGTCAGCCCCACCGCTCGCGGCGCGGCAGACAGACCATCTTGAGGCGGGAAACCGCTTTCACGGGCATCGGATCAACGATCCGGAAAGCCAGATCAGGCGCAGTGGGGGCCGACAGCAATGTCGGCCCCCGTTTTGCGTGTGCGCCGTGCAGACTGCGATGCGGCGCTTGATGCGGACGGGCGATGGCAATAGGCTGGGTGCCTTGAAACGCGCGGTTGAACGCCATGGGCGAGGCGCATCGGAAGGGGGATCGATGACAGGAAAGATGTTCGCAGCGGCTGCAACGGCCGTGATGCTCGTGGCACCCGCCATGCCCGCCAGTGCGGCCACTCCGGCGGAACTCGCCGCCGCCAAGCGCTATGTCGAAGGCATCTATGCCAAGCTGCCCGGCGATTTCGACTATCGGTCGGCGCGTTATGCGCCCGCGCTCAAGGCGCTGATCGCCAAGGACGATGCCTGTGCGGAAGCCGGGGGCGGCATCTGCGTCATCGACACCGTTCCGTTTTGCGACTGTCAGGATACCGGAAGCGATTACAAGCTCCTCAGCAGCACCGTCGTGGCCAAGGGCGACGCTGGCGCGCGCGTCACCGTGCAGATGCGCAACGGCGGCCCGAAGCGCTATTCGGTCGATCTGGTGTTGATCAAGGGCAGCTGGTTCGTCAGCGACATCGTCACGCCGACTACGCCCAGTTTTGCTGCCAAGCTGCGCAGGGAGCTGAAATAGGCCAGTCCGAATTGCCTTGCGGCTCCTCACTGGCCCCCCCGCCGATCTCAAGACCACCCTGTGCCTCCCCGCACGGGGGTTGCGCATTTCCCATGGCCCGGTAGGACACGCTCAAGGGACAAAAGGGCAGGACCATGGATCGCAAGCTTACCTGGTATATTTTCGCCGGCATGGTGCTCGGCGTGGCGGTCGGTTATGCCGTCCATGTCGGCGTCGCGGCGGACAGCCCGATGTTCGAATATATCACCAAGACGTTCAAGCTGCTCTCGGACATCTTCCTCAACCTCATCAAGCTGCTCGTCGCGCCGCTGGTGCTCTCGACCATCGTCGTCGGCATTGCGCATATGGGGGACAGCAGTGCCTTGGGCCGCATCGGCGTGCGTGCACTGACCTGGTTCATCACAGCCAGCTTCATCTCGATCGGGCTCGGCCTGTTGATGGTCAACCTGTTCCAGCCGGGCATCGGCGCGCCGATCCCTGAAGCGGCAGAAGCCGCCAAGATGGTCGGCGAGGTGAAGAAACTCGACGCGTGGGAGTTCACGCTATCGATCTTCCCCAAGAACGCGCTCGAGGCACTCGCGACCAACAACATCCTGCAGATCCTGGTCTTTTCTGTGTTCGCGGGCGTGGCGCTTTCGGCCATTGGCGAGAAGGGCGCGGCGCTGGTGCGCGGGTCCGAAGCGCTGGCCGAGATGATGCTGCAGATCACCGGCTATGTGATGCGCTTTGCACCCATCGCGGTGTTCGGCGCGATCGCCAAGGTGGTAGCAGGCAGCGGGCTTGCGATCCTGGGCACCTATTTCGAGCTGCTGGTCGAGTTCTACGCCTCGCTGGTGCTGCTGTGGATCATCCTGCTGACGATGGGCTGGGTTTTCCTGCGGGCCAAGATCTGGCAGCTCATCCGCTATATCCGCGAACCGCTGCTGATCGCCTTCTCGACCGCCTCGTCGGAGGCCGCGCTGCCCAAGATGTTCGAGCAGCTCGACCGGTTCGGCGTGCCGCGCCGCATCTCGGGCTTCATGCTGCCCTTGGGCTACAGCTTCAACCTTGATGGCTCGATGATGTACATGAGCTTTGCGACATTGTTCATCGCGCAGGCTTATGGCATCGACCTTTCAATCACCACGCAAATCCTGATCCTGCTGACGCTGATGGTCTCGTCCAAGGGCATCGCCGCCGTGCCGCGCGCGAGCCTGGTGGTCATCACCGGCACGCTCGCGCAATTCGGCCTGCCGGTCGAAGGCGTGGCGATCATCCTCGCCATCGACCAGTTCCTCGACATGGGCCGCACAGCAACCAACGTCGTCGGCAACGCGGTCGCCACCAGCGTCATCACCAAATGGGAAGGCATGCTGGAAGTGCCCGAGCCGGCCGAAATGGAGCTTCCCCATGCACCGCACGACACGCCCGAGCATGGCAAGCGCGGGCTCGATCTCCCTGTCGGCGAATAAGAAAAGGGCCAGCCGTTGTGCACGGCTGGCCCTTTGAATTTCAGCGTTGAACGAGCGGATCAGTCGATCGTCACGGTCACCGCGCGGCGGTTCTGGGCCCAGCTTGCCTCGTCCGAACCCATGGCGGCGGGGCGTTCCTTGCCATAGCTGACGACGCGCAGGCGCGACTCGCTGACGCCCAAGGAGACCAGATAGTTCTTCGCTGCATTGGCGCGACGTTCGCCGAGCGCGAGGTTGTAATCGCGGGTGCCGCGCTCGTCGGCATGGCCCTCGATGATCGCCTGCTTGTTAGGATACTGCGCCAGCCACTGCGCCTGGCTCTGCAGCGTGATCTGGTCGTCGGCATCGACATTGTAGCGATCGAGATCGAACAGGATGCGGTCTGAGCGCACCTTGGCGAGGAAATCGGCCTGGCTGCCGGGAACGGCGACATTGCCGACGCCCGAATTGTCCTGTCCCTGCGAATTGTCGACTGCCGGACCCGGCGCGGGCGGCAGCTCAGGCGGAGCCTTTTTGGCGCAAGCGCCCAATGCGATGACGGCGGTGGCCAGGACAAGCGTGTTGCGGACAGTTCTCATCGAGCGTCTCCTTCTTGTGGGGGGCCATACAGACGACACAGACTAGGCCCCGTGGGGAATTGCGGGGTGTCTGGCAGCATGCCGTTCGGGCCCCATTGTGAAACATAACCAATGTTAACCTGAAGGAAGTCTGACTCCATTCATCGCAAGGGTAAACCCACAGGAACCATAAAAGGCTCCATCACGGCAGGATCGGGCCCCAGGCGGGGTCGGACCCATCGACCGGGGTCGGCAGGCGGCGCTCGTTCGCACCGGTCAGGTCCACCTGCCACACGGTCGAGCTGACCGCGCCGCGTCCGGTGCGGAAGAACTGGATCACACGGCCATTGGGGGCCCAGGTCGGGGCCTCGTCCTGCCAGCTGTTGGTCAGCAGCCGTTCGCCGCCGCCCGACGGGCTCATCACGCCGATGCGGAAATTGCCCTGCATCTTGGTGAAGGCGATCAGGTCGCCCCTCGGGCTCCATTCGGGCGTGGCATAGCGACCGCCACCGAAGCTGATCCGGCGCTGGTTCGATCCGTCGGCGTTCATCACATAAAGCTGCTGGCCGCCGCTGCGATCGCTTTCGAACACGATCTGGCTGCCATCGGGCGAGAAGCTGCCGCCGACATCGATGCCGGGGCCGTCGGTCAGCCGTACCGGCGTGCCGCCTTCGGCCGAGATCTTGTAGATGTCGGTATTGCCGCCGATCGCCATCGAATAGAGCAGATACTTGCCATCGGGCGACCAGCGCGGCGCGAAGGTGGGGTTGCGACTCTGCGTGACCAGCCGCTGGCGACCGGTGCCGAGGTCATAGACATAGATTCGCGGGTTGCCGTCGACATAGCTGAGATACGCGATCTGCTTGTAATCGGGCGAGAAACGCGGGGTCAGCGCGGTCGACTGGCCGTTGGTGATGAACCGGTGGTTCGCGCCGTCCGAATCCATGATCGCCAGCCGCTTGGTGCGGTTCCCCTTGGGGCCGGTCTCGGCGATATAGGCGATGCGGCTGTCGAAGAACGGGCTTTCGCCCGACAGGCGCGAATAGATGCTGTCGGCGCACTTGTGCGCGGCGCGGCGCCAGTCCGCCGGTTCGACGACAAAGCCCTGGCGGGTCAGTTCGCTGCCCAGCGCCACATCGTAGAGATAGCAGCCCACGGTGATCTTGCCGTCGCCATTCGATTTGACAAAGCCCTGGATGAGGGCGGCGGCGCTGCGGCCCTGCCAATAGGGAAAGGTCGGCGCGGTGACCTCGTCGACGGTGATGCGCTTCACCGCATTGCGCCCGATCGGCTTGAACAGGCCCGACCGGTCGAGGTCCGATGCGATGACGTCGCTGATGCGGTTGCCGAGATCTTCGGTGGTGCCTGCGAGCGTGTTCTCGCTCTGCGGGGTGGGAAGGGCAGGGACCGCGATGACGAGGTCCGCGCTGCCGGCATTGTCCACATCCACCGCCAGCTGGGCGTGCGCGGGGGTGGCCATCATGGCGACCACACCAAGCGAGAGCCCGACAAACCACCTCCGTTTGTCCCGAGCGTGTCGAGGGACGTATGCGCTACCCTTTCGATCACGTCTCTCGACTTCGTTCGGGACAGACGGGGAAGTGGAGAGGAAAGAGGTGATGGTGCGCATAGCTTACAATCCCAGATAGAAGGTTGGCTCGATGGTCTGCCATTCCGCATAATATTGCGCGGGGAACTTGAACGGGGCGGCGCGGCGGACCGCGGCGATGGCGCGCTCCTTGTGCAGCGCTTCCTGCGCGCGGTTGCTCGCATTGACCCCGGTGGTCGTGGCCTGCGGCGTTCCGACGATATTGCCGTTCTCATCCAGCTTCACGACGACCCGCGTGCGCAAGAGTTCCGCGTCCGCGCCGGTCGGCGGCACCCAGTGCGGCTTGACCTGGCGCAGCAGCTCACGCTGCAGCGAGGCGACCACCGCCGGGCCGATGGTGGCGGCAGGCGGGGTCTGCGCGCGGCTGGTCGAAGGCTTGTCGGTCACGCCCTCGAGAAAATCCTTGCCGATCCGCGGTGCGCGCGCGGTGGTATTGGGGCTGGCCTTGGCGGGCGACGAGGTGGACGGCTTGGCCGCTGGCGTCGATTTGGGCTTGTCGGGGCGGCGACGCTCGGACGTGTCGGCAGGGGGCTTGGGCTTGGGCTTCTCGGCCGCCTTGGGCTGCGGCTTGGCGGGCGGAGGCGGGGTGCTGCGCGCGGGCTTGGGCACGGGGGCAGGGCGCGGCTTTTCCGCCGCCTTAGGCTTGGGCGGGGCGGGGCGCTCGATTGCCTTGGGCGCGGGCGGTTCGGGTCGCTTGACCGGGGGCGGCGGCGCGGGTTCGGGCTCGCTCTGGGCGGCGGGCGCGGCTTTCTCGACCTGGGGTGCGATCTCGGGAGCGGTCGCGGTTGCCGCCTCGACATTGGGCGTAGGCGATTCGGATTCCAGCCCCACCTCGTCGGTGAGCTGCACCTCGATCGGCTTGACCGGCATCTTCAGCTCGCTGCGGCTGGCAATGCCGAGCGACAGTACGCCGAACAGCGCGACATGACCGACCACCGCCACCGAAAGCCCAAGACGCTCGCTTTTCTCCATTCCTGTGCTCGTAAGCCTTTCTGCTCAACCGGTTATGGGCGGTCGGATGAACCGGTGGTGACCAGCGATACGCGGTTGAGGCCTGCGCGGTTCAGCTCGCCCATCACCAGCATCACCTTGCCGTAATCGAGCGAGCGATCGGCACGCAGCATCACCTGCGGCGCATCGCCATTATCCTCGCCGCGCTGTTTGCGCAGCGCCTCGAGCGCATCGGGCAGGTCGTCCATGCTGACCTCAGCGTCGTCGATGAACGCCTGGCCCTCGGCGTCGAGCGAGATCTGCACCGGCTCCTTTTCCTGTTCCAGCGCATTGGCGCGGCTATCGGGCAGGTCGATCGGAACGCCCGCCACCAGCAGCGGCGCGGTGACCATGAAGATGATCAGCAGCACCAGCATCACATCGACGAACGGGGTGACGTTGATCTCCGCCATCGGCGCGCGCGAACCGCCGCGCCGCCGCCCGCTGCCGCCCGAGGGACCGACAGACATGCCCATCAGAAGCTGTCCTTTTCGAGCTCGCGGCTGAGTTCGCCGTGGAACGCGTCGGAGAAGCGGAAGAGCTTGCCCTCCAGCTTGTTCAGCCGGTGCGAGAAGCGGTTATAGGCGATGACCGCCGGGATCGCCGCGAACAGGCCGATCGCGGTCGCGAACAGCGCTTCGGCAATGCCCGGCGCAACAACCGCGAGCGAGCTGTTCTGCTCGGCGGCGATCGCGGTGAAGCTGCGCATGATCCCCCAGACGGTGCCGAACAGGCCGACGAACGGCGCGACCGAGCCGACCGTGGCGAGAAAGTTCAGCCGGTCGGACAGCGTGTCGATCTCGTGCCCCACGCTCGATTGCATCGCCGTCGCCAGCCGCTGGCGAGCGCCGTCGCGGTCGGTGACGCGGCCCTTGGTCGTGCGCCGCCACTCGGTGACACCGGCGGCGAGCACGCGCGCACTCGGCAGCTTCTCGTGCCCACGCGCCTTGTAGAACGCGTCGATATCGCCCGCCTTCCAGAAATCCTGTTCGAACGCGGTATTGTCCTTGCCGATCCTGGCGATCTTCAGCCCGAAGCTGATGATGATCGTCCAGGTCCAGATGCTGGCCAGCGCCAGCCCGATCATCACCAGTTTGACGACGAGATCGGCCTGCATGAACAGCTTGAGCGGCGACAGGGTGACGGCATCGGGGGTCAGGCCCATGGTATCGATCATAGCGGGGACGGATCTTTCTGGTCGGTAGCAAGGATGGTGTTGAACGCCTCCACCCAGGCGCGCGGCTGGCGGATGGGGCGCCCCTCGGGGTTGATGAAGGCAGCGGTAACCTCTGCCTCCAGCAGTGTCTCAAACGATTCGACGACAGATTGGCTGCGCCGGATGACTCGTTGATGAATGATGCACGCCGCCGCGCGCAGCCGAGTGACCTGGCTCATCACGATCAGCGCATCGTCCATCTTCGCCGGGCGCACGAACTTGAGTGTCATGTCGGCGACGGCATAGACGCCGTTGCCGGTCTCGAACGTGCCGCGCTGGTCGATGCCGAGACCGCTCAGCATGTCCGATCGCGCACGCTCCAGATAGCGCAGATAGTTGGCATGATAGACAATGCCTGAAAAATCAGTGTCCTCGAAATAGACGCGTAGCGCGAAATAGTGCGTGCGCCCCTCGAACCGGCCAGCGAACGGGATGATGTCGGGAGGAACCATGGCCATCCGCTTAGAGTCTTTGCGACATCAAAGGCAAGGCTTGGCGGCCCGCATTGGAACATTAATGCCGATTGCCTGCTGCATTTTGCGCCCGACATTGCTATGGGGCGCGGCCCGGCGTACCTTGCCGGCTGTATTTTTTGGAGTGATTGACGTGGCAGGCAAGTGGACCCCCGATAGCTGGCGAACCCATGAGGCGCGGCATATCCCGGCGTATCGCGATGCCGCAGCCCTCGCCGATGCCGAAGCCACGCTCAAGACCTATCCCCCGCTGGTCTTTGCCGGCGAAGCGCGCAGCCTGGAGAAGGAACTCGCGCGCGTCGCCGCCGGCGAGGCGTTCCTGCTGCAGGGCGGCGATTGTGCCGAGAGCTTTGCCGAGTTCCACCCCAACAACATCCGCGACACCTTCCGCGTGCTGCTGATGATGGCGGTGGTGATGACCTTTGCCTCGAAGCGCCCGGTGGTGAAGCTGGGCCGGATGGCGGGCCAGTTCGCCAAGCCGCGCTCCGCGCCGACCGAGAAGCAGGGTGAAATCGAGCTGCCGAGCTATTTCGGCGACAATATCAACGGCATCGAGTTCGAGGCGGCGACGCGCGAGCCCGATCCTGCGCGGATGGTCCGCGCCTATTCGCAGAGCGCAGCAACGCTCAACCTGCTGCGCGCCTTTGCCAGCGGCGGCTATGCCAGCCTGCAGCAGGTGCAGCAGTGGATGCACGATTTCATGGGTCGCAGCCCCTGGGCCGAGCGCTATGCCGAGACAGCGGACCGGATCAGCGAGGCGATGGACTTCATGCGCGCCTGCGGCATCAGCACCGATACCGTGCCGCAGCTTCAGGGCACCAGCTTCTACACCAGCCATGAGGCGCTGCTGCTGCCGTTCGAGGAAGCGATGACCCGGCGCGATTCGCTGACCGGCGATTGGTACGATACCTCGGCGCATTTCCTGTGGATCGGCGACCGCACCCGCTTCGAGGGATCGGCGCATGTCGAGTTCCTGCGCGGCATCGGCAACCCGATCGGCATCAAGTGCGGGCCTAGCCTGAGCACCGATGCGCTGCTGAACATGCTCGACACGCTCAACCCCTCGCGCATTCCGGGCCGGATGACGCTGATCAGCCGCTTCGGGCATGACAAGGTCGAGGCCGGGCTTGCTCCGCTGGTGCGCGCGGTGAAGAAGGAAGGCCATCCGGTCATCTGGTCGTGCGACCCGATGCACGGCAATGTCGTGAAGTCCGAAAGCGGCTTCAAGACGCGGCCGTTCGAGCGGATCATGGCCGAACTGCGCGGCTTCTTCGCCGTCCACCGCGCCGAGGGCACGCATGCCGGCGGCATTCATATCGAGATGACCGGGCAGAATGTCACCGAATGCACCGGCGGCGCGATCGCGATCACCGACGAGGCGCTTGGCGACCGGTACCACACCCATTGCGACCCGCGGCTCAACGCGGCGCAGTCGCTCGAAGTCGCCTTCGAGGTGGCCGAAATGCTGAATGCCGAGGTCGCGGCATCCACCCGGAAGGCAGCATGAGCGAACGCCGGGTCATCGTCCAGAAAGAGGTCGTCCGCAACGGCGTGGGCTTCGGCAGCGCGCTTGCCATCGCGATCAGCTATACCGCGCACAAATCGGTGCTCTGGGCGATCATCCACGGTTTCTTTTCGTGGTTTTATGTCGTGTATTTCCTGCTGACGCGGGATTAGACCTATCTGTTCCCCTCCCTGGACAGGGAGGGGCCAGGGGTGGGTCGTCTGCACCAGGGATGCGTCTGGACTCTTCACCCACCCCCAACCTCTCCCTTGTAGGGAGGGGAGCAAGATCGATACAAGGGGAAGCCATGACCATCCGCCGTTTCGTTGCCGCGCTTGCGCTGAGCGCCACACTCGTCGCCCCCGCCTTCGCTCAGGACGCCAGTGCCGCCAAGACCGCGCTGGCGGGCGATTATGACCGGATCGTCCAGGAACTCATCACCATCACCGAAATCCCCGCGCCGCCATTCGGTGAGCAGGCACGCGCGGCCTATTTCCAGCAGCAGTTCAAGGCGCTGGGCCTAACCGAAGTCGCGATCGATGCCGAGGGCAATGTCACCGGCATAAGGCGCGGCACGGCCCCGGCGGGCGGGCCGCTGGTCGCGATCACCGCACATCTCGACACCGTCTTTCCCAAGGGCACCGATGTGAAGGTGCGGCGCGAGGGCAATACGCTCAACGCGCCGGGTGTCGGCGACGATACGGTCGGGCTGACCGGACTGCTCGCGTGGATCCGCGCGATGAACGCCGCCAAGGTGGAAACCAAGCACGACATCCTGTTCGTCGCCACAGTGGGCGAGGAGGGGCCGGGTGATCTGCGCGGCGTGCGCTTCCTGTTCACCAAGAACGCTTACAAGGACCGGATCGCTGCCTTCGTCTCGGTCGATGGCTCGGACCCCTCGCGCATCGTCAACCAGGCGGTGGGCTCGAAGCGCTACAATGTCGCGTTCACCGGCCCCGGTGGGCACAGCTATGGCGCGTTCGGCATCGTCAACCCGATGGTGGCGATGGCCGACACCGTGCGCCGCCTCTACGAGACCGACGTGCCCGCAAGCCCGCGCACCAGCTATGCCGCGAGCGTCGTCTCGGGCGGGACCTCGGTCAACTCGATTCCCGACCGGATCGAGCTTCAGGTCGACATGCGCTCGCCCGATCCCAAGGCGCTCGACCGGCTCGAACAGCGCTTCCTGGCTATCGTCGACGAGGCGGTGACCGCGGAAAATTATGCCCGGTCGACCAATGTCGGCGTGATCTCGGCGGAAAAGAAGCGGATCGGCGACCGGCCTGCGGGCAGCACGGCCGACACGCATCCGCTGGTCGTCACCAGCCGCAAGGTGCTCGGCGATCATGGTTTCGAAACGCAGCTCCAGGCCTCTTCGACCGATGCCAATATCCCGATGAGCCTGGGCATTCCGGCGATCACGATCGGATCGGGCGGTGGCGGCGGCCGGGCGCATTCGGTCGACGAATATGTGAACATCGAGCGCAATGCCTTCATCAACGGGCTCTCGTCCGGCCTGGCATTGGTCGTGGCGGTGGCCAATCTCGACTGGGCGAAGAAATGATGCGCGGGTTGGCGCTGGTCGCGGCAGTGTTGCTGGCGGGATGCGCCTCGCCGGTGTTGACGCGGGTCGATGCCACCGCGCCTCGGCCGCTGCCGCCGCGCGCCAGCTTCGATCTGGTCGCCACGGCCGATGACGGTGACATGTTTCCCGGCCAGGCGCGCGACATGGTTGCCGCCGCACTGCGCCAGCGTGGCTGGAACCAGCAGGCAGGGGGGGACTATCTGCTCGCGGTGACGCTGGCCGAACGTCCGGCGAACATCGCGGTCAAGGCTGGCGATGATCTGGGCAAGGTTGCAGGCACCATCGCCCCGGCGGCCGATCGCAGCAACAACAGGGGCTGTGCCAGAAGCGACCATCGGCTGACGATCACGCTGACCGAGCGCGTGACAGGCGACGTCGCCTTTGCGAGCGACGCTGCCGAATTTCACTGCAGGGCGCGGCTCACCGACAGCCTGCCGCATCTGGTCAGCGCTGCCGTCGACCGGCTGGATGTCGGTCCGGGCAGCGCCCAGATAGTGCGCAAGGGCACGCGCTAGTCGGGATCGTCCAGCGGCAGGACAAGGTCGAATATCGCACCGCCATCTGCCGCATTATGCGCAGCGATCGTTCCGCCATGGCGCTCCACCACGGCGGCGACATAGTTGAGGCCCAATCCCACGCCCTTGACGATATGGCCGGCATTCTCGCTGGCAAAGCGTTCGAACAGGTGCGGCATGACTGCGGGGTTGATGCCCTTGCCCTGATCGCGAATGCTCAGCCGGACCTGCCCCGACACGCGGTCTATCTGTACCGTGACCGTGCCGGAATCCGGGCTGTACTTCACCGCATTGTCGATCAGATTGACGACGGCGCGGAACAGGCTTTCGCGTTCGGCCGAGACAAAGGCGCAGTCGCTTTCGTCGACGACGCGGATCTGCACACCGCGCTGCTGGGCGATCGGCCAGAGGCTGTCGGCAGCCTCGCTGGCAAGGTCCGCCGCGATCACCGGCTCGGGATCGAAGCCGCGCTCCTGCATCCGGGCGAGATCGACGAAGCTGTCGGCCAGGGTCAGCGTCTGCCGCGCGTGCCGCGCGATGCGCGCTCGGTCGACCGAGTCGCCATCGGTGGACAACAGGGCCAGGATCGCCGCCTGGGGCGCGCGCATGTCGTGCGACAGCAGTTGGAGCACCCGCTCGCGCTCCCGCCGGGCCTGCGCGATGACAGTGATGTCGGTGAGATAATCGATCCGCCCGCGCGGCTGCCCGTCAGCACCCACAATCGCGGCGCGCCGCAGCACGAAAGCGCGGCCATCGCCAGCCTCGAATTCGATATGGCCGCTGTCCGGGGTGGCGAGATAGGCCGCAATCGGCTTGCGCGCTGCCGTCTCGGCGATATCGGCAAGCAGACCGTCGACTTCCGCCCCGATCAGCCCATCGCCGAAAGCGGATGTTGCCGCAGCATTGGTGAGCACGATACGGCCCGACAGATCGCTGACCAGCGCCGGATCGGGCAGGCCCGCCAGCGCATCGCCGACCAGCCGCTTGAGATCGCGCAACTGGGCTATCGCGCGCGCCAACTGCTCGGCCTGGCGGGTCACATGGTCGCTATCGCCTGCCACTGGAAGGCTCAGGGGAAGCGACTCTTCGTTCTCGAGCCGCGCGAGTTCGCTGCGCATGTAATCGCTGGTCGCCTGCAGCCTGCGCCAACCCCAGAGCGGATAGACCAGGGCGATACCCAGCAATGCAGGGCCGGGCTCAATCCAGCAGTTTGCTGCCAGCGCCGCTGTGCTGAGCAAGAGCGTTCCCAGCATCAGTCCGATCGCGAGCAGGCTGGCGGCGCGCGGGCGGATGCGCCAGAAGCCGAGCATCAGCAGCCAGGCCGGAGCAAGCGCGAGGGCGATCTGCAGCGGGCGCGGGAGCGAATGCACCCAGCCATCCTGCAACTGGGCATTGGCGATGTTCGCGTTGATCTCCACCCCCGGCATGTTGCCACCATCGGATACGGGCACGGGATAGCGATCGCCCAGGCCCTGCCCCGTCATGCCGATCAGCACCCTGCGGCCGGTGAGCAGGGCAGGCGGGACCTCGCCGCGCAGCACGCTGACATAGGAAATGGTCGCAAAGCTTTCGGGTAGAGCAAAGCGCAGCCGCCGCGCCGTATTGCAGGCGCGCGCGGGCGGTCCGAGCGCCATGAGATGCGGTAGCGGGTCGGTATCGTCCGTGGCGGAAAAGCACAGCGCCGCAGCGCGCACGGTGCCGTCGGCGTCGATTTGCGTGTTCGCATGGCCGATGGCAGCGGCCCTCCGCGCAAGTGCGTCCACCGGATCGATCCGCTCGAAGGCCTGGCCGTTGCGACCGGGGACGAGGAATTGCACGGGGAGACGCACGCCCAGGCGCTGCATGGCTTCGGCCAGCGCCGGATCATCGGCGGCAGGCTCGGTGAGCAGCAGGTCCATCGCTACCGATTGCGGACGCGCATCGGCGAGCCGCTGGAGCAATTCTGCATGCAGGCGGCGCGGCCAGGGCCAGCGGCCGAGCGCGGCCAGGCTAGGCTCGTCGATCGCGACGATCAGGATATCCGGATCGGCTTCGGCCGGGGCAGCGCGCATTGCGGCATCGTAGAGCAGATCGTCGGCGGGGCGCGTCCAGCCGCCGAGCAGGGCGGCGATCACGAGCACCGACGAGAGCGCCGTGACCCAGACCCACTCGATATGGAAGCGGCGGCGCAATCCTGCCGATCCGCCCGGTGCGCCTTTCCTCGGCTCATTCACCAAGGACAAAGCTCTCCATCGCGGTCCAGTCGGTATCGGTCTCGTCCTCGCTGTGCGTCGTCGTGCCGACACGCCAGAGATAGCGGCCCGGCGACAGGTCGCTCAAGATGATCGAAGATCCGGCCAGCCCCGCTTCATCGACCAGCCAACTTGGGCTGTCCTCGCGGCGCAACTGGAAGCGGTAGCGCCGCATGCCCTCGCCGGAACCAATCCATCGGAAGACATAGCCATCCTGACCGGGCACCGCCGGCTGGGTGGTAGTGGCCAGCCGCCGCCGGAAGGCGATGGTGCCGGGCAGGCCTTCGAGGCCCGATGCGGCAATCGCTGTGAACCGGGCGAAATAGCGTCCATTCTCGAGCGAGGGCACAGTGAAATCCGGGCTGTTGCCAGACACATCCTCGACGATGTCCACAAAACCGCTGTCGCGGCCTATCTGCAACCGATAGGCTTGCGCACCGGCCACGGGCTGCACCGCAAAGGCAACCATCGGGGCGCGCTGGACACCTGCTCCGCCGATTAGCTGTGGGGCGGGCAGGAGAGGCTCTACGGCGATGGCGCCGGTCTTGCCGATCACTGCGCCGAACTCGGGTTCGAGCTGCGTGTCTTTTGCCGATCCCGTCGTCAGTGCAATGCCACCCTCAAGCAGCTCGGATCGCGAGGTTTCGGTGCCGGCATCGAAATGCGTGCGGAAATCGGTCCCGCGAACGGCGGACACCGCAATCGGGTTGCGCAGGCGGAAGCGGTCGTCGCGGTTGCGGAACGGCGTAACACGGCTGCGGGCCGATCCGGTCTCCAGCGTCAGGTCGTAATCGATGCTGTCGGTGATCAGCAGCTTGCGCAGTCGCCCGATTCTCAGCGCACTGTTGGACGGCAGGGTGATGACCGACCCATCAGTCAGCGACAGCGAGAGCGAGGAGGCAGGCCCGGTGGTCACGCGCGCGCCTTCGCCCAGCACCTGGCCCATGGCTACGCTGCGCAGTGGAGCATTGGCCACCGATGCGAGCGCCTGACCTCGAAAAGCAGCGACCGTGGCGCTGGCCGGGCGCGACCGCAAAAGTCTAATCGGCAGCGACAGCTGGCTGGCGATCGGCAGCTTGTAGGGATCGGCCACGCGGTTGATCCGCTGGACCTCCTTCCAGTCGGTCTCGCGCAGCATGTAATCGCGCGCTAGCGCGATCAGAGTGTCACCCCTGCGGACGGTATAGACGATGGCGTCGTCATCGCGCGCCTGTGCTGCTGCCGGCTCGGCCAGGGCCAGGCCGCCGGCGAGCAGCATCAGCAACATCAGCCAGAACGTCGGCACGGCACGCAGGGTCATCCGGTTGCTTCAGGGTCCTTGGACGGATCGGTCGTTTCGAGCCGATAGCCATAGCCGAAAACGGTAAAGATGCGAAAACCGTTTTCCGGCTTGAGATTGAGCTTCGCGCGCACCCGCGAGATGTGCATGTCCAGCGTGCGCGTCGCGAGATCCGCGCTCGTGCGCCAGATCGTTTCCATGATGTACGCGCGCGACAGCGTCCGGTCCCGGTTGCGGAACAGCAGGTCGGCCAGCTCGAATTCCTTGGCGGTGAGCACGATATCGGCGCCATCATGGCGGATCGTCTGCGCCATGCGGTCGAGGCGATAGCCGCCGAACTCGGCAATCTTCTCCATCGTCGCGCCGCCATGCGTCCGCCGCAGCACCGCTGCAATGCGCGCGGCGATCACGCTTTCTTCCTCGGGTTTGCAGATATAATCGTCGGCCCCGGCGTTGAGCGCATCGGTCACGTCGCGCTTGGCGGTGCGCGCGGTCAGCATGATCACCGGCGGCGGGCTCTCGAGCGTCGTGTGCATCCACTCGACAACTTGCAGACCGGACTTGCCAGGCATGTTCCAGTCCAGCATGACAAGATCGAACGTATCTCTTAACAGCGCAGCCGCAAGCCTTTCTCCGTCGCCGAATTTGGCGCAGATATGACCCATGCCAATGACAACGTTTTCAAGAAAGGCCAGACTGCCTGCGTCGTCATCCGCGATTGCGATGCGCATCAAATTCCCCCGACATGCGCCCGGATTGGTCTTAACTCTTGTTAAGCATGCAAATGCCTGTTTTTGCGGTAATTGGCGAGTCCCCTCGTATACGTTTTTACATAGCTTTACACGCGAATGGTCTCAGGGCGGCGGAATTCCGGGACTTTTCGTATCCAGGCCGATCAAGAATTGACATCAGAGGACAAGATGAACCCGAGCAAAGTTGATATTGGATATATTTACTCCACTTTTGGTGTGGCCATTCCGGAAGGTAATCGCGAGATATTCAGCCCGGTAGACGGAATGACGATCGGCGGCTTTACGCCCGCCTCGGCGGATCAGGTCGGCCTTGTCGCGGATCGCGCCCTGGCGGCTTTTTCCCATTGGCGTTCGGTACCTGCGCCTCGCCGGGGAGAACTTGTCCGGCGTTTCGGTGAGGCGTTGCGCGCACGCAAGACCGAACTGGGCCTGCTCGTCACGCTCGATTGCGGCAAGCCATTGTCCGAGGGACTGGGCGAAGTGCAGGAGATGATCGATATCTGCGATTTCGCGGTCGGCCTTTCGCGCCAGTTGCATGGCCTGACCATTGCCAGCGAGCGCCCCGGCCACCGCATGAGCGAGACCTGGCATCCGCTGGGCCCGGTCGCGATCATCACCGCGTTCAACTTCCCCGTCGCGGTATGGGCCTGGAATGCGGCGCTTGCCCTGGTCTGCGGTGACAGCATCGTGTGGAAGCCATCGGAAAAGACCCCACTGACCGCGATCGCGGTGCAGGCGTTGTTCGACAAGGTGGCGGGCGAATTCGGCCCTGATGCGCCCGATGGCCTGTCGCAGCTGGTGCTCGGCGACGCCACGACCGGCGCGGCGCTGGTCGATCATCCCGCCATGGCGCTCGTCTCTGCCACCGGCAGCACGGCGATGGGCCGTACCGTCGGCCAGGCTGCGGCGAAGCGCTTTGCGCGCAGCCTGCTGGAGCTGGGCGGCAACAACGCGACCATCGTCGCGCCGAGCGCGGACATGGAGCTGGCGCTGACCGGCTGCGCCTTCGGCTTCATGGGAACCACCGGTCAGCGGTGCACCTCGCTGCGGCGGCTGCTCTTGCATCGCTCGGTCTATGACAGCTTCGTGCCGCGCATCATCTCGGCCGCGGCCCGCCTGCCGATCGGGGATCCGCGCGATCCGGCCAATCTGGCAGGGCCGCTGATCGATGGCGCCGCCTATTCGGCCATGCGCGACGCGCTGGCCGACGCGCGCGCGGCGGGTGCCAATGTACACGGCGGCGAACGGATCGCGGGGCCGGGCCAGGGGGTGTATGTCCGCCCCGCCGTGGTCGAGATGCCGGCGCAGACCGGGCCGATGCTGCGCGAAACCTTCGCGCCGATCCTCTATTGCCTGCGCTATGACGATCTCGACGAGGCAATCGTGCTCAACAATGCCGCCACGCAGGGCCTGTCGTCTTCGATCTTCACCAATGACCTGCGCGAGGCCGAGAGCTTCGTCGCGGCCGCGGGCAGCGATTGCGGTATCGCCAACGTCAATATCGGAACCTCGGGTGCAGAAATCGGCGGCGCGTTCGGTGGCGAGAAGGAAACTGGCGGAGGCCGCGAATCGGGATCGGACAGCTGGAAGGCCTATATGCGCCGTCAGACCAGCACGGTGAATTATTCGCGCGCACTGCCGCTGGCGCAGGGCGTGCGGTTCGAATTGTGATGGGCGGTCAGTTGATCGAAGGACCCAGCGCGTCGATGATCTTCCTGGCGAGATCGTCGACGCTATAGGGTTTGACCAGCAGTACGACATCGCTGTCGATCACGCCGTTGTGCAATATGGCATTGCGGGTATAGCCGGTGGTGTAGAGCACCTTGAGATCGGGCCGGGATTCACGCAGCCTGTCAGCCAGCTGGCGCCCGTTCATGTGCGGCATCACCACGTCGGTGAACAGCAGGTCGATGGCCAGGCCATTCTCGATCAGCTGCACCGCCTCGATCGGGCTGTCGACATCGTGCACGATGAAGCCCAGTTCGATAAGGCTGGCGCGCGCCATCGCGCGGACCCCGTCATCGTCCTCGACCACCAGCACGGTAAGATTCTGGGGCGGCGTGAAGCGCATGGCGGTCTGGCTGCCGGGCTCTTCCTCTCCGGACAGCTCGGGCGCGCGCGGCAGATAGAGCTTCACCGTCGTGCCCTTGCCCTGTTCGGAATACAGGTTGAGGTGCCCGCCCGACTGCTTCAGAAAACCATAGACCTGGCTGAGGCCGAGGCCGGTGCCCTTGCCGACATCCTTGGTGGTGAAGAAGGGATCGAGCGCACGCGCCTGCACCTCGGGCGACATGCCGATCCCGGTATCGCTGATCGCGATACGGACATAATCGCCCGGCGCAAGGTCTTCCTGCTGACCGGCATAGGCCGCGTCGAGCGTGACATTGGTCGTCTCGATCATCAGCTTGCCGCCATCGGGCATGGCGTCGCGGGCGTTGACCGCCAGGTTGATGATCGCGGTTTCCAGCTGGGTCTGATCGACCGTACAGGGCCAGACATCGCCATCGAGTTGCAGTTCGACGACGACCTGTTCGCCCAGCGTCCGCTCGAGCAGCGCATGGACCGATCCGACGAGCGCGTTGATATCCAGCCGGCGCGGGTCGAGCGGCTGCTTGCGCGCATAGGCAAGCAACCGGTGCGTCAGCGCTGCGGCGCGGTCGGCGGCATTGGCGGCATTGTCGATATGGCTGACGATCCGGGCATCGCCCTGGCTGCCTAGCCGCCGCTTGGCCAGATCGAGCGAGCCGGTAATGATTGCCAGCATATTGTTGAAGTCATGCGCGATGCCGCCGGTAAGATGCCCGATCGCATCGAGCTTTTCCGCCTGGTGCAGCCGGGCCTCCGCAATCTGGCGCTCTGCGACCTGCTGTTCGAGCTGCGCGGTGCGTTCTGCCACCAGATCGTCCAGCCCGGCATTCAGCCGAGCCAGTTCCTCGGCCACGGCCAACCGATCGTCATGCGCCCGGAACACGCTCTCGATGATCAGCGAGATCATCAGGCTGGTGAGCAGGAAGAAGGTCATCGGCAGCCAGTCGAGATCATGCGATCGTGCCAGTGCCATGCTTGGCATGATCAGCACTTCCAGCGCGATGGCCCCGAGCACCGTTGTCAGCATCGCCGGCCAGAAGCCTGCGAAAAATGCGGCGATGACGATCGCTCCGAACAGCGTGATGAAGGGCACGCCGGTCAGATAGGCATCGAGCGCCAGCCGCCCGCCCACGCCCACCGCAAACGCCGCGATCGCGATCCCGATGCGCAGGGCCGGGGAGCGCCGCGTTCTGCGCGCCCAACCGGTTGCGATGGCCAGTCGTTTCAGCATGGATGATGTTCCGTTCGGAAAGCATCCCTTGATAGACCGGTTCGCGTCGCCGACGCAAACTTATGTTGGTTTTGCAAAGCTTTGCGACATTACTGGTCGCTTCACAGCGATGCGGTCGCGAGGTCCTCTGCGCCCGACCGCGCACCATGGCCCAAGGCCAGATAGCTGTCGGACTGCATTTCCATCAGGCGCGAGATCGTCCGGTCGAATTCGAACCGGCCATCGCCGCTGGCATACAGGTCGGCAGGCTCTGCATCGGCCGCGGCGATCAGCTTGACCTTCATCTCGTACAGCGCGTCGATCAGCGTGACGAAGCGCGCCGCTTCGTTGCGGTTTTCCGGACCCAGGCGCGGGATGCCGACCAGGAACACCGTGTGGTAGCGCCTTGCAATGGCGAGATAGTCCGGCGCACCACGCGCCTCTCCGCACAATTTCTTGAACGAGAAGACGGCAACGCCCTTGAGCGACTTGGGCACATGGATGGTGCGGCCGCCGCTGATCGGTACATCGGCGCTCGGCACGTGCGCGGCATCGTCCGGCGAATAGTCGGTCATGCGGAAGAACGCGGCCCGCAGCGCAGCGGTCGCTTCCGGGCCGTTGGGCACGTGCCAGGTGTCGGTGCCCGACAGGCGCTCGAGCCGGTAATCGACCGGGCCATTTAGTGAGAGCACGTCGAGCCGCTGCTTGATCAGCGCGATAAAGGGGAGGAAATGCTCGCGGTTCAGCCCGTCCTTGTAAAGGTCGTCGGGCGGACGATTCGATGTCGTGACGATGGTGACCCCGGCCTCGATGATCGCGGTGAACAGCCGCGACATGATCATCGCATCGGCGCTGTTGTTGACGACCATCTCGTCGAACGCGATCAGCCGGTAATTGTCGCTGAACTGGCGCGCGACCGGCGGGATCGGGTCGCCCTGCATCTTGTCGCGCTCGACGCGCAGACGCGCATGGATGTCCTGCATGAACTCGTGGAAATGGACGCGGACCTTGCGGTTGATCGCGACCGATTCGTAGAACAGGTCCATCAGCATCGATTTGCCGCGCCCCACCCCGCCGAACATGTAGAGGCCGGGCACGGGGTCGGGCTTGGCCTCGCGCGCCATCAGCCGCCACAGCAGTGATCCGCGCGGCGGCACCGCCTCCAGCGCATCCTGCATCGCCTGCAGCCGCACGGCAGCGGCGCGCTGATCGGCATCGGGTCGCAATTCGCCCGCGCTGACCATCCTGTCGTAGCGGGCGAGCGTTCCGGTCATTGCGATTTCGCGCGCGGGGCAGGGGTCTTGCGGATGGTGCCGGTGAATGCGCAGACGGTTTCTCCCGCCTGCACCACCAGCCCGCGCAGGAACATCAACCGCCCGGTTTCGCGGATGATCTCCACCTCGGCATCGAGCGGCTGGCCGACCTTGCCGGCGCCGACGAAATGGCTGTTGAGATCGAGCGTCACCGCAGGCCCATGACGCAGCGCACCATGCAGCCGCGCGCAGACGAACAGCGATATGTCGACCTGAGTCAGGATAGCGCCGCCATGGACGTTGTTGGCGAGATTGCCCTGCAGATGCCCCGGTTCGGTGCGCACGACGACAATGCCGTCATCGCGCTTCATTACCCACATCGGCCCAAGCGTGCTGTTATAGCGGTTCTGCTCGCGCAGTGCCCAGCGCATCCAGCCCGGACGGTCGGGGTCCGGGCCGAACGCGAAATCGTCGGGCATGTCGAGAGTGGTTGCGTCCACCTGTGCGTGGGTATCGAACGGGTCTGTCGGCGGATGCGCCGATCAGACGTGCCGTTCGACCTCCATTTTCTTGATCTCGGCAATGGCGCGCGCCGGGTTGAGGCCCTTGGGGCAGACATTCGCGCAGTTCATGATGGTGTGGCAGCGATAGAGGCGGAACGGATCCTCCAGCTCATCGAGTCGTTCGCCGGTCATCTCGTCGCGGCTGTCGGCCAGCCAGCGATAGGCCTGGAGCAGGATGGCCGGGCCCAGGAACTTGTCCGAATTCCACCAATAGCTCGGGCAGCTGGTCGAGCAGCAGGCGCACAGGATGCACTCGTATAGCCCGTCAAGCTTGGCGCGATCCTCGGGCGACTGCAGCCGCTCCTTGCCCGACGGCACCGGCGTCACGGTCTGCAGCCAGGGGCGAATCGACGCATATTGCGCATAGAAATGGCTGAAATCGGGAACCAGGTCCTTGATGACGTCCATATGCGGCAGCGGGGTGATGCGCACCTCGCCCTTGCAGTCCTCGATCGCGGTGGTGCAGGCCAGGCCATTGCGGCCGTTGATGTTCATCGAGCACGATCCGCAAATGCCCTCGCGGCACGAGCGGCGGAAGGTGAGCGTCGAATCCTGTTCCGACTTCATCTTGATCAGCGCGTCGAGCACCATCGGGCCGCAATCGTCGAGATCGATGTCGAACGTGTCGTAGCGCGGGTTCTCGCCGCTGTCGGGATCGTAGCGATAGACCTTGAACCGTTTCAGCCGCCCGCCGGTCTTCGCGCTGAACGCCTGGCCCTTGCCAGTGATCTTGCTGTTCGCCGGGAGCGTAAACGTAGCCATGGAAAATCCCTCGTCCTTCAATGCGTCCGGGAGCCTAGATAGTCATTTTGGTGCCTAGGCTCAATTGCATATGGCACCTTGAACCGAAAAGGATTTTCAATCCATCAACCCGTGGCTGCGCAGGCTTTCCGCGACGATCGTCTCGATCAGCTGTTCCTGCGTCCAGCCGGCGCGGACGGCGGACCGGCCGAAGACCTTCTGGCTCCACAGATTGCAGTTGAGATTGACCTCGAGGAAGTTGAGCTCGCCCTGTTCCTCGTCCAGCCGGAATTCGTAGCGACCATAATCGAAGGGCACGAATTCCTGCGCCAGATTGGCGGTATGCGCGGCGATCTCTGCCTCGAACGGCGAGCCTTCGAAATCGACCAGCTCGTACTTGCTCGCGCGCTCGACCAGGTCGCGCTTTTCCCAATAGGTGCGCAGGTGCGTCGGATCGGCCTGTTCGAACAGCATCATCGGCAGGATCAGCGGGCGGCCGTGCATCGTCACCACCGGCACCTCGACATCGCTGCCGGTCAGGAACGGCTCGACGATCGCGTCATGGCCTTCCTCGTGGATCGCGGCGATGGCGTCCTTCACGCCCGCCCAGTCGCCTGCGTCGCGCACGCCCCAGCTCGCCGACGAGGCGTTGGGCTTGATCACCATGCGCTCGGCCATCGGGCACAGCTTCTCGTCGACCGGGCCTCCCTTGCGATAGATCGCCCAGTCGGCCGTCGGGATACCGCGCGCGCGGGCCACGAGCTTGGACAGGTGCTTGTCGTCCGAAAGGCCGCGCAGGATGGGGCTGCCGCCCAGATAGGGCAGGCCCTTGCGGTTGCACAGCAGCGGTACCAGCATTTCCGAATTCACGAAGCCACCGCGGTTGAGCAGCGAGAAGGCGAAATCGACTTCCGGCGGATCGAACAGCATCGCGTACTGGTTGCCCACCAGCAGATTGTCGAACAGCCCCTCCAGGATGGTGCGCACCTCGTTGTGGTACACGGCATGGTTGCCGTCCTCCGGATGCAGCGAGCCATCGCCCAGCGCGTGCTTGGCGAGGAACAGCACCTTGAGCGTCTCGCGGGTCTTCGCATCGATGGTCAGCGGGGCAGGATATTGGTTCACGGCAAAACGCACTTTCTTTGAGTTTGCGGACGGGCGTCGGGCCAAAGCGGCTTGCCTTAATGGCCAGCGCCCCTATAGCCGCGCCCTTATCCGCTTCGGGGGCGCAGCGAAAGATAAGTTTGATGCAACAGGAATTGCACAAGACGGTCAGCCATCTGCTCACGATCGGCGGAGACGAGCGAATCGTCCCGGCGCATGCCGATGGCACCAACAAATATTTCAGTTCTCCCTTCCCGCGTCAGACGGTGACCTATGCGTCGTCGACCGCGAACGATATCTCGCAGCCCGCCTTCGACCATCTGTGCGATTTCGTGGCTGATCATGGGCTGAACGCGGACATGGTGGGCACCGATTACGCCGGACACCTTTCTGTCCTGCGCGATCGCATCGCGGTCGCCTATGGCCTGCCCAAGGGGACGGATATCGCGTTCTCCGCCTCGGGCACGGACCTCGAATATATCGCGCTCCAGGCCTTTGCCGGCCGCGCGTCGCAGGGCATCCACAACGTCTTGCTGGGCGCCGACGAAGTGGGCAGCGGCTGCATCCTGAGCGCGGCAGGCCAGTATTTCGCAGGCCAGACGGCACTGGGCGTCCCGACGAGCAAGGGACAGCCGGTCGCTGGCCTCACGCCCGTGTCGCTTTCCGAAGTGTCGGTGCGCAACGGTTTCGGCGAGGCGTTCGACAGCGCGGTGATTGTGGCTGCGATGCGCAGCGAGATCGAACGCGCGCTGATCGCGGGCAAGTTTCCGCTGCTGCATGTGGTGCATGGATCGAAAACCGGGCTCATCCTGCCGCATCTCGACGATATCGATGCGCTCATCACGCAATTCGGCGACTCGATCGGCTTTGTCGTCGATGCCTGCCAGGCGCGGATCACGAGTCCCGCGATCAGCGCCTATCTGATGCGCGGCGCGGTGGTGCTGCTCACCGGTTCCAAGTTCATGGGTGGTCCGCCCTTTGCCGGCTTTGCGCTGGTGCCGCGCGCGACGGCGCAGCGGATCGCGCCGCTGGGCGAGGGCATGGCCACGATCTTCCGCCGCGCGGAGCTTCCCGATAGCTGGGCAGGGGCGGAAAAGCTTCCGATGAGCGGCAATGCCGGGCTGACGGTGCGGCTGGCGGCAGCCTTGTTCGAGCTGGAGCGATTCCAGGCGCTCGATTTTCATACGATCGCACGGGTGGTCGAACAGTTCCGCTGCGCCTCGCTGGCGCTCGTCGATCGGATCGGCGGCACGCGCGTGACGCCCTATCCCTTTGCCGATCGCGAATCCGCAGGGGCACATCCCATCGAGATGCGCACGCTGACGACCGTCGATCTGAGCGGGGAGGGGCGTGCGATCGATTTCGACGGTGCGACCGCGATCCAGCTGAGGATGATGCAGTCGGGCGTGCGGCTGGGCCAGCCGGTCAAATGCGCGCGCTTCCAGGGGCCGGACATGATGGGCAAGGTGCGCGGCACATTGCGCATCGGCATTTCAATGCCGCAGATGGTGGCGTTGGTGGCACTGGGAGACGCGGCCGAAGCGCAGCTCGATTCCGATATGGCGGCGATTGGCGACGCGTTCGAGGCGGCGCTCGCGGCTGATTGAGCCCGGCCCGCCCGACCAGCACGAAAAAGGGGTGCCCTGCCGGTCTGGCGGGGCACCCCTTTTTGTTGCGACTTAAAACCCTTTAATTGCCGAAAGTGCGCTGCCACCAGCCGCGACGCGGCGGTTCGGTGCTTTCGGCGGGTGCTTCGGCGGCCTTGGCCGTATCGGCTGCGGCAGGTTCTGCCTCGGCCACCGGCTCGGGCGCAGGTTCGGCTGCAACCGTTTCGGCGGCTTCGGCCTTCGGCGCTGCCTTCTTGCGCGGCGCGCGCTTGGCCTTGGGCTTGGCGACAGGTTCGGCTTCCGCAGCAGGCTCAGCCTCGGCAGCGGGCGCTTCGGCAGGTGCCTCTGCCTCTGCCTCGACGACCGGCTTCTTTGCCCGCGAAGCGCGCTTGCGCTTGGGCTTTTCGGCCACCGGCTCGGGCTCAGGCGCTGCGGGTGCTTCGGCAGGCGCTGCTTCTTCCTCGCTCACCGGCTCGGCAGGCGCTTCTGCCGCAGCGTCGTCGCCAGCGGTTTCGACGCTGTCTTCGCCAGCCTCGCCAGTCTTGCGGTTGCGACCGCCACGGCGACCACGGCGGGCACGCTTCGGCTTGGCCTCGCCACCATCCTCGGTGGTTTCGCCGGCTTCAGTCGCCTCGGCTTCGGCCGGGGCTTCGGCGTCAGCCGATGCGACCGGTTCCGCGACCTCTTCGCCGTTATCGATCTGCGCCTCGCTACCGATTTCGCCCTGGGGGAGATCGCCATCGCGCCGTCCGCGCTTGCCGCGGCGCCGACGGCGACGCTTGGAACGGCCACCGCCTTCGCCTTCCTCGCTGCTGCGCTGCTCGGCGGGGCGCTCGCCGCGCTCGCCGCGATCCGCACGATCGCCACGGTTTCCGCGGCCGCCGCGCTTCTCGCTGACCTCTTCCTCTTCCTCGATCTCGTCGATTTCGTCTTCAATATCGTCGTCGTCATCGTCGATGATCGGCTGGAAGGTGACGACCTTTTCCGGACGCGGGCCGCTCGCGGTCACTTCCATCTTCGCGCCTTCATTCTCCCCATTGGGCAGAATTTCAATGCGCACGCCGAAGCGCTCCTCGATCTCGGCAATGTCGCGGCGCTTGTTGTTGAGGACGTAGATCGACGCTTCCTGGCTGGTGCGCAGCGTGATGATGCTGCCATGGCCGCGTGCGGCCTCTTCCTCCAGCAGGCGCAGCGCCGACAGGCCCGCCGACGATGCGGTGCGGACAAGGCCCGTGCCGTCGCAATGCGGGCAGGTGCGGGTCGATGCCTCGAGCACGCCGGTGCGCAGACGCTGGCGGCTCATTTCCATCAGGCCGAAGCCCGAGATGCGGCCGACCTGAATGCGCGCGCGGTCGCTCTTCAGCGCATCGCGCATGGCCTTCTCGACCTTGCGGATGTTCGAGCCGTATTCCATGTCGATGAAATCGATGACGACCAGGCCCGCCATGTCGCGCAGACGCAGCTGCCGGGCGATCTCGCGCGCCGCTTCCAGGTTGGTGTTGAGCGCAGTCGCCTCGATCCCGTGCTCCTTGGTGGAGCGGCCGGAGTTGATGTCGATCGATACCAGAGCCTCGGTCGGGTTGATGACCAGGTAACCACCCGACTTGAGCTGCACCACCGGTTCGTACATCGCCGAAAGCTGGTCTTCGGTGCCATAACGCTGGAACAGCGGCACCGGGTCCGAATAGCTCTTCACCCGGCGCGCATGGCTGGGCATCAGCAGCTTCATGAAGTCCTTGGCGGCGCGGTATCCGGCTTCGCCCTCGACCAGCACTTCCTCAATGTCGCGATTGTAGATGTCGCGGATCGCGCGCTTGATGAGGTCGCTGTCCGAATGGATGATCGCAGGCGCGGAGGCCTTGAGCGTCTTTTCGCGGATCTCGTCCCAGAGGCGGGCGAGATAGTCGAAGTCGCGCTTGATCTCGGGCTTGGTGCGCGAAAGGCCGGCGGTGCGCACGATGCAGCCCATGGTCGCGGGCAGCTTCATCTCGGCGATGATCGACTTCAGCCGCTTGCGGTCCGAAGCGTTGCTGATCTTGCGGCTGATGCCGCCGCCATGCGCGCTGTTGGGCATGAGCACGCAATAACGGCCCGCGAGCGAGAGATAGGTGGTTAGCGCCGCACCCTTGTTGCCGCGCTCTTCCTTGACGACCTGCACCAGCATGACCTGGCGACGCTGGATGACGTCCTGGATCTTGTAGCGGCGGCGCAGCGCCATGCGGCTGGTGCGCGCCTCGTCGCTGGCCTTGGCCTTGCCGCCACGGCCATCGCGACGACGACGACGACCGCCATTGCGGCCATTGCCGTTATTCTCGCGCGATTCTTCGGCTTCGCTTTCGCTCTCGCCTTCGTCGCTGTCGGAATCGCCGTCATTGTCGCCCGAAAGCGTCTCGGCACGGATCGGCTCTTCGTCGGTCTCGATCAGACCCTCGTCCGACAATCCGTCGTCATAGCTGCCTTCTTCGCCACCGCGGCCGGCGGCGTCATCTTCCTCTTCCTCGGCGGCGAGGGCTTCGGCCTCCTCGCGCGCGTGGCGAGCCTCTTCGGCAAGCAGCGCGATCTTGTCCTCGCGCGGGATCTGGTAATAGTCGGGATGGATTTCCGAGAAGGCGAGAAAGCCGTGCCGGTTGCCGCCATAATCGACGAAAGCCGCCTGCAGCGAGGGTTCTACGCGAGTAACCTTGGCGAGATAGATATTGCCCTTGATCTGCTTGTGTTCGGCAGATTCAAAGTCGAATTCCTCAATCCGGTTTCCCTTGAGCACCGCCACCCGGGTTTCTTCCTGGTGGCGCGCATCGATCAACATGCGCGTTGTCATTCAATATTCTCCGTGCGCGCGCACCGGGCGGAACCGGCCGGGTCGCTGCGCTTCTGTCTGTTATGGCGCTGCCGCTCCCGATCAGGGGGGCGGTGCGCAAACGGGTTTGTTCGATAAGGATTGTGTCTGCTGAACGGGTTTGCAGGGCGTCAAGCGCACTGGCCGCGTCGCTTTTCCGCAGCCAACCGCTCGGAAGCGGGGTGGCGGAAAAGGCGGTATTCAAACCCATAAAGCGTCAACCTGGTGATACGGCATCCGCGGCAATCGAGGCCGCAATGCTGTCAGTGAGTGCGGGCGATGGCCGTCAAGCCAATGAGCCGCAAGGCTTTGCTAGCATCGCCCACGCAATACAGCAACAAAAAGCTCAACCGCACGGACGCCCGGCCGTTATTGAACAGGGACACGGCGCAATAGCGTATGTTGCCCGCGCCCAGTCTTGCCGATTCATGCTGAAATTCCTGTTAACCAGGTCGTTTCACAGGGTTTTTCCCGCTTAACCCTAATCCTGCCTTCATCAAGCGATCAGGCAGGAATCCGGGAATCATGAAATTGCACTGGACCGGACATTCGCGCCGGAGGCATAACAGGGCCATGCTGTGGCTGACCTCCATCTGCGCGTCGATGGCATGCACCATGCCCGTTCAGGCGGGCGAGGTTTCCAATGTCGAAATCCGCGCCAACCAGGTGGTGCTGCACTTCAACGATCCGATAGAAAGCGCCAGTAGCTTCGTGCTGAGCGGCCCCGACCGCATCGCGATCGACATCAAGGGCGCAACCGCGCGCGCCAATGCGCTGACCCAGCAGGGCCTGTTCCGCAACGTCCGCGTGGCCCAGTTCGACAGCGATACCGCGCGGATCGTGCTCGATCTCGACCGGCCGGCGATGGTGAGCGCAGGGACTTTCTCCGAAGATGGCCGGAGCCTGACCCTGTCGGTCAAGGAGCTGGGATCGTCCGAGCTTGTTGGCGTTCTCAATGCCCCGCGCCAGTCGTTCGTGCCGCCAGCCAATTTCCGCGCGGAACCGCCGCAGCGCCGCTACAGCGTGCGCATTCCGCTGCCCAAGCCGAGCAAGGCGCCGCCGCTGCCCAGGATCGAAGGGCCCAAGGATGACAGCCGCCCGCTGGTGGTGATCGATGCGGGGCATGGCGGCCACGATCCGGGCGCGATCAGCCCGCATGACGGAACGCGCGAAAGCAAGGTCACATTGCAGGTCGCCCGCGCCATCCGCGACGAGCTGCTCAAGACGGGACGCGTGCGCGTTGCGCTGACCCGCGACAGCGACACCTTCCTGGTGCTGCAGGAGCGCTATGGCATCGCTCGCCGCCTCGGCGCGGATCTGTTCATCTCGGTCCATGCCGATGCCGCCGCCTCGCAGACCGCGCGCGGCGCGACCATCTACACGCTGTCCGAGGTCGCCTCGGATCGCGAGGCAGCCCGGCTCGCCGCGCGCGAGAACAAGGCCGACATCCTGAACGGCGTGAATCTCGCCGATGCGCCGTCGGACGTATCGTCGATCCTGATCGACCTGACCCAGCGCGAGACGATGAACCTCTCTGCCGATTTCGCGCGGCTGCTGCGGCGCGAAGGCGAGGCGAAGATGAACTTTCGCACCGATTCCCACCGTTTCGCCTCGCTGATGGTGCTGAAAGCCCCCGATGTGCCGTCGGTCCTGCTCGAGACAGGCTATGTCAGCAACGAGGAGGACATCGCGCTGCTCAATTCCCCCAGCTATCGCAAGCGTATCGCGGAATCGGTGAGTCAGGCGGTCACCGTGTTCTTCGCACGCAAGCTCGCTTCGCGGTAAATCCTCGCCGCAGCTATATCGTCATTCCCGCGAAAGCGGGAATCCCGCTTCGTCTTCAACCCTCTGCGTCAGCAGCGGGACCCCCGCCTGCACGGGGGTGACGGGAAGGGCGGGTTAGGCGCAAGCGGTCCATGTCAACTGTCGCAACCCTCGCCAATCCGCTCTGGCCTTGTTCAGGAATCCTGTGCTAGTCGCGCGGGCATGAGCGAGGGTGAAAGCGGCGGTTCCGCCTATAGCATGCGGCGTGACGGCGAGGGCGCGATGGTGGCCCTGCGCGATGCGTGGCAGAAGCGCTGGGTGCGCTGGGCGGCGTATCTGCTGGGTCTGGCACTGCTGGGCGTTTTCCTGATCTGGGTTATCTTCGCGCGCGATCTGCCTTCGGCGGATACCCTGGTCGATTACGAACCGGACCTTCCCACCATGGTGCGCGGCGTCGATGGCGAGATCGTCAACAGCTATGCGCGCGAGCGCCGCGTGCAGTTGCAGTACAAGGATTATCCGCTGCCGCTGATCCGCGCGTTCCTGTCTGCCGAAGACAAGAATTTCTTCTCGCACAACGGCCTCGATTATCCGGGGCTCGCCTCGGCAGTGTTCGATTATGTCACCAAGCTGGGTTCGGGACAGCGCGCGCGCGGCGGTTCCACCATCACCCAGCAGGTTGCCAAGAACCTGCTGCTGGGCGACGAATATTCGATCACCCGCAAGATCCGCGAGGCGATCCTCGCCTATCGCATCGAGGACGTGCTGACCAAGCAGGAAATCCTCGAACTCTATCTCAACGAGATCTATCTCGGCCGTAACGCCTATGGCGTGCAGGCAGCGGCGCGGGCCTATTTCGGCAAGGATGTCGCCGATCTGAAGCTGCACGAGGCGGCGTATCTGGCGATTCTGCCCAAGGCACCGTCCAATTACCGGCCCGAAGTGCACATGGAACGCGCGCTCGAACGCCGCAACTGGGCGCTCGGCGCGATGCAGTCCAACGGCTGGATCACGCGAGCGCAGATGCTCGCCGCGCAGTCCGAACCGCTTGGCACCATCCCGCGCACCGGCGACAATTTCGACAAGGTCGGCGGCTATTTCGTCGAGGAAGTCCGCCGCCAGCTCGTCGAGAAATTCGGCGAGAAGCGCGAGGACGGCCCCAACAGCGTCTATGCTGGCGGCCTGTGGGTGCGCACCTCGCTCGACCCCGCGATGCAGCGCGCGACCACCGAGGCGCTGCGCGACGCGCTGCTGCGCTATGATCGCGGCAGCGGCTGGAGCGGCCCGCTCAACAAGATCGAGATGGACGATCAATGGGCCTCGCGCCTGGCATCGACCTATATCGACATCGACTACGACAACTGGCGCGTCGCGGTGGTGATCGACAAGTCGGCGAGCGCCGCCGAAATCGGATTTGCCAATGGCGACAAAGGCGTGCTTCCGCGCTCGACCGCCACCATGCCGCGCAAGCGCGTCGGCGGCACTGCGTTCGATTCGATGAAGCCGGGTGACATCATCGCGGTCGCGCCGATGTCGGGCGACACCTATGCGCTGCGCAACGTGCCCGAGATTTCGGGCGGCATGGTGGTGCAGAACCCGCGCTCGGGCCGGGTCTATGCGATGCAGGGCGGGTTCGATTCGCAGATCAGCCCATTCAACCGCGCCACCCAGGCCGATCGCCAGCCGGGCTCCACGATCAAGCCCTTCGTCTACGCGACCGCGCTCGACAACGGGATGACGCCTGCGACGCAGATCGTCGATGGCACCTTCTGCGTCTATCAGTCGGCGAGCCTCGGCAACAAGTGCTTCCGCAATTTCGGCGGATCGCGCGGGGCCGGGCCGCAGACGATGCGCTGGGGTCTCGAGCAGTCGCGCAACCTGATGACGGTGCGCGCCGCGAGCGATGCGGGCATGGCCAATGTGGTCAAGACGATCAAGGCCGTCGGTATCGGCGATTACAAGCCCTATCTTTCGATCGCGCTGGGCGCGGGCGATACCACCGTCATGAAGATCACCAACGCCTATTCGATGCTGGTCAACCATGGCCGCGAGCTCAAGCCGACGCTGATCGACTATGTCCAGGACCGGCGCGGCAAGGTGATCTTCCGTTCCGATCCGCGCGTCTGCGAACGCTGCAACATGGCGAAATGGGATGGCAAGCCGATGCCGCGCTTCGCGCAGCGCGGGCGGCAGATCCTCGATCCGATCACCAGCTATCAGGTCGTGCACATGCTCGAAGGCGTGATCACGCGCGGAACCGCGGTGACGCTGGCAGACCTCAAGCGACCGATGTTCGGCAAGACCGGCACCACCAGCGGCCCCACCAATGTCTGGTTCGTCGGTGGCACGCCCGATGTCGTGGCCGGCGTCTATCTTGGCTTCGACCAGCCGCGCAGCATGGGCGGCTATGCCCAGGGCGGCAGGCTCGCCGCGCCGGTGTTCAAGCAGTTCGCCAAGGAAATCTTCCCCAGCCTTCCGGTCAGCGAGTTCCTCGCCCCGCCGGGCACGCGCATGGTGCGTATCGATCGCCGTTCGGGCCGCCGCGTCTATGGCGCCTGGCCGGGCAACGAGGCCAAGGCGGCGGTGATCTGGGAGGCGTTCAAGCCCGAAACCGAACCGCGCCGTTCGATCCGCCCGGAAGAAATGGCCGCAGCGGTCAAGGCGGTGCAGAAGCGCACGGGTCCTGCAGCACGGGCGCGCAGCGACAGCGAATTCCTGCAGCAACAGGGCGGCATCTACTGACGCGCCGATGGCAACGCATCGCGCAGGGCGTTTCACTCTACCGTTCGGGTTGAAAAATCGGGCTGGGAGGCGTATCGGGCATTGGACCATGCTCAGCCAGAAAGTCCGCTACACCATCCGTGCCTTGCAGCACCTCGCCGATCATTACGGCAAGGGGCTGGTGCATCTGGACGAGATTGCCTCTGCGCAGAACATTCCGCCGAAATTCCTGACCGTGATCCTGTCGGAAATGGCGCGGGCAGGGCTGGTTCATTCACAACGCGGCAAGGATGGCGGCTATGCGCTGGGCCTGGCGCCGGTAGATATCCGCTATGGTGATATCGTCCGCATCACCAGCGGATCTTTGGCCCTGGTGCCGTGTGCCAGCCGCTATGCCTATGAAAAGTGCAAGAACTGCCTGGCCGAGGACGAGTGCCGACTGCGCGCGCTGATGCTCAAGGTGCGCGACGAGACGGCGGTGATCCTCGATGAGATTACGCTTGCCGATCCGATCGCGCCGGTGGCTGCATTCGAAGGGGCCATGGTCGATTGAGACCACGCCCTGGCCGGTTCAGGCGGCGAACACCACCTGCCAGGCCGCGCCCTTGCGCATTCCGGTCAGCCCCTTGACCTCTCCGCCCAGCTGCGCGGCGAGCGATTGCACGATCCGGGTGCCCAGACCCTTGCTCGCCGTCACGTCGACGCCCTGCGGCACACCGCGGCCATTGTCGCTGACGGTCAGTGCCAGCCGCTGCGGATCGAGCTGTTCCAGCTTCAGCGTGATCGTGCCGCCATCGTCGGCAAAGGCGTGCTTGAGGCTGTTGGTGACGAGCTCGGTAACGAGCAGCGACAGCGTCGTCAGCCGGGCGATATCCAATTTCACCGCCGGCATGTCGACCAGGCACACGATGTTGCGCGCGCCCGTCGCCTGCAGCAGGTCGGTGCAGATTTCCTGGAAATATTCTGCCACCGGCAGATCGACCGATGCCGGATCATACAGGCGCCGGTGGATGCGCGACATCGTCTCGATCCGGCTCTGCGCCTCGTCGAGCGCCGAGCTGGCCGAGGCCGGATCGGTCGCCACCTTGCGCTTCTGCAGCTGCAGCAGCGCCGAGACGAAGGTCATGTTGTTGGCGACACGGTGCTGCAGTTCCTGAAACATCGTGCGTTGCTGGTCGTACAGCTCTTCGGTGACCTGCTTCTTGGCTTCCAGCCGATCGGCGGCGCGGTGCATGAAATGGATCAGCGCAATGTCGACCGTCACGATGAAAATGTAGAAGCCGATCGCGATCGTGCTCGCCCCGTCCATCACGAAGCTGTTGACCGGGGGGATGAAGAAATAGAGCGCCGCAAGGCCGCACAGCACGGCACACAGGACCCCTGGCCACAAGCCGGCCAGAAAGGTCGTTACGATCACGGCGGGGAAAAAGGTGAGATAGGGGAATCCAGGCGGGAGCGTGCCCTGCAGGTGGAAGCGGCTGAACAGTGCCAGAGCGAAAGTGCCGATCGAGAGGCCATAGCCCAATCGCCAGTCACGACGAAACAGCGTGCCTGCCTTTACGAACCGGTTCATCGTCACTCTCGTCAGCAGGATAGCGGATGCCAACGTCCGCAAAACGTCTTGTAAAAGCCAATTTTTGGCGGTGCAAGCCGATGGGGTGGCCGATTTCGCCCAGAAATGGCGCAATTCTTCGCTCTGGCGCTTGCCCGAGGCGGTTGGTCGTCCGCCCAAGGGGAGCAAGAAAATCTATCTTGCCAACTGAAATGGTAGAGAATAGCTTTTCTCTTGTGGGCCATGCTGCATGCAGCCGGTCCGCACCAGATTTTCTCGAGGAGTGAACCGATGCCTCCTGCCAAGTCCGACACCGCCGCACTGCGTGCGCCGCTGCCGATCTCGACCATTTCCGATGCCATTTCCCGACTGCGCTTCGGTGCCATCGTGCTGACCGTGCATGATGGCAAGCTGGTGCAGATGGACGTGACCGAACGCCAGCGCTTCAGCTGAGCTTCCACGCCAAGCTATCCCTCTGACTGCCGGGACCGGGCTGACCGGACCAGCATTTTTCGAGCGTTTCTCCATGTTGCCCAACACGCTGCGTGCCGACCGGACATCCGGAAGCACTTCCAATTCCGGGGGTCTTTCCAAATGTCCATTTCTGTATCCGCGCGCGCATCGCTTGCGGCGCTGGCCTTCGCGCTTGCCATCCCTTTCCAGGCGCAGGCAGCCGAAACCGATGGAGATGCCGTGCAGGCCGATTCCGTCGATCAGGCCGACTCTGCAGATGACCAGGGCGGCAACGTGATCATCGTGACCGCCCGCCGCCGCGACGAGGATATTCAGGACGTGCCGATCGCGCTGTCCGTCATCGATGCGGCGCAGGTGGATGCGCAAGGATTGTTCAACATCAACCGGCTCACCCAGATCCAGCCAGCGCTGCAATTCTATTCGACCAATCCGCGCAACACATTCATCAATATCCGCGGCATCGGTGCACCGTTCGGCCTCACCAATGACGGGTTCGAACAGGGCGTCGGCATTTATATCGACCAGGTCTATTACAACCGCATCGCCTCGGCGACGCTGGACTTTGTCGATATCGAACAGGTGGAGGTGCTGCGCGGACCGCAGGGCACGCTCTATGGCAAGAACACGACTGCAGGGGCGATCAACATCCGCACTCGCGCGCCGAGCTTCACCTTCGAGGGCCGCGCGGAACTGAGCGTCGGCAATTACGATTTCAAGCAGGCCAAGGCGACGATTTCGGGTCCGATCTCGAACACCATTGCGGCACGGATCAGCTTGTCCTCGACCGACCGGCGCGGCACGATCCTCAACGTCAAGACTGGCCAGAACGTCAACAGCCTCGACAATCTCGGCATTCGCGGCGCGCTGCTGTGGCAGCCGAGCGACAGCTTCAAGGTCACCCTGTCGGGCGATTACAATATCCAGGATCCGATCTGCTGCGCGCAGATCTATGCCCGTGTCGGCACCACCCAGCGTGCGGCGAACAGGCAATATGCCGCGCTGATTGCGCGCTTCCCGGGCTATCGGGTGCCCAGCACCGATCCGTTCGATCGCGTCACCGATCTTGACGCCAATATCCGCGCGCGCAACGAACATGGCGGCGTATCGGCCCTGGTCGAATGGGATCTCGACAAATTTTCGATCACCTCGGTCAGCGCCTATCGCTATTGGGACTGGACCCCGGCCAATGACCGCGACTTTACCGGTCTGCCCATCTTCCTCAAGGTCAACAATCCCACCCAGCAGAAGCAATATACCCAGGAATTCCGCCTGAACTATGAGGCGGAGCGGCTGAACTTCGTGGTCGGCGCGTTTGCGTTCTATCAGGAAATCCGCACCCAGGGCATCCAGGAACAGGGCCCGGCAGCGAGCGCATGGCTGCTCAACCTGACCAGCGCGCTGTCGAACAATCCTGCCGTGCTCAACGGCGTGGTGGCGAATAATGACATCCGGCTCGACAATGTCAGCCTCGCCGCGTTCGGCAAATTGAACTGGAAGGTCACCGATGCCTTCACGATCTCTCCGGGCATCCGCATCAATTACGACAAGAAGGACGGCCAGTATGATTCGGTCGTGACGGGCAATGCCTCGAACGGCACCCGCCAGATCGTCAGCAACGTGCCGACCAGCCCGTTCTTCAACGATCCCTGGATCGCCGCGCAGCGCGGGGTGCAGGCATCACAATTCTTCGAGGTGGATTTCAGCGACTGGAACCTCTCGTACGACCTCAATCTGGGCTATGAGATCAGCGATGCCGTGAACGCCTATGCGACCTATGCGCGCTCTTTCAAGACCGGCGGCGTCAACCTCAACGGCGTGCCCAGCCGCGCGGACGGTTCGGCGGCGCTTGAGGTCGCGGTAATCAAGCCCGAAAAGGTCGACCATTTCGAGATCGGCCTGAAGACCAAGCTGTTCGATCGCAAGGCGACGCTCAATCTCGCCGCCTTCTGGACCGACATCCAGGATTTCCAGGCCAGCGTCATCAGCAATATCAGCGGCAGCAACGTGCTGCGCGGGTATCTCGCCAATGCCGACAAGGTGCGCAGCCGCGGGGTCGAGGCGGACTTCCGCGTCCAGCCTTCGGATCGCTTCACCGCCTATGTCAGCGGGGCGTTCACCGATGCCGAATTCGTGCGCTTCGTCGATGCGCCGTGCCCGCCGGAGCTGGCCGGCGGCACCACGGTGACGGGAACGCAGGTGCCGGGCCCGGCCGCAACGCCCGGCGCGCTCAGCCCGGCCAACTGCAATGTCTCGGGCCAGTGGCTGCCGGGCGTGTCCAAATGGGCCTTTTCCTGGGGTGCGGAGTACAATGTTCCGGCCACGGTGTTCGGCCTCGATGGCAATGCCTATGCGGGCTATGATGCGAACTTCCGCTCGAAATTCTCGTCAAACGCATCGCGGTCGATCTACACCGATATCGATGCCTATTCGCTGCACAATTTCCGCGCCGGATTCCGCACCGACAAGTTCGATTTCTTCGTGTGGACCCGCAATGCCTTTGACGAGGAATATTTCGAATCGCTCGCCGTTACCCCCGGCAATACCGGCCTCATTTCCGCTCAGATGCCCGATCCCCGCACCGCTGGCCTCACGGTCTCGGCGCGGTTTTGAGGGTGATTGAAACTTCCTCCAGCAGAAGGGACCGCACGTGCCGGACCTTGGAATACTGAACCCTGCCGATATCTGGCCCTATATCCTGGTCGGCGTTGCCGCGCAGATGGTCGATGGCGCCCTGGGCATGGCCTTTGGCGTCATCTCCAGCACGCTGCTGGTCTCGGTGCTCGGCGTGCCACCGGCACAGGCTTCGGCCGGGGTGCATTTTGCCGAAGTGTTCACGACCGGTGCGTCGGGGCTCAGCCATGCCTGGCACCGCAATATCGATTGGGGGCTGTTTGCCAAGCTGGTGCTTCCGGGGGTCGGCGGCGGGATATTGGGCGCCTATGTGCTTGCCAATGTCGATGCGGGGGTCGCCCGGCCGCTGGTCATGGCCTATCTGACCGGCATCGGGCTGGTGCTGCTCTATCGGGCCTGGCGCTTTCCCACGCCAAAGTTCCAGGATCCGCGCATCGTCGCGCCGCTGGGTGCGGCCGGGGGCTTTCTCGACGCTGCGGGTGGCGGCGGATGGGGACCGGTCGTCACCTCCAACCTGCTCATCCAGGGCGGCGAGCCGCGCAAGACGATCGGCACGGTCAGCGCGTCCGAATTCTTCCTCACCGTGTCGATCTCGGTCACCTTCATCCTCACCATGGGGTTCGAGGCCTTCACCACGGCCACGATCGGTCTGCTCATCGGCGGGGTGGTGGCCGCGCCATTTGGCGCGATTCTCGCCAAGAATGTGCGGCCGCGCCTTTTGCTGTTCATGGTCGGCACGGTGCTCACCATCACCAGCGTTTACAGCATCTGGAAGGCGCTCAGCTGACCGGCCGGGCTCAGATCTCTTCGCGGACCTGTGCATAGGCCAGGGCCGCGAAGATCACCGTGCCGCCGATGACATTGCCGACCAGAGCAGGCAGGATGCCGCCGAACACGGCGTGGACCGGGCCGATCTCGCCCATGAGCATGACGATGAACAGCTCGGTCGATCCGGCGACCACATGCGAGAAGCCGCCCAGGCCGATCATGTACGTCACCAGCATGATCATCAGCACCTCGCCCGCGCTTTCGATTCGCGGCAGCATCCACACGAGCGAAGCGATCATGAACCCGGCCGGCATGCCCCAGAGCATATGGTCAAGCGGGGCGACCTCGGCATAATGGCGCGAAACGCTCAGCACGCCCGACATCTGGAGCGGCGGAATGATCCCGGCATGCACCATCAGGATGGCCGCGATCAGGCATCCGGTCATGTTGGCGGCAAACACGATACCCCATAGCCGTGCTGTCCGGTTGAGCCGCGAAATCGACGGGTAGGCGAGCAGCGGCAGGATGGGGGTCACCGTATTCTCGGTGAACAGCTGCATCCGGCCCATGATCACGACGAGAAATCCCACCGAATAACCCAGGTTAGTGACCGCCGGTGCCCATGCGGTATCGGGGAGCAGGGCGGTCAGAATGCCCTTGCACAGGATCGACAGGCTGATGGCCAGCCCGGCCCCGACGCCCGACCACCACAGGGCGGAAAACGGGCGGGCAAGCTCGTGGCGGCCCGAGCGGCTGATCGCGCGATAGATCAGCGCGGTGGTGACGTCCGCCAAGTCCTCGAGCGCGGGCTCTGTCGTCTTGCGCCTGCTGTTTCGTGCCATGTGCCCCCCGTGTGAACGCGCGTATCGCTGTCCAACGCGCCAGGGGGAGCGATCGTTGCCTTCGGCCTAGAAGCTGACCTTTGGCGCTGCGCCGACCG
Source organism: Blastomonas sp. 34TW (assembly GCF_059803595.1). Taxonomy (NCBI): domain Bacteria; kingdom Pseudomonadati; phylum Pseudomonadota; class Alphaproteobacteria; order Sphingomonadales; family Blastomonadaceae; genus Blastomonas; species Blastomonas sp. 34TW. The sequence continues at coordinate 327,706 of NZ_JAPFGW010000001.1, forward strand.
TGGCGCGCTCGTCGCTGCCCAGTTCCCAAAATCCCTGCGGTTTGAAGCCCAGCGCCCCTGCGAACAGCACGGCAGGAAAGGATTCGATACCCGCATTATAGTCGGCGCTCGCGGCATTATACGCGCGGCGCGCGGCGGCGAGCTTGTCCTCGACATCGGCCAGTTCGTGCTGCAGCGTCTGGAAATTGGTATTGGCCTTGAGGTCGGGATAGGCCTCGGCCAGTGCGAACAGGTTCTTCAAGGCACCGCCCAGCGCCATTTCCGCGCCCTGCGCCTCGGCCGGGCCATGGGCGGCCAGCGCACGGCCGCGGGCCGCGATCACCGCTTCGAGCGCGCTTTTCTCGTGCGCGGCATAGCCCTGGACGGTGCTCACCAGATTGGGGATCAGGTCGTGCCGCTGGCGCAGCCCCGCATCGATATCGGCCCAGCCCTGGCGGCAATTGGCGCGGAGCGACACCAGCCGGTTGTAGATCAGGACCACCGCCAGCAGGACGATGACTACGATGCCGAGTATGATCCATTCCATAGACAGTCCCCCGATATACGGCCTAGCATTACCATGGCGCTAGAGGCGGGGGAATGCCGGTGATCACAATAGCCGATGTCGATACGCTGCTGGCGGGCGAACTTGGCCAGTGGCTGCAGGCCCAGACGAGCGCACGCGAGGAGGCCAAGCGCAAGGCAGCAAAGCGCATGGTGGGCGGCCTTGTCCTGGGGGCGCCGTTCCTGCTGGGCTTTTTCTGGGACGGTTTCTGGGGGCAAGCCGTCGGTTTCGTCGGCCTTGCCATCATCGCCATCGGCTTCACCATGGGGGGCATCATCCGCCAGAACATGGTGAGCAGTCTGAAGCGCGAGATCAACAGCGCGCTCGCGCGCAGCCTCGGCGTCGAATACAGCCCCGAAGCCGCGTTCGGAGACGAGTTCAACCTCGCTTATGCCTATGATCTGCTCCCGGGCTATACCCGCAAGACCTGCGAGGATTGCTGGCAGGGCGAGATCGGCGGCACGCCTTTTCACCTGTACGAGGCGCATCTGATCGAGCGGCGCGGGTCGGGAAAGAATCGGCGCGACGTCTCGGTGTTCCGCGGGGTCATTCTCAAGATACGCTTCGCGCGGCAATTCCATGGCGTGACCCTGGTGGAGCGCCAGCGCATGCGGCTGACCTGGTTCGGCGACAGCCAGACCAAGAACGGCATGAAGCTCGATCGGGTGAAGATGGTCGACCCACGGTTCGAGGACACATTCGACGTCTATGGCAGCGATCCCGTGGAGGCACGGTATCTTGTTCACCCCGCCTATTGCGAGCGGTTGGTGGCGCTGGAGGACAAGTTCGAGGGCAAGGGCCTGAAGGCGCTGTTCCACAAGGGCGATGTCGTGGTGACCGTGAAAAGCGAGGATCTGTTCGAGAGCGCTTCGCTCAGTCCTGATCGTGATCGCGAATTGCTCGGACGGACGATCGAACAGTTCCGCGCGCTGGCGGAGATGATCATCAGCTTGAATGAACGGCGCAGGGAAGGGGCTTCAACGTGATGCAGTCGTCACCCCCGCGAAGGCGGGGGTCCCGCTATTTCGAATGAGCGTAGAACAACAGCGGGATTCCCGCTTGCGCGGGAATGACGTAGCAATAGCGGACGCCTAAAGCCCCATGATCGCAGCGGCGATCCAGCGCTCCTCGGAGCGCAATATCCCCCAGGCGCGGGCGGCGGCGCGGCTGTCCATCACCTCGACACCGATACCGCGCTCTTCCATGGCCCGGATGAAGGCGCGGGGAGGGTGGGTCATGGCGCCACCTGTGCCGAGCAGCATGAACTCGGGCGGCGGGTCGAGCGCCAGCACCTGGCCCATCGCGCTGACATCCAGCGCCTCGACCGCCGGTGCGTCCCAGGGCATGGCCGAAACCGGCGTCAACACCAGCGCGCCGTCGACCCGGCGCTGGCCCAAATTGTCGCCGTCTAGCTTGAAGCCGCGCGCGGTAAAGCCGGTAATCACCGGGCCGGACGCGCGCGGATCCTGCGTGAACTCAGCCATGGATGACGCGACCAGCGAATCCGGCGATCACAGGCCTTCCTTGAGCTTGGCCTCGGCCTTGTCCGCCTCTGTCTGCTGCGGCACGAAGCTGTGCGGGCCGACGCCGAGCCAGACCAGGATGGGGTTGGCCATGTAGATCGACGAATAGCAGCCGACGAACAGACCCAGCGTCATCGCGGCCGTGAAACCGAAGATCACGCCCGGGCCGATGAGCAGCAGCGCCAGCAGCGCGATCAGCATCGTCAGCGAGGTCATCACCGTGCGCGACAGCGTCTCGTTGGTCGACAGGTCGAGCAGCGAGATCATGTCCATCTTGCGATATTTGCGCAGGTTCTCACGCACGCGGTCGAACACCACGATGGTATCGTTCAGCGAATAGCCGATGATCGTCAGGAGCGCGGCGATGATGTTGAGGTTGAACTCGAGCTGGGTGAGCGCGAAGAAACCGAAGGTGATGGCCACGTCATGGAACAGCGCGAACAGCGCCGCGACGCCAAACTGCCATTCGAACCGGAACCAGATGTACACCGCGATCGCGATCATCGCGAAGACCAGCGAATAGACGCCGGTGGTCAGCAACTCTTCCGACACCTTGCCCGAGACCGAATCCACCCCGTCGATCCGCGCGCCCTGCGCCGCATATTCCTTGGTGATCATCGTGGTTACGCGCTTGGTGACGGCGTTGACCTCATCCGGATTATCGCCGTCCAGCCGCATGCGGACCGAGACCTGGTTGGGCTGGCCGAAGCGCTGGATGGTCGATTCGCCGAGGTTCAATGCCTCGATATCCTCGCGCAACTCGGCCACCGGGGCCTCGGCCACCTTGTCGAACGTCACCTGGATCATCTGGCCGCCGACGAAATCGACGCCGAGGTTGAGGCCTCGCACGCCGACCAGCACGAGCGATGCAACGATCGAAAGCAGGCTGATCGTCATCGCCAGCTTGCGCCAGCGCAGGAAGCGGAAATTGGTGTTGTCGGGGACAAGCTTGAGGAGCTTCATGGTTTCAAGCCTTCCTTAAATGTGCAGTTCGCGCGGACGTTCGCGCTTGAGCCACAGGGCCACGAACATGCGCGTCACATAGACCGCGGTCCAGACCGAGGTGACGATGCCGATCATCAGCACAACGGCAAAGCCGCGCACCGGGCCCGAGCCGAACAGGAACAGCAGCACGGCCGCAATGACGTTGGTGATATTGGCATCATAAATCGCGCGCGAGGCTTCGGTATAGCCGACCTCGATCGCCTGGATGATCCGCCTGCCGTTCTTGCGTTCTTCGCGAATGCGTTCGTTGATCAGCACGTTGGCGTCCACCGCCGCGCCGATCGTCAGCACGAAGCCGGCAATGCCGGGCAACGTCAGCGTGGCGTTCATCAGCGCCATGATGCCCAGGATCAGCAGGATGTTGAGCACCAGTGCGATATCGGCATAGACCCCGAACCGGCCATAGGTGAGCACCATGAACACCAGCACCGCCAGCGTGCCGAGGCCGCCTGCGATTAGACCGAGCTGAATCGATTCCGTACCCAGATCAGGCCCGACCGAACGTTCCTCGACCACCTTGAGCTCCACCGGCAGGGCGCCGGAGCGCAGCGCGATCGCGAGCTGGTTGGCGCTTTCGGTGGTGAAGCTGCCCGAAATCTGCGCCGATCCGCCCAGAATGGGCTCGTTGATATTGGGTGCGGAGAGCACTTCGCCATCGAGGATGATCGCGAACGGCTTGTTGACATTCTCCTGGGTCAGCCGCGCGAAACGCGCGCCGCCATCACGGTCGAAGGTGATCGACACGACAGGCTCGTTGGTTTGCGGGTCGAAGCTCGCCTGTGCATTGGTCAGCTTGTCGCCGCGAATGCCGCCCAGACGCCGTACCGCGATCGGGGTGCCGCCCGCAGGGTTGGTCGGATAGGGAATGATCTCGCTGCCCACCGGCGCGCGGCCGGCGGCGATATCCTCGGGGCTGGCGGCCTGGTCGACCAGCTTGAACTCGAGCTCGGCGGTCTTGCCCAGCAGATCCTTCAGCGCCTGCGGATCGTCAAGGCCGGGCACTTGCACCACGATACGGTTGTCGCCCTGGCGGATGATCGTCGGCTCGCGCGTGCCCATTTCGTCGATGCGCTTGCGCACGACTTCTGTCGCGGTTTCCATCGCCTGGTCGAGCGCCTGGGTCAGGCCCGCCTCGGTGGGGGTGAGCACGATGCGGCTGGTATCGCGCACCTCGATGTCCCAGTCGCGCTGCCCAGTCAGGCCCGCGCCGCTGGTCAGCGGCAGGATAAGCTCGCGCGCGGCATCGACTTGGCTGACGTCGCGCACCAGGAAGGAGAGCTTGCCGCCCTCGCGCGAGATATCGCCGATGCCGATCCGCGGCTTGGCGCTGCGCATCGCGGCGCGCACGGTCTCTTCCATGTTCTGCAGGCGTTGCGCGGCGACGTCCTTCGGGTCGCCCTCCAGCAGGATATGGCTGCCTCCCTGAAGGTCGAGCCCCAGGTTGATCTTTTCCTGCGGCAGGAACGAGGGATAATATTTGGCCGCGCCCGCAGGCAGCAGGCTGGGGATCGCCATCAGCACGCCCAGGGCGAGGATCAGGCTGATCGAGATCGTTTTCCAGCGCGGAAAATCTAGCATTCGTGTTGCTTCCTTGGCAGTGCTGGCTCGGACGCGGCGGTGTGCCTGGTCCGCTCAGCGCGGGCCGGATGTGCGCGCCATATATTCATGCGCGCAACAGGCGGCAAGGCGGCAGGTCGTTCCCGCTCGCCGCTCAATCGTTGGCGGGCGCGCCGCCCGGCTGGATGACGTCGCTCAAGGTCGCCTTGACCGCGCGCACCTTGGCGCCACCCAGATCGATCTCGACATAGGCGTCGTCGACTTTGGTCACCTTGCCGACCAGACCGCCGCCGGTGATGACCTGATCGCCGCGCTTGACCGCATCGATCTTGGCCTTGTGCGCCTTCATCTGGCGCTGCTGCGGGCGGATGATCAGAAAATAGAAGATCGCCAGCAACGGCACGAACATCAAAAGCTGGGTCCAGGCCGGTGCGGCGCCAGGGGCAGCGGCGGCCAGTGCGAGCAGGAGTGTCGAGTCCATGGGCTGTGATATCCGAATGTCTGAAAGGAAAAGGGGAGCGATTGGCCGATAAACAGCCGGTCGCAGCGATGCGCGCGCCTATCATCATCGGCCGCGCAAGGCAATTGGCGATCACCTTGCGCCAACTTGTGCATCACGGGGTTGCCAAGCGCGCCGCATCGCCATATAGGCGCGCTTCGCTTTTGCCGCAGGCGCGGTGAAAGCCCGGTCGGGACGTAGCGCAGCCTGGTAGCGCATCACACTGGGGGTGTGGGGGTCGGAGGTTCGAATCCTCTCGTCCCGACCAATTCATCGCCGCAACATTGGTGCGGACGACTTACCCGAACATCTCCGTCTCGATCGTCCGCTGCATCGCCTCGCTGTAGCGCGGGCCGCTGACGGTGTGTTCGTTGATCAGTTCGTCGATGCGGGCTGCGGCGTCAGCCGGGATGATCCAATCCTTGCGCGCGAAATTTTCTTCCATGTGCGCGATCGAGGCAGTGCCGGGGATGGCGACGATATGGTCGCCGCGCGAGAGCACCCAGGCGAGGGATAACTGCGCCGGTGTCACCTCCAGCTCGGCGGCGATCGCGTTGAACGCTTCCGCCAGCGCGCGGTTCTTCGGCCAGTTCTCGGCATTGAAGCGCGGCATTCCGCGGCGTAGGTCCTTGTCGGTCAGCGCGTCGGCATCCTGCACGCCATTGGCCAGCACGCCGCGCGCGACCGGCGAGAAGGCGACGAATGTCGTGCCAAGCTCTGCGCATGCATCAAGCACGGCGATTTCCGGCTCGCGCGTCCATGGCGAATATTCGGTCTGCATCGCCGCGATCGGGTGCTCCTTCGTCGCACGACGCAGCGTTTCGGCCGACATCTCGGACAGGCCGATGCTTCCGATCTTGCCCTCCTTGATCAGGTCGGCCATCGCGCCGACCGATTCCTCGATCGGCACGTCGCGGTCGCGGCGGTGCATGTAATAGAGGTCGACATGGTCGGTCTGCAGGCGGGTGAGCGATTCATCGATACAGCGCCGGATCGTCTCGGGACGGCAGTTGATGCCGCGCTTCTCGCCTTCGATGACGATTCCCATCTTGGTTGCCAGGAAGAATTCCTGCCGCCGCCCTTTCAGCGCCTCGCCGATCAGCGTCTCGTTATGCCCCAGGCCATAGATATTGGCAGTGTCGAGATGGTCATAGCCCAGGTCCAGCGCGCGATGGAGCAGCGCGGTGGCGGTCTCGCGCGCAGGCAGATTGCCATAGCCCCAGCTCAGCGACATGCAACCCAGGCCGATCGCCTGGACGGGGCGGTTGTTGATCGTGCGTGTGGTCACTGGTGGTTCCTGCGGAGTGAGGGGGGAAGAGCGTTCGTGCCGATTGCGCTCGCACACCCGGCAAGCTCAGGTCAAGACGCTGATTCGGGCGTCGGGGCATCGGCGAGTGGCGCTGATGCCCGTCTGTCCCAACCGGGTGCTGCTCGCGCGCTTCAACTCAACGCACGGCGTGCTGACGTTCCTTGGCTTGGAAAGCCAAGGGGGCAAGTAAGTAACGGAAAAATAGGGGTATTCGTTCATCGTCTTGCCACCTGGGGTCATGGTCCCAGCGCGCATGAAGGGGCTGCACTGGACATTCGTCAGGCTGTGTTTTTCGGAACAAAAGACACCTTGGCTGTCAGTATTTTATCCTCTTTTCGCCCCCTCACAAACCGGCTATATGCACGGTTCCCAAGGGTGCGGGGGAAAGGGGTCGGGCCGATGCGGCGTGTCCTTCCTGCGCCAGTGCAAGAAATAAATCTTGCCAGAGTCCCTAGGGTGTCGATACAACGCGGGCTCTTGTTTCCGCAACGAAGGGGAAAAGTACCATGAAGTCCATTCTCAAGCTGAGCCCGGTCTTCGCCGTCGCTGGCGTTCTGGCTCTCGCCGCTTGCTCGCCGGAAAAGGCTGAAGAAGCTCCCGCCGAAGAAGCCACCACCGAAGCTCCGGCTGAAGAAGCCGCTCCGGCTGCTGACGCCGGCATGGAAGCTGGCATGGAAGCCGGTGCTGAAGCTGGCGCCGAAGCCGGTGCCGCTGCTGGCGCCGAAGCTGGTGCAGAAGCTGCTGCTCCGGCCGCTGACGCTGCTGCTCCGGCCGCTCCGGCTGAAGAAAAGAAGTAAGCTCTACGCTCACTTCGCCCGAAAGGGCCAAGCCTTAAAGACGCCCGGTAGCCTCGTGCTGCCGGGCGTTTTTGCGTCTGAGGCACCGATGTGCTTCTGGCCAGCTGCCGCAGCAGTCATGTTTTCTTCACCTATGTTTACGCTCGATTAGGCTCTGTGCGCTATATCGCCGGGCGGTTGCACTCCTGCCGTTTTCCCCCGGACGGCACCGAGCCAAGAACGAGGGTTGCTGGAGGCCGTTATGGCAGCGTTGACAGGCAGGCAGGGCCAGCCAGGCGAGCAGGCGGCGGAACGGCGCTTCGCCATCCGCATCAACGTCAATATCGAGGCCGATCTGGTCGATCAGGGCCGCCGACACTGCACCGTTGCGCTGACCAACCTCTCTATCACCGGATGCCGTTTCGAAAGCGATCTCCCGCTGCGCATGCATGCGCCGGTGACGCTCACGATCGATGGCGTGGCCCCGATTGAGGGCGAGATCGTCTGGGCGGAAGGCAAGCTGATGGGGTGCCATTTTGCCGAGGCGCTGAGCCCGACGATCTGCAACCGCATCATCCGCACCCTGCGCGAGCGTCAGGAGCGCCGCTGAAACGACAGCAGCCGTGAAAAATGCCGGTGCAGCTCATCGGCATTGCGGTCCCACGTAAAATTGGCGACCGCGCCGCGCACCCGATCGCGGTCGGGTGCCAGCGCCAGCAGCTCGCCGATCGCGGTGGCCAGCGCCTCGGGCGTCGGCTGCACGATCCGGCCTGCGACAGGGGCGGTCAACAGCTCGCCCGCACCGCCTGCATCGCTGATGACGATCGGCGTACCGCAGGCGAGCGCCTCGACCCAGGCATTGGCCAGCCCCTCGGACTTTGACGGCAGGACCATGATGTCGGCTGCGGCCAGCCAGCGGGGCAAGTCGTCATGCGGCAGCGCACCTGCAAAGATCACGCGCGCCTCCACACCCAGCTTTTGCGCCAGGGCGCGATAGCTGCTCTCCTGCTCGCCGGCACCCGCCAGCACCAGCGTGGCATCGGGCAAGTCGGGCAGCGCCTCGATCACCAGATCCTGTCGCTTGCGCGCGATCAGCGCACCCACCGTGATCAGCATCGGGCCTGCTATCCCGAGCTCGGCGCGCAGCCCGTCATCGGCGCGGGGCGCAAAGCGCCGTTGGTCGCAGCCGGTATAATGGACAGTGATCTTCTCCTCGGCCATGCCGAGCGCGACCATGTCGCTCTTCATCGCCGCCGACACCGCAAGCAGCCCGGCCGCATCCAGCCCGGCGCGCAGCACCTGCTCGCGCGTCTTCGGGTCGCTGCCCCAATGGTGGATATCCGCCCCGCGCGCCTTGACCGAATAGGGGATGCCCAGCCGCTGCGCGAGCTCGCGCGCTGCGGGGCCGTCGGGATAGAAGAATTCGGCGTCGATCAGATCGAACGGCCTGGCGCGGTGCAGCCTCTCGATCAGCGGCCAGATAGCGCGGACCATCAGCTTCGGCTGAAGATGGTTGCCAAGGCCGGGCAGGTGCGGGAACTGGGGGCGATACACGTCCAACCCGCGCCAGGTTTCACGAAACGGCAGCTTTGCCAAGGTGCGATAGCGCGGATGGCGGGAAAGCGGCCAGGGGGGGAGGGCTTGCGGGCTGATCACCGTGATTTCGACATCGTCGCGCGCTGCCAGCGTTGCGGTCTGGCGCTCGACGAAGATGCCGAAATTGGGGCGCGCTGCATTGGGAAACAGCGTGGCGAGGGTGAGGATGCGCATCACCGCGCCAGCCTTACAGCGCGCGGATTAACGTTTCTGCCACAGCCAGCCAAGGTGGATCGTTGACCACCTGCTGGCGCGAGCCTGGGCCGGGGGGGAGGATCTGCATTCGACCGCCCTCGCGCGCGATCAGCCTGCCGAAGACAAAGCGTCCCGCCGGACGCGGCACCAGCACGTCGCGGTTGAGCGCGCTGGCAAGATCGGCCTGCTCGACCCGGCGCAGCCAGACAATGTCGCCGCTGCGATAATCGCCGATGCTGCCGATAACGCGCAACGCGACGAGATTTTCGGCCGGTACGGGCGGCAGCGCCCGTTCGCTGCGCGTCGGTGCGCGCGCGCCTTCGGCAGAGAGAAGGGCGGCCAGCGGCAGATCGGCAGCCGCCGTGCTGCTCACCAGCGCGCTCGATTCCACTTCGAGCGCGGCAGCGATCCGGTTCAACCAGTCGAGCGACAAGGTGCGCGTGCCCGTTTCCAACCGCCCGATGGTCTGCGCGGTAGTCGGCGGGTCGCAGCGCTGGGCGACCTCTTCGAGCGTCAGGTTGCGGGCGCGGCGCACATCGCGGATACGGTTGATCATGAGCGGTATCCTAACCTATATGGATAATCTTCTTTCCTACAATCCAACCTCTGTGGCAAGTCCTTCATCCATCACGAACCATCAGGGGTGTTGAAAATGGCGCAGAGGCAAGCATCGCATGGCGTGCGGGCAGAGGCGGGCAGGCTGCTCGCGGAAAAGGTGATCGAGGGCGAGATGGTCGGGCGCCGGGTCGATGGCGCGCGGCGGCCGGCGCGTTCGGTCACGGTCAACCTTGCCGAATCGCCGCTCGGCTGGCTGCTCGCGCGAGGGCTCATCGGCGAGCGGCAATTCGATGCGGGCGAGAAGCTGCGCAGCGACTGGGAGCGCGCGAACCTGTCGCCCTCGCTCACTATGCGCTGGGATGCCGCTCCGCGCTCAGGCGCACGGCGGGGCAGCGACGATCATCTCGAGCCGACCGAGCGCCAGACGGCCGCACGCCAGCGTTTCGATGCGGCGATGACGGCACTGGGGCGGGACCTCAACGATATTGCTTGGCGGGTGATCTGTTCGGGCGAGGCGATGCCGGTCGCGGAAAAGGCCCTCGGCTGGCCGGTGCGCTCGGGCAGGCTGGTGCTGCGGCTGGCGCTCGACCGGCTCGCCGATTTCTACCGGCTGCCGGGGTAAGGTGGGCGGAATAAATCGCCAGATTTCAGCCGCATGTTGTTTAGAATCGTCATTCCCGCGAACGCGGGAATCCCGCTTCTGGCTCTACCATGCTGAAGAAGCGGGGCCTCCGCTTTCGCGGGGGTGACGGCGTTTCAGCACTGAGTTCAGCTCACCGGCTTGCGTGGCGGCTTGGCGAGCGTGCTCAGCACGCCGCGAAAGGTGCGCACTTCATTGCTGTTCCATTGCGGCTTGGTGATGAGGTTGCGCAGCGTCCTGCGGCTGGTGGCGGCGCGGCTCTCGGGGAAGAAATAGTTCTTCTCCTCCAGCATGCCGCACAGCTGATCGAACATGCCGTCCAGTTCTTCCATCGGCGCGGGCGGATCGAGATCGACCTGAGGCGGAGAGGCGAGGCCCTGTCCGCCGGTCTTCGACCATTCATAGGCGACGAGGATCACCGCCTGGGCGAGGTTCAACGATCCGAATTCGGGATTGATCGGCACGGTCAGGATGTCGTGCGCAATCGCCACGTCGTCGGTCTCCAGCCCCGAACGTTCGGGGCCGAACAGGATGGCGCTGCGGCCCGGCGCGGCCACCATCGCCCGAGCGGCGACCTCCGGGGTAACGACGGGCTTGGTAACGCCGCGCTTGCGCACCGTGGTGGCATAGACATGGTGGCAATCAGCGACGGCCTCTGCGACGCTCTCGAACACCTGAGCGCGTTCCAGCACCACATCCGCGCCCGAGGCTGCGGGGCCGGCGGATGGATTGGGCCAGCCATCGCGCGGTGCGACCAGGCGCATGTCGGTCAGCCCGAAATTGAGCATTGCCCGCGCCGCCTTGCCGATATTCTCGCCAAGCTGCGGACGGACCAGGATGAACACCGGCGGTGGAACCATTGTCTCAGGCACCGCCGACATCCTTCACCGTGCTGGCGAATTCCTCGAAATCCTTCGCCTCGCTGAAATCGCGATAGACCGAAGCGAAGCGGATATAGGCGACCGAATCGAGCATGCGCAGGCCATCCATCACCATCCCGCCGATCTCGCGCGAATGGACCTCGTTCTCGCCCGAGGTTTCGATCTGGCGCTGGATGCCGGAGACGAGCTGGTCGATCCGCTCCTGATCGATCCCGCGCTTGCGGCAGGCGACCGCGACCGATTTCTCGATCTTGGCACGGTTGAACGGCTCGCGGCGGTTCTCGCTCTTCACCACCATGATATCGCGCAGCTGGATGCGTTCGAACGTGGTGAAGCGCGCGCCGCAGCTTTCGCACTGGCGACGCCTGCGGATGGCCGCCCCGTCTTCGGTGGGGCGGCTATCCTTGACCTGGCTATTTTCGTGCGCGCAAAACGGGCATCTCATCGGTGAGCGCCAGCTTTCAGGGGCGCAGGCGCTTGTAGAGCATGAAGCCCGCGCCCGCGAGCAGGCCGACCGGCCAGCTGATGACGGGCAGGACAGCCCCGGCGACCGCGCCGATTGCGCCTGCCGTCAGCACCGGCTTGGTCGAAGGGTGCGCCATGCCCTGCTTGGCCATGCCCACGATCTCCTCGCGGGCATCGGAAATAAGGTCACCCGAATTGTTCGGATCGTCAGGGTTCTGCATGGCTCAAAGCTCCGGATAGATCGGGAAGCGGTCGCACAGCGCCTCGACGCGCAGGCGGACGGCGGCCTCGACTTCGGGGTCGCCATGCTCACCCTTGGCGCGAAGGCCATCGAGCACGTCGGCGATCATGTCGCCGATCTCGCGGAATTCGGCGACGCCGAAGCCGCGCGTGGTGCCGGCCGGCGAACCGACGCGGATGCCGCTGGTCTTGGTCGGCGGCAGCGGGTCGAACGGGATGCCGTTCTTGTTGCAGGTAATGCCGGCGCGCTCCAGCGCCTCGTCGGCGTCCTTGCCGGTAACGCCCAGCGGACGCAGGTCGATCAGCGCAAGGTGCGTGTCGGTGCCGCCTGCGACGAGGTCCGCGCCGCGCTCCTTGAGGCGGCTGGCGAGCGCCTTGGCATTGTCGATCACCGCGCGCGAATAGCTCTTGAACTCAGGGGTAAGCGCCTCACCGAACGCGACCGCCTTGGCCGCGATCACGTGCATCAGCGGGCCACCCTGCATGCCGGGGAACACGGCGGAGTTGAACTTCTTCGCCAGCGCCTCGTCATCGGTCAGGATCATGCCGCCGCGCGGGCCGCGCAGCGTCTTGTGCGTGGTCGTGGTGGCGACATGCGCGTGCGGGAACGGCGAGGGGTGGACGCCGGCGGCGACCAGGCCTGCGAAATGCGCCATGTCGACATGCAGATACGCGCCGACCTCATCCGCGATCTCGCGGAACTTGGCGAAATCGATATGGCGCGGATAGGCCGAGCCGCCGGCGAAGATCAGCTTGGGCTTGTGCTCGAGCGCGAGACGGCGGACTTCGTCATAGTCGATCAGATGCGTATCGGGGGTCACGCCGTACTGGACGGCGTTGAACCACTTGCCCGACATCGCGGCGCGCGCGCCATGCGTCAGGTGGCCGCCCGCATCGAGCGACATGCCGAGGATCGTTTCGCCCGGCTTGACCAGCGCGAGCAGAACTGCACCATTCGCCTGCGCGCCCGAATGCGGCTGCACATTGGCGAAACCGACGCCGAACAGCTTGCAGGCGCGCTCGATCGCCAGCGCTTCGACCTCGTCCGAAGGGGCGCAGCCTTGATAATAGCGCTTGCCGGGATAGCCTTCGGCATATTTGTTGGTGAAGACCGAACCCTGCGCCTCGAGCACCGCTTTCGACACGATGTTTTCCGAAGCGATCAGCTCGATCTGCTTCTTTTCGCGGCGGACTTCCTTGGCGATCGCGGCCGCGACGGCGGGATCGGTCACCGCCAGACCTTCGCTGAAAAAGCCGGAAGAGCGGATTTCATTGATCGCGGTATTGGTCGACATGTCAGGCTCCATCGGGGCGAGTGAACGGGGTTGTATCAGGCGGGGGTCAGCTTGGCCACGCGGCGTTCGTGGCGACCGCCCTCGAACGGGGTGGCGAGAAAGGCGGCGAGGCAGTCCTTGGCGGCATCGATGCCGATGAGCCGCGCGCCCATGGCGATGACATTGGCGTTATTGTGCTGGCGCGAAAGGCGCGCGGAGAGACTGTCCGAAACCAGCGCGCAACGGCAGGCGGGGTTGCGGTTGACCGCGATCGAGATGCCGATGCCCGATCCGCACAAGGCGACGCCGAATTCTGCCGCGCCGCTGGCGACATGCGCGGCGAGCTTGAAGCCGTAATCGGGATAATCGACGCTGTCGGTGCTGTCCGGGCCCAGATCGGTCACGACGTGGCCCTGCTCGCGCAGCCATGCGGCGAGTTCCGCCTTGAGCGCGACGGCGGCATGGTCCGATGCCAGGGCGATCTTGACGGGCGTAGCGGTCATCGGGCGGTGCGATCCAGTTGAAGCCAGGGTGCGGGCCGAATCCCGCCTCGCGCGCTATCTAGGCGAGCGAGGCGTCCGATGCCACCAGTGATTGTGGATCGGTGGCAGTTTTGTGACTCGAGGCATTGCGATCACGAGACGCCTCTCCCTGGATGGGAGAGGCAGCGAGACTTGGCGACGAAGGAGCCTGGTCGCAGCGGTGAGGGTGATCGTCGGGCTGGGTGAGGCATCGCTAGCCAGGCTCAATCCGGCACCATCACCCCCACCCAACCCTACCCCATCGAGGGGGAGGGGTTTTACGCGGGGCTCAAAACAGCCCTGGCACTTCGCGCTGCGCCGGGCTGGGCGCATCCGGCACCAGCAGTTCTCGGTCGCTGGCGATCAGGCCGCGCTGCGACTGGCCGGCGATGTTGCCCGATGGGCCGCTGAGCGCAATCGCGGTGCAGCTGCGCCCGGCGAGGAAATCGAGCGCGCCGCGGATCGAGGCTTCCTGCGGATCGCCGAGCGGCCGGGTGAGGTCGTCGGGTGCCTGGCAGGTGACGTCGAGCGTGCTGGCCAGGCCGTTAAAATATTCGCCCTGGTTGCGGCTGTTGACCGAGCTGAACGCGACGACGCGGACCCGGTCGTCGCACGCGCTGCGGTCGAGCGCGATCTGGCCTACCGGCTTGCCGAAGGTGTTCGCGCCGATCAGCGCCAGGTTGCGGCCGAGATAGGGGGCCATTGAGTTGATCACCAGTTCGCTGGCAGAGGCGGTGGCGCCGGTGCCGATGAACGCGATCTTGACCGGGCTCACCGATTCCGCGCGCGGCGCAAACAGGCGGTTTTCATTGCGCGAAGATTTCGAGGCGCGGAAGCGCACGCCCGAAAAGAGTTCGTTGCTGCTGCGGTTGCCGCCGAGCAGATCGCCCATCAATTCTGCGGTCGAAACCAGCCCGCCGCCATTATAACGGAAATCGATGATGAATTCGGTAATGCCGGCTGCACGGAAGCTGGCAAAGGCCTCGCGCAGCGGCGTATCGGCGGACGAGATGAAGGTGCGCAAATTGATATAGCCGATCTGGCGGTTGCCGTCCTGGATGATCCGCGAACCATAGCGGCCGGAGACGGCGGGCAGATCGAACACCGCCTTGGTCACGCTGACCTCGCGCGATGCGCTTCCGCGCGTAACCCTGAGCACGCGGGTGAGCCCCGCCGTGTTCGGCCCCAGCGCATTGGTGATTCCGGCAGAACCTTCTGCCGCGATGATGTCGCTGACGCTCCTCAGGCTCGCGCTGCTGGTGCCGATTGCGGTGATCTCGTCGCCGCGGTCGACTCCGGCGGCGAGGCCCGGCGCGCCTTCGAACGCCTCGCTGACGAACACCCGGCGCGCCGGTGCATCGATCGACAGCCGTATGCCGATTCCGGCGCTCTCGCCGCTCGCGAGGAACGCATTTTCTTCGGCAATCGAGGTGATGAAGGTGAAGAACCTGTCCTTGCCCTGCTGCCGCGCGGTCGCGGTGAGTGCGTCGATATAGCCCTGCACCGTGGTGAAGCTGGCCGGATTGGTGCTGGTCACCAGCAGTTCGGGGAAGAGATACCATTCGTCGAGCACGTCGCGGGCGAAGGCCTGGCGGTTGGCGAGCGAGCAGGTGGGGCTGGGCGTCGGGCCGGGCGTGGGCGCTGGTGCGCTCGCGACCGGGGCTGGCGTGGGCGTGGACGATCCCCCGCCTCCGCCACAACCGGTCAGGAGCAGAGCGGAACTGGCCAGCAGGCCGATCAAATGGCGCATGGAGCGAAGAATCCGAAGCGAGAACGATGGGCCGCAATCTAGGCAGACAGCGACGATCAGGCGACAGGTTTTTGCAGCGATCGCATCTGCAACGCCGCATTTTCGGTGCGGATGCGGATGAACAATATGCCTGCGTTGAGCAAGGTCCAGAGGATCGCAATCGGCAGATGCCCGAAGATCAGCGGAATGGTGAGGATTTCGAGCGTCACCACCCAGTAATTGGGATGGCGGACCAGCCGGTAGGGACCACCGGTGATCCGCGGAAAATCCGGCGAGGAGATGATCCGCGTCGTCCAATATGGCCCGAGCGTGGCCAGGACCCATAGCCTTGCGGCCTGCAGCAGTGCGAAGGCGATCAGCAGCGGCCAGAGCATCGGCGCATACGCTGCCGTCGAAAACCACAGCGCGCCGAGGAAGCTCGCATGGATGGCGACCATCGCCGGGTAATGCCCGCGCCCATGCTCCACCGCACCGCGCGCCAGCAGGGCCCTGGTGTTCTTCTGCGCGTATACCAGTTCGAGCAATCGCTGCGCGGTGAGGAACGCCAGCACCGCCCATGCGGCAGGCCAGGCGGGTGACCAGATCAACGGGGCGAGGGCAGGGCTTGCGATCATCGGTGCAGCACCCCCATCGCGCCCGTAAAACCGGGCCCCAAAGCCGTCATCAGCAAGGGGCCGGTCTGCCCCCGTGCCAGGATGCGCTTCAGCACGAAATGCACGGTGGGCGACGACATGTTGCCATGGTCAGCCAGCACCGCGCGGGTTTCCGCCAATCCGCGCGGCAGGTGCGCAAAACAGCGTTCCAGCGCATCGATGACCTTGCGCCCGCCGGGATGGCACGCCGGTTCGGTGAGCGCCGCCTTGTCCAGCCCTTCGCGCGCGAGAAAGCCGTCGACCACCGGCGCGAAACGCTCGCGCACGAAGCTCGGCAAGTCGCGCGAGAGGATGAGGCCGAGGCCCAGCTCGTCGACGTCCCAGCCCATCATCGCGCGGCTGTCTGGCCAGGTATGCTGCGCGAAAGCCCCCAGCGCCGGGCCATCGCTTGCCGCCGACAGCACCACCGCGCTCGCGCCATCGGCGAATAGCGTCGAGGCGATGATCGCCTTTTTGGTGAGGTCGCCGAAGCGGAACGCGAGCGAACACAATTCCACTGTTAGCAGCAGCACGCGGCGCGCAGGATCGGCACGCACCAGATCGCCCGCCACCTGAAGGCCCAGCACGCCGCCCGCACAGCCATAGCCGAACAGCGGCACCGTCAGCGCATCGGCGCGAAAGCCCATCGGTGCAATCATCTGGCTCGCAATCGAGGGCGTCGCGATGCCGGTGGAAGAGACGCAGACGATGGCGTCGATCTGTCCCGGTTCCAGCCGCGCATCGGCCAGCGCCTGCGCAGCGGCGCCCTCGAGCAGTCTCTGCCCTTCGGCGAGATACACGGCATTGCGCTGCGGAAAATCGGCGCGGCCCAGGTAGAATTCGGGCGGCTGCGCAATGGCGCGGCATTCGACGCCGGTGCTGTCATAGATCGCCGCGATGCGCTCCGGCAGGCCCTTTTCGGTCGCTTGCCCCACGAAATCACGGACCTGCGGCTGGCTGATCCTGTGGTCGGGAACGACGGTGGTGATGGACTGGATGCGGGGAAGCATTGGCATAAGGTGGTCACAGTGCGCAGCGCTTGGCAAGCGATTCCCACGAGCCGGTGAATCGCGCTTGGCAGGGCGGGCCCAAATCTGCTTTAGCGGCCCACAAGTTAATGTTGCGCGGGACTCACCGCCTGTTGCCCTTGCGGCCAGGCCCGGCCCTGTCCACATCCGCCGCATCCGTTCGAGAAAGCCAGACCATGACCGAAACGATCAAGACCCGCATGCTGATCCTGGGCTCCGGCCCCGCCGGCCTTTCCGCCGCGATCTATGGCGCGCGTGCAGGCCTCAAGCCCATCGTGGTGCAGGGTCTGCAGCCGGGCGGGCAGCTCACCATCACCACCGATGTCGAGAATTATCCCGGCTTTCGCGACGTGATCCAGGGTCCGTGGCTGATGCAGGAAATGCAGGCCCAGGCCGAGCATGTCGGCACCCAGATGATCTACGACACCATCGTCTCGGTGGACCTGTCGCGCCGTCCGTTCCGCCTGACCGGCGATGGCGGCCAGGTGTACGAGGCGGAAACGCTGGTGATCGCCACCGGCGCGCAGGCGAAATGGCTCGGCGTTCCGGGTGAGCAGGAGCTGGGCGGCAAGGGCGTATCGGCCTGTGCGACCTGCGACGGCTTTTTCTATCGCGGCAAGAAGGTCGCGGTGATCGGCGGCGGCAATACCGCGGTCGAAGAGGCGCTGTACCTCACCAACCATTCGGACAATGTGACGCTGATCCACCGCCGCGATTCGCTGCGCGCGGAAAAGATCCTGCAGGAACGGCTGTTCGCCAACCCCAAGATCACGGTGCTGTGGAACAAGGGCGTCGAACGCTTCATTGGCGGCGGCGAGCCGCACGGGCTGGTCGGCATCGATCTCAAGGATACGGTCACCGGAGAAACCTCGCACCTCGCGGTCGACGGCGGCTTCGTCGCCATCGGCCACGCGCCCGCGACCGAATTGTTCAAGGGCCATTTGCCGCTCGACCGGGACGGCTATATCGAGGTGAAGCCCGGCACGCCGTACACCACCATCCCCGGCGTGTTCGCGTGCGGCGACGTGATGGACAAGGTCTACCGCCAGGCGGTGACGGCGGCCGGCACCGGCTGCATGGCCGCGTTGGATGTCGAGCGGTTCCTGGCAGAAGCGGATTTCGAGGCGATTGCGGCGGAATAAGGGGGCGGGCGCGCACTCCCGGCGATGATCGTCGAGCAACTCGACGCCGCCCTTCGCGCCGGGGCAGCGTGCACCTGCCTGCTGCTCACTTGGCTGATGCTAGCGTACTGGCGGCAGCTCGGACAGTCATCGCTGCTGTTCGCTCCGCTCGCGATCTGTCTTGCCAGTTTTGTCCTCGGCAACACGCCGCTGTCGTTCGCCGTGCCGCTCGGAGTGCCGGGCGACATTGCCCATGGCCTGAGCGGCTTTGCCGTCATCTTCCTGTGGTGGTTCTCGCTCTCCTGCTTTGACCGCCGGTTTCGGCTGAAAGGCGGGGTGCTGGTGACGGGCATCGCCTGGGCGCTAATCGCGGCGGCAGATCGCGGGCTGTTCGGGGCATGGCTTGATCAGCTCGGGCTTTCGCGCGTGCTGGTGGTGATGGGTTTTGGAATCGTCGGACACCTCGTCTGGCGGCTGCTGGCCGAGCGTCAGGACGACCTGATCCAGCGCCGCCACGAAGCGCGCGTGCTGGTCGCGGCGCTGCTCGGCGGTATGCTGCTCATCGACCTCGCCGCTGACGCCTTGTTCGGCTTCGCCTGGCGCCCGCTCGCCTTTTCGATGACGCAGAACGCGATGATCCTTGCCTTCGGACTATGGCTCGCGGGCAAGCTGCTGACCATCCGGACTGATGTGCTGACCTTTGGCGCGGGTGCCACGAATGCAGGCGCGGCCCCGCCTGCCAATACCGGTCAAAATGCAGCGCTGATTAGCCGATTGCGCGACCTGATCGAGGTGGAGCGGGTGCATCTCGACCCCGAACTCGGCTTTGCCCGGTTCGTCGAACTGATGGGCGCGCCCGAGCGCACCGTCCGGACGCTGGTCAATCAGCAGCTGGGCCATGACCATTTCCGCGCTTTCCTGAACCATTATCGGGTCATTGAGGCGTGCCGTTTGCTCGAAACGCGCGGGCACGACGATAAACTAATCGCCATCGCGCTCGACAGCGGCTTTGCCTCGCTCGCGAGCTTCAACCGCGCCTTTCGCGCGATCATGAGCTGCACTCCGAGCGACTATCGCAGCCGCGCCGCGCTTCTCGCCGAAGCTGCGCCAAATCCCGCAAAATCCGGGTTCTGAGCAACGATCTGCCGTCTTTTGAGGAGCCTTGCGATCCGCCCAAGGCTAATCCCGGCACGCAATATCAACGAAAGGCAAAGGCGTGATCGGACTGGCAGCCACCCTGACGATACTGCTCATGCTTGGTACGGCTATGGGCTTGGCGGATCGCCGGAATTTCTCGCCCCGCTGGCTGCTGATCGCCGCGCTGCTGATCGCGGTCAATGACGCCTGCCTCACGCGGTTCTACGGATGGCTTCCCGATCTGATCGGCGGGGAATGGAACTGGCAGGGCAAGCTCATGGCGCTCGCAGCCACGCTCGTTCTCGCCGGCCTGCCCGCGCTCGGCTGGCACCGGATCGGCCTGACCCTGGCGCAGACTCCCGGCAGCCTGAAGGCCGCGCTGCCCGTCGCCGCCGCCTATTGCGCGTTCTTCGTTGCGATTGCGCTGGTGTTCGGCGGAGACAAGGCCGATGCGGAAGCGATCGGCTTCCAGCTGACCATGCCAGGGCTCGAGGAAGAACCCTTCTATCGCGGCCTGCTGCTGTTTGCGCTCGACCAGGCGTTTCAGGGCCGCAAGCGCCTGCTCGGGGTCGACTGGGGCTGGGGCGCGCTGCTGTCCTGCTGGCTGTTCGGCATGGCGCATGCGTTCGGCTATTCCGATGGCAGCTTCTCGTTCGAGCCTGCGATCATGGCGCTTACCGCCATCCCCTCGCTGATCGCCGTATGGCTGCGCCTCCGCACGGGGAGTCTGGTGCTGCCGGTGGCGCTGCACAATTTCGGCAACGCGTTCTCGTTTCTGGTTTGAGAGGGAGAGGCGGCCTGGCCCTGGTTGCCATCAAAAGCCCCTCTCGTTGAGCTTCGCTCGTCTGCGACCCAGGGGAAGGGTTGGGGTGGGGGGCTTCGGTTGCGTCTTATGGCTGCGCCAGCGATGGCAGAGATGCAATCGCCCCCAACCCTACCCATCCCCTGAAGGGGAGAGGCTTTAAGTGCGCAATTCCGCCATAATTCGCTCCTTGAGCCACGCCTTGTCGGCCGCGCTCGCGAAGCTGTGCGAGCCGCTGTCGAGGCGGTGGAGCGACAGATGCGGGTTGGCACGCGCCTTGGCGAAGGCGTCGCTGGCCCAATGTTCGAGGAACCACATTGCGGTGCGGTCGTGTTCGGCGACGAGCAGTGTGGTGGGGCGGTCGAGCGTGGCGAGTGCCTCGCCGAGGCGGGCGACCAGGCCGGTGACTTCGGTCTTTGCGGTCGCCTGTTTCAGCCCGCGCAGCAGCTTGCCGATATTCACCCCGCCGCTCGCCAGCCGCCAGAGCTCGCGCGGGTCCTTGAGCTTGGCAAGATAGCGGCTGCGGATCGCGCTGGCGGTCATCGTGCTCGCGGCCTCGGCCTCGTCGGTTTCGCTTTCCGTGTCGCTCTCGATCGTCCACAAATTGGCGAGGATCAGCGCGTCGATGCCCGCCGCCGGGCCGAACAAGGCGAGGGCGCTCGCCGCATCACAATTGCCGAATGCGACCAGCCGGGTGAGCTGCGGGCAGCGTTCGCGAAACGCGCGGGCCGCGGCGGCGATGTCCTCGGCGCTCGATTCGAAACCGGCGTTCTCGCCCGTGCTGTCGCCGATACCGCGCCGGTCATAGCGCAGCACCGGATGGCCTGATGCAGCGACCGAAGCCGCGAGCGCCGCCATTCCGGCATGCGCACCCGAGCGGATCTCGTTGCCGCCACTGACGATCAGCAGCCCGGTGCTGCCGGTGGCGCTGTCGAGCGTCGCGGCCAGCGTCTCGCCCGCGCAAGCAAAGGTGAAATGCTGCCTCATCCGCGCATCCATGCGGCAATATCGGCGGCGATCGACGCGGCCATCGCGGAATCGTGCGCGGGTTCGGCGCGCAGCCAGAGCGGCGCGCCCGTGATCCGCGCATCGGCCTCGAGCGGATCGTCGGCAAAGCGCGCGAGCCGCACCCCTTTGCCTTCGGAAGGCGCGGCGGCATCGAGTTCGCGGATCATGCAGGGCGACAGGCTGTTGCCTGCCAGTTCGATACCTTGGGTGCGCGCCAGTTCCATCAGCGCCTCGCTGCTGCTGGAGATCCCTGCCTCGCGGTCGCTGGCAATGCGGGTGCGCAGCATCGTGCGGAGCAGTTGCCCGCCCTTGACCGGCGCGAGCCGCCAGCGCGGCAGATCGCCCAGCGCGCCATCGAGCAGCGCGCCGCCGCGGATCGCGGCGACATGGGTCACCGGCCCCAGTTGCTCGGCGCAGGCGATCAGCGCCGCCTGCCACAGGCTGATGCTGGCGCGGTCGAGCGGGACGAGGCTTTCGTTGCAGCCGGGAAGATCGGGCAACAGGCTGGCGACGCCGTTGCCCGCCAGTGCCCGCGCAGTCTCCACCATCAGGTGGCGCACCCGGTTTGCTTCATCGAACAGCGGCGGCAGGATCAGCAGCGCCGGGCCGGTATCGGGCCCATGGCAAAGGCACAGTTCGTCGTTGCCGTCGAACCGGTAAGCGCGGATCACGCGGCGGCCTTGGCCCGCGCGAAATCGACAAGATTGCCGAAATTCTCGAACAGCTCGCCATCGACCTCGTCATCCTCGATCAGGATGCCGAGGCGATCCTCCATCTCGGTCAGCAGGCCGGCCACCGCCATCGAATCGAGCTCGGGCAGCGCGCCGAACAGCTCGGTATCGCGGTCGAACCCCGCGACCTGCGCTTCGGACAGGCCCAGAATGTCGCGCAGCACCTGGCGCACCACGGTTTCGATCGCGTCGCTCGCTCCGCTGGTCTCGATCTCGCTCACATATCCCTCGCTGGCTTGTCGCCTTGGACAGTCCTCCCCCCGGACTGCGTGCTGGCGGCCTTAGTCTTTCGCAAAACGGGCGGCAAGCCCTGCGACGCGGCTCTTCGCCATATAGGGCCAGGCCTTTGGCGACCGGGGCCAGATCAGTTCGAGCCGATTGCGCGGGCGCATGTCTTCCATCCAGTCGCGCTTGTAAGCGTCGCTGCCGGTGCCGAAATCGACGAGATCGACGCCATCCGTATCTATGACATGTGCGAACAGCGCGTGCGTCAGCAGCGTGCCGGGCGAAGCCTGGATATGCCGCTCGTCATGCGCCAGCTTGTGGATATAAGCGGTGCCGTTTTCCACCGTCCAGAACTGCGCGGCGACCGCCTGGCCGTCGATGCTCGCCATGCCCATCCGCAGCCGTCCGGCTTCGGATTCGCGCTCGGCGAGCCAGCGCAGGAATTCGGGATTGCCCTCCTCGGGCTTCCAGCTGCGCGCATAGATTGCTTCGTAATCGGCCCAGTCCTGCGCATCGAAGCGATGTTCGACGCGGAGCGAGACCACGCCCTTGCTGCCCTTGCGCTTGACGGTGGAGCGCAGCTGGCCCGGCCGATCCTGCCAGTATTCGGCAAAGCTGCGCCCTTTCAGGTGCAGCACATGATTCTCGTCGCAGCGCTCGCGGCGGACCGTCCAGCCGGTCGCGGCGAAAGTCTCCTCGATCAGCGTTGCAGAGCCGCATTCGTCGGGCACGGGGGAGAGGATCAGCCGATGCGTCGTCTTGCTCAGCTTCTGGGCGACCGACAGCATGAGTGCGCGCCGACGCTGCGCATCGGGCGTGCCGCCGAAAACGGGGCGCCAGATGAAGCTGTACCAGTTGGCCATCGAGCCAAGGCCCGACCGGCCGTTGTCGATCAGGTGCAGCTTCACCGCATCGCCACGATCGGCGGCATAGGCGATGTGCGGGGCGTGATCGGCAAGGCAGTGGCGGTGCAGCCCGTCGAACCAGAGCGCGCGGTCGAACAGCCCGACCCGGCCCGGATCGTCGAGCGCAGAAAGCCGGTGCGCGCACGCAGCCTTCCGGTTATCATGATATTCATCATTCAACGTCATGAACCCCATGATGCCGCGTCTTCCTTATGAGCCAAACCGTTCGTGATGTCTCTCGATCCCACTCCGCAGCCGCTCGATCATCTGGTACTGAGGGGCGAGGGCCCCGCGAACGCGCTGATATTGCGTGAAGGCTCTCTTAGCTACGACACGTTAAACTTGCGTATCGGATTGCTTGCGGCCTGGTTAACCACGATGGGGCTGGAACATGGCGACCGGGTCGCGACCTGGCTGCCGAAGAACGAGACCACTTGCCTGATGCCACTGGCGGCGGCGCGTGCCGGGATGGTGCATGTGCCGATCAACCCGGTGCTCAAGCGCGCGCAGGTCGCGCATATCCTGGCCGATAGCGGCGCGAAGCTGCTGATCGCCAATCGCACCCGGCTGACAACCCTCATCGAGGGAGATGTTCCGCAAGGCTGCCGGACGCTCGACGATGACGAGGCGATGGCGGCGTGGAAGGCGGGCGAGACCAGCCTGACTGCATCATCGCATGATCCCAACGACCTGGCGGCGATCCTTTACACTTCGGGTTCGACCGGCAAGCCCAAGGGGGTAATGCTCAGCCATGCCAATATGTGGCTCGGCGCGATCAGCGTCGCGAACTATCTCGGGCTGGAGAGCGACGACAAGACCTTGTGCGTGCTGCCGCTGAGCTTCGACTATGGACAGAACCAGCTGCTTTCGACCTGGGCGGCAGGCGGCACGGCGGTTCCGCTCGATTATCTGATGCCGCGCGATGTGGTGAAATCCTGCGTGCGGTACGGCATCACCACGCTCGCTGCGGTCCCGCCGCTCTGGACGCAGCTGGTCGAGATTGAATGGCCGGTTGAAGCGACCGCGACGATGCGGCGGCTCACCAACAGCGGCGGCGCACTCAGCCCTGCGCTGGTCAAGCAACTGCGCGGGATATTCCCCGCGACCCGCATTTTCGCGATGTACGGCCTGACCGAAGCGTTCCGCTCGACCTATCTCGACCCCGATCTGATCGACGGCAACCCGACCAGCATCGGCAAGGCCATCCCCTTTGCCGAGATTCTGGTGGTCAACGATGCGGGCGAGGATGCCGCGCCGGGCGAGGAGGGCGAGCTGGTGCATGCAGGGCCGCTGGTCGCGCAGGGCTATTGGCAGGATGCCGTACGCACGGCGGAGCGATATAAGCCGGCGCCGGCCTTCTCGACCTATGGCGGCATGGCGGTCTGGTCGGGCGACCGGGTGCGGCGCGACGAACAGGGGCTGCTCTATTTCGTCGGTCGGCGCGATGCGATGATCAAGTCCTCGGGCAACCGCATCAGCCCGGCAGAGATCGAGGATGCGGCGACCTCGACCGGGCTTGCGGCGGAAGCCGTGGCATTGGGCATTCCCGATCCGCAGCTTGGCCAGGCGATCCTGCTGCTCGTCCGCCCCGCTGCCGTGCCGCAGCCCGAGCAAATTGTCGACGATCTGGTGATCGCGATGAAGCGCGATCTGCCCGCGTTCATGCTGCCGAAGGTGGTCGAATTGCGCGACGAATTTCCCAAGAACCCCAATGGCAAGATCGACCGCGCGCTGCTGGTCGCCGAGATCGAGGAACGTGACGCATGAAGCCTTTGGGGCCGATACCCGCCGGTTTTGCGGCAATCGACGGTGAGCTGGCGGTGCAGGGCCTCAAGGCCAGCGAACTGGTCGACATGGCCGGGGACAGCCCGTGCTTCGTCTATTCGTCGGACATGCTGCGCGCGCGCGTCGCCTCGCTGCGTGCGGCCATGCCCGAGCCCCTTTCGATTCATTATGCGATGAAGGCCAATCCCTTCGCGCCGGTGCTCAAACTGATGGCCTCGCTGGTCGATGGCATCGACATCGCCTCGGCGGGCGAGCTGGCGCTGGCGCAGGCGGCGGGGATGGATGCCGCGCGCATCAGCTTTGCCGGACCGGGCAAGCGCGACCGCGACCTTGAGGCCGCGATTGCCGCAGGCGTCACGCTCAACCTCGAATCCGAAGGCGAAGGCGAGCGCGCGCTGGCGATTGGACAGCGGATCGGCGTGCAGCCGCGCGTCGCAGTCAGGGTCAATCCGGATTTCGATCTGCGTGGGTCGGGGATGCGCATGGGGGGCGGCGCCAAGCCTTTTGGCATCGATCAGGCTCGGGTGCCCGCGCTGGTCCGGCACATTCTGGCCGAGGGCGCGCACTGGCGCGGCTTTCATATATTTGCCGGTTCGCAGGCGCTCGATGCCGATGCGATCATCGAGACCCAGGGCAAGACGCTCGACCTCGCCGCGCAGCTCGCCGAAGAGGCGGGCGCAGTGCCGGAGCATGTCAATCTCGGCGGCGGCATGGGCATTCCCTATTTTCCGGGCGACATGCCGGTGGACATTGCCAAGGTGGGCTTGGCGCTGGGCGAGCGGTTCGCGGCGCTGCCGGACGCACTCAAATCAACGCATTTCGCGATGGAGCTGGGCCGCTGGCTGGTGGGCGAGGCGGGGGTGTATCTGACGCGCATTGTCGACCGGAAGACCAGCCATGGCGAGCTGTACCTGGTCACCGACGGCGGGCTGCACCACCAGCTCGCCGCCAGCGGCAATTTCGGCACCGTCGTGCGGCGCAACTATCCGGTCGCGATTGCCAGCCGCTTCGATGCCGAGCCGGAAGAAGAGGCCAATGTCGTCGGCTGCCTGTGCACCCCGCTCGACCGGCTCGCCGACAAGGCGTATCTGCCGCGCGCGGAGGTCGGCGATCTGGTCGCGGTGTTCTGCGCCGGGGCCTATGGCGCCACCGCCAGCCCAGCCGATTTCCTCGGCCATGGCAAGGCGGCGGAATTGCTCGTCTAGTTTCAGGCGAGCGCGCGGGCTGCGGCAGCGTTGCGCTGGATCGCGGCGGTATCGATCGGCCCTGCCGGGATCATCCAGCTGCCGCCGACGCACAGCACCGGATCGATCGCCAGCCAGTTGCCCGCGGTCTCCAGCGTCACGCCGCCGGTGGGGCAGAACTTGCACTGGCCGAACGGCGCGGCGAGTGACTTGAGCGCGGGGATCCCGCCTGCCGCCATCGCCGGGAAGAACTTGAAATGGGTGAGACCCATGTCGAGCCCGCGCATGATATCGCCCGCATTGGCGATGCCGGGCAGGAAGGGAATGCCGCTCTCGATCGCCGCCTTGCCCAGGTTCTCGGTAAGGCCGGGTGAGACGATGAATTCCGACCCCGCCTTGAGCGCCGCGTCGAGCGTCTTGGGATCGATCACCGTACCGGCGCCGACGATCGCGCCCTCGACCTGCTTCATCGCGGCGATCGCTTCGAGCGCAGCAGGAGTGCGCAAAGTCACCTCGAGCACCTTCAATCCGCCTGCGACCAACGCCTCGGCCATCGGCACCGCGTCGGCGACATCGTTGATGACGATCACCGGAATGACCGGCGCGGTCAGCATGATGGTTTCGATCGCGGGTGCAGTCATGCGGCATTCTCCTGGGCAAAGGCGGCGGCGGCCCCGAACAGGCCGGGCTGGGGATGATCGATCAGCTTGACGGGGATCGTCTCCATCAGCTGCTGGAACCGGCCCTTGGCGACAAAGCGCTCCTCGAACCCGGACTGCGGCAGACGGTCGGCGATCCGCTGACCAAGGCCGCCCGCGATTACCACTGCGCCCGCGCCCTGTGCCAGCGCAAAATCGCCCGCCGCAGCGCCAAGGCTGAGGCAGAACCGGTCGAACGCGGCGGCAGCCAGACTGTCCTCACCTGACAGCGCGAGCTGCCACAGCGCCTTGTCTTCCATGCTGACCACCGCGCGGCCTTCGATGCTCGCGAGTGTCTCATAGATCGCGGCGAGCCCGGGGCCGGAGCACACGCGCTCGACCGAGACACGGCGGTGCTGGCGGCGCAGCCGGTTGAGGATCGCGTCCTCGATCGAATCGAGCGGCGAATAGTCGATATGCCCGCCCTCGGTCTCGACCGCGCGATAGCCGTCGGGGCTCCGCACGACATAGGCGACGCCGAGGCCGGTGCCGGGGCCGATCACGGTGATCACGCCCTTTTCCGGCAGGTCGCCTGTCGGGCCGCAGAGGTGCGAATAATGGTCGGTGCCGCAATGCTGCACCGCATGCGCCACCGCGCCGAAATCGTTGATCAGGATATAGTCGTCGACATTCAGCTTCTCGCGCACCAAAGCGGGGCGGATGACCCAGGGGTTGTTGGTCATCTTTAGCACTTCGCCGCGGATCGGCGTGGCGAGCGCGATGGCCGCCGCGCGGGGCAGGGGCTGTCCGATCGCCTGGCCGAAGGCTTCCCAGGCGGTCTGCAGGCTGGCATATTCGGCGCATTTCAGTGTGACCGGTTCGCCCAGATGGGTGACGCGGCCATCCTCGATCGTGGCCAGCGCAAAGCGCGCATGGGTGCCGCCTATGTCTGCGGTGACGATGTGCATGATGAGTTACCTCAGAATGTCGAGAACAGATAGCCGCATGGGTCCGGTGCAACGTCCCTCGACTGCGCTCGGGACAAACGGAAGGGGGGTTAGCTTGGGGTCATAGCAAAACTTTCCGAGTTCCCGAGCGAAGTCGAGGGACGTGATGCGGGGAGGTTGCGAGATCAAGCGATCACAACCCCGCCACCGCGAGCATCGCGCTCGCGCCAGCCTCGGCATTGTCGCTGCTCGCCCGCATCAGCGCGAACAGCTCGCGGCCGGTGCCCATCGGCTGCGCGGGCTGGCTTGCGGTCGGGCGGCTCTCCCAGTCCGCGCCGTCCGTCACAACGCTGATCGTGCCTGCGACCGCATCGAGCCGCACGATATCGCCATCCCTGATCCGCGCCAGCGGGCCGCCGTCGCACGCCTCGGGCCACAGATGGATCGCCGCGGGCACCTTGCCCGATGCGCCCGACATACGGCCATCGGTGACCAGCGCGACCTTGAACCCGCGATCCTGCAGCACGCCGAGCGAGGGGGTGAGCTTGTGCAGCTCGGGCATGCCGTTGGCGCGGGGGCCCTGGAAGCGGACGACCACGACGACATCGCGATCGAGTTCGCCCGCCTTGAACGCGGCGATCACCGCATCCTGATCGTCGAACACGCGCGCGGTGGCCTCGATCACCCAGCGCGAGGGATCGACCGCACTTGTCTTGACGATGCCGCGCCCCAGATTGCCCTCGACCAGCCGCATCCCGCCATCGGGCTGGAACGCCTGGGCGACCGGACGCAGCATCGCCTCGTCGCGCGTCGCCTCGGGCGAGGGCACAAACGCCAGCGCCCCTGCATCATCGAGCACGGGATCGACGGCATAATCGAGCAGCGACTGGCCAGATACGGTGAGGATATCGGTGTGCAGCAGCCCCGCGCCCGCCAGTTCGCGGATGACAAAGCCGATGCCACCGGCGGCATGGAAATGGTTCACATCGCCCGATCCGTTGGGATAGACGCGTGCGAGCAGCGGGATGATCGCGGAAAGCTCGCTCAGGTCCTGCCAGTCGATATGGATGCCCGCCGCGCGCGCCATCGCGGGCAGGTGGATCGCGTGGTTGGTCGATCCGCCGGTAGCGAGCAGCCCTATGCACGCGTTGATGATCGCCTTCTCGTCGACGCAATGGCCGAACGGGCGGTAATCCTCGCCATCCCAGCCGATCTGGGTGACGCGGTGCGTGGCGGCGCGCGTGAGCTCCTGCCGCAGCTTGGTGCCGGGGTTGATGAAGGCGGAGGCGGGGACGTGCAGCCCCATCATCTCCATCATCATCTGGTTGGAATTGGCGGTGCCGTAGAAGGTGCAGGTGCCCGCGCCGTGATAGCTCGCGGCCTCGGCTTCCAGCAGCTCCTCGCGCCCCACCTTGCCCTCGGCATAGAGCTGGCGGACGCGTTGCTTCTCCTTGTTGGCAAGGCCAGAGGGCATCGGGCCTGCGGGCACGAAGATCGTCGGGATATGGCCGAAGCGCGCGGCGGCGATGAACTGGCCGGGCACGATCTTGTCGCAGATACCCAGCACCAACGCGCCTTCGAACATGCCATGGCTCATCGCGACGGCGCTCGACAGCGCGATCGTGTCGCGGCTGAACAGCGACAGCTCCATGCCGAGCTGGCCCTGCGTCACGCCATCGCACATCGCGGGCACGCCGCCCGCCACCTGCGCGGTCGCGCCGACCTCGCGCGCGAAGATCTTGATCTGCTCGGGATAGCGGCCATAGGGCTGATGCGCCGAGAGCATGTCGTTATAGGCGGTGACGATGCCGATGTTCATCGCCTTGCCCGAGCGGATGACGGGCTTGTCCTCGCCCGATGCGGCGAAGCCGTGCGCCAGGTTGCCGCACGAAAGGGTGGGGCGGTGGACGCCCTTGTCGCGTTCGCGCGCGATGAAATCGAGATAGGCCTGACGGCCGGGACGCGAGCGTTCGATGATCCGCTGGGTGATCCGTTCGAGCTCGGGATGAAGGCTGGTCATGTTTCGCTCCAGAAGATGGTGACCGGTGCGTGCGCAGCCTTGAGCAGCCGCGCGATCGGCAGGTCGTTCGCCCCGGACAGGGCATCGTCGAGCACCTTGCGCTTGTCCGCACCCTTCAGCACCAACATGATATGGCGCGCGCGCACCAGCGCCGACAGGGTCAGCGACAGCCGGTCGAACGGCGCTTCGGGCGGCAGCGGATCGGGGGTCAGTCGCGCCACCTCGAGCGCACCATCGGCATGCGGATCGGTATTGGGAAAGAGCGAGGCGATATGCCCGTCTGCGCCCATGCCCAGCCAGACCAGATCGAAGGGCGGCGGGGTCGCGCCCTCTTCTAGCGGCACCAAGGCCGCGCCGGTGGCGGCGAGCGAGCGTTCGAGCAGGCCGAAATTGCTCGCCGCGTGGTCGGTCGGCACGCAGCGGTCGTCGGTCAGCCAGACCGCGACATCGGCCCAGGCGATGTCTTCGCGTTCGGCCAGAGCGGCGAGGATCGGCCCGGGCGTGCTGCCGCCGGGCACCGCGATCGCGCGCGGCTTGCCGCCCGCCAGCATGCCGGCGATGAAATCGGCGATCGCCTCGATCGAGGCATCGGGCGCGTAGCTCGCACCGGCGGCGGAGGTGGCGGCGTCAGTCATTCCAGCTCACCCCATCGCGTTCGGTCAGCGCGATCGCGGCGCTTGGCCCCCAGCTGCCCGATCCATAGGATTTGGGCTCAATCGCATGGTCCGCCCAGGTCTTGCGGATCGCATCGATCCAGCGCCACTGCGCCTCCACCTCGTCGCGGCGGACGAACAGGGTGGGCTCGCCATCGATGAGGTCGAGCAGCAGGCGCTCGTACGCAATGCGGCGCTGTGCCTTGGAAAAGGCGGCGGTGAGCGACAGGTCGAGCGGCACCTCGCGCAGGATCAGGCCTCCCCGGTCGAGCCCTGGCTCCTTGGCCATGACCAGCAGGCGGACATATTCCTCGGGCTGCAGACGGATGACGAGGCGATTGGCCGAAAGCCTGCCGCCGCGCTGTGCGAAGATATTGTGCGGCACCTGCTTGAACTGGATCACGATCTCGCTGCGCCGTTCGGCCAGCCGCTTGCCGGTGCGGAGGTAAAAGGGCACGCCCTGCCAGCGCCAGTTGTCGACATGCGCCTTGATTGCGACAAAGGTCTCGGTGTCCGATGGCTTGCCGAGATCGTCGGCATAGCTGTTCACCGAATGGCCGCCGACCGCACCCGCGCCGTACTGGCCGCGCACCACTTCGTTGGGTGCGACGGGGCGCAGCGAGCGCAGCACCTTGACCTTCTCGTCGCGGATCGAGGTCGCATCGAACTCGGCAGGGGGCTCCATTGCGGTCAGCGCGACCAGCTGCAGGATATGGTTCTGCACCATATCGCGCAGCGCGCCGGTATCGTCGTAAAAGCCGTGGCGGCCTTCGAGGCCCACGGTCTCGGACACGGTGATCTGGATATGCTCGATGCCGTTGGCGTTCCACAGCGGCTCGAACATCATGTTGGCAAAGCGCAGCGCCATCAGGTTCTGCACCGTCTCCTTGCCAAGATAATGGTCGATGCGGAAGGTCCGGTCCTCGGGAAAGGCGTGCGCGACGGCATCGTTGATCGCGCAGGATGAGGCGAGGTCGTTGCCCAGCGGCTTCTCGAGCCCGATGCGCACCATCTCGCCTGCCAGGCCAGCGGACTTGAGGCCCTGGATGGTCGGGGTGAACAGGAAGGGCGCGGTCGACAGGAAGATCGACATGCCGCCCGAGATGTCGCCCAGCCGTTCCGCCAGCGCCGCAAAGCCCTCGATCTTCGACGCGTCGAGAGGTTGGTAGCTCAGCTGCTTGAGGAAGCTCGCGATCTTGGCGTCATCCTTGCGCGCTTCGGGCAGGAATTGCGCCAGCGCTTCGCCCGCCATCGCGCGGAAAGCTTCGTCGTCGAGCTCGCTGCGCGCCGTGCCCATGATGCGCAGATCGGCGGCGATCAGCCCGTCGCAATGCAGCGCATAGAGCGAGGGCAGCAGCATGCGCTTGGACAGGTCCCCCGTCGCGCCAAAGAGAAGGAGCGTCCGGGATTGCGCATTCGCCATGTTTGAATCCTATCCTTTTTCGTGACCGCAGCCGCAGCGGGTCATCTGTTAGGGTCGGGTCGCGCCGGTGTCCACCGGTCAAACCCGATGTATAGCTATGCATTGTTTTGCAATCGATTGCAATTGCCCTTGCCGTATCATGGATCGGTCATCTGCCGCTAGGGAACGCGACTTTTGTTGCGTGTCAGCCGAGCGCCCGCTCGAGCGCTGCGGCGAGCCGCAACCCCGCGCGCAGCACCTGGGTGCGCACCACCGGGATCAATGCCTCGATATCGGCATCGCTGTGCCGCGCACGCTCGTCCTTGCCCAAAGCAGGGCCGCAAGCGGGGCCATGCTGCGCGGTGGGATAGGCGACATCGCGCGACAGCTCCCAGGCCTCGCGCGCCCAGTCTTCGACAGTGCCGCCGGTGACAGCGGCGCGCTCTTTGGCCGAATAGGCGCGCACCAGCGGCAGGCCTTGGGTGATCGCGCGCTCGGCAATCGGGCCGTCCCATAGCCGGTGCAGATTCATCCGCCCTTCGACAATGCCATAGGCCGCGCTCACCCGGTTGCCGCCCAGATCGCCCCGATCGCCTGCGTGCATCGGCTGGTGCATGTCGCCCACCGTGTGCAGCAGAAAGGCCAGCGCCTCGAGCCGGACATGCGTCGGCAATTTGCGGTCGGCCAGCAGTGCCTCGTTGCGCGTGACCTGCGCCGGCACGCAGCTGCCGTTGGGGCAATTGGCCTTGATGTCGAATGGCTTGCAGATGTCGATGTTTACGTAATGCCAGGGCGCGGTATAGCCCCAGCGCAGGTCATCGCGGCGGATGCAATCGGCCCAGACACTGGCATCCTCGATCGTCTTCAGCGGACATTCGGGGGTTGCAAGCTGCTTTTCCTGCGCCAGTAGCGCGCGGATCCGCGCGCGCACCTTCGGCGAGACATTGGCCTCGGCAATCTGCGCGATGACGCGGTGGCCATAATCGCCCCAGGCGAGCGCGGGGCGCGCAGCGAATGCCGTCACCGCGAGCGCGGCGACCATTGCCAATCGAAGCAGAAATGTCATCTCAATTCCTTGCGGATCAACAGCTTCAGCCCCGACCAGGTCGCATCGACCGCGCAGACCTTCACATCGACGAGCCCCATCGGCAGGGCCACGCTGCGGATAACGTCCTCGGTGATGTCGGTATCCATCTTCGCCGCCTTTTTCGGCCAGCTGACCCAGATCATGCCGTCGCGGTCCATGGCTTTCATCAGCCGGGCGAGTTCGCGCTCGAGCACCGCGCGTTTGGTGGTGAACAGGTGCGCGGCGGCAAAGCCTTTTGCGGGATCACCCACGGCTTCGAGCGCCTCGACCTCGGCTGCGATTTCCGCCCGCGCGGTATCGGGCATGCCATCGAACCACACACGCATCCCGGGCTTCAGGCCCAGCTTGCGGGCGAGGGGGGTGCCGGAATAGCCTGTGGTCATTGGCACTGCCCCCCTGCTCAGGTTGCGTGTGGCTTAGCCTTCCATCCACTGCCGGAAGAAGGCGAGATTGCGCTCGCGAAGCTCGGCGACCGAAACGTTGGCCCCGGACGCAAATGCCACGGCATCCCCGCCCGTAGTACCGATGACCTGCGCGCGCACGCCCGCAGCCTCGGCTGCCGCGACCACCGCGTCAGCATCCGCCGTCGCCACGACATAGCGCGCCTGGCCCTCGCCGAACCAGAAGCCCGCATCGCCATCAGCCGAAAGCGCAGCTCCGATGCCCGATGCCAGCGCCATTTCGGCGACCGCGACCGCGAGGCCGCCGTCCGAAATGTCGTGCACTGCGCTCACCTTGCCCCCGGCGATCAGCGTCGCGATGACACCGCCCGATTCCAGCTCGCCCTTGAGATCCACCTGCGGCGGCGCGCCCTCGCGGCGACCGTGCAGCACGTCGAGCCAGAGCGACTGGCCAAGTTCGGCGGTGCCGTTGCCCCCGATTACGACGATGGTCTCGCCCGCTGCCTTGAACGCCAGCGTCATCATCTGGCCGAGGTCCTCGATCAGCCCGATCCCGCCGATCGCGGGCGTTGGCAGGATTGCACGGGCAATGCCATCGGGGCCGGTGGTCTCGTTGTAAAGGCTCACATTGCCGCTGACGATCGGCATGTCGAGCGCCTTGCACGCCTTGCCCATGCCCTCGATACAGCCGACGAACTGGCCCATGATCTCTGGACGCTCGGGATTGCCGAAGTTCATGCAGTCGGTGGTCGCAAGCGGACGCGCGCCGGTGCTGACAAGGTTGCGATAGCATTCGGCGATCGCCTGCTTGCCGCCTTCGAACGGATCGGCAAAGCAGTAGCGCGGGGTGCAATCGGTGGTGACGGCCAGGCCCCGGTTGGTGCCGTGGATGCGCACCACACCGGCATCGCCGCCGGGAATCTGCACCGTATCGGCCATCACCATGTGATCATATTGCTGCCAGATCCAGCTGCGGCTGGCGAGCGCGGGCGAGGCCATCAGCGCGGTCAGATCAGCTGCCAGATCGGTGCTGGCGGGCACATTCGCCAGCGGCGGAGGCGGCGGCGTGGTGACATAGGGCCGGTTATAGCTCGGTGCATCGTCGGCCAGCGGTGCGAGCGGAATGTCGCACACCGTCTCGCCCTTGTGCTTGAGCACCATATGGCCGGTCTCGGTAACATGGCCGATGACCGCGAAATCGAGCTCCCATTTGCGGAAGATCGCCTCGGCGAAATCCTCGCGGCCGGGCTTCAAGACCATGAGCATGCGCTCCTGGCTTTCCGACAGCATCATCTCGTACGCGGTCATATTGGTCTCGCGCTGGGGGACGTTGTCGAGGTTGAGCTCGATGCCGACGCCGCCCTTGCTCGCCATCTCGACGCTGGAGCTGGTGAGGCCCGCTGCGCCCATGTCCTGGATCGCCACGATCGCGTCCGACGCCATGAGTTCAAGGCACGCCTCGATCAGCAGCTTTTCGGTGAACGGATCGCCAACCTGCACGGTCGGGCGCTTTTCCTCACTGTCCTCGCCGAATTCGGCCGAGGCCATGGTCGCGCCATGGATGCCGTCGCGTCCGGTCTTCGATCCGACATAGACGATCGAATTGCCGGGGCCGGAAGCGGCGGAATAGAAGATCTTGTCCTGCTCGGCGATGCCAACGGCCATGGCGTTGACCAGGATATTGCCGTCATAGGCCGGGTCGAAATTGGTCTCGCCGCCCACGGTCGGCACGCCGACGCAATTGCCGTATCCGCCGATGCCTGCGACCACGCCCTGCACCAGATGCTTCATCTTGGGATGGTCAGGCCGACCGAAGCGCAGCGCGTTCATAAGCGCCACGGGCCGCGCGCCCATGGTGAACACGTCGCGCAGGATGCCGCCGACCCCGGTGGCCGCGCCCTGATAGGGCTCGATATAGCTCGGGTGGTTGTGGCTCTCCATCTTGAAGATGGCGGCGAGCGGCTTGCCGTCGGGGCCGGGGCCGATATCGACCACGCCCGCATTCTCGCCAGGGCCGCAGATGACCTGCGGGCCGGTGGTCGGCAGCGTCTTCAGATGCACGCGCGAGCTCTTGTAGCTGCAATGCTCGGACCACATGACCGAGAAGATGCCCAGCTCCACCAGATTGGGCTCGCGCCCCAGCGCGGCCAGGATGCGCTGATATTCATCCGGCTTCAGGCCGTGCTCGGCCACGATTTCCGGGGTGATGGTGCCCTTGGGCGCTGCAAGAGTGTCGCTCATGGCCCCGCGCTTTACGCGGCTGAGCGCGCATTAGGAAGGGGGAGAATGCGCGGAAAATGAACGCCGCGCCAAAGTGTCAATGGCGGGCTCGCCACGGCATGCGAGCCCGCCCGTCAGGTGTCAGCGGTCGCTGGTGGTTTCAGTCTGCGCGAGCGGGGTGACGTCGCTCCGCTTGAAGCGAATCTGGCTGTCGCCCACCGTGCCGGTGACCCGCTTGTCCGACACGCGCAGATTAAAGCGCTTGCCCGAGCGGGTTTCGGTGCCGTCGATGATCTTGGTGTCGCCCACCATCTTGACCGTATAGACATAACGCGAACCGTCATGTTCGAACGTGACCTGCTCGGGCTGAGCGGTCTGGGCCGCTGCGGGTATCGCCAGCAGGGTGAGCGGAAGGGCGGCAAGGCTGAGCTTTTTCATGATGGTGGTCCCTGTTCTGTTGAATTGAACTGCCGTCATCATCCTCTGTTATTGTGCGATGCAGCATGTCCAAACGTCGGTAAACTGGCAAATGCAATTGTGGCCTTCGCAGTTGCAACATAATCAATCGCGCAAGTCCGGCACAGGCGACGCTGTGCAATCGCCTTGACCGGGCGCAGGCCAGCGGTCAAAGCTGTGCGCATGAGTAAAGTCCAAGCCATAGCTGCCGATCTGTCGTTCGAAGATGCCCTGAAGGAGCTGGAGGTCATCGTCCGCCAGCTGGAATCGGGCGATGTCCCGCTCGACGCCTCGATCAGCCTGTACGAGCGCGGCGATCTCTTGCGCGGCCATTGCCAGAAGCGGCTCGATGCGGCGCAGGCGCGGATCGAGAAGATTCGCGTCGGGGCCGATGGCCAGGCGGCGGGCACCATGCCGTTCGATGCGGGCTGACGGCTGCACGATGCGCGCATTCAATCAAACCGGCGGGCAGACCGGGGCAGGGGAGCAACAGACATGACCACCGCCATCAGCGAAACCGCGCTGGCCGATGCCTTTCGCCAGATTTCCGCTGACGTGGATGGCTGTTTCGATGCGCTGCTGGCGGTGCCGGACGATCCGCGCGCGGTCCTCTACCAGGCCATGCGCCATGCCGCGATCGGCGGCGGCAAGCGGGTGCGTCCGCTGCTGCTGACCGCGACGGCCGCGATGTTCAATGTCGATCGGGGGCTTTCGGTTCGTGTCGCCTGCGCGGTCGAGGCGATCCATGTCTATTCACTGATCCACGACGACATGCCCTGCATGGACAATGACGACATGCGCCGCGGCAAGCCCACCGTGCACAAGGCGTTCAACGATGCCGTCGCGGTGCTGGCGGGCGATTCGCTCCACGCGCTCGCGTTCGAGATTCTTGCCGGGCCGCAATCGCATCCCGATCCGTTCATCCGCTCCGAGTTGATCTACACGCTGGCCGAAGCGAGCGGCCCCAATGGCATGGCCGGCGGCCAGATGATGGACCTGGAAGCGGAAAAGGCGAAGTTCGACCTGCCTACCGTCACCAAGCTCCAGCGGCTCAAGACCGGCGCGCTGATCGCCGCATCGGTGGAAATGGGCGCGATCCTGGGCAATGTGCCCGTCGAGGGGCGCAATCCCTTGCGCGCCTATGCCCGCGATATCGGCCTCGCCTTCCAGATTGCCGACGACATCATGGACGAGACCGGCGACGAGGCCAAGGCCGGCAAGGCGCTGCACAAGGATGCAGCGGC
This sequence comes from Blastomonas sp. 34TW, assembly GCF_059803595.1. Lineage (NCBI taxonomy): Bacteria > Pseudomonadati > Pseudomonadota > Alphaproteobacteria > Sphingomonadales > Blastomonadaceae > Blastomonas > Blastomonas sp. 34TW. Next base: position 364,665 of record NZ_JAPFGW010000001.1, read on the forward strand.
GGGCAAGGAAACCTTCCTGTCGCTGCTGGGGCTGGAGCGTGCGCGCGAGCAGGCGTTCTTCCTCGTCGATCAGGCGGTCGGTCACCTCGCCAGCTACGGGCGCGAGGCGGATACCCTGCGCGCGCTGGCGCGCTACATTGTCGAACGCGACAACTGACCGCAAAAGCGGCATCGCAAAGGGGAAGAAGATCATGCGGATTGGCGTTTACCCGGGGACGTTCGATCCCATCACGCTGGGTCATATGGACATCATCCAGCGCGGGGCGCAGCTGGTCGATCATCTGATCGTCGGCGTCACCACCAATATCGCCAAGAGCCCGATGTTCTCCGACGAGGAGCGCATGGAGATGGTGCGCCGCGAGGTCGCGCAGATTCCGGGTGCCAATATCAGTGTGGTCGGGTTCAGCTCGTTGCTGATGGACTTTGCCGAGGCGCAGGGCGCATCGGTGGTCATCCGCGGCATTCGCGGGGTCACCGATTTCGAGTACGAGTATCAGCTCACGGGCATGAACCGCCAGCTCAACGACCGGATCGAGACCGTCTTCCTGATGGCGGACGTCGCGCTGCAGCCGATCGCATCGCGGCTGGTCAAGGAAATCGCGCTCTATGGTGGCGCGATCCACCGTTTCGTGACCGATGCGGTGCGGATCGATGTCGAGAAACGGGTGCGCGAAACCGGCCTCAAGGGGTGAGGCTGCGCACAGCACGCGCTGCCCAAGTTCATTCATGACAGGCTCAGATGCTTTGGCTATAGCCGTGCCCGAAATGGGGCAGGCTTTGCCACGCCGCCCCGGATGAATGGAACAGGAATGCCCGGTTATATGCCCAATATCTTGAAATCGCTTGCTGCCCTGTCGTTCATCCCGATGCTGCTCGCCCCCATCGCTGCCCAGGCGCAGGATTCCGCGCCGACCGAACAGTCGCAGATCGAGGCCGACAGGGCCGCCGCGCGCGCTGCCCGCGAGGCCGAGAAGGAAGCGGCCAGGGTTCGCAAGCAACAGCAGGAGGAAGCCGAAAAGGCGGCCAAGCAGGCGCAGAAGGAAGAGGACAAGAAGGCCAAGGCTGCCGAAAAGGAAGCGCGTAAGGCTGCCAAGGAGCAGGAAGAGGCGTCCGAAGACAAGGACAAGGAAGCCCGCAAGGCGGCGCGCGATGCCGAAAAGGAATCGTTGGAAAAGCGTGATAACAACGCTGCCGACGCTTCGGCTGTCGGCGCATCGCTGGTGCCGACGCCCGACAAGGCCGATCCCGACAATATCCTGTATCTCGACCTGTCGACCGGTGGCCGGGTGACCATCCAGCTTTACCCGGAAATTGCCCCCAACCATGTCGAGCGGATCAAGACGCTGACCCGCCAGGGCTTTTACGACGGCATCATCTTCCACCGCGTGATCGAAGGCTTCATGGCGCAGACCGGCGATCCCACGGGCACCGGCACCGGCGGTTCGGACCTTCCCGATGTCGCGGCCGAGTTCAACAAGTTCCCGCATCTGCGCGGCAGCGTGTCGATGGCGCGCGCGCAGGACCCGAACAGCGCCAATAGCCAGTTCTTCATCGTCTTCTATCCGCGCTTCTCGCTCGACAACAGCTACACCAATTTCGGCCGGGTGATCTCGGGCATGCAATATGTCGACGCCGTGCCGCGCGGCGAGCCGCCGAGCACTCCGGCGCGCATCCTGCAGGCTTCGCTCAAGTCGCAGAACAAGCCCGAGCCCAATTACGCAGCCCAGGCCCAGCCTGCCGAGCGCGCGATTTCGGTCGACGAGCTGAACGCGCCGATCAGCAACTGATCGCTCTCCAGCCAATCTTGCAATCCATCGTCATTCCCGCGAAAGCGGGAATCCCGCTCGGCACCTGAGGGTGAACAGAAAGCGGGACCCCCGCCTGCGCGGGGTGACGAACCTTGCTGGATGGATTGCACCCGACGATGCGCGTTGACAAATTCGACTTCGACCTTCCCCAGGAACGGATAGCCCTGCGCCCTGTTCGCCCGCGCGATGCGGCGAAAATGCTGCATGTGCAGGGCAGCAGCATGACCGACGCGACGGTGCGCGATCTGCCGCGCCTGCTGAACCCTGGCGACTGCCTGGTGTTCAACGATACCCGCGTCATCCCCGCGCAGCTCGAGGGGGTGAAGCTGGGCAGCCAGGCGCGCATCGGCGCTACGCTGCACAAGCGGATCGATCTGCGCCGCTGGCAGGCGTTCGTGCGCAACGCCAAGCGGCTGCGCGAGGGCGATGTCGTGCATTTCGGCGCGGGCGTGATGGCCGGGGTCGAGAGCAAGGCGGAGGATGGCTCGATCGTGTTCGCCTTTCAGGGCGACGAGCCCGTCGAGATCCTGCTCGAGCGGGCAGGTACAATGCCGCTTCCGCCCTATATCGCGAGCAAGCGCGAGATCGACGAGGCCGATCGCGAGGATTACCAGACCCGCTTTGCGCAAAAGGACGGTGCGGTCGCCGCGCCCACGGCCTCGCTGCACTTCACCGACCGGCTGATGGCCGAACTTGGCGAAGCCGGGATCGAGCATGCCATGCTGACGCTGCATGTCGGCGCAGGCACCTTCCTGCCGGTCAAGGCGGACGATACCAACGACCACCAGATGCACGCCGAATGGGGCCGCATCGACGCCGAAACCGCCGACCGCCTCAACGCCATCCGCGCGCGCGGCAACCGCGTGATCGCGGTGGGGACCACCGTGCTGCGCCTGATCGAAAGCGCCGCGGGCGACGACAATATCATCCGCCCATTCGAGGGCGACACCTCGATCTTCATCACGCCGGGCTATCGCTTCAAGGGCATTGACGGGCTGATGACCAACTTCCACCTGCCGCGCTCGACCCTGTTCATGCTGGTCTCGGCGCTGATGGGGCTCGATGTTATGAAGGCCGTTTACGCCCACGCGATCGCGAACGAGTACCGCTTCTATTCCTATGGCGATTCCTCGCTGCTGCTGCCCGGAGACACGATCAGCTGATCTAGTCCGTCACTAACATAGATCAGTATTTTCGGTTTTCCCGATCAACTCGTCCCGGATTAATCTCCAGTGAACGGCGAATGCGCCGTCCCATTGCAGGAGATCAACCCGATGAGTCGCACCTCCGTTTCCGTGATGGCCTTGCTGGCTTTCACGCTTTCGGCGCCTGCCGCCTTTGCGCAGCCCGCCACCCAGCCGCAGGTCAATCCCGCTGCGGCCAATTCGAACCAGTACTGGTGGCCCGAGCGGCTCGACCTGTCGCCGCTGCGCCAGCATGCGCGCGAGTCGAACCCGATGGGTGACGATTTCGACTATGCGAAGGAGTTCCAGACGCTCGACCTCGCGGCGGTCAAGGCCGACATCAAGACGCTGATGACCACCTCGCAGGACTGGTGGCCGGCGGATTACGGCCATTACGGTCCGTTCTTCATCCGCATGGCCTGGCACAGCGCGGGCACCTATCGCACCGCCGATGGTCGCGGCGGCGCTGGCGGCGGTCAGCAGCGGTTCGAACCGCTCAACAGCTGGCCCGACAACGCCAATCTCGATCGCGCGCGCCGTCTGCTCTGGCCGATCAAGGCGAAGTACGGCCGCAAGCTCAGCTGGGCGGACCTGATGGTGCTGACCGGTAACGTCGCGCTCGAATCGATGGGCTTCAAGACCTTCGGCTTTGCCGGCGGTCGCACCGACGACTGGGAAGCGGACAAGGTCTATTGGGGCCGTGAGAAGAAGTTCCTCGCCGCCGATCGCTATCATGGTGATCGCAAGCTCGAAAAGCCGCTCGCTGCGGTGCAGATGGGCCTGATCTACGTCAATCCTGAAGGCCCGAACGGCAATCCCGATCCGCTGGCCGCTGCCAAGGACATTCGCGAAACCTTCGGCCGTATGGCGATGAATGACGAGGAAACCGTCGCGCTGATCGCGGGCGGCCACACCTTCGGCAAGGCGCATGGCGCGCACAAGGCCGAAGAGTGCATCGGTGCCGATCCGGCGGGTTCGCCGACCGAACAGCAGGGTATCGGCTGGGTCAACAAGTGCGGCACCGGCAAGGGTGTCGATGCGGTGACCAGCGGGCTGGAAGGCGCCTGGTCGGTCAACCCGATCGCCTGGACCACCCAGTATCTCGACAATCTGTTCGGCTTCGACTGGGTGCAGACGCGCAGCCCTGGCGGCGCGATCCAGTGGATCCCCAGCGACAAGAGCGCCGCGAACCTGGTCCCTGACGCGCATGACAAGACCAAGCGTCACGCGCCGATCATGTTCACCACCGACCTCGCGCTGAAGATGGACCCGGAATATCGCAAGGTGTCCGAGCGCTTCCACAAGGACCCGGATGCGTTTGCCGATGCCTTTGCCCGTGCCTGGTTCAAGCTGACCCATCGCGACATGGGCCCGCGCTGGCGCTATCTGGGCGCTGACGCGCCCAAGGTCGATCTGATCTGGCAGGACCCGGTTCCGGCGGTCGATCACCCGCTGGTCGATGCGCAGGATGTGGCGTCGCTCAAGGCGCAGATCCTGGCCTCTGGACTGACCACGCAGGAACTGGTGCGCACCGCCTGGGCAGCAGCGGCAAGCTATCGCGACACCGACATGCGTGGCGGCACCAATGGGGCACGCCTGCGGCTCGCCCCGCAAAAGGACTGGGCAGTCAACAACCCGGCGGAAATCACCAAGGTCGTCGCCAAGCTGGAAGCGATCCAGACCGGCTTCAACAAGGCGCAGAAGGGCGGCAAGAAGATCTCGCTCGCTGACACTATCGTGCTTGCAGGCAATGCTGGCATCGAGGAGGCCGCGCGCAAGGCCGGCCACAGCCTGACCGTGCCGTTCAAGCCGGGCCGCGGCGATGCCAGCCAGGCGCAGACCGACGTGGCCGCGTTCGAACCGCTCGAGCCGACCGCTGACGGCTTCCGCAACTATTACGGCGCGGGCAGCGTGATGTCGCCGGTCGACATGCTGGTCGATCGTGCGAACATGCTGAGCCTCACCGTGCCGGAAATGACCGTGCTGGTTGGTGGCCTGCGCGCGCTCGATGCCAATACCGGCGGCGCGAAGCATGGTGTGTTCACCAGCACGCCGGGCCAGCTCAACAACGCGTTCTTCGTCAACCTGCTCGACATGGGCAACAAGTGGACCAAGTCGCCGAGCGAAGCGGGTCTGTACGAAGGTCGTGATATTAAGTCGGGCCAGCTGAAGTGGACCGCGACCCCGGTCGACCTGATCTTCGGATCGAACTCGGAACTGCGCGCGGTCGCGGAAGTCTATGCCGCCAGCGATGGCGAAAAGAAGTTCGCTCAGGACTTCGTGGCTGCCTGGACCAAGGTGATGAACCTCGGCCTGCAATAAGCTTCCCCGCCCCGGTGGCGGCGGCCCACATGCCGCCACCGGCTGTAGGCCTATTTGTCCTTCATCACCCAGACCCCGTCCCACTCCCCATGGGGCGGGGTCGCTTTGAGGATGCGGCAGCGCTCGACATAGGTGCGTGACAGGCCGTCGCCGGGGTTGAGCGACACGCATTTCTCGAAGCGCGTGATCGCCTCGTCCCAGCGCGCCGCGCGATAGGCGGCAATGCCGTCCTCGAAATGGCCGAGCACGTCGCGCATCGCCGGGAAGGTCTGCGCGTCGTGATAGTCGAGCAGTTCATAGACGCGCACCGGCGCGGTCTTGCCCTTGACCACGACCAGGTCGATGTCGCGCATCCGGTACGTGCCGTTGAAGCGCGAAACGGTGTTCTCGCTCGCCAGGATGCGCGCGGAATAGGCCTTGCACGCGCTTTCCAGCCTGCTGGCCAGGTTCACGCCATCGCCGATGACGGTATAGTCCATCCGCTTGGGGCTGCCGATATTCCCGGAGACGATATGGTCGGTATGGATGCCGACGCCCATGTCGACGGTCTTGAGGCCCCGGTCGCGGCGCTGGGCATTCCATTCCCACAGGGTGCGGATCATGTTTATCGCGGCGCGCGCGGCGCGGTCCGGATCGTCGTCGTGGCGGACGGGCAGGCCGAAACAGGCCATGATCGCATCGCCGATGAACTTGTCGAGCATGCCGCCCTGCGCGGTGATGCAATCGACCATCAGGCTGAAATATTCGTTGAGGAACGAGACGGTGCCTTGCGCGCCATATTCCTCGGTGATGGTCGTGAACCCGCGCACGTCAGTGAACATGATCGTCGCCTCGGCGCTGACCCCGCCCAAGAGGTCGAGCGTGTCATCGTCCATCATCTGCGCGGCGATCACCGGGTCCATATAGCGCGACATGGTGGACTTCATGCGTTTTTCGCTGCTGATGTCCTCGACCATCAGCATCGAGCCGAGCTTGCTGTCGTCGCTTTCGGAGACGAGCGGCATGACTGTGAGGTTGACCGACTTGACGACGCCGGAAAGCGCCACCTCGGCATCGGGGAAGATGTCGCTGCTGCGTTCTTCCTTCACCTTCTCGATGCGGTCCAGGATCCAGCTGCCGCGTTCGTCGAGCAGATCAGACAGCAGCCGTCCCTGCAGATCGGAAGCCTTGCACGACCAGATGCGCTCGATAGCCTGGTTGCAGGTGATGATCTTGCCCAGCGGGTCGAGCGTCAGCACGCCGTTCGACATGCTCTGCAGCACCGATTCATTGTACAGCTTCATCCGCTGCACATCGTCGAACAGCTTGGAATTCTCGAGCGCGATGGCGATCTGCCCGGTAAAGGTCTTGAGTTGCTGCTCGTCCTTGTCGGTGAATGCACCGGTCTTCTTGTTGAGCACCTGGGTGACGCCGATGACCTCGCCCTGCTTGTTGATGATCGGCACGCACAGGATGCAGCGGGTGAAGAAGCCGGTCTGCCGGTCGAAGCTGGGATTGAAGCGCAGGTCCGCATAGGCGTGCGGAATGTTGAGGCTCTGACCGGTCGTGAACACCGTGCCCGCGATGCCGACATTGGACGGGAAGCGGATCTCGTTGACCTTGCCGCCCGCCGAGAAAAGCGAGAACAGGGTTTCGGTCGCCTTGTCGTGGATGAAGATCGTCGCGCGCTCGGCCTCGAACATCCGCACCGTCTCTGCCACCACGCGCTGGAGCAGCCGGGTGAGATCCACCTCCGAGCTGATCTCCGAGATCATCGACAGGAACGCGAGTTCCTTGGCGCGGACCTGCTCGATCTCCTCGATTGATTGAAGGCTCTGCAGGAAAACGGTCGCCTGGCTGGTCATCTCCTCGAGCAGCGCAACGTCATCGGTGGTGAAGTTGCCGTCATGCTTGTTGATGTTCTGCATCACGCCGATGATCTGGCCCAGCGGCGTGCGCACGGGCACGCAGACGATGTTGCGCGTCTTGTAGCCGGTGCGTTGGTCGACGGTGCTGTTGAAACGCGGATCGGCATAGGCATCGTCGACGAGCAGGGGCTCGCCGGTCTGAAAGACATGGCCCGCAATGCCTGAATTGTTGAGAATCCGGATTTCCAGGCTCTGGCTGCCCTGGGCGAAGCGCGAATAAAGCTCGCCCGTCTTGGGATCGTTGAGGAACAGCGTGCCACGATCGCAATCGAGCTCGCGCGAGGTGAGCTCGACCAGCATCGCCAGCACGCCATCGATCTGCGTCATCGTCGCGCATTTGCGGGTGACCTCCAGCAGCACCTCGGTGCGGCGCAGCGCGGCGGCGCGCTGGCTCTCGGTCATGGGACGCGCCAGGGTATCGGTGCCCACGCTCATCAGGCCTTTTCCCTCGTCATCTCTTCCATCCGCTCGCGCAGCGCCTGGATCTGTTGCTGCAGCGCCTGTCGTTCGAGCGCATGATCCGATTCCTGGCGAGCCCGTGCCTGGTCGGCGGCGGTGCGCTCGGCATCCAGCGTCTGGCGCAGCGCATCGATGCTGCCCTTGAGCTGCACGATCTCGGCCTGCGCCGCCGCGCGCTCGGCCTGCAGAGCGTGGTCGGACGCACGTTGCTGCGCTTCCATCTGGTTGCGCATCTGCTGGATTGTCGTGGTAAGATCGGCGATGCGCGCCGCCTCCTCGGACCGGGCGCGCGTGATCTGCAGGTCGGCGTCGTTGGCGGCGGCTTCCAGTGCCTGGCGCAGCCCGTCGATCGTCGCCTGAAGGTGCAGGTTGGCGGCGCGCATTTCCGAAAGCGCGTCCGGAATGGAATCTGATGTCATGCCGATCGTCCCCGCCAAACTGGTCCTATTGGTAACGGCGCATGTCAAGCACGGTTAACCGCTGATTTGCCATAAGGGGGACAATAATCTGTGACAGCGCGCACGCGCCCGGTCATTTGTTGCAATCAGCCGATTGCGCGAAGTTAATCCTTGAGCTTCAAGACCTTGCGCAACTCGGCATTGATCCGGCTCTGCCAGCCGGGGCCGGTGGCACGAAACCCTTCGAGCACCGCCCGATCGAGCCGCAACGTCACCTGCTGCTTGGGATTGTCAGACTTGGGGCGGCCAGGCTTGGTGAGCGTACCGTCAGCGGGGCGGATGAGCTTGTCGCCATGCCACACGGCGGCGCGGCGGAACATGTCTTCCGTCCATTCGGGAGCATCGTCCGGATCAATCCAGGGCTCTTCGGCGGTTTTCAAGCTCTTCGGCATGCACATGTCTCATTGAAATTATGCGGCGAGCGTCACCCCGCCAAGTCCATACCATCGCGATCGCCCGGCCATTGAGTTCACCATAGCTAATGAACCGTTCTTCGCCGTATTCGAAGCGATCATCTGGGATCACCAACCAGACACCTTCAAACACTTTCGGCGCGTCTCGAAAATCCAATCCGCGCTCATTCAGCGTCTTCAACCGTTTGGCTTCATCAAAGCTAATCTTCACAGCCGCCCCCGATGGATGAGGGCCAAGTCCCTCAGAGCATAAATCTCGTCATGACTTTCGCGTCCTTTTCTTGGCCTGCCTGACTTGGGAAGATGGCCATCCTTCACCGGCAGATATTTATGTAACTACAAAAAGCCGCCCCGTCAACCTATTCCATCGCCAGCAGCCGCTCGGCACCGTCCAGATCGACCGAGACCAGGCGGCTCACCCCGCGTTCGACCATGGTGACGCCGAACAGGCGGTGCATGCGGCTCATCGTCACGGCATTGTGGGTGACGATCAGGTAACGGGTGTCGGTGACCACCGCCATGTGATCGAGCAGGTCGCAGAAGCGGTCGATATTGGCGTCGTCGAGCGGCGCATCGACTTCGTCGAGCACGCAGATCGGCGCCGGGTTGGTGAGGAACAGGCCGAAGATCAGCGCCACCGCCGTCAGTGCCTGCTCGCCGCCGGACAGCAGTGTGAGCGACGACAGGCGCTTGCCTGGCGGCTGGGCCATGATCTCGAGCCCGGCTTCGAGTGGGTCGTCGCTGTCGATGAGTTCGAGATGCGCCTTGCCGCCGTTGAACAGCCGCGCGAACAGCGTGCGGAAATGGCCATCGACCGTTTCGAACGCGGCGAGCAGACGCTGGCGACCTTCGCGGTTGAGCGCGCCGATCGATCCGCGCAATCTTGCGATCGCCTCGACCAGTTCATCATGCTCGGCCCGGATCGTCGTCATTTCGGTTTTGAGCGCGGCAAGCTCGTCGGCGGCGATCAGATTGACCGCGCCCAGCCGCTCGCGCGCCTGATGCAGTCGCTCGTGCTCGGCGGCTTCGGTCTCGGCCGCCATGATCTGAGCCGGATCGAAGGCGAAGCGTTCGGGCAGCAGCGGGGGCGGGCATTGGAAGCGCTCGCCGCAGCCCTGTGCGAGTTCGATCCGGCGCTGGTCCTGATGCTCGGCGCGGGCGGTGGCGCCGGCGCGCTGCTCGCGGGCGAGGGCGAGCGTTTCGGATGTCGCCGCAGCGAGACGCTCGGCCTCGGCCAGCGCCTTTTCCGCGGCTTGCGACGCCGCTTCGGTCAGAGCTTGCGCTTGGCGTGCCTCGGCGAGCGAGGCCTGGAGCGCTGTTATCGTCTCGCCGAGCCTCTCGGGCTTGTCGGCGATGCCAGCACGCTCTTGCGCCAGCTCGGCGGCGCGAACCTGCATCTCGCGCAGCCGCTGTGCGGCCTCGCCCGATCGGCCCTGCCAACCCTTGATCTCGGCGCGCACGGTGGCGCGGCGCTCGCGGAGCGCGGAAACCGCCTGGGCCTGCGCCGCCAGCGCCGCCATTGCGGAGCGCAGCCCCGTCTGCGCAGCTTGATTGCGCTCGCCCAGCAGCGTCACCTGTTCGCGCTGTGCCGTGCCATCCGGCAGCATCGCGCGCGCGGCTTGGGCGGCCTGGCGATCCTGCGCGGCAGCGTCGGCGTCGGCCGTCAGACGTTCGATTCGCTCTGCGAGGTCATCACGGCGCTCGGCATCGCGCTGCAACGCGTGCTCGGTCTGGTCGCGATCGCGCAGCGCCTGGCGTTCGGCAGCTTCGGCTGTGCCCAGCGCGCGGCTATGCTCGGCCATCCGCGCCTGCAGATCGGCGAGTTGCTGTTGCGCCAGCGCCAGAGCCGTCTCTGCGCCTTCCAGCCGCTCGGCCAGCGCAGGCCGAGCCGCCTCGAGCTCGGTCAGCCGGGTGCGCCGCTCCAGCCGCTCTGCCGCCGCCGCACCGTCACCGCTCGAAACGAATCCGTCCCAACGACGCACGCGGCCATCGCGTGTGACGAGCCGCAGCCCGGGATCGAGCGTTTGTCCGGCATCGATCTGCGCAACCATGACCAGCGACAGCCGCGCGGCGAGAGCCTCCGGCGCGCGGACATGGTCGGCAAGCCAGGTGCAGCCATCGGGCAGGGCAGGGCGACCGGCGGGCATATCGGCCCCGGTCCAGAAGCGCCCATCGCCCTTGGCCTCGGCAATCGGCGCGCCAAGGTCATCCCCCAGCGCGGCGGCGAGCGCCTTTTCAAAACCCCTGTCGGCCTGAACCTGGTCGAGTGCGCGCTCGCCTCCGCCCGGCTTCTTGGCCAGATCACGCGTCAAGGCGTCGATCTCGCGCGTCATCGCGTTCAGCTCGGCGCGCAGCGTCGCAAGCTCGCTCTGCGCCGCATCGCGCGCCGGAACGACCGCATCGCGATCCGATTGCGCCTTGGCCAGCGCGGCGCTTGCCGCCGCCTTGGCCTGCGCAGCCTGTTCGCATTCGGCCAGCGCATCGTCGCGCAGCCGTGCCAGCTCGGTCGCATCGCCCAGCCCGGCCAGCTGTGCCCGCGTCCGCTGCAATTCCTCATCGGCGCGGCGGTGGCGCGCCAGTGCGGTCGCGAGCGCGGCATCGGCGACCTTGATATCGGCATCGGTGCGCGCGAGCTCGGCCCTCGCTTCGGCCAGCGCCAGCTCGGCCTCGCGCACGGCGCGTTCGGCATTGTCCTGCGCATGCGCCAGCACCGGTCCGCGCGCATCCTCGGCCGCGAGATCGGCCTGCACGCGGGCGTTTTCAGCTTCCAGCCGTTCGAGCGCGGCGGTGGCATCGTGCGTGAGCCGGTCCTCGCGCGCGCTGTCTTCGGCGATGCGCGTCTGCTGCCGGTCGAGATCGGCCAGGCGCTGCACGGCGGCATCGCGCTCTGCGGTCAGCGACGAGAGCCGAAACGCCAGATCCTGGGCGGCATCGCGCGCCGATTGCAGCGCAGCGCGGGTCTCGGCCAGCGTTTCGATTGCCGATCGTTGCCCGGTCTGGGCCTCGTTCTGCGCCGTCTGAGCGGCGACCACGGCGGCCTCTGCCGCCGCAGCCTCTGCCCGCGCCTGCTTCGCCGCCTCGGCAGCCGTGCGCCAGCGTGCGAACAGCGCACGCGCCTCGGCCACGGCGATCTGCTGGCTCAGGGCGCGATAGCGTTCCGCTGCCTTGGCCTGGCGCGAAAGGTTCGCGGCGCGCGCCTCCATATCGGTGAGCACCTGCTGCAGTCGCTCGAGATTCGCCTCGGTCGCGCGCAGCTTCTGTTCGGCATCCTTGCGGCGCACGTGCAGCCCGGCAATGCCTGCTGCTTCTTCGAGCATCTGCCGCCGCTCGACAGGGCGTGCGGAGATGACGGCGGCGATCCGCCCCTGGCTGACCAGCGCCGGACTGTGCGCACCAGTCGCGGCATCGGCGAAGAGCAGCGCGACATCCTTGGCGCGCACATCGCGGCCATTGGCGCGATAGGCGCTGCCTGCGCCGCGCTCGATCCGGCGGACGACCTCGAGTTCGCCATCCTCGACCGTGACCGCGGCGAGCACGGGCTGACTGACCTCGGTGAGCAGCGCCACTTCGGCGAAATTGCGCGCCGGGCGGGTGGCGGTGCCGGCGAAGATCACGTCTTCCATGCCGCCGCCGCGCATCGACTTGGCGGAGCTTTCGCCCATCACCCAGCGGATCGCCTCGAGCAGGTTGGATTTGCCGCAACCATTGGGCCCGACGATGCCGGTCAGCCCGGGTTCGATGCGCAGTTCTGCGGGCTCGACAAAGCTCTTGAACCCGCTGAGCTTCAGCCGCTTGAATCGCATGGGGGCGGTGAAGGCGGGCGCACCGACGGGCTGACCAGAGGCTTCCCCCTGATCGGCTCCGTCAGCAATCAACCCCCCTTGGTCCATTCAACCCCTTTCGCGGCTGGGGGTCAGCGCGCCCCCATTGCCTGGATTTCGGTTTCCAGCGCCGGCCAGCCAGTGAAATCGACCTTGCGACCGTTGATATAGAAGGTCGGCGTGCCCTGGATATCGTCTTCCTTGGTCGCGGTCTGGGTTGCTTCGGCCAGCTTCTGCGCGGTTTCGACATTGGTCAGGCACTGCAGCGCCTGATCGCGCGAGATGCCGCGCTGGGCGAAGAAGTCGATCAGGCCGGTGCCTTCGGCCAGTGCGACGAAGCGCTGATTGTCGGGCAGCGCGAGCGCTGCCTCGAAGCGCTGCTGGCCCATGGCCTGCGCCTTGGTGAAGATGTCCGCCTGGTTGGCCAGCACCTGCTCGCTGAGCGCGAAGAAGCTTTCGTTGGGTCCGCAACGGGTCAGCATCGATGCGGTGAGATCGAGCGGTTCGCGCACGAAATTGCGGAATTCATAGCTGACCCGGCCGCTGGCGACATATTTGTCACGGATGGTGGCAAAGGCCTGTTCGGCAAATTCGGCGCAATGGCTGCAGGTGAGCGATGCATATTCGACCAGCTTGATCGGCGCATCGGGATTGCCCATCACATAATAGCCCTTGTCGGTCTTGGTGACGGTTTCGGTCCAGTTCTTGCCAGCAGGCGCGGGGATGGCGGCAATCGGCTCGCCGGAGGGCGCGCCTTCCGCAGCCTTGTCGGCTTCACCGCTGCATGCGGCGATCGAGAGCATCAGGGGCAGGGCGATCAGGCTGGCAAAACGCTTCATAAAGGCTTGGTCCTTGTCATCGGAAACATGGGGGAAGTTCGACCCCGCGGGTCGGCAATTGCGTGGGTTCTGCTCTAGCGGCTGGCCAGCAGCGGTTCCAGACTTTTCCAGTCATAGACATTGGCCTGCAGCTTGCCGTTGATGGTGAAGCTGGGCGTTCCCTCGATCTTGACGGTCTCGCTGGCAAACTTGGTCATCGCCAGCACCTTGCCCTGTTCGGCCTTGTTGGCCAGGCACGCATCGATCTGGGCATTGGTGGCGAGCGGCGAATGGCGCCGCAGCTCGTCATACAGGCCGAGATCGCTGGCAATGCGCTTCAACCGGGCGTTGATGTCGCCCTGATACCAGGCGGCCTGGCCGTCGCGGCCCAGGCTGCCCGCCTTGGTCATCCAGGTGCGCTGGCTGGCAAGCAGGCCGTGATGGCGGCGGAAGAAGCTGCGCGGTTCGCCGCAACGTGCAAGCAGTGCGACGGTCATGTCGAGCGGATCGCGGATGAAGTTGCGCACCTCCAGGCTGGTCTTGCCCTTGGCGATGAAGCCATCGGCCAGCGCGGGATCCGATTCCTGATCGAACGCCGCGCAATGCGGACAGGTATAGCTCATATACTCGACGATCTTCTGCGTTGCCGCCGGGTTGCCCAGAACATGCCCGCCGACCTGGCTCTGGCTCACGCGGTTGGACCAGTCGGCCGGCGCTGCGGCCTTTTGCGCGGTACCGGGCGATACGGCGAACAGGCTCGCGGCGGCAGCAAGCGCGATGGCGGAAACGGCAAGAAGCGGGCGCAACGGCGCAATCATCGATCGACCTCATCAGGCAGGGGCGGCGCAAACAGGCGCACGGGTTTCAGATTGTCGCTCCTTAGCTGAACCGGGGCTTGCCGGGGAGCCCTTGCAGCGGCCTCGCGCGCTTCCTTTTCCTCCAGGCTGCGCGCCAGCGATTCGAGCACGGACTGCAGCTCGGGGTCGGCAATGGGCTTGAGGCCGTCGGCGGGCGCAATGCTGATTGGCCGCAGCGAAGGTGGGGGGGCAGGGCGCGGCTCGGGCCGTTTGGGCGCCGTAAGCGTGCCGTGGCGATATCTGACGCGCGCCACCGCTGCATAACCGAAGAACCGGTTCACCCGTGCGATGATCTCGGGCTCGGCATGCTGCATGAAGATCGCGGTGGCGCTGGTCACGACGAGATGCAGCGTGCCGTCGGCCTTCTTGCCGCGGGCAAAGGCGATAGATTCCGGGCTGGCCATCGCGGCATAGCGCGGCCCTGCAATCTCGGCCCAGCGGCTGACCAGCGAGCTCTGGATGAAACCGAACTTGCGAAAGCTGGTATCGCCGATCGACGGAATCAGGTCGGCAATACCGCGCGCATCGCCGCCGCGCCTGCGCCGGGGTGCCGGGGCAGGCTGCGCTGTCTTGCGCGGCTTGGTGGTGACGGGCTTATCGCTTTCCATTTCGCGTACGACCATGGCATAGCGCCCCCATGTCCGTCGAGTGTCGCGATGATATTGTGGAAACCGGCACCGGCGCGGTCGCTGAAGCGCTGCTTGCGCATTATGATGTGCATGCCCGTGATCTTCCGTGGCGTGTTTCTCCCGCCGCGCGCCGCGCCGGTTCGAAGCCCGATCCCTATCGCGTCTGGCTGTCCGAGGTGATGCTGCAACAGACCACGGTCGCCGCAGTGACCGGCTATTTCCAGCGCTTCACGACTCGTTGGCCGACGGTCGAGGCGCTCGCCGCCGCGCCGCAGGAAGACGTGCTCGCCGCCTGGGCAGGGCTGGGCTATTATGCCCGCGCCCGCAATCTCATCGCCTGTGCCAACGCGGTGACGAACGAGCATTGCGGGCGTTTTCCCGATAGCGAGGCGGGCCTGCGTGCCTTGCCGGGGATCGGCGATTATACCGCAGCGGCTATCGCAGCGATTGCGTTCGACGAACCTGCGGCGGTTGTCGATGCCAATGTCGAGCGAGTGGTCGCACGGCTGTTCGCGATCACCACACCGCTGCCCGCAGCTCGGACCGAAATCCGGATGCGCACCGCCGAAATCACCCCGCGCGAGCGTCCTGGCGACTTCGCGCAGGCGATGATGGACCTGGGCGCGACCATCTGCACGGTGCGCAACCCCTCGTGCCTGCTCTGCCCGCTCGCGCCGCACTGTGCAGCGCGCGCGCAGGGCATCGCCGAATCGCTGCCGGTCAAGCCGCCGAAAAAGGCCAAGCCGCAGCGCACCGGCACCGCGTTCTGGATCGAACAGGACCGCCAGGTGCTGCTCGTCCAGCGGCCCGGCAAGGGGATGCTCGGCGGGATGCGCGCGCTGCCCGACGATGGCTGGGCTGCGGGCCGCGACGGAACTGCCGAGCCGCCCGTCTCCGGCCAGTGGCAGATCCTCGACGGTGCGGTCGTGCATGTCTTCACGCATTTTTCGCTCGAGCTTGCATTGGCGCTTTATCGTGGCCCTCAAATCGATAAGGTTGCCATTGAAAACCTGAATGGCATCTGGTGGCCGGTGGAACATATTGCGCAAGCCGGGCTTCCTACGCTGTTCGCCAAGGCGGCGGCCGTGGCCATTCAGTATCGATAAAGCCGGACTGGCCAAAGGCGCAGATCCGATGAACGGGAGAAACACATGTCGAAGCTTATGAGCCAGATGCCGCAGATGAGTCGCCGCCACATGCTGGGTTCGGCGGGTCTGCTGGGCCTGTTCGCTGCGATGCCCGGCTATGCCCGGGCGATGGCGAGCGGGGATTTCAGCCTGATCCGCAAGCAGGTGGAGGATTATGTCGCGACCAAGAAAGTGGCGGGCATGCTGGTCTCGCTCGGCTTTGGCGCGCAGCCGGCGGCTCTGATCGGCGCGGGCAATCTTGCGCTCGACATCCCGACCCCTGTCGATGCCAATTCGCTCTGGCGCGTCTATTCGATGACCAAGCCGATCACCGGCATGGCCGCGATGATGCTGATCGAACAGGGCAAATTGAAGCTCGACCAGCCGATCGCCGATTTCATCCCCGAATTCGCCAACATGAAGGTGCTGACCGATCCGGCCAAGAACCTCGATTCGGTACCCGCCAAGACGCTGATCACCCCGCGCCACCTGATGACGCACACGGCGGGGCTCGGCTATAGCATCGTCACCAAGGGACCGCTGCTCGAGGAATATCTGAAGCAGGGCATCAATCCCGGTGCGGTCAGCAAGACGCCGATCCCCGGCTTCCCGGTACCCGCGCCGACCCCGCCAATCGACGAATTCGCGCGCCGTGTCGCTGCGCTGCCGCTGATTGCCGAGCCTGGCACGATCTGGAGCTATTCGATCGGGCTCGACCTGCTCGGCTATGTCATCCAGATCGCATCGGGCATGGAATTCGGCGCGTTCCTGCAGAAGAACATCTTCGATCCGCTTGGCATGACGAGCAGTTACTGGACCGTGCCCCAGAGCGAGGTCGCGCGGCTCAGCACGAATTACGCGCCGTTTGCCGGTGCGCTGATCCCGATCGATCCGGCGCAGGACAGCATCTTCACCGTGCCGCCCGCCTTCCCGTTCGGCGGGGCAGGGCTGGTCAGCAGCGCGGCGGATTATGACCGCTTTCTCGCGATGCTGGTCGGCAAGGGGCAGCTGAACGGCACCCGGATCATGTCCGAGCAAACGGCCTTGATGGGCATGTCCAACCTGTTGCCGCAGACCGCGGTGACCAAGGGGACCTGGGTCGAAAACCAGGGCTTTGGCGCGGGCGGACGCGTTGGCCTCGGCAACGACAAGGGGCCGGCGGGTACCTATGGCTGGGGCGGCGCTGCGGGGACCGTGGCTTTTGTCGATCATGTCCGCGGCATTCGCGCATCGGGCTATACCCAGTACATGCCGTCCGATACCTATCCGTTCCAGCGCGAATTCCCGCAGATGGTGTACGAGCAGCTCAAGGCGATGGGCTGAGCGCGGGCCGGGGGCATCGTCATGAGTCTGTCGCTGATTGCACCGGCACTGACCGGCAACCGCATCGACCGTGCCGACAAGGTGCGCGTCGATCCGGACCGGCTCGCCGGATACATGAACTGGAAGGCGAAGCTGCTTACCCTCAACGGGCTCGAGCCCGAGGTGGATTTCGAAGGCCGGCTGGTCTGGCGCAGCCTGGCCGATGCCGCGCCTGACAGCGAGTTCATCTTCCTTGGCCTGATCGACGATAAGGCGCATTTTGCCGAGCTGAAACGCGGCGAACGCGGGTCTGGGCTGCAATACAATCCGCGTGTCTGGCAGATGCTCGCAGGGCTGCCCGCCGACGAGCTGGCGCTCTATGGCGGCGCGCGCACACTTGTCCACTGGCATGCCCGACACCGCTTCTGCTCGCTGTGCGGCGCGGCGAGTGCGATGAGCAAGGGCGGCTGGTCGCGCACGTGCACCGGCTGCGGCGCGGAGCATTTCCCGCGCGTCGATCCGGTAACGATCATGCTCTCCGAATATCAGGGCAAGGTGCTGCTCGGCCGCCAACCGCGCTTCCCGGCGCGCCGCTTTTCCGCGCTGGCCGGGTTCGTCGAACCGGGCGAGGGCATCGAGGAAGCGGTCGCGCGCGAGCTGTGGGAAGAAGCGGGCGTGCGCGTGAGGAACGTGCGCTATGTCGCCAGCCAGCCCTGGCCGTTCCCCTCGTCGCTGATGATCGCGTGCACCAGCGAGGCTCTGAGCGATGAACTGACGCTCGATACCACCGAGATCGAGGAGGCAGGCTGGTTCAGCGCCGATGAGGTCCGCGCCGCGATGGCGGGAGACGAAAGCGCCCCCTTCATCGCGCCGCCGCCCTTCGCGATCGCGCATGATCTGCTGAAACACTGGCTGGCGCAGCAATAGGGGCGGGGATAGCGCTGGGGCCAGGGGCTCAGCCGGTCGCGGCGCATCACGCCAGATATTGACGCGCCCCGCATCCGGTGGCATGTGCGCCCGACCACGCCACACGGCGCCAGGCGCGCGGGTATAGCTTAGTGGTAAAGCTCCAGCCTTCCAAGCTGGCTAGGCGGGTTCGATTCCCGCTACCCGCTCCAGGGCCGCAGGTTTTGGAATGCTTGCGCTACGACGCGCTCATCAGCGTTTTTGATCCTGTCCTTACGCACCTTCCATCGGCGTAAATCCAAAGCATCATCGTCGCTGCTATGGTCAGCATGGAAGCAGCAACGATGAAATGAGCTTACGCCTCCCCGCCAGATAGCGGCCCATGGGGCGATGTGTTGGGGCGGCGGCCTGTAACGCTGTCGCCTGCCTGGGAACGATCTGCCGAGCCCTGCTTATTGCTGCAAGTGCCCGCCGATTTGGCGCAGCAATAAAACAGGATGGAGACAGATATGGAAGCGACCCGCAGCACCATGAAATCACTGGTCGAGACGACCTTTGATTCGGTCGAAGGTTATCGCAAGGCGGCTGAGACCGCGAAGTCGCCGCAGCTCAAGGCTGTCCTGACCCAGCAGGCGCAGAAGCGTCAGTCGACGCTCGATGCGCTCAATCAGGAACTGGTACGCGTCGGTGGCGATCGCGTGACGAGCGGGACGACCGCTGGCGGCCTGCATCGGCTTTGGGCGGACATCACGTCGCTGTTCGAAAAAGGCGACGAAGCTGCCGCCGAGCGTGCCGAAGAGGGCGAGGATTATCTCGTCAAGAAATTCGAGGCAGCCCTTGAGGAGCGCGATCTCGATCCGGCCTCACGGGCCGTGATCGAGAAGGCGTCTCGCGAAGTGAGGGAAGGCGAGCGTCTGACCGATCAGCTGGCGCGCCAGTACGACTGATCCCAACCGCCCTTCTACCATCGCACACCCGGCGGTGTCCCGAGCGGGACCGCGGGGTGTGTCGTGTTCTCCCCTGACAGGAGTGCTCACAATGTCGGCACCTGACGCAAAAGACCTTCCTTCGCCCGCTACCCGCAATGCTCTTGCCGACCATCAGCCCGGGGCAGGGGCCTCGCCCATTTCCGAAGCCGAGGGCAATGCCGGCGAGCTCCACCAGAATGTTCCCCCAGAGGCTGACCACTCTGCCGGGCAGGACCATCTGACCGATAATTTCGGCCACCGGATTGCTGACAATCAAAATTCGCTGAAGGCCGGCGAACGCGGGCCGACCTTGCTCGAAGATTTCGTGCTCCGCGAAAAGATATTTCACTTCGATCATGAGCGAATTCCCGAACGTATCGTGCATGCGCGCGGTTCGGGCGCGCACGGAACGTTCGAGGTGAGCAAGGCGATTCCCGAGTGGACCAAGGCGGCGCTGTTTCAAAAGAAGGGCAATAGCTGCCCCGTCTTCGTGCGCTTTTCGACCGTCGCGGGAGGGTCGGGCAGCGTAGACACGCCGCGCGATGTACGCGGATTTGCTGTCAAACTGTACACCGAGCAAGGCAATTGGGACCTGGTCGGCAACAATATCCCCGTCTTCTTCATCCAGGATGCGATGAAATTTCCCGATCTGGTCCATAGCGTGAAGATGGAGGCCGACCGGGGCTATCCGCAGGCCGCCAGCGCCCATGATACGTTCTGGGACTTTATCAGCCTGATGCCCGAGGCCATGCACATGATCATGTGGGCCATGTCGGACCGGGGCATTCCGCGATCGTTGCGCATGATCGAAGGCTTCGGCGTCCACACCTTCCGCTTCGTCAATGCCAAGGGCGAAGGTAAGTTCGTGAAGTTCCATTGGAAGCCCGTGCTGGGGCTGGAGAGCACCACCTGGGACGAGGCGGTCAAGATTGCGGGCGCCGATCCCGACTTTCATCGTCGCGACCTGTGGGAGGCGATCGATTCCGGCAATTTCCCGCAATGGGACCTCGGCGTTCAGGTGTTCGACGAAGCCTGGGCCTCGCAACAGCCCTATGACGTGCTCGATGCGACCAAGCTGATCCCCGAGGAGGAAATCCCGGTCGAGGTCATCGGTCGGATGACACTGAACCGCAATGTCGACAATTTCTTCGCGGAAACCGAGCAGGCGGCATTCCTGCCGACCAACATTCTGCCGGGAATCGACTTTTCCAACGATCCGCTGCTTCAGGGGCGGCTGTTCAGCTATCTCGACACGCAGAAGTCGCGGCTGGGGACGACCAATTTCCACCAGATTCCGATCAACGCGCCCAAATGCCCGTTCCATAATTTTCAGCGCGATGGTCTGATGCAGACCCTCGTTCCGACCGGGCGCGCCAATTACGAACCCAACAGCCTTGCCGAGGCAGGCGAGCATGGCGGTCCGCGTGCATGCCCCGAAACCGGGTTCACCTCCTTCAGGGAGAATGCGGAGCGCAACGATCCCGCCGAGAAGCTGCGGGTACGCGCGGAAGCCTTTGCCGATCACTACAGCCAGGCGAGGTTGTTCTACCGGTCGCAGACCGAAAACGAGCAGGCGCATATTGCATCCGCGCTCGTTTTCGAGCTCTCGAAGGTGGAGATCGAACATGTTCCGCCGCGGCTGATCGCGCGGCTTCGGAATGTCGACGAGGACCTCGCCAAGCGGGTCGCCGACGGGTTGGGTATCGAGCTTCCCGGACGGGCGGCTGCAGCCAAGGCGCCGGTCGATCTTGGCACTTCCGATGCCCTGTCGATCCAGAAACAGGCCAAGCAGACCTTCAAGGGCCGCAAGATTGGTATCCTGTTCGACGAGGGATCGGATCGCCAGGCGATCACGCAGCTGGTGTCCGACATCCAAACCGCTGGCGGCACGGCGTTTCTGGTAGCGCCGAAAATCGGTCCGCTAAAGTTGAAGGGTGGGGAACTCAAAGCCAATGGCCAGCTCGCAGGTTCCCCTTCGGTGCTCTTTGACGCAGTGGTTGCCATGCTGTTGCCGGAGCGCGCCGAGAAACTGGCGAAGGATGTCGGTGCGGTGGCCTGGTTCGCCGATGCCTGGTATCACTGCAAGACCATCGGTGCCTGTGCAGGTACACGTGAGCACCTGCTGCCCAAGGCCAATATCGAGCCCGATGACGGGGTCGTGGATCCTGAAGCCTTTATGGCGATCGGGCCCGTCCGACACTGGGCGCGAGAGCCGAAGGTTCGCGACCTCGCCTGACTTTCGCTGATTCTGGCGGCAACCTGACGGCCATGGCGGGCTGGAGATCGTCTGGCAGCAGGTCGCCGCAGGAGAAATTTGGCGCATGAGCCCAGCAATGGTTTCATGCGCCAGGCTCTGCCGATTGCGCGTTGCGGCGCAGCCTGAGGGCAAGCGGATTTCCAGAAGAACTGCGCTTGCCCCGTATGTTCTCTCGGCAGCTGTGCAGCACTGTTCCTGCGTACGCATCAGCTGTGCAGGCCGCGCCTTTTGATCGAGTATTATCGAATATCCGCAGATACGTGGATATTAAATTGCACAATAATTGTGGGACTGCAGTCACCTGATAGGTTTTTTCTATGCAGGCCATGGAATGATTTCTAATTTCTTTTTGCCAATTATCATGGAATATAATCCGGTTCCTGCGTGCCGGGAGGGATATCGTGTAGCTTGATATGGCAGCACAGGATCCCGGAGCGCGAATTGGAGCAGATCCATGGTGATGCCCCGGTGTTGCCGGGTCGCAGCTGGAGCAATCCGGGGCATTATCCATCCCTCAGATGCACCTGTCTGCGCCGCATGATTTGGGTTTTCACCGCCGATCACGCCGCCAGGTCGGGGCGAGCGAGGCCGGACACCAGACGTGCCAGGAAAAAGCAAAGGCTGACATGCACATCGAACCAGGCCTGTTCCCCGCTTTTGCCCGCAAACGCCAGATTGCCATCCTGGCCGCCGATTGCTGAGCGGACGCAAAATCATGCAGCATCGCATCCTGCTCGTTGCGGGTTTTTTTCCGCCTTATTCTCCGCTGGGTGCGGTGCGTGCCCCCATGCTTGCGCGCTGGTGGTCGCAGCAGGGCCATGACGTGCGGGTCATTGCGCTCGAGAATCCGGCGGTTGCCGGACAGCTTGAGCACTGTCTGGCGCCCGAGGCGGTTCGCTACATTCCGTTCAGCCCCCCCGCGCCGGTGCTGCGCCAGGCTGCAGACAGTGCCAAGGTCCTGCTCGCGAAGCCAGATAGCCGCTTCAAGCCCCATATAGAGAGCTGCAAGACGCTGTATCGTCAGGTGGTCCACTTCCCCGACCGGTACCGCAAATGGATCAAGCCTGCCGTCGAGCACGCGGTGGCGATGGCAGGGCAATGGCAGCCGGACCTGATCTATTCCACTGCTCCGCCCCATTCCGGCCATGTCGTTGCCTGCCAGATTGCCCGGCGGTTGCGGTGCCGATGGGTGGCCGAGCTTCGCGACCTCTGGGCGGACAACCCGTATAATGACGGCCACCCGCTGTTCGAGCCGATCGCGCGTCGCTATGCCTGGACCACGCTGGCGAAAGCAGCGGGGCATGTGGTGCTCACTCGCGGCTCGGCCAAGCGTGTTGGCCGCGCGCTCGGTCGGCCGGTGACGCTCAGCTATAACGGTTTCGGTGCAGACGATTTCGCCTCGCTCGACAGTGTATCTGCGCATGATCCGCACCGGCTGACCCTGGTCCATGCCGGGATAATCTATGCCGGGCAGCGCGAACCGACGATGTTGCTGGCCGCACTTGCAAAGCTTGACGCTTCGGCCCGGGCGCGAATTCGGGTGATCTTCTTTCACGACGAGGAATCGGCCGTGCTGTCGGGCGCTGCGCATCACGGCGTTTCGGACTGTATCGAAATGCGAGACCCCGTTCCGCGCCCCGAAATCCTGAAGCTGGAGCGCGAGGCCGATGCGCTGCTGCTGTGTCGCTGGAACGACCCCGCCGAGGATGCGATCATCCCGGGCAAGCTGTTCGAATATATCGGTGCCCGCCGGCCGATCCTTTCAATCGGCTCGCTCACCGGCGAGGCCGCGGACATCGTGCGTGCAGGTCCCTTTGGCGTGGTGATGACCGATCCGGACGACATCGCGCGCCAACTTCTCGCCTGGCTGGCGCAGAAGGACGCCCATGGCGGCCGACTGCCGGATCTGCTGGAGGAGCCGACCCGCGCCTATCTTCGCGAAACCCAGTTCCAGCAGGTCGACGCGGCCATAGCCGACATCCTGCGTTAGCCCGGCTTTAAGTCGCCCGCCTTATGGACAGGACCATGCTTGCCTCGGTGAAGATCGCTGCCCGTCACGCTCTGGATTGCCGGCCCTGGATGGCCGGGCATGGCGCCTATCTGCTGCATCAGGTGAGCGGCAGAGGTCCGCTCGACGAGGCCGGAGCACTGGACGATGCGGCGCTGCGCGCTGCCGCCGGCTGGCTCGCCGCCGCGCAGGACAGCCAGGGTGATGGTGGCTTTTCCGGGCGGTACAAGCTGGCGAGCGGATGGTCGTCCAGCTATCCCGAAACCACGGGCTATATCATCCCCACGCTGCTCAAGCTGGCAGACCATTGGGGCGAGCCGCAATGGCGTGATCGTGCTGCGCGCGCGATCGATTTTCTGCTCGGCCTGCAACTGGCCGATGGAGCCTTTCCCGGAGGCGAGGTGCTGGAGAACCGCTCCAGACCATCGCCCTTCAACAGCGCGCAGATCCTGCATGGCCTCACCCATTGGGCGCGCAGCACAGGCGACGGCCGGGCTGCTGCCGCCGCTGCCCGCTGCGCGGCGTGGCTGATATCGGTGCAGGATGCGGATGGTGCCTATCGCCGCCATTTCTATCTCGATGTCGCTGCAACCTATGCCGCGCACCTGAGCTGCTGGCTCGCCGAATATGGCGATGCCTTTGGCGACAGCGCGGCGCTGGCCAGCGCGGAACGGCACCTGGACTGGGTGCTCGCACGGCAGGACAAGGCGACCGGCTGGTTCGATCTGGCGGGCTTTACCGAGGACCAGCATCGCGACCGCAACGCCTATACCCACACCATCGCCTATACGGTGGCTGGCGTGCTGACGACCAGCCTGATCCTGAAGCGCGAAGACGGCATCGCCGCGGCGCGACAGGCCGCCGAAGGGATCATGCGCCGGCTGGAACTGTCGCGGCGGCTGCCCGGCGTGCTCGACTGGCGCTGGCGCGAGGTCGAACATCCGCAATGCCTGACCGGCAACGCCCAGATGGCGCTGATCTGGTTTGCGCTGACAAGGGCTGACGGCGACTGGCGCTTTGCCAATGCCGGGTTCAAGGCGCTCGACCTGGTCAAGCATGCGCAGCTTCGCGACAATGTAAACCCTGGCCTTGCCGGTGGGATCGGCGGATCGGACCCGGTCTGGGGCAGCTATATTCCCAAGGCGCTGCCCAATTGGGCCGCGAAATATTTCATCGACGGCCTGCTCGAAAAGCGCAGGCTTCTTCAGGAGGCCGCTTCGAACCCGTGAGGATCGCGCTGCTCACCCACCGGCACTCGCGCAAGGGCGCGGTGGTCGCCTCGGCGCTGGCGGCGCGCGGAATTCGGCCAGCGCTGATCGTCTGCGAGCAGCCCCAGATTGCGCCAGCCACGGCGCGGCTGCGCGCGCTGATCCTGGAGCGCGGGCCCGGGGCGCTGACCGACAAGCT
The DNA here is from genome assembly GCF_059803595.1 of Blastomonas sp. 34TW. Lineage (NCBI taxonomy): Bacteria > Pseudomonadati > Pseudomonadota > Alphaproteobacteria > Sphingomonadales > Blastomonadaceae > Blastomonas > Blastomonas sp. 34TW. Next base: position 389,316 of record NZ_JAPFGW010000001.1, read on the forward strand.
GCTCTCCAGGCTGGGCGGCAAGCCCCAAGCAGAGCAGCCGCAGGCGAGCGCATCGGGCCTAATGCGCGATGCCGCAGGCTATGCGGCGCAGCACGGAATCGTGTGTCTCGACCTGCCCGATCTGGTTTCCGCCGCCTCGCTCGACCGGCTGCGCGGCGAAGCCATCGACCTGATGATCCATGCTGGCGCTGGCATCTTGCGCGCGCCGCTGCTCGGCATCCCGCGCCTCGGCGTGCTCAATGCGCATATGGGGGTGCTGCCGCGCTATCGCGGGATGAATGTCGCCGAATGGGCGGCCTGGGAGGGCGGCCCGCTGGGGGCGACATTGCACTGGATCGACCCGGGCATCGATACCGGGCGGATCATCCGCATCGTCCCGGTGGCGCGCCAGGGCATCGGCAATATTGCTGCCCTGCGCAAGGCAGTGGACGAGGCGCAGGCAGCCGCTCTAGCCGACCTGGTCGCGGAGATGGTGGCGAGCGGTCAGGCACCGACGGCCGAACCGCAGCGGCGCGAGGATGGCCGCCAGTATTTCACCATGCACCCGCAAATCGCACAGCTGCTCGAGCAGCGGCTCGCTCAATCGGCATAGACCGCGCACCAGCGGTCGAACATCGCGATGCCCCAGAGCTGCTCCAGCGCGCGCCGCTCGTTCCTGCAGGCGCGCGCGACGATCGGCTGCAGGCCTTCCAGCGATATCCAGTTGTGGAATTCGCGGCTGACCGGAACATAACCGCCTGCATCGCGCAGCCGCTCGGCAAACCAGGGGAAGATCGGCAGCGGGAAGCCCCGCTTGGGCGCCTTCAGCACCGCATCGGGCAGGCGGGTGGCGACAAAATCGCGCAGCACCGCCTTGGTGCGGAACTGTCCCGGCAGGCCGATCCGGGCCTCGATCGGGGTCGACTGGCACCATTCGACCAGTGGCAGGTGCAGAAAGGGCACGCGCGTTTCCAGCGACGCTGCCATCGCCATCTTGTCGGCCTTCATCAGCAGGTCCTCGACCAGCCAGGTGCCGAAATCGGCCTGCTGGCTCTGCGCCAGCGGGTTGACGGAGTCGGCAAGCGTGTACCAGCCCTGCACCAGATCGTAGCTGGGTACCATGTCCGGCCCGCGCCAGAACGCAGCCTTTTCCGCGTCGCTGATCGTCCAGCCGATATGCGCGGCCATGCCCCGGCGATAGGCGCCCGGTCCGCCTTCGGCCATGGCGCGAAAGATCGAGGCGCGATCGGACGAAACGAGCCGCGCGGCCAGCCGCAGCAGCGGACGGGGCACATGACCATAACGGCGCGCGACCTTGGCCAGGGTCGCTAGATCGGCTGGCCGGGTATAGCCTAGCAGCAGCTCGTCCGACCCTTCGCCCGACATAGCCACCTTCACATGCTCGCTGGCCTTGCGCGACAGCAGATACAGCGCAGCGCCGGTCGCATCGCCATAGGGCTCGTCAAAGGCGCGTACCACATCGTCCAGCGCGTCGAAATAATCGGCCTGCGCCATGCGGATTTCATGATGCCGGGTGCCGAAGCGCTCGGCCACGGCGCGCGCCAGCGGCAGTTCGTCATCGGCGCCAGCGCCATCGCCGCTGATCGAGAAGCTGTGCAGATCGCGATGGCCAAGCTCGCTCGCCGCAGCCACGATCGCCCCGGAATCGAGCCCGCCCGAAAGAAATGCGCCAACGGGCACGTCGGCGGCCACGATATGGCTGTCGACCGCCGCGAGGAACTGGTCGGCAAATTCTCGCGCATAATCGCGCGACGGATCGAAGACGCCAGGGGTCAGGTCGGCACGCCAGTAGGTCTCGATGGTCTGGTGGCCATCGCTAAGCTTGCGGCGCAGCAGCTGCCCCGGCCCCAGCTTGCCGATGCCGGCCCAGATCGTGCGGTCGGGCGCCATGAAGCGCATCGAGAGATAATCCCACAGCGCCTGCGGGTCGATTGCGGGGCGGCCGGGCAGGGCGGCCAGGATCGCCTTGATCTCGCTGGCAAACAGGAATTCGCCCTGATGCTCCGCGATATAGAGCGGCTTGATGCCGATCTGATCGCGCGCGAGGATGAGCTCGTCGCTGCGCGCATCGTGGATGGCCACCGCGAACATGCCGTTAAGGCGCGCAAAGGCCGCGGTGCCTTCGGCATGATAGAGGTTCAGGATCACCTCGGTGTCCGAACGCGTGTGGAAGGCATAGCCTTTGGCTTCAAGCTCGGCGCGCAATGCCCGGTAATTGTAGATCTCGCCGTTGAACACGATGGTGACGCCATCGGGGGTCTTCATCGGCTGGTGCCCGGTGCTCAGATCGATGATCGCCAGCCGCCGCATCGCGAGCGCCAGCCCGGGCGCGAGATGCACACCATCATCGTCGGGACCGCGATGCAGGATCGCTCCGTTCATGGCTGCCACGCGCCGCGCCAGTTGCTCGGGAGGGTCAGCGCAAATCAGTCCAACAATGCCGCACATCGTCCGGAAAATACCACAGAAAGAGTTAGCAAAGCGCTATTCCATCGATGTCCCGCGCGGCTCAAATAGGAATGTGCACCTGGCAATGATAGCCGATCCGTTATCTCGCAGCCGCGACGCAGTTGGCTGTCGTTGGCAAGTCAGACGCCTTTGGACGACGGTTCGCCCGGCAAAGCATGCGCCGGATCAGAACAGTTTCCGCAGGCTGAAGCTGAATGTCCGGCCCAGAGGATCGAGATAGGCCGGCTGGTAGCTGAGCGGCACTGTCCAGGCAGCATCGCGGACTTGCGGCCGGGTGTTGAACAGGTTGGTTATCCCGATCGACGTCCGCATCCCCTTGAGCCAGCGCGGTGCGGTTTCGCCTCCGAAGCGCTCGGCAAGGTTGGCGAACAGGGCGAGATTGACCACCGCCAGATCATTGAAGCGCAGATCGCCCGCTGCCGAGCCCTGTTGGGCAATGCGGGTGCCGCTTCGCCAGCTTGCGGTCAGGCGTGCGCCGAGCCCGCGCTTGAAGACACCCGCCTGAAGATCGATCTCATGACGACGGCGACCACCCAGAAAGTCGACCGCGCCATCCTCCAGCAGGTTGAGGACCGGGACACCCGGCCGCAGCGCGATTTCGTCCTCGAGATACCAGTTGTAATAGAGGCTGACAAAGAAGCGGCTGGTAAGGTTGGAGGCGCCCTGAAACGTGGCGCTTCCCGGCTGCGCGCGCACCATTTCGGCATTGGGGAACAGGCGCCGCGCCTCCGCCTCGCTGGTGACGACGCGGACCTGGGCATCGCGCATGAAGTCGGGCACCTCGCCGAGCGGACGGGTGAAGTTCACCCCCCAGCGCAGCTGCTGCTGGCGCGCGGCGGCATAATTGACGGGACGCGCATCGATGCCGAGCAATCGGCCATCGCTACTCCGGGCAAAGCGTTCGGGAAATGCGGTCTCGACCTGCGGGGTGACGATGGGGAAGGCGGCAATCGGATCGTCGGTGCGGGTGCGGACATAATCGATGCTGAACGTCAGATCGGTTCTGGCGAGCGGGTGCAGATTGAGGCCGAGCCGAACAAGCCGCCGGTCGTCGTTGCGCAGTGCCGCGTTGCCACCCGAAATCCGGGTGAGATCGACGACCTCGCGGCGGGCAAAGTCGAAGGTGCGGACATTCGGCGTCACCAGAACCGGGCCGCCCAGCTGTTCAAGACTGGGCGCGCCCTGTTCGTGCGTCACCGATGCCACCAGGTCTATCCCCTTCGCGGGCGACCAGTTCAGGCCGAACCCATAGGTCCATAGCGACCCGGCGTCGGACAGGCGCTCGAACGCGGCGTTGCCGTTCAGGGCGAGATGGCCGAGCGGCGAGGCCTTGCCACCGGCATCGCCGAGCAAGGGCAGGCCAAGATTGATCTGCGCTGCCCCCCGATCGCGCGCAAGGTCGGATCGAACCTCGTTTGCCGCGAATTCTGCCCGGCTCGAAAACTCCCTGAATTCGGCCCCCAGACGCAGACTGGCGGTGAACGGCCCGGCAGGCAGGGTTGCAAGCGGACCGGTGGCGAGCAGATCGACATTGGCCAGCGTATCGGTCGATCGTGCGGCATCGCGGCGGGAGCCGATGCCGCTCCTGTCGGTCACTATCTCGCTCTCGATGCGGTCGAAATTGCCGAGCGCCGACCATTGCCAGCGGCCGCTCTGGCCACTGATCGTGGTGCCGAAATGCACGAGCGAGCGGTCGCTGTCGCGCTGCAGCGCCCGCGTGCCGTCTGCGCCGAGCAGGCTGTCGTTGCGGCTGACATCAATCCGGCCATTGAGAGTCGCCGCCACATCGGAAAGCACATGCCCGCTCAGAACGCCCGTCAGGGCAAGGCTCTCGCTCTCGGGCAGCAGGGTGCGCGCTGTTCCCAGGTCCGGCGCGGCGGCAAACTGGCGGATATCGCGCTGGCTTTCGAGCAGTTGCTCGGCGTGACTGTATGTTGCGCCCAGCGCGATCCGCGTGTCGCCAGCAAGCTTCAGGTAATCGGCATTCGCGATCCAGCTGTCCCGTCCGCCTTCGCCTGGGACCAGCGCGCTGGCCTGGCCGACGCGCGACTGGAAATTCGCGAAGGTGACGATGTTGACGACCTTCTGATCGGCCCGAAAGCCATATTGCAGCGCCACTTCCTCCGGAAAGATCTCCATGCGCTCGATGGCTTCGGCCGGGATGCGTGCGATTTCCGCAAAGTCTGCAACCCTGCGCCCGTTCAGCAAGGTCACCGGCGCGCTGTCCCCGCGACCCCGGTTGCTGGCCGTTTGCGATCCGATCGTGTCGAGCACGGCGGCGATGTTCTCCGCGCCGAGCGCCCGGATATCCAGCTGGTTGAAGGTCCGTTCCGCCGGAACATCGCTTTCGATGGCACCGCGAGGCCGCTGAGAGGAGACGACGATCGGCTGCTTGTCGACCGGTTCTCTCGGAGAAAGCTGATCCGACCCGCTGTCCTTGTCAGGCGCCGGCGGGACCAGGTCCTTGAATTGCTCCTGCAACCGGCGCGCAACCTCGGGAGGGACCGGCTTGCCATCGGCACCGAGAATCCTGATCTGAGGTGCCGGTGGCTTCGCGCCGTCCGGCCTCTTTTCTGCTTCCGCTTTCAGTTGCTCCTCGATCTGGCGCAGCAACTCTGGTGGAAGCGACTTGCCGTCACCACCCATGATGACAGGTTTGGATGGAGCCCCATCGCTAGGCGGTGCGCTCAGTGCGTCGCTCGCGCTGATCGGTTGCGCAGCGAGCGCGCCTGCGAGGGTACAGACCCATAGGCCGAGAAGGGGTGTTGCGGGTGCTTTCATGTTGGTTCTCCGGCTTGCCAAAGCAGGAGCGAGGAGAAGCACCTCCGGGTAACGCGATGATGGCTCGCGCGTAGCCGGTGCTGATACGCGAATGCTACAAAGCCGTGCTAGGAGCGCGGAGATGGAGCCACTGACCGATCCCATGAGCAGCATCCTGGTCGTCGACGACGACGCCAGCATTCGCGACGCGATTGCCGATTTTCTCGGTGCGCACGGCTATGCGGTGCGTGCCGCTGCGAATGCCGCTGCCTGCGATCGCGCGCTGGGCGAGGCACCGGCCGATCTCATCATCCTGGATGTCATGATGCCGGGCGAGGACGGGCTTTCGCTGTGCCGCCGCCTGGGCGGTGGGGACACGCCGATCCTCATGCTGAGCGCGCTCGATGCCGTGACCGATCGGATCGTCGGGCTGGAAGTCGGCGCATGGGATTACATGACCAAGCCTTTCGAACCGCGCGAATTGCTGGCGCGGGTGCGGGCATTGTTACGTCGGCCGTCTGCCGATTGGTCGGACCAGCCCCAAACGGCCCAGGGGCTGACCTTTGCCGGCTGGTGGCTCGATATCGAGCAGCGGCGTCTGCGCGACCCGGCAGGACGGGCCCTGATGCTGACCGAAGGCGAGCATGCGCTGCTCGCGGCCTTCGTGCGCCGCCCGGGGCGTATCCTCAGCCGCGATACGCTGCTCGACCTTACACGGGGAATTGATTCGGCGCCTTATGACCGCGCGATCGATATTGCTGTCAGCCGCCTGCGCCGCAAGCTGGCCGAGGCCGACAAGACGGTGCTGATCGAAACCGTGCGCGGTGTGGGATACCGGTTCGTTCCGGCGGTGCGTCCGGCATGAAGCGGGCACCTAGCGCGCTGGTGGCCATCGGCGGCTTCGGGGTTGCCGTCGCCGCGCTGAGCGTGGCCACCACGGCCGCGATCGTGCTGGCGGCTCCGCCACCACCATCGATACGCATGACGGCGATCGATGCGATCTCGGCGCTGCGCCAGCCGGTTGACGGCTTCGAACGCAGGGTCGATTCCGCCCCGCCGACAGGCACCCGCATCTCCATGGTCGAGCTGCTGATCGCGTCTCGCCTGGGCAAGCCCGCCCACGATGTGCGCGTGACGCGCCTCGACAGTGCCGAGCCGGTATCGATCCGGTTTCAGATGGTGCCTCGACCCTCCAAGGCGCCGAATGCGACAACCAATCTGCCTTCCCCTTTCATTCTGCGCCAGAGCCGGACGGGAAAGATCGAGATCGTCGATCCTGGTGCGATCGATGGCGCGTTGAGTGCGGCCCTGCTGGCTATGCCACTGCCGGCCTATACCGCCAGCGTGCGGCAGGCAGACGGACGCTGGCTCGTGATCGAGCCGGTTCAGCCCTTTCTGGGCGGCTGGCAGCGCAGCATCCTCATCGCGCTCGCCGTCAGCCTGCTGTTGCTTGCGCCGCTGGCATGGATCTTCGCGCGGCGGCTGACGCGCCCGTTCCGCGCGCTGGCAGGCGCGCTTGAGGATCATGCGGCGCAGATACCCAAAGAGGGGCCCCGCGAATTGCGCGAAGCGGCGGCGGCGATCGCGGCGATGCAGAACCGCCTCGCCATCGAGGCTGCGGAGCGTGCCAGGATGCTGACTGCCATCGCGCATGACCTGCGCACGCCGCTCACCGGTCTGCGCCTCCGCATCGAGTCCGCGCCAGAGCCGCAGCGCGCGCGCATGGTGGCGGATGTCGAGCGGATGCAGGCGATGATCGACGAAGTCCTCAGCTTTGCGCGCGACGCTGCTGCACCTGCCGAGATCGTGGATGTCCGCCCGCTGCTCGCCAGCATCGCGGCGGAAATGTCGCAGCCGGATGCCCCGATACGGCTTCTGGCGAGCGACACTCCGACCGTCCGGGTGCCTGAGCCCGCCTTCCGGCGCGCGATCGAGAATCTGGTCCGCAATGCGATCGACTATGCTGGCGGCGGCGTGATCGCGCTGGAGCAGGACGAGCGCCAAGTGCGGATATCGGTCAGCGACAATGGCCCGGGCATCCCTGCGACCGATCGCGAGCGGCTGATGCGCCCGTTCGAGCGCGGCGATGCATCGCGCAACCGGGGGACAGGCGGGGCAGGCCTGGGCCTCAGCATCGTGCGCGACTTCGTGGCGCAAAATCGCGGCGATTTCACCCTGTCCGATGCGCCCGGCGGCGGCGTGATCGCAATCCTGCGCCTGCCGCGCGTCTGAGCCGCTTCGGGTAGATTGCAGTTCGTCGATGAATCATGCCCTTTGCGACTTTCGGAATTGCCTTCGCAAACCGGGTTGATAACCTCTGCCAAAAGGGTGTTTTGGGGGGAGTCGTCGGATGATCAAGCTTCGGTCCGCAGCCGTCATGCTGGGCATTCTGTCGTTGGCCGGGATACCGGCAATCGCGCAGACGGCCGACGAACTGGTGGCGCAGAATCTCGCCGCGCGGGGCGGGGCCGCCGCGATCGATGCGATCCAATCGGTCAAGTTCGACGGCACGGTCATCTTTCCCGGTGATTTTCAGCTGACCTATGAGGAGGTCCGCACCAAAGCAGGAGACGTTCGCGTCGATATGGCGCTGCAGGGGCTGACGCTGGTGCAGGGCTGGGACGGCACGACCGGCTGGCGGATCAATCCGTTCGAAGGGCGCAAGGACGCCGAGCGGATGAGCGATGATGAAGCGCGCTCGCTGGCCGATACCGGTTCGATCCGCGGGCCGCTGCAGCGCGCGGCGGCGCAGGGCTCGACCGTCACCTATCTGGGGCGCGAGGATTTCGACGGGACCGATACCTACAAGCTCAAGGTGACCGAAAAGGATGGCGACGAGTTCGTCTATCTGCTCGACCCCGATACCATGCTCGAGGTGAAGATGGTCGAGACGCGCCGGATCCGGGGCGCGCAGCAAGTCTTCGAATATGAATTCGGCGACTATGAAAAGGTGGCCGGGGTCTATTTCCCTATGTCGGTCGAAAGCTGGGCGGCGGGGCAGGGCAACAACCGGCAACGCACGATCATCGCATCGGGCACCGCCAACGTGCCTGCGCCTGCCAGCCTTTTCGCTCTGCCCGCCAGCCCGGCCGCCGCGCCGAAGGGGAACTGATCCGATGCGCCGCACCCTTCTTCTCGCCGGCACCATGCTGGCAATCGCCGCTCCTGCCTTTGGCCAGGACGCCGCCACCCCTCCCGCCGCTTCGGGAATTTCGGGCCTTGGCATCCGCAATATCGGCTCGGCCGAAATGTCGGGTCGCATTGCCGCGATCGATGCCGTGCAGGGCAAGGACGGCAAGGTCACCATGTATGTCGGCGCCGCGTCCGGCGGCGTATGGAAGTCCGAAGACGGCGGCACCACGTTCCGTCCGATCTTCGACAAGCAGCCGGTCCAGTCGATCGGCGCGGTGGCGATCGATCCGTCGAACCCCGCCACGATCTGGGTCGGCACCGGCGAGAGCTGGACGCGCAATTCGGTGTCGATCGGCGACGGCGTCTACAAGTCGACCGATGGTGGCGACAACTGGACGCGCATGGGCCTTCCCAAGACCGAGCGGATCACCAAGATCGTCGTCCATCCGACGAACAGCGACATCGTCTATGTCTGCGCGCCCGGCGCGCTCTGGTCGGACAGCCCGGACCGCGGCCTCTACAAGACCACCGATGGCGGCGTCACCTGGACGCAGATCCTGAAAGGCAGCAACCTGTCGACGGGCTGCTCGTCGGTTGCGCTCGATCCGGCCAATCCCGATCGGGTGATGGCCGGCCTGTGGGATTTTCGCCGCAAGGGCTGGACCTTCCGCTCGGGCGGAGAGGGCCCGGATGCGGCTTCGGGCAGCGCCATGAAGATCTCGAACGATGGCGGTCGGACCTGGGCAGCGATGGATGCCAGCACCACCAAGGGGCTGCCCAAGGGGCCCTGGGGTCGGATCGAGGCGGTGTTCTCGCCTGCTGATCCCAACCGGGTCTATGCCTTTATCGAAAGCGAGCGTTCCGCGCTGTACGTGTCCGAAGATGGCGGCAAGAGCTTCGAGGAGCGCGACCGCAGCCGCAACATGGTCTGGCGGCCGTTCTATTTCAGCAAGATCGTGCCCGATCCCAAGGACGCCAACCGGCTGTTCAAGATGAACCTCAACATGATCGTGTCCGATGACGGCGGCAAGAGCTTTGCCAATGCATCGGGCGGCAGCCATGGCGACTGGCACGACATCTGGATCAACCCGGCCAATACCAAGCATATCGTCGGCGGCGACGATGGCGGCCTGTGGATCAGCCATGATGGCGGCAGCAAATGGGTGAAGAGCTTCAACCTGCCGATCAGTCAGTTCTATCATGTCAGCATCGATGACAAGGACCCCTATCAGGTCTATGGCGGCCTGCAGGACAATTCGAGCTGGGTGGGCGACAGCGAATATCCTGGCGGCATCACCAACAGCCGCTGGGAGAATCTCTACGGTGGCGATGGCTTCTGGGTTTTCCCGGACCCGGCCGACCCGGATTATGTCTACGCCGAATATCAGGGCGGCAACATTGCCCGGATCAACCGCAAGACACTGGAATCGCGCGATATCCAGCCCAAGGGCGGCTACAAGGAAAAGCTGCGGTTCAACTGGAACACCCCGATCGCATTGTCGCCGCACGAAAAGGGCACGATCTATATCGGCAGCCAGTATCTGTTCCGCACGCGCGATCACGGCACGACCTGGGACCGGATATCGCCTGACCTGACCACCAACAATCCGGCGCGTCAGCAGCAGGAGAAATCGGGCGGCATTACCGTCGACAATTCTTCGGCGGAAATGCACACGACCATCTATTCGATCTCGGAAAGCCCGTTGATGGCCGGGCAGATCTGGGTCGGCACCGATGACGGCAATGTCCAGCTGACGCGCGACGGCGGCCAAAGCTGGACCAACGTCGGCAAGGCGATGAAGCTCGGCCCCGATGTCAGCATCGCCTGGGTCGAAGCCAGCCGGCATGATCCGGCGGTGGCCTATGTCGCGGTCGATCGGCACAGCTTCGGCGACATGGCGCCCTATATCCTGAAGACCGGCGATTACGGCAAGAGCTGGACCCGGCTGGTCGGTCCGGCCACGCCGGGCGTGCGCGGCTATGCCCATGTCGTCAAGGAAGACCGGCTGAGCCCCGACATCCTGTTCGTCGGCACCGAATTCGGCCTGTTCATCTCGCGCGACAAGGGAGCGAACTGGGAGGAATTCCGGCCCGGCAACTTCCCCGCGGTCGCGGTGCGCGATATCGCCGTGGCGTCGCAGGGCGATGACCTGGTGCTGGCAACGCATGGTCGCGGTATCTGGATCATCGACGATATCAGCCCGGTGCGGGCTCTGAGCCCCGAGGTCGTGGCCAGCGACGTCACGCTGATCCGGTCCGAACCCGTGCAGCAGCGGATCCGCGGCAGTGGCGGCTGGCCAGAGGGCGATGCGACCTATGTCGGCCAGAACCCGGTCGATGGGGCGGTCATCACCTATTACCAGAAGGCCCGGCACGTGCTGGGGCGGATGAAGCTGGAAATCATCGATCCCAATGGAAAGGTGATCGACGAACTGCCGACATCGAAGCGCAAGGGGCTGAACCGCGTGGTCTGGTCGATGCGGACCAAGCCGCCGCAGGTTCCGCCTGCAGCCTCGCTCGCGTTCGCCTCTACCCAGGGCCAGCGGGTGATGCCGGGCACCTATACGGTGCGGCTCACCAAGGCCGGCAAGGTCACCGAGATGCCGCTGGTGGTAGGGCTGGACAAGCGCGCGAAGTTCACGGTGGCCGATCGTCAGGCGCAATATGATGCGGCCGAACGCGTGAAAGGCCTGTTCGTGCGGATGAGCGCGCTGACGGCGGGGCTGAACGCAGTGAAATCGCAGGCCCAGGCGGTGGCCGACAATGAATCGACGTCGCCTGCGAACAAGGCCAAAGCGCTGGCGCTGGTCGGCAAGGCCGATGCGCTGCGCAAGCAGGTCGTCGCCACCACCGAAGGCGGGGCGATCACCGGCGAGGAGCGGCTGCGCGAGAATATGGACATGGCCTATGGCGCGATCACGGCGACCGAGGCACGGCCGACCAGCTATGCGCTGGCGCGGGTCGATGCGCTGGAGAAGGAGCTGGCCGAGGTCGAAACCGGCTTTGCCGCGCTGAAGGCAGGCGATGCGGCGGTGCTGAACCTGGCACTGCAGGCAGACGGTGTGCCCGCGATCGACCTGGCTGCTGTCCTGCCACGCGCCGATGATGCTCGTGGTGGGCCGGCGGCGGCTGTGGGCAGCTTCATGCTCGGCACCCGCTATACCGGTTCGATGAGCGCCTTGCGCACCAGCCGCAAGCGCAACTGAGCGCAGCCTGTTCCGACCGTTGCCCCGCTGGCAGAGCGGTCGGTAGCGGCATGGAATAATGCTGCTTGCGGCGTGGAAACGGACCAGTGCGGCCGAGGGCCGGGCGGTGCCATTGCGTGCACCAAAAGCTGTCAATTGACCCGCTGTGTGCGTGGCGGTGGCAACCAAAACCGCAGCTGCGATTAATCCATGTTATAATTTTTCTGCGCGCTCGGAACCCGACCTCATCGGCGACGTATTCAACAGACGTTGAATTAGCTCGGCCGCGTCGTGCCGAACGCAGGGATGGCACATGGCAGATCGCAAGAATCCCGGACGCCCGAAAGACAATGGGCGAGAAGTCGGCGCGGCCCTGCTCGAGGCGGCGAGGACGCACTTTGCCGCCAAGGGCTATGAGGCCACGCCGCTGCGCCTGATCGCGGCCGATGCCGGGGTGGATGTCGCGCTGATATCCTATCATTTCGGCGGAAAGCTGGGGCTCTGGAAGGCGCTGGTCGCCAGCGCGGCGGCCCAATTGCTCGATGCGCTGAGCGCGGCCGAAAGCGGGGAGGGCAGTTCCTCACCTGCCGCGCGGCTGCGCAGGATCATGGCCGCCTATATCGCCCATCTGCTGGCCCATCCGGAAGTCCCGCGTCTCATTCTGCGCGATATCACGGTCGACTCCGATCGATCGGACTGGTTGCTGCGCGAATTGTCCGCCCCGCTCCATCAGCGCTTTTACGATCTGGCGCGGAAAGCGGCGCAGCATCTGGAGACAGCTCCCCACCATCTTGAGTTCAGGGTCGCCAATTTCATCTATGCGGCAGCCAGCAGCGTTGCCCGGCGCGAACGGCTGACCAGACTGGTCGAGGGCATGGATGACGACCAAAGGTTCGGCGACGCGCTCGAGATGGTGCTGATCGACGAGGTGCTCGACTGTGGCTGAGCCCCCGCGCCCCCTGATCGACAAGGCCGACGGCTATGCGTTCAAGCCGCACGAGATGCCCATCCTGCCCGGATCGCCTGCCAATCCCGATCATCCGCCGCGAAGAAAGGCCGCCTATCTGGCGATCGGCGTGTTCATCGGCCTGGTCGGCGGCGCGCAGAACGGCTTTCTGCTGGCGAACACGCCCGCGCTGCAGGCCGAGTTCGCGCTGACCCCGGTCGAGGCGGGCTGGATGACGGTGGCCTTCTACGCGACCTATGCCACGATGAGCATGCTGCTGTTCCGCGTCCGGCAGGAATTCGGCATCCAGCTTTTCGTCCGCTGGGCGATGGCGGGGCTCGTGCTCGCCAATTTCGTGCAGCTTATCGGACCGGGCTATCACGCCGAGCTGGCCGCGCGCGCCGTGGCGGGTATCGCCGCGAGCGGGTTGTCGGCGCTCACCATCTATTATCTCATGCAGGGGCTTCCTGCGGCGATGCGCACCGTCGGCCTCGTGCTGTCGCTCGGCCTCACCCAGATCGCCTTTCCGCTCACCCGGGCGCTCTCGCCAGCGCTGCTGGTCGATGGCGATATGGCGCGTGTCTTCCAGTTCCAGTTCGCGCTCTCGCTGCTGGGGCTCGCCTTTGTCTATCTGCTGCGCCTGCCACCGGGGGTTCGCAAGCTGACCTTCGAGAAGCTCGACATTCCCAGCATGGCGCTGTTCGTGCTGGGGGTCGCTTCGCTTTGCGCATTCCTGATCCTTGGCCGCATCGTGTGGTGGGACGCGCCCTGGCTGGGCTATGCGGTGGCGCTGGCAGTCATCGGCCTGGGCGGCTGCCTGCTGATCGAGGCCAATCGCAAGAGCCCGATGCTCGATCTCAGCTGGCTGTCGAGCCGCGCGATCCTGAGCATCGCGGCGATCGGCGCGACCGTGCGCATCCTCGTGGCCGAGCAGGGTTTCGGCGCGAGCGGCATGTTCACTGCGCTCGGCTATGGCAACGAGCAGCTGACTGGCTATTTCTGGGTGCTCACCGGCGCGACGGTCGCGGGCATGGTGCTGTCGGTGATCCGGCTCGACCCCAAGGACCTGACCCGTCCGGTGCTGTTTGCCGTGCTGGTCATCGGCGTCGCCGCCTTTGCCGATACCCGCACCGGCGTCATGAGCCGCCCGCAGGACCTGTACCTGTCGCAAGCGGCGATCGCCTTTGCGGCCGTGTTCGCCATGGGCCCGGTGCTCATGGAGGGGATGCTGCGCGCGCTGGCGGCGGGGCAGAACTATATCATCAGCTTCATCGCCATCTTCTCGCTGTCGCAATCGGTCGGCGGCCTCGCGGGGATCGCGCTGCTGTCGGCCTTTCACACGGTCCGGCTGAAGACGCATCTGATCGATGCCGGCACGACGCTGGCGATGAGCAACGCCCAGCTTTCGCAGGCCTTCTCGAACGCGGCGCAGCGCACCGCTCCGCTGCAACAGGATCCGGCGCTGGTGCAGCAGGCGACCTCGGCCAGCATCTCGGCGCAGATCGGGCGCGAGGCCGCGGTCCTCGCCTTCAACGACGTCTTCTTCCTCATCGGCACGCTCGCGGCGATCACCTTCGTCGCGCTGTTCGTGCCTTGGGTGATCAACAAGATTCGCGGGCGCAATCCGCTCGCCAAGGAACTCGCCTTTATCGAGGCCATGCGCGCAAGGAACGAGCCATGACATCCACCAACCCGCAAGCCGCCACCACCGAAGCATCGGGCAGCACCGCCGAGCCTGCGGCGCCCGAAAAGGGCTGGTCGCCGCAACTGTCGCGCCAGCGCGTGCTGGTCGCCGGCGTGCTGATCGTGATCGGCGTGCTCGTCGCGCTGTTTGCCTGGGGACTGCCGCCCTTTGCCGGAGGCGACCAGACCACCAACAACGCCTATGTGCGCGGGCGCACGACCATCGTCAGCCCGCAGGTCGCAGGCTATCTGGTCGAGGTCCGCGTCGCCGATTTCCAGAAGGTGGAACAGGGCCAGCTGCTTGCGCGCATCGATGCAACGCCCTTCCGCGAAAAGGTGCAGCAGGGCGCGGCCAACATAGCGGCGCAAAAGGCCAATCTCGCCAATAGCGAGCAGAGCCTGCGCTCGGCCCAGGCCCAGCTGCAGCTTCAGGACGCCGCCGTGGCGAGCGCGCAGGCCGGCTATCAGAAGGCGCAGGCCGACATGAACCGCATCAACGAGCTGGTCGACGAGGGCTCGGTCTCGCTGCGCGAGCGCGACCAGGCACTGGCGGCGCTTCGCCAGTCGCAGGCCGGCGTGCGCCAGGCCCAGGCGCAGCGCGCGATCGCGGCGGAAAACGTCCGCTCGGTCCGCGTGGGGCGCGGCGCGCTCGAGGCGCAGGTGCAGGGCGCCGAAGCCTCGCGCGATCTGGCCGCGTTCGAGCTGTCGCGCACCGAAATCCGCGCACCGCGGTCGGGTCGGCTGAGCGAGATCACCGCGCGCGAAGGCCAGCTGGTCAGTGCGGGCACGCAGCTGATGTACATCGTCCCCGACGAACTGTGGGTCGTCGCCAACTTCAAGGAGGCGCAGACCGAGGCCATGGCGGTCGGCCAGCGCGCGACGCTCGAGGTCGATGCGCTGGGCGGGGCAAAGCTTACCGGTCGGGTCCAGAGCATCGCGCCCGCCGCCAGCAGCGAGTTCAGCATCGTCAAGCCCGACACCGGCGCAGGCAATTTCGTCAAGGTACCGCAGCGCATTGCGGTGCGCATCGTGCTCGACCCCGGCCAGAAGCTCGCCCGAAGGCTCGGTCCCGGCATGTCCGTGGTCGCCACCGTGCACACCGGGGAGTGAGGCCGATGCGCAGCCCTCTCATCGCCGTGCTTACTGGTGCGCTGCTGCTCTCCGCCTGCGCCCCAGCGCTGCAGGACGCGCCGCAGGGTGCATCGGTCGCCGCGCCGGTCGCGTGGCGCACCGATCTTGGCATGACCGCCCCGGTCGAGGCGCAATGGTGGCAGGCCTTTGGCGATCCGCAGCTGTCCGCGCTGGTCGAGAAGGCCCGCGCCAACAATCCCGATGTCCAGATCGCCGCAGCGCGGGTGGAGGAGGCGCGTGCTACCGAGCGCGGCTCGCGCGGGCTGCTGCTCCCCTCGCTGGGCCTGAGCGTCGATGGCGCTGCGCGGCGCGAAGTCTCCCCCTTCGGGCAGGGATTGAACTCGCTCGCGGCGCAACCGGCGTTCCGGGCGAGCTACGAGCTCGACCTGTTCGGCAAGAATGCGGCAAGGGTCGATGCGGCGAGCGCCAATGTCGCTGCGAGCGAGGCCAGCGAGGAGGCAGCGCGGCTTTCGGTCGCCGCAGCCACGGCGACAGGCTATATCACGCTGCTTGCACTCGATGCGCGCCTGGTGGTGCTCGACGAGACGGTGACGGCGCGGCAGCAGGCGCTCAAGTTCGCACGCGACCGCGCCGAGGTCGGCTATACCTCGCAGCTCGAACTGCGCCAGGCCGAGGCTGAATATCAGGCTGCAGTCCAGCTGGTGCCGCAGCTCAAGGCGCAGATCGCGCGGCAGGAAAATGCGCTGGCGGTGCTGACGGGCGAGCTTCCGGGGGCGATCGTGCGCGGCGGGACGCTCGATGCCCTGCGCCAGCCGGCCGCGCCCGCGACCCTGCCGTCCGAGCTTCTTCGCCGCCGCCCCGACATTGCGGCCGCCGAATATCGCATCGCCGCAGCGGATGCGCAGATGCGGGCCGCGCGTGCGCAGTTCATGCCCTCGATCAATCTGGGTGCGAGCGCAGGCCTCGCGATCTCGGACCTGCTCGCCGACCCGATCAGCCTGTGGTCGCTCGGCGGCAGCATTCTTGCGCCGATCTTCCAGGGTGGCCGGCTGACCGCGCAGCTCGACGGCGCGGCCGCGCAGCGCGATCAGGCCGCCTGGGCTTATCGCTCGGCGGCGCTCAACGCGTTTCGCGAGGTCGAGGACCGGATGGCGGTGCTCGCCAATCTGACCGAACAGGAAACGTCCCTGCGCGCCCAACGGGTCGCCGTGGCTGATGCGCTGCGCCACGCGTCCAACCGATACCGGGCCGGCTATACCGCCTATATCGAGCAGGTGGATGCGCAGCGCGCGCTGCTGGGAGTCGATCTCTCGCTGATCCAGACCAGGGCCGACGAATTGACTACACTGGTCGGCCTGTATCAGGCAGTAGGGGGTGCACCGGGCTGACCATCCCGTATCCATCTTCCCTTGTCCCAGAGCTTGAAGCCGATGACAGGAGCATGGGCATGGCGTAGGGCAGGGGCGAGCCTCTTGCGAGGGCAAGGGCGATCGATCAACGCTGGACGTCAGACAGCGACAATTGGGATGGAGCAGAACGATGCACGCACGCCAGGCGATAATCCGGTCCAATGGTGGCCCCGAGGTGATCGAGTGGCAGACGGTCGAGCTTTCCGCTCCAGGACCCGGCGAGGTGACGCTGCGCCAGACCGCGGTCGGGCTCAACTACATCGATACCTATCACCGGCGCGGGATCTACCCCGTCGATCTGCCCGGCGGCCTGGGCCTTGAAGCCTCAGGCGTCGTCGAGGCGGTAGGCGAGGGGGTCGAGGGACTGAGCGTCGGCGATCGCGTGGCGACCTTCGGCCCCGCGCGCGGCGCCTATGCCGATATCCGCAACCTTCCCGCCGCCAGCCTGTTCAGATTGCCCGAGGATATTTCGGACGATGTCGCCGCCGCCGCGCTGCTCAAGGGGTGCACCACCGAATTCCTGGTCGAACGTTGCGCACGGGTCGAGCCGGGTCAGGCGGTGCTGGTCCATGCCGCAGCGGGCGGGGTCGGGCTGCTGCTGGTGCAATGGCTCAAGGCTGGCGGCGCGACCGTCATCGGCACCGTCAGCAGCGAGGAAAAGGCCGCGCTCGCGCGCGGGGCGGGCGCCGACCATATCGTCATCTATACCCGCGAGGATACGGCGCGCCGCGTGCGCGAGCTCACTGGCGGTGCCGGCGTGCGCGTGGTCTTTGACGGCGTGGGGCTCGATACCTGGCAAGCCTCGCTGGACAGCACGGGACGGCGTGGACTGATCGTGTCCTATGGCAATGCGAGCGCGCCGGTGACCGGCGTCAATCTCGGTATCCTCGCGAGCAAGGGATCGCTCTATAGCACCCGGCCGACGCTGTTCGATTATTATGCCGATCCGGCCGAGCGCGAGGCGGGTGCGGCGCGGCTGTGGCAGATGATCCGTGCGGGCAAGGTCAAGGTGACCATCGGCCAGACCTATCCGCTCGACCAGGCCGAGCAGGCGCATCGCGACCTGGAAAGCCGCGCCACCACGGGCTCGACGCTGCTGCTCCCGTAAATTGCCAGTCTTGTGCCGTCAGATCGGCGGCTGCCAAACCGGCCGGCTCAATCCACCGGCGGGACGCCTTCGGGATACCAGGACACCTCGACGCGCAGACCATCAGGATCGGGCATGAACAGCGCGACGATGCCGTCGCCGAACCGCTGCAACCGCGCCTCGTGGCCCAGATTGGTCATGTGCGTGGCGAGGGCCTCGACGAAACCGGGATCGGGCGCGGTGAAGCCCAGATGGTTGAGCCCCGCTCCGTAGCGTTCATAGGGGCGCGTTTCGGCCTTGGCGGTGCGGAACTGCAGGTACAAGCCATTGGCATTGTGCCAGATGTCAGGCTTGGCGCGCTCGAAACCGAGCCAGGGCAGCAGCGCGCCATACCAGGCCGCGCTTGCTTCGGCATCGCGGCTCAAGATGGTGAGGTGATCGAGCGGCAGCGGGGACATCACATCATGCGTCCTTCGCGGGTAACCAGAGCGGGCCGACCAGGATCAGCAGTACGGCCACGTTGAAAAGCGCATTGATCGGCTGACCCGAGGCAATCGAGCCTGTGCTGTCGAGTAGGAACCAGCCGAGCAGTCCCGCCAGCACCGCTTGGCGGACCGGCTCCGGAGCGTGCCGGTGGACGCGCGTGGCGAGGAACCAGATCATCACGCCCCAGCCGAGGAGAAATCCGCCGGTCAGTGCGGAGAGAAAGCGCGTGGTCGGCGCGGCAAAATCCTGTGCGCCGTCGATTGGCCAGGCCAGAATGTCGAGCGACCAGCGCGCAGGGGCGGCGAGACCTTCGATCGTACCGGTGGCAAAGATCGGGCCGAAGATTGCGACGGAAATGGCGGTGAATTTCAACCAGCGGCGGTGCTGGGCCTCGGTCATGAAGTCGTTCTCTCGAAAGGCGGGTAGGATGTCCGTAATGGATGCTACACGCAATTCGCCGCAGCAGAAAGGGCAGTTACAGCGATGCTTCAAGTCAGCAGAATGTCGCTCAGCGCCTGTTCGACAGCGTCGGCTTCGGCTTCGCCGCCGGTCATGTCGAAAATCGCGATCCCATCGATCAGGGCGAGCAGGAATGCGGCGCGCTGGCGTCTGGCCGGTCCCGGCGGACCTTCCAGCCTGGCTTCGATCCAGGCCATCAGCTGGTGCAGGATCGCCGTGGCGATGGCGGGGAACGGCTGCTCCTGCCGCGCTGCTGCCGCTACCATGTCCAGCCACAGTCGCATGGTCGGGCGCATGGCGGGCGTGCGCACCAGCGCGCTTGCCTGTTGCAGCAGAGTCTGCGGCGGGAGCCGGTCGGGCGGCAGCGCCAGGTCGAGCGCACTCGAAAACTGCTCGGCGACTCGCCCAAGCACCAGGGTCATGATTTCTGCCTTGTCGGCAAAATAATAGAGTAGCATCCGGTCGCTTGTGCCGCACGCCGCCGCCAGCTGCCTGAGGCTGGTTTGCGCCAGACCGGCTGTCAGCAGATGATCCGCCAGCATCTGGATCACTTTTTCGCGTTGGTCCTGACGATTGGCCATGGCGATCCTTGTAATAACTGCTACAATCCCGTAAACTTAGGGGGTCGCGGTTGATGACGTGCCGCTGACTATCGTGACGATTTGGGGGGCGATATGCAAATGCGCCGTGCTGCCGAAGACATGATCGGTGCTTTCCGGCCCAGGGCTATCAGCCTCTCGCTGCCAGAGTCACTTTGAACATGCGGGCGTCAGGCACGACCAATGGCATCGCCTGGATTGCTGCGGGGCGCATGCAAGCCGAAACGCCCAGCCTGTTGTTCATCCACGGGGCGGGCGGCAACAGCGCAGGCTGGTGGCAGCAGTTCGATCATTTTGCGCCGCACCGGCATGTGGTTGCGATCGATCTGCCGGGCTTCGGCCGATCCGATCCGCCATCGCCTCACAGCGATCCGGTCGAGGCGATGGTACAGGGCGCCGCCGGTGTGTGCGAAGCGCTCGGGCTGATGCGCATCGATCTGGTGTGCCAGTCGCTCGGCGGCTGGGCAGGCCTCCGCCTGGCGCTGTCGCGGCCCGATCTGGTGAACGCGCTGGTCCTGTGCTGCACTTTGGCGGGGATTGCCCATCCGCCCGGGCTTGCGGCCTTTCGCGAGGCGACCGCGCGGATGGACGAGCGGGGCCCGGCAGCGCTGGGTTTGCAGCCGCAGTTCGAAACCGACGAACCGGCCAAGGCCTTGCTCTATCGTCATATCGCGGCGGCCAATGCGCCGCTGGATCCGGCCTGGGGGCAGCGCCTGTTCGCGCCCGAGGTGCTGATCGCGCCTGGCCAGCTTGCTGAACTCGCTGTGCCGGTAACGCTGATCATGGGTGCCTGCGATCCGATCTGGCCACCCGACAGCCTCACCGGCATGCTGGCAGCGGCGGAGGCGCGTGAAGTTGTCCTGTCCGGAGCGGGCCATTCGCCCTATTTCGAGCAGCCGGGTGCGTTCAATGCCGTTCTGGCGGACGCGCTGAGCGCTGCGTCATGAAAGGCGGAACCTGCCTGGTCAAGGACGGGCTAGGATATTCCTCAGCCCGCAGGCTAGGCTGGAGAATCGGGGGCAAGCAAGGGGTCCGCTGCAAAGGCGCGGCTCAGGAAATCGATCAGGCTGCGCGTCCGCGCCGGGACATAGCGGCCCGGCGGCAGCACGATATGGATCGGCATGCGCACCGGTTCATGCTCGACCAGGATATGTTCGAGCTGGCCTGCCGCAATCGCATCCTCGAACAGCCAGCGCGCATTCACCGCGACACCCAGTCCGGCGACAGCGGCAGCGCGCACGAGATGCGGGCTGTCGGCGCGAAAGCTGCCATGGATCTCAACCGACGATCCATCCTCGAAGGCCCAGCGCGATCCGGTGCCCAGCAGCGAATAGACGATGCACTGGTGCTGCGCGAGATCGGCCGGGGCTTGCGGGCGGCCAGCCCGCGCGAGATAGCCGGGCGCGGCGACCGCGATGCGCCGCGCCACGCCAATCCGACGGGCGATGAGACGGCTATCGGCGAGCTGGCCGACGCGCACCGCCAGGTCGAGATTGTCCGCAACCAGATTGAGCGCATGGTCCGAAGCGGTGAAATCGATCTCGATCCTGGGATTTTCCGCCATGAACCGCGTCAGCATCGCGATCAGGCGGCTCTCGGCCAGCGTCAGCGGTGCGGTCACGCGGACGATGCCCTCCGCTTCGCCCTCGAGCCCGACCGATGCTTCGGCCGCTTCGATCGTATCGAGCGCGCTCATCGCCTTTTCGTAGAAGCGCGCGCCATCGGTGGTCAGCGTCAGCGATCGCGTGGTCCGGTTGAACAGCCGTGTCTTCAGATGCGCCTCAAGCGCGGCGACGTGTTTCGACAGGGTCGACTGGCTGCTGCCGATCCGCGCCGCAGCGGCGGAAAAGCTGCCCGCATCGGTCACGGCGGCAAAGCTTTTCATCCAGATTGCGATATCGGCCATCGGGTCTCGCCAAGCGGAAAGCGCAGGTAAGGGCTTGGAGGCAGATTAATTCGATTGCGGACTAAATGATAGTCAGATCGTCACAATTGACGCCTGTTTATCGTTAGATCACTGTGCCACTTGCTGCGAAAATCAGGGGTTGTCCGGCGGAAAACGGTGATTTTCTGGCTGTACCGCCCGGAGCGCCTTTGATGGAAATGCATCAGGTCCGATATTTTCTGGCGGCGGCGCGGACGCTCAATTTCACGCGCGCGGCGGAGGAGTGCAATGTCACTCAGCCTTCGCTCACGCGTGCCATCCAGAAGCTGGAAGAGGAATTCGGCGGGCAGCTTTTCCGGCGCGAACGGTCGCTGACGCATTTGACCGAACTGGGGCGGCAGATGGTGCCGCATCTGCAGCGCACCTATGACGCGGCGCAGGCGGCCAAGCTGCTCGCGCGGGGCATCGGCAGGCAGGTACATGCCCCGGTGACGCTCGGGGTGTCCGGGGCGGTTTCCGAACAGCTCGGCATGGCGCTGGCGCAGGTGATGGAGGGGCTGCCCGGCTTTCAGCTGTCGCTGCTCAAGGCGGACGCCGCCAGCCTGTTGCAGAGCCTGTTGAAGGGCGAGGTCGATGCTGCTGTGCTGCCCGAGCCCGGCGATCCGCCCGAGCGGCTGGACACCATCGTGCTGTCGCGCCAGGAACTGATAGCGGTTGCCCCGATCGATTGCCGGGTGGCGCAGCAGCCCTCCGTCGATCTGCCCGAACTGGCGCGGCTCGCCTGGATCGACGGCGACGCGCATGTCGCGGCAGAATTCACCGCCTTGTGCGCGGAGGCCGGGTTGCGTCCGGAATTCCGGCATAGCGCCAATCTCGAGGGCGATGTTGTCGATCTGGTCGCCAACGGGCTGGGCTGCGCCTGGGTGCCGGCAGGCCTGGCCTTGCCCGATCGGGTCAGGCCGGTCGCCGTCCAGGGCATTACCATCGCGCGCACCACGGTTTTCGCGACCGTATCGGGCCGCAAGCGATCGGTGGCGACCGATGCGCTGGTGCGGGCGATCCGCGCCCGGGCCTGGGGCTGAGCGCGCTTACCCGCCCGACCGGCTCAAGGCCTCGACGACCGCAATCACGGCATTGGGGTCGGCGCGCCGGCGGAAATCGGGATCGATATTGGCGAAGCGAACGATGCCGCTGCGATCGATGACATAGGTCGCGGTGATCGGCAGCAGCTGGCCGGAATTACCATAGATCGCGCCGAGATCGAGCCCGGCATCGGCATAGCGCCGGTTCAGATCCGCGCCGATCGGAAAGGCCAGCCCCAGCAACAGGGCAAGGCCGTGATCGACATCGCACAGCATCGTTGCCCCGGGCGCGATCTCCCGCCGGAAATCCTCTGCCCGGCCGCCGGTCTCGGCGCTGATAGCGACGAACCTGCCGCCTGCTGCTTCCAGCCGGGGCATCGCATCGTGCCAGATGCTGAGTTCTCGGGCACAGAACGGACACCATCGTCCGCGCAAAAAGCTCAGCACCACGGGCCCCCGATCAAGCAACTGGGGCAGCGTGACATGATGTCCGTGCGAATCGGGCAGGGCGAAATCGGGGAAGCGATCGCCAATCCGCGGGACCCGCGAACCGGCGCCCGACTGGCACAGCCGCGCGACAAGATCATTGGTCGGCTGTTCCCATGGGTCATGCGCGGCAGGGCAGGGATCGCGGTCGGGCTGAGGAGTGAGGGTCATCCGCAGGATCATGCACCCTGCCGCCGCGTTTGCAAATGGTGGCAGCGTGCATGGGTTTCATGCCCTGCGGTCATGGCGGGCAGACGCATCACGCCAGCGCGACGAGCACCGCCTCGGTAAACCAGCGTTGCAGCATCGCACCTGCCCGTGCCGCTGCCGCTTCGCTCCCTGCGGAGCTCTTGGCGAGCATGGCACAGATCGCGCCGAAGCTCTCGCCCCGCATGGCCAATGCGAGCGCATCGAGCTCGACAAATTCGATCGTCTGGAAGCGCGGCATCAGGCCCTGCCGCCAGACGGTCAACACCGCTTCGCTCGGCAGCCGATCGGCCGGTGGCGGGTCGGCCTCGCCATCTTCGAGCGCCTGCCAGATCAGCGCGACATTGGTGATGATCGGGCGGCTCGCCAGCGTCGGGTTGATCACAAGCCGCGCGCTATCCCAATCGACCTCGGTCAGCCGGGCAAGGTCCAGCTCCGGGCTGTCGGGGCCGTTGAACGCCGCGCGCAACGTCCAGTCGAGCCAGGCGAGCTCGGCGACTTCGGGATGGTCGGGATAAAGCGCGGACAGCGTCTCGTCGAAGCCCTCGCCATAATCGGCCAGCGTCCAGCTCGAGGGCGGATGAAGCGCGATATGGCGGTCGGCCGCCTGTTCGAAGCGCGCATCGCCGAGCCATGCGTGCGTGCGCTCGAAAACGTCGCGCAGCGCCGCGCCCAGTGTTGCGCGATGTGCGAAATGATAGACGCCGAGACCCCGTTGGGCGGCCGGAGCGACGCTTGCGAGCGGGACCGCCCTGTCGCTGCGCAGGAAGGCACAGAACTCGATCTGAAGATCGTGCAGGTTCATGCTGCCAGGCTTTCGCCGGGTTTCGCCAGCCGCCGCGCCAGGGCCAGTTCGCCCATCAGCGTTTCCAGCGGCGGAATATCGTCGTCGCGCTCGATCATCACGGCCACATCGCCAAGCCTGGGCATAGCCTCAGCGTAAAGCGCCCAGACCGGATCGGGAACGGGATGGTCATGCGTATCGATCAGCAGGCCGTCCTGCCCGGCGCTGTGCCCGGCGAGATGGATCTGGCGCACGCGGTCGAGCGGGATGCCGGCCAGATAGGCGAGCGGATCAAAGCCGTGATTGGTGGCGCTGACATAGATGTTGTTGATGTCGAGCAGCAGATAGCAGCCGGTGCGGCGTGTGAGCTCGGCCAGGAACTCCCACTCTGCCATCACGTCAGCGGCAAAATGGATATAGCTCGACGGGTTCTCGATCAGCAGCGGCCGATCGAGCAGGTCCTGTGCCAGCGCGATATTGCGGGCGGCGATGTCGAGCGCCTCGCGGGTATAGGGCAGGGGCAGCAGGTCGTGCGAATTGAAGCCATCGACGCCGGTCCAGCACAGGTGATCCGACACCCAGAGCGGCTCGATGCGGTCGGCCAGTCGTCTGAGCCGGGCCAGATAATCGGCCCTCAGGCCGTCGGCAGACCCGATCGACATCGAGACGCCATGCATCGCGACGGGATAGTTCTGGCGCGCCCGTTCGAGCAGGTGCAGCGGGCGGCCGCCTTCGCCCATGAAATTTTCCGAGATGATCTCGACGAAATCGACCGGCGCGGTGCCGCTCAGATAGGCGTCGTAATGCTCGGTGCGCATGCCCAGGCCATAGCCTGCAAATCGGGGAAGCGAGGGCTGGGGCATGAATGGGGCTTTCCGTCGGGGGGCCTGGCTTGCCGCGCACGCCTGAGCAGACAATGCCCGGCCTCGCCTTTGCGGAGCCGGGCCTGCCTCAATCGAGCGGGGCGATTACTTGGGTTCGGTCAGGCTGCCACCCTTGGCGGCGCATTCCTTGGCCGTGGTCGAGATGAAGCCGCTGCCCTTGCACGAGTTCTGGCCCTTGCAAGAGGTCTTGGCGGTGGCGCAGTCCGATGTGCCCTTGCAGGTGTTGATGCCATAGCAGTGCACCAGATCCTTGGGCTTGGCCTTTTCGGCGGCATGGGCGCTGATGCTGAGGCCGGTCACGGCCAGCATCGCGGCGGTGGCGGCAAGGCTGATGGTCTTTTGAGCGCTATTCATGACGGTATCTCCGGGAATGGGTCGGTTGCGGTGCCTGTCTGGCACTGATCCGTTCGCAGGGGCGCCCTGATCGGTTACAGTCCAAACCCGGTCACCATCGCAAAAGTCGCGGAGCGCTGACCGCGCCGAGCAACGTCGCCAGACCGATGCCGAGGCCATACCAGCACAGCACGAATGCGGCCGACTGCTCGGTGCAGGCCAGCGCATACACCGCGGCGGCGATCGATCCCGAAAGCAGCCCGGCGATCGCGCCCGTCCGTCGCAGATGCACCGGCGCCTGCTGGCGCAGCGACCGGAATATGCCGCCCAGCAGCGGCAGCGAGAGGGCGGCTATCCGCCACGGGCAGGCTTGCCAGCTCTCGCCGAACATCAGTTGTTCTGCGCCCGATTCATGCGCGACGAGCATCTGGCCCAGCGCGACGAACCCCAGCGCGGCGGTGATGACCGCCAGTCCGGGCCACAATGCGACGGGCATGGCAGCCGGTCGCGCGAGTGCCGCCAGGCTGCGCAATGCGATGGCCGCGAGCGCCATCATCGCGCCAGCCTTCAGCAGGAATGCGCAGAGCGTCCAGCCATGATCGATGCCGGGTTGCACGCCCCAGATCGCGAGCACGGCAAGCAGCGCCGCGCTGCCGCCGATCAGCGTGCCCCTGGCGATTGTCTCGCTCGGGCTTGCGGGGGTCACCGGAGTCAGGTCGTCGCAAAGCGCCTGGATGAGTGCGGCCTGGTTCATGAGATAATGCTGGGTCCAAAAGGCATCGCTGAAATGCGGATGCGCGCCACGGCAGTTGCCATGCGGCCTGTTTCGCAATTGGGGCCGAAGCGGTTACAATTTTGATGATCCGATTTGCTGTACCGGTCGGCTATTCGCGTAACCCTGTTCGCGACATCAACGAAAACAGCGGCATGGCCCGTTGGCAAGTTACGGACCATCATGCGGCAGCTTCGGCCACACCGTTCCCCCCGAAACCCCGGTGGCCAGGCTGCCGCATGCGTGTTCTTGCCCAAGGGATGTTCGGATGAAGCGATCTGGTTACTGGAAATCCGCGCTCCTGGGCGCAGCCTGTCTGCTGGCCGTGCCGCAAGCCGGGGCTGCGTGCAACAGCACGGTCGCCATGCAGATCCTCGGGTCTGGCGGCCCGATTGCCGAAGGCTCGCGCGCCGGATCGTCCGCGCTGCTCTGGCTCGATGGCAAGGCGGTGCTGCTGATCGATGCCGGCAGCGGCGCCTTCGTGCGCTATGGCGAGGCAGGGGCGCGCTTCGAGGACCATCTTGCCATCGCGATCACGCATTTCCATGCCGATCATGCCGCCGATCTCGACGCGATCCTCAATAGCGGCGGCTTTTCCGACCGGACGGCCGATCTGCCGGTCATCGGTCCGATAGGCAGCGACTATTTTCCGGGCATGCGCGATCACTTGCGCGCGCTGTTCGATCCGCAGGCGGGGGCCTTTCGCTACCTGTCGGGCTATCTCGACGGGAGCGAGGGCAAGGCGAGACTGCTGCCCGTCGAGGCGTCACCCGATGGCGCGACGCTTGTGTTCGAGGATGCCGCGCGGCAGGTGAAGGTCACCGCCATTCCGGTCGAGCACGGCGTGGTCCCGGCGCTCGCCTATCTGGTCGAGATACGCGGGCGGACCATCGTCTTTGCAGGCGACCAGAATGCGATGAGCCAGAGTTTTGTCGACGCGCTCGCGGGGCGCAGACCCGACATTCTCGTCGCGCACAATGTTATCCCCGAAGGCGAGGGGCAGCCGCGCGGGCTGCACCGTCCGCCTGCATCAATTGGCGAGATGGCGGCGGCGATCGATCCGAAGCTGCTGGTCCTGTCGCACAACATGCAGCGCGCGCTGGTGCGCCAGCAGGAGGGCGAGGCGGCGATCCGTCAGCATTATGAGGGGCCGATGGTGGTCGCGGACGATCTCGCCTGCTTCGCGCTGTGAGCGGATGATCGTCACGACCCGTCACTCTGCCGGCGCGGCGGCATAACCCGCAAGCTTCGCAAGACCGCGATGGATGTTGACCTTGACCAGCGATTCCGACTGGCCGGTCATCGCGGCGGCTTCCTCGATGCTGTAGCCCTTGAGCTTGACAAGGCGGATGACCGCGGTCTGGGCCGGACGCAGGCGGGAGAGCAGTTCCTCCAGCACGATCGCGCTGGTGACGCTGAACTCGTGATCGTCGACCTGCGGCTCGACCAGCTCGTCCTCGATCGATACGGTCGGCCTGCGTCCCATGGCGCGCAGCCGGTCGATCCACTTGTAGCGCGCGATCGTCGCCAGCCAGGGGCGGAACGGGCGACCGGGCTCGTAGGTGTGGCGCTTCTGGTGCACTGCGATGAGGCATTCCTGGGCCAGATCCTCGGCGATGCTCATCGGCAGGCGCCGCATGAAATAGCGCTCGAGCCAGGGTTGGATCTCGCCGAGCAGCCGGTTGTACGCGCCCCTGTGCCCCGCCAGCGCCGCCGCCATCAATCGACCCCATTCGTCCGGAGCGCAAGCGAGCGAGCGTTCGGCAACGGTGAGGCTTTCAGGGGCCATGATCGGTCTCCGGCCCGACGCGGAGGATGCCGCGTTCGGATGACCGTTTATCGCCGGAGGCCTTGTCGCCGTGAACGTATCAGGCGGGTATGGATTCGATACGCGTTGTGCATGAAGCGGCGGAATCCCGCCACAAACGGGGCTTCAGAGCTGCGTCAGCGCGGCCACCATCGCAGCGGGGTCGGCGCGGACGCGGAAGTCTGGATCGACGCATGCCTCTCGCACCAGACCGCGGGAATCGATCAGGAAGGTGGCGGGTATGGGGAGAATGCCGCTGGCCGTGCCATAAACATCGGTAAGGTCGAGCCCGGCGTCGTGGTAGCGCTGCAGCAGATCGGCCCCGGCATGATATGCCAGGCCTAGGTCGAGCGCCGCGCCATGGTCGATATCGCATAGCACAACCGCTTCGCCGCCGAGCATCGCATGGATGCGGTCTGCGCCACCTGCGATTTCACCGACCACGACGACCAGCCTGCCGCCCGCCGCCGCCAGTGCCGGCATCTGCTCGCGCCATTGTTCCAGCTCGCCCCGGCAATAGGGGCACCAGCCGCCGCGCACGAAGCTGACGATCATCGGGCGATTACCCTGCAGGGCCTGCAGGCTTTGATACTGCCCGTGATGGTCGGGAAGCTGCAGATCGGGAAAGGGTGCGCCTGCGCTCGGCGCGGAGCGGCCTGCCTCGAGTGCAGTCAGCCGGGCGACGAACCGGTCGTAGATTTCGCTCCAGCCGCTATCGCCGTTGGGGCGGCGCTGCAGGTCAGCATAAAGTCGGGTGGTCTGTTCCATCGCCAGCCTATGGACCCTGATCGTGCGCAAGAGAAGAGAGAGGGGTGTATCAAGTCGATACGCGCTGCGCATGGCGAAGGATGCGCATATGCTGTCCAACCGACGGCCTGCTTGACGCGGCGCGTGCACATGGCAAGCTGTCCGCTCCCTTGGGGTGCAGGCGATGATCGCATATTTCGAACGGCCGCCGGATCGGGCGCTCAGCTGGGCGGTCAAGGCGTTCTGGCATTTGGAGGGGCATTTGCTGGGCGAGGCCGCCGCCATTCCCAAGCCTTATGTCGAACTGGTGATCAGCCTGGGCGACGGCCATGAATGGAGCGCCGGCGAGCGCGCGACGGGCTTTGCGGGCGGATGGATCACGCCGATCCAGACCGGCCCACGCTTTTCTCGCTCGCTGGGGGTGACGCGGTTTGTTGCCGCGCGCCTGCACCCAGATGCCGCCATCCTGCTCTTCGGGCCGCTGCCGCTGGGCGATGGCGCGCCGCCGGTTCTGGCCGAGGACGTGATCGGTCGGGACTTCCGGGACCTGCGCGACCGGCTTGGCGAGCAGAGCCACCTTGCTGCGCGGATCGATCTGTTGCAAGCCTGGGTGGCCCGTCGCTTGCCGCCGCCGCCTGCCGGGCTGCGCGTCGCGCCTGCCGAACCCTGGCGCGCCGAGCAGCTCTGCCAGCTGCTCGGCTGGACCGACCGCGACCTGCGCCGCCGATTTGCCCGGACGATCGGCTGCTCGCCCAAATACTGGCTGCGGCTGCACCGGCTCTCGGCGGTGCTTGGCAATTCCGGCTTTCAGCAGGGCCGCGACACGCTCGCCGATACCGCCGCCGCGTTCGGCTTTGCCGATCAGGCGCATCTGGCGCGCGAGTTTCGCCTGCTCGCCGGCATGCCGCCCTCGGCCTATCAGAAACGGCGCGAGGCCGAGGGGCTCGACACCGCGCCGACCATGGCGCCGCGCGCGCCGGTTTTTCCAAGCCAGGCCGGGCGGGGCGTGGCAGACTCGGGGCTTGAGGAGGTGATGGCATGATCGTTTCGCTTTTTCCGTTCCGCTTCGTACTTGCGAGCGCGCTCGCCGCTGCCACGCTCCCATTCCATGCCACAGCACAGGAGGCACCGAAGCGCATGCCCGCCCCTATCGTCTATTTCGATATCGCAGGCCCTGCCGATGCCGGGCAGACCGCGTTCTACGAGAAGGTCTTCGGCTGGACCGCAGGGCCCGGGGGTGTCGTCGCGGTGCCGGTGAGCGGCCCGGTGCTGCCCGGAACGCTCCGCACCGATCCCATGCAGAAGGTGATCTATATCGGCGTGCCCGATGTCGCTGCCACCTTGACCGAAATCGAAGCGAATGGCGGCAAGACCGTCGCGCCGCGTTTCGAGGTGCCCGGCGTGGTGGTGCTCGGCCTGTTCACCGACCCTGCGGGCAATGCCATGGGTCTGGTCGAGCTGACCGCCGACGGACAGACGAAAATCCCCTGAATTTTTCGCGATCGGGCCGCGGATACCCGCGCGTTTCGTTTGCCGTTCTCCGGGCTTTGCTGCTATGCAACATCGCAGCAATAATCGGGGGAGCACGCGCGTGGCGATCGACTTCAAGGTGAATGGCAAACCGGTCAGCGTCGAGGCGGAGGCCGATACGCCTCTGCTCTGGGTGCTGCGCGAAGAGCTCGAGCTCACTGGCACCAAATTCGGCTGCGGCATCGCCGCCTGCGGCGCGTGCTCGGTGCATGTCGATGGAGAGCTGACCCGCTCGTGCAGCGTCCCGCTTGCCGATATGGCGGGCAAGTCGGTCACCACGATCGAGGGGCTCAAGGGCGCGGATGGCACACTGCATGCGGTGCAGCAGGCCTGGATCGAGGCGCAGGTGCCGCAATGCGGATACTGCCAGTCGGGCCAGATCATGGCGGCGGTGGCGCTGATCGAGCGTACCGGCAGCCCCAGCGACGAACAGATCGACGAGGCGATGACCAATATCTGCCGTTGCGGCACCTATCCGCGCATCCGCAAGGCGATCCTCGCCGCGACCGGCAAGGCGGCAGCCGCGAGTGCGCCTGCGACTGCACCGGCGATGGGAGAGGCATGATGGCGGACAATCCCAATCCCGACATGGATGTGATGGAGCCTGCGACCCCGGTGAAGAAGAAGCGCGGCATCGTGCGCCGCGCGTTCCTGGTCGGCGGCGCGCTGCTCGTCGGCGGCGGCGTGTTCGGCGTCTACTGGTCCGACCGTTCGGCCAATGCGCGCGCCAAGGCGCTGACCGAGACGGGCAACGACCATAATTTCCTCAGCTGGATGAAGATCGCCGAGGACGACACAGTCACCGTCTATTCGCCGCATATCGATTTCGGCCAGGGCACGCACACGGCGATGGGGCAGATGCTCGCCGACGAGCTCGATGCCGACTGGTCCAAGGTGAAGGTCGAGCAGGCCCCGGCAGACCTGTCCTTTGCCAATGCCGCGCTGGGCCGCGGTTTCCTGCTCAGCGACTCCTCGATGCCGGGCGTGATCAACGCGCTGCCCAATGCAGTCATGGCAATGCTCGCGCGATCGATGCCGTTGCAGATCACCGGCGGCTCGTCGGCGGTGCGCTTTACCGGCCAGGTCGGCATGCGCGTGGTCGGGGCCTCGGTGCGCCTTGCGCTGATCGAGGAAGCCGCCGACCGGCTCGGCGTTCCGGCGAGCGAGCTGACCACGGCGGACAGCAAGGTGATCCATGCCAAATCGGGCAAGTCGCTGCGCTATGGCGAACTCGCCGCCGGTGCGGCGGAGCGCTCGCTGACCGGATCGCCCGAGCTCAAGTCGGCCAAGGACTACAAGCTGATCGGCAAGCCGGTCCCGCGCATCGACATCCCCGCCAAGGTGGATGGCAGCGCCAAATACGGCATCGATCTGGTGCTGCCCGATATGCGCGTGGCGACGATTGCGGCTGCGCCCGTGCGCGGTGGCAAGCTGGTTTCGGTCGATGAAAAGCCCGCGCTGGCCGTGGCCGGCGTCGAGAAGGTGATCAAGCTCGATGACGCCGTGGTGGTCGTCGCCAAGCGCTACTGGCAGGCGCTCAAGGGCCTGCAGGCGCTGACCCCCAAATTCTCCGATGGCGGGCATGGCGCGCTCACCAGCGAGACGATCCATGCCGCACAGGTCAAGCTGCGCCAGACCGGCGAGCCCGAGGGCGAGGCGGGCGATGGCGATGTCGCGGCGGCGTTCAAGGCCCCGGGCGCAAAGCTCGTCACCGCCGATTATCGCGTGCCGTTCCTGCACCATGCGATGATGGAGCCGTTCGCGCTCACCGGCCATTACAAGAACGGCAAGCTGACGCTTTGGGGCGGATTGCAGGACCCGCTCACCACCCGCGATCGCGCTGCCAAGGCGGCGGGGCTGGGCATCGACGATGTCGCGTTCAACCCGATGATCATGGGTGGCGGCTTCGGTCGGCGCTTCCCCAATGTCACCGAGATCATCGACCAGGTGGCGGTGATCGCCAAGCAGGTGCCCTATCCGGTCAAGCTGGTGTGGAGCCGCGAGGAAGAGGTGCGCCACGGCACCTATCGCCCGCAATCGTCGAGCCAGTTCAAGGCCTCGCTGAGCAACGACGGCAAGATTACCGGCTGGCAGGCCGATTATGTGCAGAGCGACACCGCCGAGGGCGAGGTGACGTTCATCTACGACATTCCCGCCGTCTCGCGCCGCCATTTCAAGTACCAGTCGAACCAGAATGACGGGCCGTGGCGCTCGGTCAATTCGACCCAGTTCGGCTTCTACAACGAAAGCTTCATGGACGAGCTCGCCAAGGCGGCGGGCGAGGACCCGTATCAATTCCGCCGCAAGCACCTGGCCGAAGGTTCCCGCCACCGCGCGGTGCTCGATATGGTCGCCAAGCGATCGGGCTGGGGCACGCCGCTGCCCGAAGGCACCGGGCGCGGCATCGCGATCGTCGAGAGCTTCGGCACGATCGTTGCCGAAGTGGTCGAGGCGACGGTCAAGGAAGACGGCCGTCCCAAGGTGCTGAAAGCCTGGGCGGTGGTCGATTGCGGCACAACGGTGAACCCGCTCAACGCCGAAGCGCAGATTGCCGGCGGGCTGATCATGGGGCTGTCTTCGGCGATCGGTGAAGAGATCACGCTCGACAAGGGCGCGGTGGTGCAGAGCAATTTCAACGATTACGAGCTGATCAGGCTGGCCGATGCGCCGCCGCAGATCGACGTGCACTTCATCGAAAGCGGCGCGAAGATCGGTGGCATCGGCGAGCCCGGGTTGCCGCCGGCGACGCCTGCGCTGGCAAACGCGCTGTTCGCCGCGACCGGCAAGCGCATCCGTACCCTGCCACTGCGCGACCAGGTCAAGGCCTGATCGCCGCGCGTTCAATGGCGCTGCCCGGCTGGTGCGCCGTCATCCTGGCGGCAGGCGCGGGGCGGCGGTTCGGCGGGGGCAAGCTGCTCGCGCCGCTCGATGGTGTGCCGATGATCCGTCGCACTGCCCAGGCGGTGACAGCCGGGGGCTTTGATGAGGTGCTGGTCGTCGTCGGCGAGCATGGTCGTTCGATCGGTGACGCGCTGGCCGGGCTGGACTGCCATCTGGTCGAGGCTGCAGACTGGCAGCAGGGCATATCCGCTTCGATCCGCGCGGGTGTTGCCAGCCTGCCGGACGAGAGCGAAGGGGCATTCCTGTTCCTGGGCGACATGCCGCTGGTGCCGGTCGCCTTGTGCGGCGAACTGGCGCGGCTCGCCCAGCGCTCGGGCTATGCCGCGCGGCCCAGGGTCGATGGCAAGCCCGGCCATCCGGTCTGCTTCGTGCGTTCCGCCTTGCCTGATCTGATGCAGCTTTCGGGCGACCGCGGGGCAGGGGATGCGCTCAAGGACAGGGCGCTCGCCTATCTCGATACCGACGATAGCGGCGCGCTGCTCGATATCGATGATGCGGCCTCGCTGGCGCTGGCCGAGCGTGCGTGGAACTCGCGCGCGACATCGGCGACCACCGACAGCGCGATATCGCGCGGAGCCTTGCCGAAGCCCTGAAGCCCGATCGGTGCGCGCAGCCGCGCGATCTCTGCCTCACTCACGCCCTGGCGGCGCAACTGGTCGATGCGTCCGTCGAGCCGAATGCGCGCGCCGATCGCGCCGACATAGAAGGCAGGCGAGATGAGCGCGGCGGCGAGCCCGGCTTCGTCATCCTCGCGATCGTGCGACAGCACCGCCACCGCCGTCCACCGGTCGAGCCCAATCGCCTTGAGCGCGTCGGCGGGCGAGGCGCGATGATAGGACAGTCCCGGCCATGGCGTGGCTTCGGGGCCGTTGGGGGTGACCAGCGCCACCTCCATTCCCATCGCCTGGCCGAGCGTCGCGCAGGCGAGCGCCGTCGCATCCTCGCCGATCAGCACCAGCCGCAGGACAGGATCGTAGCGCTTCGAGTAGCGGCGAGCATTCCAGGCGAAGCGCGGTACATCGTCGGAGGAAAGCGCCTCGCGCGCTGTTCCATCGCTGGACCACAGAACCGGATGTCGCGACTGAAAGCCATCCAGCAGCGCAGACACTGCCGGGTCATCGCCGCGCAGCGGCTCGACCAGCACCGAGATGCCGGTGCCGCAGGCGAGCCGAATGTCGATCCACGGGCTGCCCTCGCCATAGCGCAGCAGTCTCGGCTTGCCCTCGGCCATCGCTTCGCGGGCGTGCCGCGCGACATCGGCCTCGATACAGCCGCCCGAGAGATAGCCCCAATGCTGATCGCCGGTGATCAGCATCTGTGCCCCGATCTCGCGCGGGGCAGGGCCCGAGGTCTCGACCAGCGTGGCGATGGCGAACGGTTCGCCTGCGCTGTGCAATTGCATCAGCAGCGGGCGGATATCATCGGTCTGCGCGTCGAAGGGCCATCTGCTCATGCTGGACCAATTAGGGTGCGCCGGCGCAAACGGCAATCGCGTCGCGATCGGGAAAGCTTAGTCTCCCGCCAGGCTGCGCAGGAAGCGCCTGCGGATCAGCCGATCTTCTAGAATGCGACCGATCACGTAGAGCAGCGCGAACAGCCCGGCGAACACATAGGCAGAGGTCGGCGAGAAGCGGTCCTTGCCGCCTTCTTCCTTCTTCTTGTCCTTCTCATCCTTCTTGGGCTTTTCGGGGGCAGGCGCACCGAGCATCTGGTCGATCCAGTGCAGTTCGCGGACCTTGTCCTTTTCCTGGTCCTTCTTCTTGTCCGCCTGCTCGGTGTCGGGCTTGGCCAATATGCCGACCCCGACGGTGATCTGGCCGAAGGCGACAAACAGCAAGGGCGCGAGGAAGCAGAACAGCAGCGACTTGCTGGTCATCCAGAAGCGCAGCACGCCGCCACCGGGCTGGCTCTCGACGCGCAGCTCGCCCCGATCATAGATCGACATGCGGTCCTGCGCGAGCGGGTCCTTCTTGGTGAAGGTCAGGCGCCCCTCGGCCCGATCGAAGCTGGTGCCGGGTTCACGGAAGAACGGTTCGAGCCTCGCAAAGGCCTCGTCGGCGCCCTGTCCGGCGGGCAGCGGCAGTTCACCGCGTACCGTCCAAATCCAGTCGATCAGTCGCATCCAGCTGCGCCTGTCGCTGGCTGCGGCCATGCCGGGAAGCGTGTCGCTCACGCTGTGCGCCTGACCGGTCATTCTGCGGGCACTGCCGTGGTATCATGGCCTTTGCCGAACTTTTCCTTCATCGTCTTCCAGCCTTCGGTGAAGGGATAGGTCATCTGTTCGCGGATCGACATGCGACGACCGCCTTCCATGCCGAGCAATTCGGCCTCGCCATCGACACAGGTGCCGAACATGCGGTCGATGAAGATGAAATTGCTGGCATAGTTGCTGCGCGTCGCCTCGAAATCGAGCGAATGGTGCAGGCTGTGATGCTCGGTGGTGTTGAACAGGAAGCGCCACCAGGCGGGCGTGTTGAAGCGCACGTTGATATGCTGGTACACGCCGATCGACATGCCGATGGCCCCGGCGAGCAGCGCGGCCCGCGGCAGGAAGTCGAACAGGCCGCCGATGCCCAGCCCGATCAGGAACAGCTCGACCGGATTGCCGACCGCGCCCTTGTTGATGTTGAGCTGGGTAATGTAATGGTGCACCGAATGAGTGAGCCAGAGCGGGTACCAGTTGTGCATCCCGCGATGCATCCAGTACTGGCCGAAATCGAAGATGAACAGGATCAGGAATGCCTGGACCAGCAGCGGCAGGCCGGTGAACCAGGCGAACTTGTCCCAGTCGAAGCTGCTCAGCAGGGTCTCGATCAGCACGTCGCTGCCGATGAAATTGTCGACCAGATTGAGGATGGTATAACCCAGGCCCACATAGAACAGGTCGGTGACGCATTCCTTCCAGGTCAGCTCCCAGCTCTTGTAGCGCGGGTTGACCCATTCGAGCGCGAGCAGCAGCGCGCGAAACGCGATGCCGATGCCGATCGCGGTCGAGGCCTTGGCGATCGAATTGGGCGCATAATACCAGAACGCGATCATCGAAAAGAGCACGGCAGGCTGGAACCAGGTGAAGAACAGCCGCTTGAACGGGCCGCCTTCGACCTTGGGCACGTTCTCCCAGCCGATGGTGACGGGCGAATCTGCCCCGATGATGCGGTTGCCGACGCGGACTCCGTTCATGTGCCTGTACTCACGTTGCGGTCCCGGGCTGCCGGCATAGGGCAGCGCTGAAGGCGGGACGGTTGAGGTTCGCAGTGGAAAGAGCGTTGTAAAATCCGGGCCATCACGCCAGACGGCATTGGCCAATAGTTCCCATAGACCTCATCTATGCGGTCATTCGTCACGGGGCGGCACCGGTACGATGATGAAGCGGTCATGGACCTGCGACTGGCCCGGTGTGTCGAGCTTCGCCCTGAGCCCCTGGCGTAGCTTGGCGATCTCGCTTGCTGGCAGCTCGAGCGGATGCTCGTTCGGATGTTCCAGCGCCTCGTGCGCATAATCGCGCCCCGGCGCGCGCGTCATCTCGATATGCGCGCCGAGCACGGCGCGGATCGGATGCGTGCGCACGAAAGCGCTCAGCCGGTCGATGCTGGCGCGGTTGTCGCCGAGGAAATTGACCGGCACGTAGAGCCGCCCGGGATAGAGCGTGTCGCCCGAGAGCAGGATCTTGAGGCGCGGGTCATAGACCATCATCGCTGCGGCCTGATGCCCCGGCGTCGGGATGATCGACAGCGCCCGGCCGCCGAGATCGAAGGTCGCGATATCGCCGGGCCAGCGCTTGATGCCGAAAAAGGCTGCGACATCCGCCGGTTTCAGCCCGACCAGCACGGTATCGGGCCGGTCGCGAAAGGCGGCATCGCCGGCGATATGGTCGCCATGCGCATGGCTGTGCGCGACGACCAGCGGGATGGCCTGGCGGCCATGCGCGGCGAGCCATTCGGCGATCACCCGGTCGACCACCGGGCGGATGACTCCGCCTTCGGCGCCGGTGTCGATCAGCAGCGCCTTG
This sequence comes from Blastomonas sp. 34TW, assembly GCF_059803595.1. Classification (NCBI taxonomy): domain Bacteria; kingdom Pseudomonadati; phylum Pseudomonadota; class Alphaproteobacteria; order Sphingomonadales; family Blastomonadaceae; genus Blastomonas; species Blastomonas sp. 34TW. The sequence continues at coordinate 426,050 of NZ_JAPFGW010000001.1, forward strand.
TCGCGCCCGAACAGCAGATAGAGAAACGGCGCCTCGAAATTGGTCTTGACCGACTGGCGGATGACGAACGTGTCGGCGTCGAGCGACTGCACTTGCGCGACCGGTTCGGCGCCGTTGGTGCCGTCGATCCAGCGTTCGGCGAACAGCCGGGGCAGGGGGGCAGCGGGTTCGGCGGCAAGCCCGCCCGAGGTCGCCAGCACCACGGCGAGCCCCGCAAATCCCGGAATTCGGCTTTTGGCTGTCATCACCTGGCCCCCTTGCTGGCGGGTCGCATGGGGCGGGACCGGCCTTGCCCAACCGGCCCCGCGCCCAAGCCTGCGATCAGAACCTGAACCGAGCCTCCAGACCCAGGGTCATCGGGTTGATGACGCTGTTGCGCAGATAGCGCAGCCGGACGCCGTCGTTCAGACCGACGCGCGAGCGATCGTTCGACACCGCGTTGACCGCATATTTGTCGAAGATGTTGTTGGCCCAGACGCCAAGGCTGTAGCGGTCGGTCTCGTAGAAGACCGAGGCGCGGTGGGTGGTGAAGCCGGGCAGCTTGTCGCCGAACGCGCGATCCCAGCCCAGCCGGGTGACGACATTGCCGCGATAGGTCGCGGTCCAGTCGGCGACGATGTTGCCGTCCATGAACGGCGCGGTATAGGTCGCGCCCAGTGCGCCGCTGGTCCTGGCCGAACCCGGCAGCCGGTCGCCCGACAGCGCGTCGAGCTGGATCGGACGGCTGGGATAGATTCCTGCCGGGCTGTTGACCGCGATGATCCCCGGCACGTCCTGGGTCAGCCGCGCGTCGAGATAGGAGAAATTGCCCTGGATGGTGAAGCGGGGCAGCGGGCGCAGCTGGAACGAGGTTTCGAAGCCCTCGGACTTGCCGGTGCCGCCATTGACGGTGATCCCGACCACGCCGTTGACCGTCGCCGAGGCGACCTGAATGCCGTTCCACTTGATCTGGAACACGTTGAAGTTGAACGTCAGCATGTTGTCGAACAGCTCGGTACGGATGCCTAGTTCCAGGTTCTTGGTGGTATCCGGGCCGAACTGCTGCTCGTTGGGCAGCGCACAGACATTCTGCTGGTTCGGATTGAGCGGCAGCACGCATGGTGCCACGGTATTCGGCCCGCCCAGGCGATAGCCCTTCGAATAGGTCGCATAGACCATGATATCGTCGGTGATGTTGTACGAGCTGTTGAACTTCCATACCCAGCCGCTCTTCTTGGCGACGCCGCCCGCCGAGGGCAGGTCATAGGGGCTCAGGGGTTCGCCAAGCAGCGGCAGCACCGCGCGGCCCGCGACTTCGGAGCGATAGCCGAAATAGCGCGCACCCGCCGTGACCTGCCATTCGGGCGTGACGCGGAAGGTGCCTTCGCCGAAGATCGCGCGCTCGGTCACCCGCGAGCGGTTGAACGAGACATATTCGAGCTCGAGCGGGTTGGGCAACGTGCCGAAGGCAACGAACGGGTGGCCCGGCAGCCGCTCGCGATAGTCGTTCTGCAGCGTGCGGCGGTTGTAGAATGCGCCCAGTACCCAGTTGAACGGCCCGCCATGGCGCGAGACGAAGCGCACTTCCTGGTTGAACTGCTTGCGCCGGTTGGTGCTTTCGTTGAAGCTCGAAAAGGCCGGGAAGGATTCATAGCCATAATCGAGGTCGAGCAGCAGATCGGTATTGTCGCCCACCTGCTCGTTCTTGACATCGGTATGCGCGGTGGTCGCCACCAGATCGGCGATATTGCCGATATTGGCGTTGATTTCCGCGCTGATCAGATGCGCGCGGCGATTGACCGGCTCGAGAAAGCGCGCCGCGCTTTCATACCGCCCGGTGCCGAACACGAAATCGCTGTTCGACTGGCGGCCATCGGTCTTGGTGCGCTGAAACGCATAGGTGATGTTGAGCTTGAAGTCCTCGCTTGCCTGATAGAGCAGCTGGTTGCGCGTGCTGATCGTCTTCTCGAAATTGACGTCGTTCTCGCGGCGCAGGTTGGCGGCATAACCCGCCGCGCTGATGAAATTGGGGCCGTTGGGCTGGGGCAGCGAAACGCCCGGCCGCTGCAGAAGCAGCGTATAGTCGATAAAGCCGGGATCGTAGAAATAGCCGGTGGAACTGCGGAAGGCGAGGTGATCCTTGATGATCGGGATGTTGATCACGCCATCGGCCTGATAGCCCAGCTTGCTGCTGTGCTGCTTGGCGTAGAAACGGCCGTGCACCTCGCCTTCGAAGCTTTCGAGATTGGGGCGGTTGGGGATGTTGCGGATCGCGCCGGCCAGCGTTCCCAGCCCGTAGAGCGTGCCTTGCGGGCCGAGCAGAACCTCGACACGGGCGATATCGAGCAGCTTGAAATCGTAATAGAGCGGTACTTCGCCCAGATACAGGCCGAGCGCGTCATCGAATGAGGCGCCGTTTGCGCTGGTGTCCGAAGCGTTGAGGCCGCGCAGCACGATGGCGCCGGTCGATCCGGGGCCGGTGTCGGAGATGGTCAGGCCCGGGGTGAAATCGGCAATGTCGCGCACATCGTCGATGCGCTGGCGGGCGAGCTGCTCGTCGCCGATCGCGCTGATGTTGATCGGCACGTCCTGGATCGAGGTCGCGCGGCGGGTCGCGGTCACGACGATGACGTTGCTGCCGCCTTCCTGTTCGGTATCCTGCGCGTCATCACCCGCAATGTCCTGCGCAAAGGCAGGCGCGGTGCCCATGCCCATCAACATGGTAGCGCCCAGCAAGGTGGCGCGGAACAGCTTGTTCGTCATCTTCAGACCCCCAATTCTTGGTGAGCCTTTTCAAATGACACCCGTCTCCCCTGGGGTTCTGGCGATGCCGACCCCTTGATCGCCGGTTTTCCGGCCTGTTCTCCCTGAAACTCCCCACACGCGCCGCCTTGTCTGCGCGCGCGCCATTGCACGTCGCGCGGCGGTCTTGCCTGCGGGGGTAGATATCGCTTTGCGTAGGGTGATCGTGCCGTCTGCGCGGTGCGCAGCGCCTTGTCTGATATCCGAACAGGCCGGCTTTCGATCCACGGACCCTCGCTTGCGAACAGTCGATAGTGCCGCTGGCGGACTGCCAGCGACATCCAATACGGTATGGATATTACGGAATGCGTCAAGCGTAATAATTTTGCACTTGCTCAGTATGAACGGCATTTCGTGCTGCACTGCAAAAAATGACGGGATTGACGCGGTTTGATGGCCGATCGCACAGCCCGCCCCTAACGCAGAAACGCTTCGCGGATGAGGCGCGAATCATACCGGCGAATCACATGCTGCGGAAGGTCGGCGCCTGGCCGAGCGAATCACCGTCCGCTGAACTGGCGCAGTTTTTCGGGCATTGCAGGGCTATCAGTTGCGCAAAGCGAACCCTGACAGCTGGGCGCCGCGGACCAGCGGAGGAAGTGTGCGCTGTCCGACGGTTATTACGTTTTTCACTCATGGTAATATTTTCTGCTGGACAAGCCTGTCTGCGCTCGTGATGCTGCACTGCGAAAGGGGACCGAATCATGACGAGGCTGTTGCGCAGGCTTTCCACCCTTCTGGCGATGCTGGGGGCTTTCGCGCTCGCCGCCTGTTCCGGTTCCCCCGGGCCCGCCAAGCCAAAGACCGAATTCAATATCGGCTGGTCGATCTATGCCGGATGGATGCCCTGGCCTTATGCGCAGCAAGCGGGCATCGTGAAGAAATGGGCCGACAAATACGGCATCAAGATCAACTTCGTGCAGGTCAACGACTATGTCGAGTCGGTCAACCAGTACACGGCGGGCAAGTTCGATGGCGTCACCGTCGCCAATATGGACGCGCTGACCATTCCCGCGGCGGGCGGCAAGGATACCACCGCGGTCATTATCGGCGACTATTCGAACGGCAATGATGGTGTGCTGCTGAAAGGCGCGAACAGCCTGGCGGCGATCAAGGGCCGCCAGGTCTATCTGGTCGAGCTTTCGGTTTCGCATTATCTGCTCACCCGCGCGCTCGAAAAGGCGGGGCTCAAGTCGACCGACGTCAAGACGGTGAACACGTCTGATGCGGACATCGTCGCGGCCTTTGGCGCGGCGGATGTCAACGCTGCGGTGGCGTGGAACCCGCAGCTTTCGGTGATGAAGGGTGAGCCCGGCGTTACCCAGGTGTTCAGTTCCGCCGATATTCCGGGCGAGATTCTCGACCTGATGGTGGTCGACACTGCGACGCTCAAGGCCAATCCGAACCTGGGCAAGGCGCTCGCGGGCATCTGGTACGAGACGGTGGCGCTGATGCTGCGCGACGATGCGGAAGGCAAGGCCGCGCGCGCCGCGATGGCCAAGCTTTCGGGCGCGACACCCGAAATGTTCGACAGCCAGCTCAAGACGACGTTCCTTTACGCCGATCCCAAGGCGGCGGTCGCGGCGGCGACCTCTCCGGCGCTGGTCAACACGATGACGCAGGTGCGCGATTTCAGTTTCTCCAAGGGCCTGTTCAAGGGCGCGGCGAGCGCTGACGCAGTGGGTATCGCGTTCCCCGGCGGCAAGGTGCTGGGCGATCCGGCGCGGGTGACGCTGCGCTTCGACGATGCGTTCATGAAGCTCGCCGCCGACGGCAAGCTGTAAGCGCGGATCGGAGCAGGGGAACGGCGATGCGCTGGGTCAACCGACATCCGAAAAAGGGCGAACGCATTTTGCTCGGCGCACTGCCGGTCGCGGTGCTGCTGATCGCCTATCTGATCGTCGCGGCGCAGCGCCATGCCGACAATCCGTTCGATAAAATCCTGCCGCTGCCCGGGGCGATGGGGCAGGCGATGTCGGCGCTGATGTTTCAGGCGGATCAACTTACCGGGCAGGTCACCTTCTGGGCCGACACGTTCGCCAGCCTGCAGCGCCTCGGTCTGGGCCTGGGCATTGCGACACTGACCGCGCTGGTCGTCAGCCTGGTGCTGGGGGTGCTGCCGCCGGTTCGCGCCACCTTCGGGCCTTTGGTCACCGGTATCGCGGTCATCCCGCCGATCGCGCTGCTGCCGATCCTGTTCATCGCGCTGGGCCTGGGGGAAACTGCCAAGGTCGCGCTGATCGCCATCGGCGTCGCGCCGGTGATGATCCGCGATATCGCCGCCTATATCGCCGCGCTCCCCGCCGAACAGGTGATCAAGGCGCAGACATTGGGCGCAAGTTCCTGGCAGATCATGATCCGCGTCGCGCTGCCCCAGGCGATGCCACGCCTGATCCACGCTGTCCGGCTGGCGCTCGGCCCGGCCTGGGTGTTCCTGATCTCGGCCGAGGCGATCGCGGCGGATGTGGGGCTGGGCTACCGCATCTTCCTCGTCCGCCGTTACCTCTCGATGGACGTGATCCTGCCCTATGTCGCGTGGATCGCGCTGCTCGCGATCGTGATGGACTGGGCGCTCGCGCTGACCAGCCGCAAGGCCTTTCCCTGGGCGGAAGGGCAGGGCCGATGAGCGCCGCGCCGATCCTCAGCCTCCAGAACGTCTGGGTCGAATATGGCGACAAGATTGTGCTGGAAAAGGTCGATCTGGACATCCAGCCCGGCTCGTTCGTGTCGATCGTCGGCCCCTCGGGCGCTGGCAAGTCGAGCCTGCTGCGCGTCGTCCTGGGCCAGGAGCGCCCGACGCGCGGTGTGATCGAACTCGACGGCCAGCCGCTCGCGCCCGAATGCGGGCCCGATCGCGGCGTGGTGTTCCAGCGCTATTCGGTGTTCCGACACCTTTCCGCGCTGGGCAATGTGATGTTCGGGCTCGAATGCGAACAGGCGCCGCTCAACGCCCGGCTGTTCGGATCGGCGCGCAAGGCGGCGCGAGCGCGGGCCGAGGAGATGCTCGTCGCGGTCGGCCTTGGCGACAGCATGCACCAATATCCTGCGCAGCTTTCCGGGGGGATGCAGCAGCGGCTCGCTATCGCACAGGCGCTGATCAAGCGGCCGCGCATCCTGCTGCTCGACGAACCCTTCGGCGCGCTCGATCCCGGCATCCGCGCCGACATGCACGCGCTGATCAGCCAACTGTGGAGCGATTATGCGCTGACCATCATCATGGTCACGCACGACATTCGCGAGGCGTTCACGCTCGGCACGCGCGTGCTCGCGCTCGACAAGCGTCGGCACGATCCGCACGCGCCACACCGCTTCGGCGCGACCGCTGTCTATGACCTGACCCTCAACAAGAAGAGCAACCCGGAAGAGCCTGAAAAACCGGCGGTTCTGGAGATTGCCAAGACCCAGGAGAACGCATGATGGGAACCGAGCCGACCAGTGTCGCACGATTGTCGATGAGCCTGCCGAGCGAGCTGTTCCGTCAGCTCGACATGATGGTCGAGGAACGCGGGCTGCCCTCGCGCTCGCAGCTGATTGCAGAGCTGATCCGCCATGCGCTCGCCGCGCACGAGGCGACGACGCGGCCCGACGAGATGCTCGCGGGCACGCTGACCATCGTCTATCGCGGCGACCGGGGCCGGGTGCGCCATCAACTCGCGCAGACCCAGGCCGAATATCTGAAGGAGGTCATCTCCTCGCAGCACGTGTTTCTCGAGGACGACCAGTCGCTTGAGGTGTTGCTGGTCCAGGGCCCCGCCGTCCGCCTCAACGAGCTGTGCGATGCGCTGCGCCGGGTGCGCGGCGTGCACCAGCTGCAACTCGTCACCACCACCGCCCTGCTGCCCCCGCTCTACGAGCCGGACGCGGGCGAACATGCCAAGGGAGCCGCTGCATGACCGCCGTTTTGAGCGATCCGTCCGCCGCCCGCGCCCATGCGCGGAGCATGGCCGGGACCAAAGTGGAATCGATGCCGGTGCTGCCGCCAATTGCCGACGACCTGCCCGAGGGCGTCGCGAGTGAAGACCTGCTCTGGGAAGAGACGATCGCGCCGGGCGGCTATGCGACGCGCAGGCTGGCGCGCGGCACGCGGCTGCGGCTGATCGACCTGAAGGGCGATGCCTGTGCCGGGCTGCAGCTGTTCAACGCCGAAATGCCGACCGAGCGGCTCAGCGTCGCCGATACGGTCAAGGTGCAGTGGAACGGCTATCTGGGCGCAGGCAAGCTTCTGCTGTCGGACATGGGCCGGGTGCTGATGAGCATCGTCGAGGACGGAGCCGGCACGCACGACGCGTTCTGCGGCACGTCCAACGCTCAGACCAATGCCGCGAAATATGGTGAGGGTGCCAATTACAGCCCCTGTCCCAATGGCCGCGAACGGTTTCTGCTCGGCGCGGCCAAGCACGGGCTGGGGCGGCGCGACGTGCATCCGTGCATCAACCTGTTCAAGGGCGCGATCATCGCCGAGGATGGCAGCATCGTGCCGGATGTTGGCCCGTTCGAGGGCGGGCGCAGCGTACTGCTGCGCGCCGAGATGGACGTGATCGTGGTGATCGCCAACGTGCCGCACGTGCTCGATGCCCGCCCGGCATATAGCGTCACACCGCTGCGCGTCACCGCCTGGCGCGGGGAGGTGACTCCGGAAACCGACCCTATCCGTAACGCGACGCCGGAGGGCCAGCGCGCCTTCTTGAACGTCGAAGACTATTTCCGTCGCTGATCGCAGGAGTTTCACCCGAATGAGCGCCGATCCCCATATCGCTGGCCTTTCCGGCCCCATCGTCCACGACGAGATCGTGCCTGCGCGCGCGCCCTGGCTGCACCATATCGCCGCCGGGCAGACGCTGCGCATCGTCGATCTGGAAGGCAACCAGGCCGTCGACTTCCTGCTCTATGCCACCGCCGACGATGCAGAACGATATAGCGCGCAGGATACCGTCGCTGCACAAGGCAATCTGTTCCTGCGCGAAGGCACCGTGCTGCGCTCGAACGAGGGTCGCGCGATGATGACCATCGTCGGCACGGCGGTCGATTATCACGACACGATTGGCGGTGCGTGTTCGTGTGAATCCAATACCTTGCGATATGGCCATCACACCAAGTCCGAACATGCCTGTGTCGAGAATTTCCTCGAGGCGAACCTGCTCGAAGGGCGCGGCAAGCGCGACATCGTCTCGAACATCAACTTCTTCATGAACGTTCCGGTAGAGGCGGACGGGTCGCTCGGCATTGTCGACGGCATCAGTGCGCCCGGCCTGACGGTCGATCTGCGCGCCGAGATGGACGTGACCGTGGTCGTCTCCAACTGCCCGCAGATCAACAATCCCTGCAACGGCTTCAACCCCACGCCTGTTCGCATGATCGTCACCGCATGAGCTACGATACCGTTCTCATCGCCAATCGCGGCGCGATCGCCACGCGCATCATCCGCACGCTGCGCAAGATGGGGCTGCGTTCGGTCGCGGTCTATTCGGAGGCCGACGAGGATTCGCTGCATGTCGCGCTAGCCGACGAGGCGGTGTGCATCGGCCCTGCGCGCGCGAGCGAGAGCTATCTAAATGTCTCGGCAATCCTCGATGCGGCGCGGGCAACCGGCGCAGGGGCGATCCATCCGGGCTATGGCTTTCTTGCCGAAAATGCGGAGTTTGCGGAGGCCTGCGCGGCGGCGGGGATCGTGTTCATCGGCCCCGATCCCGACAATATCCGCACCTTCGGGCTGAAGCACAGCGCGCGCGCGCTGGCAGCGGCGCATGACGTACCGCTGGCGCCGGGCACCGATCTGCTCACCGACGAGGCCGAGGCGGTCGAGGCGGCCGAGCGCATCGGCTTTCCCGTCATGCTCAAGGCGACGGCGGGCGGCGGCGGTATCGGCATGCGCGTGTGCGAGAATGCCGAAGACGTGCGCGAGGGCTTTGCTACCGTGGCGCGGCTCGGCCAGGGCAATTTCGGCGATTCCGGGGTGTTCCTCGAACGCTTCATCCGCCGCGCCCGGCATATCGAGGTGCAGATTTTCGGCGATGGCGAGGGACGGGTCGTGGCCTTGGGTGAGCGCGACTGCTCCCTGCAACGCCGCAACCAGAAGGTGGTCGAAGAAGCCCCTGCGCCGCTGCTTCCCGATACGATTCGCGCCGAGCTTTATGCCGCCGCGATCCGTCTGGGCGAGGCGGCGCGCTATCGCTCCGCCGGAACGGTCGAATTCCTCTACGATGCCGAGCGCAAGGAGTTCTTTTTCCTCGAGATGAACACCCGGCTTCAGGTCGAGCATGGCGTGACCGAAGAGGTGTTCGGTATCGATCTGGTCGAATGGATGGTGCGCGGCGGGCAGGGCGATTTCGCGTTTCTGGGCAGCGCGCCGACCGCGCCCAGCGGCCATTCGGTGCAGGTGCGCCTCTATGCCGAGGACCCCGCGCAGGACTATCGCCCGACCTCGGGCACGCTGACCTCGGTGCGCTTTCCCGAGGACATTCGCACCGAGACCTGGGTCATGGCGGGCAGCACGGTAAGCAGCTGGTACGACCCGATGCTCGCCAAGCTGATCGTGCATGCCGAGACGCGCGAGCTCGCGGTTGCCGCGATGCAGGCCGCGCTCGACCAGTCACGCGTCGACGGTATCGAGAGCAATCTGCGCTGGCTGCGCGAGGTGGTGCGCGCGCCGGCCTTCGTTACCGGCGAGGTTTCGACCCGCGCGCTCGAAAGCGTGGTCTATCATCCGCAGAGCATTCAGGTGGTGAGTGGCGGCACGGCCACCACGGTGCAGGACTGGCCGGGGCGTCAGAAGCTCTGGGCGGTTGGCGTTCCGCCTTCGGGGCCAATGGACGATCAGTCGTTCCGGCTCGGCAACCGGCTGCTCGGCAATCCCGAAGGCACGTCCGGACTGGAACTGACGCTGACCGGGCCAACCTTGCTGTTCAACGCGCCCGCACGCATTTGCCTGATGGGCGCGGATTTTGGCGCGACGATTGATGGCGCTCCGGTGGCACGCGGTGCGCCGGTGGATGTCGCGGCGGGCCAGACGCTGAGCCTCGGCCGCGCGACCGGCGGCGGCCTGCGCGGCTATATCCTGTTTGCAGGCGGGCTAGACATTGCGCCCTATCTCGGCAGCACCAGCACCTTCGAGCTTGGTCAGTTCGGCGGCCATGCCGCGCGGCGGCTGCTCGCGGGCGATACGCTGCATCTCGCCGGTTCCGCGACCGATGCGCCATTGTCGCACGTCGCGCTGCCCGAGATCGGCAGCGAATGGACGCTGCGCGTGCTCTATGGCCCGCACGGCGCGCCTGATTTCTTCACGCCCGAAGATATCGACACGCTGATCACCGCCGACTGGCAGGTGCATTACAACTCGAACCGCACCGGCGTCCGCCTGGTCGGCCCCAAGCCGCAATGGGCGCGCAAGGACGGCGGCGAGGCGGGTCTGCACCCGTCGAACATCCACGACAATCCCTATGCCATTGGCGCGGTCGATTTCACCGGCGACATGCCGATCATCCTGGGACCGGACGGTCCTTCGCTCGGCGGCTTCGTCTGCCCGTTCGTGGTGATCGCGGCGGACCGCTGGAAGATCGGTCAGCTCGCTCCCGGCGACCGGCTGCGCTTCGTGCCGGTCAACGCCCACGACGCGTTCGCGGCAGACAGCCTGCAGCGGCGGCTGGTCGCGACCGGTGAGGGGCATATGCAGAGCCCTGCGCGCCCGATCGAGACCTTGTCGCCGATCCTGGGCATCATCGCCGAAGGGCCGCAGCGCCCGCGCACCGTCTATCGCCAGCAGGGCGACCGCAACATCCTGGTCGAATATGGCCCGATCGTGCTCGATATCGAGCTGCGCATCCGCGTGCAGGCGCTGATGACCGAGCTTGAGCGCATGGCGCTGCCCGGTGTGATCGATATCGTGCCGGGCATCCGCTCGCTGCAATTCCATTTCGATGGCAGCACGATGAACCAGGCCGCCGCGCTCGCCGCGCTGATGGCGGCGGAGGAGCGGCTCGGCGATCTGGAAGATTTCACCATCCCCTCGCGCATCGTCCACCTGCCGCTGAGCTGGCGCGATCCGGCGACGATCGAGACGATCGAGAAGTACATGGGCACGGTGCGCGACGACGCGCCCTGGTGCCCGGACAATATCGAGTTCATCCGCCGCATCAACGGCCTGCCCGACGCAGAGGCGGTCGAAAACCTGATCTTCCAGACCAATTATCTCGTACTGGGCCTGGGCGATGTGTACCTCGGCGCGCCGGTGGCGACCCCAGTCGATCCGCGTCAACGGCTGGTGACGACCAAATACAACCCGGCACGCACCTGGACCCCGCCCAATGTCGTCGGCATCGGCGGCGCGTATATGTGCATCTACGGCATGGAGGGGCCGGGCGGCTACCAGCTGTTCGGGCGGACCATCCAGGTGTGGAACACCTATCGCCAGACCGAGGCGTTTACCGAGGGCAAGCCCTGGCTGCTTCGCTTTTTCGACCAGATCCGCTTCTATCCGGTGAGCGCCGAGGAACTCGCCGAATGGCGGCGCGATTTTCCCAGCGGCAGACGCTCGATCCGCATCGAGCCCTCCGAATTCCGCCTCGCCGATTATCGCGCATTCCTCGCCGACAATGCCGAATCCATCGCCGCTTATGAATCCAATCGCCAAGCCGCGTTCGATGCCGAGCGCGCCGAATGGCAGCGCTTGGGCGAGTTCGACCGGGCCGATCCGGCAGATGCTCCGGTCAGCCAGAGCGCGGCGGTCGAGGTGCCCGAGGGCGCGGACCTGATAGAGACGCCCTTTGGCGGCAGCGTGTGGAAGATGCTGGTCAATGTCGGCGACGAGGTCGCGGCGGGCGATGCCATCGCGATCATCGAAGCGATGAAGATGGAATGTCGCGTCGACAGTCCCGGCGCGGGCACGGTCGCGGCGCTCTATGCCAAGGAACGGCAATCGGTGCAGCCCGGCGAGCCGATCCTGGCGCTGACGAGGCACGGATGAGCGCGCCGTTTCGCCTCAGCGCGGCCGGCATCGCCCAAGCGGTCAGGAGCGGCCAGAGCAGCGCGGTCGCCGAGGCGGAAGCGGCGCTCGAGCGAATCTCGGCCTACGATGCGGTGCAGCCGCAGATCTGGATCAGCCGCGCGTCGCCCGAGGCCCTGCTGGAGGCCGCGCGCGCTATCGATGCGCGGGTGGCGGCGGGCGAGCATCTGCCGCTGGCGGGGGTGCCGTTCGCGGTGAAGGACAATATCGATGTCGCGGGCTTTCAGACCACGGCGGCATGCCCGGCCTTCGCCTATGCGCCGCAAGCCTCGGCCAGCGTGGTCGAGAAACTGCTCGCGGCTGGTGCCTTGTGCGTCGGCAAGACCAATCTCGACCAGTTCGCTACCGGCCTCAACGGCACGCGCAGCCCCTATGGCGCGCCGCGCAACGCGCACAATCTCGCCTATGTCAGTGGCGGATCGAGCTCGGGATCGGCGAGCGCGGTCGCGGCGGGGCTGGTCGCGTTTGCGCTCGGCACCGATACCGCAGGCTCGGGCCGCGTGCCCGCAGCGTTCCAGCATCTGATCGGGTTCAAGCCGAGCAAGGGCCGCTGGAGCAACAGGGGGCTGGTCCCGGCGTGCCGGTCGATCGACTGCATCACCGTGTTCACCGACGACACGGCCGATACGCGGCTGATCGACGGGATCGTTGCGGGCTTTGATGCTGCGGACGCCTGGTCGCGGCCGCTCACCGACTTGCCGCTTTGCCACCGCACCATCGGCGTGCCGCGCCGCGATCAGCGGATGTTCTTCGGCGATGTCGAGGCGGAATATTTTTACGACCAGGCACTGAAGGGGCTCGCGGGCCTGGGGACCGTGGTCGAGATCGATTATGCCCCGCTGCAGGAGGCCGCGCAGCTGCTCTATGGCGGTCCCTGGGTGGCCGAGCGCACCGCCGCTTTGGGCGATCTGCTCCCCAGCAACCCCGATGCCATCGACCCGACCGTGCGCGAGATCGTCTCGGCGGGACTGGAGACCAGGGCGGTTGATCTGTTCAATGGCATCTATCGCCTCGCCGAGCTCAAGCGCCATGCCGATCAGCTCTGGGAGAGCATCGACGTGATGGCCTTCCCGACCGCCGGGACGACCTATCGCGTCAAGGAAATGCTTGCCGCGCCGATCGCGCTCAACAGCGCGCTCGGCTTCTACACCAATTTCGTCAACCTGCTCGACATGGCCGCGCTCGCCGTGCCGGCAGGTGCACGGCACAACGGTACCGGCTTCGGCATCACGCTGATCGGCCCGGCGCATAGCGACCGCGCGCTGCTCGACATCGCCGACGCCTATCTCGCCAAGGCTTCGCTTCCATCTCCACCCCCGCTCGATCTGGAGGGCAAAATGCAGACCGTGAAACTCGCCGTTGTCGGCGCGCATCTGAAGGACATGCCGCTGCACTGGCAGCTCACATCGCGCGACGCGAAATTCGTCGGCGCGTTCGAGACTGCGCCCGAATATCGGCTCTACGCGATTGCCAACAGCGTCCCGCCCAAGCCGGCGCTGGTGCACACGGGCGAGGGGGCCTCGATTGCGGTCGAGGTGTACGAGCTGGGCGTCGCCGAGTTCGGCAGCTTCACCGTCGAGGTGCCGCCGCCGCTCGCGATCGGAACCGTGACGCTGGCCGATGGCTCGAGCGTCAAGGGCTTCGTCGCCGAACCGCGCGCGCTCGATGGCGCCGAGGACATCACGCATCTCGGGGGCTGGCGCGCCTTTATCGCGCAAATGGCTTGAGCAGATTTTCAGAAGGGAAGGGCTGATGATGACCAAGTTCCGCAAGGCTGCCGCCGCGATGGCCACCGGATTATCTGTACTGATCGTCACCCCCGCCTCGGCCGAACAGGTGATCGACGTGCCAGGCTTTGCCGATTTTCTGGCGGTCGACGGTGACAGCGTCTGGGCCACCAATGATGGGCGGGTCGAGCGCTGGTCGCGTTCGGGCAAGCTGGCTGCGGTGGCGATGGGGCGGCCCTGCGGCGCGATGGCGATCCATGACGGCAGTCTGTGGGTCGCCGATTGCAAGGAGAACGCGGTCGTCCGCATCGACACCGCCAAGGCCGAAAAGCTGGCCACCATCGCCACGGGCATCGCCAACCCCAAGGGCGAACTGAACGTGGTTGCGGGCGCGGGATCGATCTGGGTGGCGAGCGACAACAAGGGCGTGGTCTCGCGCATCGATCCTGCCACGAACGCGATCACCGCCACCATCGCAGTGACACCGGGCACGCATTATCTGGTCTTCGGCTTCGATGCCCTCTGGGCGATCAGCAGCGAGGGCAAGACCGTGCAGCGGATCGACCCTGCCACCAATGCGGTGACCAAGACCACGGCTATGGGCGATTCACCAGCCTTTTCGGCCGCGGGCGAGGGCGCCGTCTGGGTGCAGGAACAGGGCGACGGCACCGTCGCGCGCCTCGATCCTGCTACCGGCGAGGTGACTGGCAGGGTCAAGGTCGGCAAGGAGCTGAAATGGGGCGATATCGATACCGGCGCGGGGATGGTCTGGCTGCGCACCACCGAGGACCAGACGTTCGTCGCGATCGATCCCAAGGCGCTGACCGTGGTCGCGCGGCTGGGCAAGGCAGAAGGCAGCGGTGCGCTGCGCTATGCCAGCGGCGGCCTGTGGACCTCGGCGCATGACGTGCACACGCTGACCTGGTGGCCCGAGCCGATCCTGGTTCCAACAAATTGACATGCCCGCGACCGGGGGTTCCGGTCGCGGATCACGACAGAAAGATCAGCGCAGCGAGGCGAGCTTTGCGCCCGATGCGGTGCTGGCCCGGGCCAGACGCTGTTCGATCTGCGCGCGGACATCGGCAGCAACCGACGTGCGGCATTCCTGCGTCTTGGCTTCGGCGGCCAGATGCACGTTCGACAGGCGATCGCCGCACACGGCGCGCGCAGCCTGATCGACGCGGATGGCGAGGCGTTGCTGGCCGTCGGCGGTCGACAGGTCGAGATCTGCGAGGTTGAGGATCGCCTTGTCCTTGGCGAAGGGATTGGTGGCGGTTTCGTTCGCGGCGGCACCGGTGGCCGTCAGGGCAAACGCGACGGTGGCGAGCGCCACGAGCCGGGTTATCATGGGTTTTTCTCCTGCGTCAGACAAATGCAGCTCTGCGGCCGCTGGCGGCTGATATAGCCACGCGGGAGAAAACTTTCAATATATAACCCGGTTTTGTACTTTTATTACTTTCGTTGGACCCCGTTATTACTTGACCGACACGACCAGCATGGCGAGATCGCCGCGCGTGCCGAGCAGGCCTATCGGCAACTGGGCGCTATGCTCTTCATTTGCCACGGAAAGCTGGATGCTGCGGGCATAGGGTGCGGACCAGTTCCGCACCTTCGCGACCGGGACCCGCGCCGTCCAGCGATGCCGGCCAGTGACCGCGATCTCATGCCCGTTGATGAGGACCGGCGCGGCGCTGTCATCGCGATGGCCGGTGATTCTGAGGCAGCTTTCCGCGCCGCATTCGACCACGCGCAGCTTTGGTGCATGTCCGGCCTGAGCCTGGGCCGGGGAGATGATGCCGAGCGCGGCCAACGCCAGGGTGGCAGATACGAGCAGGCGGGACATGGGCAGAGATCTCCCGGTCATGTGGCGGAAATGCCGTGCTGTTCGAAGAAGCGCGATACCGGCGCCAGCACATCGGCATGGCGCTTCCAGCGCGCGACGGAGTCGGAGTAGATGGGGCGGCGAACCTGCGCGGCGCTCGGCGTGGAAACCGGCGCGGCATTGGTGTGGAAGGATAGGCAATCGTCCGACCAGTCGAGCCCGGCATGATCGAGCAGCCGACGGGTCTGCCCCTCCTGATCGGCGATCAGGTCCTCATATTGCACTTCCAGCACGCGGGTTGGAAGCTGCTCGGTCCAAAAGCGCATCAGCCGGTCGAACCGTGCGTAATAGGCGGCAATGTCGAGCAGGTCGTAGCTGTAATCATAATAGCGCGAGCTGACCGCGAACAGGTTGCGGAAGTTGCTCAGCACCGTGTCCATCGGATGGCGGCGCAGGCAGATGATCCGTGCATTCGGCAGCGCGCGGGCGATGAAGCCGACATATTGGAAATTGCCGGGAAACTTGTCGATGAAGCGCCTGTCCGCATCGCGGCGGTGATGCTGCGCGCGCTCGAGATAGTCGCGGCCGATCGCGGCCATGTTCGCGCGGGCCGCGAGCGCGATCGTCTCGGGATCGAGCACGTTGCGGCTGCGCGTGCCCGCAGCGCGCTTCACCGCCAGCGGCATCGCCTGCAACTCGCCCGCGCTCTCGACCTCAGGGTGCGAAGACAGGATGCGGTCGACCAAAGTCGTGCCGGTGCGCGGCATGCCGATGATGAAGATCGGCGGGTCCGCTTCGGCCCGAGCGGGGGGCGCGGCCTTCAGATCGGCCCAGCTCGCTTCGATCGCATCGAAATTGGCCGCATCGCGCGCGAAATCATAGTCGAGCGCGCGGCGATGCTCGCCATTGGCCTCGCACAATATGTCGAGCGCGCGTTCGGGCTCGCCGATATCCTCGAGCTCCTTGGCCAGCGCATAGCCGAGCAGCAGCCGGTCGCGGCCCTCGCGTGCCCGCGCATAGGTCTGGCCGAGCCGGGCGACATGGTTCTTCTCGGCACTCTGCTTGCGCAGGCTGGCGAGCAGATGGTGCGCGCGGGCATGATCGCCCGCCATCCCGATCAGCGCTTCGAGCGCCGCTTCGGCCTCGTCGACCCGGCCGAGAAAGTTGAGCGTCACAGCAAGATTGTAGCGATATTCGCTGGCATATGGCTGCAGCCGCACCGCCTCGCGGAAATGGCCGAGCGCGGCGGAATGATTGCCCAGGCGCGCATAGACGCAGCCCATGGTGTCGCGGCTCAACGCGTCGCTGGGCAAGGCGCTTTCGGCTTGCTCGAGCACGAATGCCGCATCGCCCTCGCGCCGCACCATCGCATAGAGCTTGGCGAGCTGCGCGCGATATTCGCCCTGCGGGTCGAGCGCGACCGCGCGCTCGAGGCTCGCGATGCCCTGCGCAATCTGTCCCGCGTCGGCGAGCGTGACGCCGAGCAGGAAATGCCCCTCGGCATCGCGCGGATCGTCGTGGATGAGCGAGGCCGCGAGCTTGTGCGTCGCCTGCAGGTCGCCCTGGCCCAGCGCGTCGCGCGCCGCGTCGATCCGCCGGGCGCGCAGGTCGATCATGCCGGGGCGCTGCTCCCGCCATTATCGCTGCGCCGAGCCTTCCAGCGGTCGATCAGCGGCACGAAGGGAAAGATCGTCTGCTCCCAGATCGACAGTCGTTTGCGATCGTCCTGACCGACCAGCACGCCTTCGCCCTCCTTGTAGGTGCCGAATATGCGGTCGAGCAGGATCAGCGAATTGCCGTAATTGCAGCGCGTCGCCTCATAATCGGTCGAATGGTGCAGGCTGTGGTGACGGATGGTCGTGAAGACGAACGAATACCAGATCGGCGGATCGGCCTTCACATTGGCATGCGCGAAGGTGGAAACGACATTGAGCACGTTGAGCCCGGCGAACAATGCGGTCAGGTCGAAGTCGAAAAAGGCGAGGACGCTGAGGCTGATCAGGAACAGCTCGATCGGGTTGCCGACATAGCCCTTGGCGGCATTGAGCTGGGTGATGTGATGATGCGGCGCATGCGTCAGCCAGAAGGGCGTCACATTGTGCATCAGCCGGTGCATCCAATACTGGCCAAATTCGAGGATCACCACAACCATGATCACCTGCACCAGCCACGGCACCTCGGCCATCCAGGTGGTGCTGATGCCCAGCCAGTCCTTGAGCGCGAGCAGCGGGTCCTCGGCCAGCGTCTTGCTCAGCCAGGCGATGACGGTCGAGCTGAGCACGACATAGAAAAGGTCGGTGCGGAATTCCTGCCAGTTCATCCGCCAGCCCGCATGGCGCTCGTGCACGAATTCGAGCAGCAGCACGGTGAGCGTGATCAGCGACGAGGTGACGATCAGCATCCACGGAATACTCGTCACCGCCTTGGGCGCATAGGCCCAGAACAGCACGACCAGCGCCACCATGGCAGGCGGGACAAGGTTGAACAGTCTGTCCTTCAGGGAAATCGTCATTACGCAACTCCGAAACCGTCCGGAAGTCTGCGCTGCACCGCATCATGAAGGCAGGGGCAAAAATGCGATGAAAGTCATAGGCTGCATCTATGCCTCGCGCATGGCGCGGACCCTGCGGAAGACCTCGTCCCAGAAAAGCTGCGTCGCGGTATCGCGCGCAGGATCGGTGCGCGCGAGCAGATAGATGTCATAGGCGGGCTCGATATCGGCATAGAGCATTGGCCAGAGCCGACCCTTGGCAACATCCTCCTCTGCTGCGGGAACGGGCAGGAAGCCGATGCCGACGCCCAGCCGCACCAGCCGCTGCGCCTCGTTGATATCCTCGGCCAGGCCGCTGACCTTGGTGCCGAGGCCATTGCGGCGGCGCAGATTGGTGATGAGCTCGATCTCGTCATCGCCGGTCAGCACGAAATGTTCAGCCCTCAAATCGGTGAGGCGGCTGTAGCGATGGCCGTAATGCGGGCTCGATCGCGCACAATAGAGTTGCTGCCGCTCGACCAGCAGCGGCTCGTACATCAGGCCCCCGCGCACCGCGCTGTCATAGCTGACCCCGATCTCGACCTCGCCCTGTTCGAGCGCGTCGAGCACCTGCCGCCAGGGCGAGACGCGGATCTCGATATGGATATCGGGGTTGCGGCGATGGAAGCTGGCGATTGCCTCGTCGAATTCGGGCGAGATCAGGCCCGAGACGATCTGAATGCGGACAAAACCCTCGACCCGCTTGGTCGCCTGCGCGATCTGGTGCGGCATCATCCGCGCGGATTCGAGCATGTCCTCGCACAGCGCCATCATCGCCTTGCCCGCGGGCGTCATCTCCACCCCGGTCGCGGTGCGGATCAGCAGCACGGTGCCGACATGATCCTCCAACCGCTTCAATGCCGCGCTGATGCTGGGCTGCTGGCGGTTGAGCTTGCGCGCTGCCGCTCCGATCCCGCCTGCGCGCACGATATCGACAAAGGTGCGCAACAGGTTCCAGTCGACCCTGCTCGCAAATTTGCGGTCAATCAGCGGTTCGCGATCGGGCATTCGGCAATCCCCCTTGGCCGATATCATAGACCAGATTGATGCGGTAAGGGCAACATGCTCTTGCAAGCCTATGACCCTGTCGCGACTGAAAGTGTCAGAAAAATTAGACAGATTATCGCAGACATCGGGCACGCAACCGGTTAGCATCGCGCGCAAGGCTGGTGCGCCAGCGATCCAGGGCGGGGCGATGACGGCTTTTTCGATTTACAAGTTCGCGCACGTGCTGGGGGTCATCCTGCTGCTGGGCAACATCACGGTGACCGCCGTGTGGAAGGTGTTTGCCGACCGCACCCGTAGCGCCGGAATCATCGGCTTCGGCCAGCGCATGGTCACCGGCACCGATTTCGGGCTGACGGTGCCAGGCATCGTCCTGACGATCGTCGGCGGCTATGGCGCGATGTACGAGGCGCGCTATGATTTCCCGGGGCCCGCCTGGCTGCTGTGGAGCCAGATCAGCTTTGTTGCTGCTGGCGTGATCTGGCTGGGGCTGCTGATCCCGATCCAGATCAGGCAGGCGCGGATGGCGCGCGCCTTTCAGAATGGCGGCGAGGTGCCCGAAGCCTATCGCACGCTGGCACGGCGCTGGCTGTTCTGGGGGTTGGTCGCCACCGTTCCGCTGGTCGCTGCGCTCTATTTCATGCTCGACAAACCTGGCTAATATGCCTCGGGGCACAGGGCCCGGGGAGATTTGCCGATGCCTTTGAAGCAGGGCCAGGATCTGCGGCAATTGGTCGGGTACCAGCTGCAGCGGGCGAGCCTGATCGCCGAACAGGATGCGCGCCGGGCGCTTGAGCCCTTCGGCCTGTCTCCGGCCAAGATGACGGCTCTGCTGCTGATCCGTGACAATCCCGGTTGCGATCAGACCGCGCTCGGCCACGCGCTGGGCATCAACCGGTCGAGCGCGATGCGGCAGGTGAACATTCTCGAGCAGCGCGGCCTGATCGAGCGCCGCGCCGGGCGCGATGCGCGCACCAATGCCCTGCATCTGACCGCCAGCGGGGAAGAGCGGATGGCTGCGATGCTGGCCGCGATCAACGCGGCGGACAGAGCGCTGGTCAAGACACTGACCGGCGAAGAGGTCGCGCTGCTGGGCGCGATGCTCGAACGGATCGCGAGGCCAAGTCCACGCCCCAGGGCGCGCAGACGCACTGCGGAAGTCTGACCTTTTGCGACATGCCAAATCGCGTTTTCGATTGCGCAGATTGTACGCATGGCATACAATTTACTCCGATGTCGAGCGCCAGAAACTGAGAGGGGAGATAACATGTCCGAAGATCAGGTCGTTTCGGTCCGTGTCGAGGATCGCATCGCCTGGGTGAAATTTGCCCGGCCCGAAAAGCGCAACGCGATGAACCCCGCGCTCAACCGGCAGATGATGGAGGTGCTCGACGATCTCGAATATCGCGACGATGTCGGCGTGCTGGTGCTGGGCGGGGAGGGCAACAGCTGGTCTGCGGGCATGGACCTCAAGGAATATTTCCGCGAGACCGAGGCTCAAGGGCTGCGCGGCGTGCGAAAGTCGCAGCGCGAGAGCTATGGCTGGTTCCGCCGGCTGCGTTGGTTCCAGAAGCCGACCATCGCGATGGTCAACGGCTGGTGCTTCGGCGGCGGTTTCGGCCCGCTGTTTGCCTGCGATCTGGCGATCTGCGCGGACGAGGCGCAATTCGGCCTGTCGGAGATCAACTGGGGCATCTTACCGGGCGGCGGGGTGACCAAGGTGGTGGTCGATCTGCTGCCGATGCGCGACGCGATGTGGCTGACGCTGACCGGCGAGCTGATCGACGGCAAGCAGGCGAGCGCGATGCGGCTGGTCAACGAAAGCGTGCCGCTCGACCGGCTCGAGGCGCGCACCACCGAGGTGGCACAGCTGCTGCTCAAGAAGAACCCGGTCGCGCTGAAGTTCGCCAAGGATGCGGTGCGCCGGGTCGGCGTGATGACCTATGACGAGGCCGAGGACTATCTGGTCCGCATGCAGGAAGCGGCCAATTTTCACGACAAGACCGACGGGCGCAAGGAAGGCATCCGCCAGTTCATCGACGAGAAGAGCTACAAGCCGGGGCTTGGGGCCTATGACCTCGACAAGGCGGCGCGCAAGCCCGAGCAGGGCTGAGTCCAGCCTGAGAGACGCCAAGTCGGGGCGGCCCGTTGTCGCCCTGCGCATTCGTGCAAGGCTTCGTCTGGCACCGCGAGGGTGGCAGCCGCTCCTGCGAGAACCCAAGCCGCTAAGCATTAGATGCCGTCAAACAGACTTAGATTTTTCTTATGAGCAAGCAGCAAATCTGATTAGAGCCGCCAGGGTCTATCTGCAATGTTCTCTCACATAGCATTTCCGGACGAGAAATGCACCATGGGGAGAATGCCATGAGCCTGATTCGCAAGATCCGCATCCGCTCCGCGACCAGCACTGCATTGGGGCTGCTCGCGCTTTCCGCTCCGCCGCAAGCGGCATGGGCCCAAGCCACCAGCCCGGATAGCCAGACAGGGGCGGACAGTTCGCAACCGCAGGAAATCATCGTCAGCGCCCGCCGCCGCGAGGAATCGCTGCAGGAAACGCCGGTCGCGGTCACCGTGTTCAGCGGCGAGGCGCTCGAGGATCGCCAGATCACCCAGACCCAGGATCTGGAGCGGTTCACGCCTAGCCTGCAGTTCAAGCCGGCCGGTCAGCTTTCGGGCAACAGCGCGGCAGCCGTGGTGTTCATCCGCGGCATTGGCCAGCTCGATCCGACGGCTGCGGTCGATCCGGGCGTCGGCGTCTATATCGACGATGTCTATGTCGGCCGCTCGGTCGGCGGCACGATCGAGCTTGGCGATATCGCAAGCGTGCAGGTGTTGCGCGGTCCGCAGGGCACATTGTTCGGCCGCAACACCATCGGCGGCGCGATCCTGGTCAACACGCGCGAGCCCGATTTCGACGGTTTTTCGGGGCGCAGCCGCCTTCGTACCGGCGAAGACAATCTCATTGAAGGCTCGACCGCGCTCAACCTGCCGATCGCCAGCAACCTTGCTGCGCGCGTTTCCGGCGGTTTCCGCAGCCGCGACGGCTATGTCCGGCGTGAATTCGATGGGCTGCGGCTGGGCAATGACAATGTCTACACGCTCAACGCGTCGCTCAAATGGGAGGCATCGCCGAGCTTCACCCTGCTGCTGCGCGGCGACTATACCGAGCGCAACGAGAATGGTGCGCCCTTCGTGTTCGCCGGGATCAACGAGCAGGCCCCCGTTCCGGCCATTGCCAGTGTCGGTGCCGGTTGTCCCGGCGCGACGATCCCGTTTGCGCCGCTGACGCCCGGAAACCCGCGCTTCGGCGCGCCCAATGTGCCGCTGATCAACGACCCGCGCTGCGCGAATGATTTCTACAACCGTGGTCCCTTCACCAATGGCGGCACCGCGCCGGTGCAAAGCACGTCCAAGGTCTGGGGTCTTTCTGCCACCGCGAGCCTGGAGCTGTCCGAGGCGCTGACGGTCAAGAGCATCACGGCCTATCGTGACACCGACTCGCGCGGCATTCGCGACGCCGACAACACGCCGTTCGTGATCCTGACCACCGATGTCGGGGCGCAGTCGAAGCAGTTCAGCCAGGAGGTCCAGCTCCAGCTCGATGCCGGCCCGGTCAACGGCATTCTCGGCGCCTATTATTTCGACGAGGACACCAACGAGCGCGCCTCGGTGCCGATTTCGTTCCCGCCTTCACCGCCGGTGATCGCGTCGATCCTCGCCGGCGGACCGGGAAGCCGCGACCTTCAGCTGTCCGATCTCGAGACCAAGTCCTTCGCGGTGTTCGGCGAGTTGAGCTGGGAGGTTGCAAGCGGCCTCGAGCTCACCGGCGGGCTGCGCTATACCGAGGACCGCAAGACCTATCAGGGCACGGTGCTCAACCTGTTCCCCTCGACCCGTCCCGATCCCAATCCGCTGCCGACCCTGGCCATCCCGCAGGGCGGTCCGCTGTTCATCTTCCCGAACCCGAACCGCGAGACCTTCTCGGCGCTGACCGGGTCGGCGAGCGTGCGCTACCAGGTTTCCGACTGGCTGAGCACCTATATCTCCTATGCGCGCAGCTTCAAATCGGGCGGCTTCAACACCCGGTACAACGCCGCACCGGCGGGCAATGTGCCGATCCCGTTCGATGAGGAAACGGTCGACAGCTACGAGCTCGGCGCGAAGATGGATTTCGGTGCGCTTCGCCTGAACCTCGCGGCCTTCCAGGCGGATTACCAGGATATCCAGCTGATCTTCCGCGCCGGACCCGTGCCGCTGCTGTTCAACGCCGGCAAGGCGCGCATTCGCGGGTTCGAGGCCGAAGCCTCGTATCGCGCCGGCGGCTTCGTGTTCGATGCGTCGGTGAGCCTGCTCGACGACGACATCCTGTCGATCACCGCCATCCCGGGTGCGACCGCGACCGTGCTTCCCGGCGACGACCTGCCGCTGACGCCCTCGTTCCAGGGCAGTTTCGGGATCGCTTATGATTTCCAGCTGACCGATGCGATGAAGCTGACGCCGCGCTTCGACGGGTCATACACTTCGTCGCTGGTGTTCATCACCGGCAGCGTGCCGGAGATCGAGCAGGACGGCTATTTTGTCGGCAATGCGTCGCTCACGCTGTCGCACGAGGATGGGTGGAAGCTGCAGGGCGGCCTTACCAACCTGTTCGACGAGCGTTACCTGATCCAGGGCAACGCATCGCTGGCGACGCTGGGCTATGCCGAGCGGATCTTTGCCCGTCCGCGGCAATGGTTCCTCCAGGCGAGCTTCGAATTCTGATGCCGGACGGATTTCCGGACAAACCAAGCTACGGCCAGATTTAGATTTTTCTTATGCGGTGCGGCTGGGTGACGCGTCAGCGCGATACCAGCCGCAGCTCCGCGAGAAAGGCGGCTTGCACCCTGGTCGGGCGCCAGCCGCTGCGGGTGGTAATGCCGATCGTTCGGCTCAATTCGGCGGGGACTTCACCAATGATCGCGAGCAATCCGGTGGAAAGCTCCAGCCCGACCTGGTCGGGGGAAAGCATGGCGAGAAAGTCGCTGCTGGCCAGGATATGGCGGATGGCGATCACCGATCCGCATTCGATCGGAACTCTGGGCAGCTCCAGCCCTGCATTCTCGAACATCGCGCGCCAGCGGGCATGCAGCGGGGTGCCCTGGGGCGAGGCGATCCAAGGATATCCGGCAAACTGCGCCAGGCTGGCATGGCCGCCGGCCAGCGGATGATCGCTGCGTCCGATGATCGCCGGTCGGTCAAGAAACAGAGGTTGCTGCTCGAGATCGTCTCCTGGGGGAGGATCGCGCAAGGCGCCGACGATGACATCCAGATCGCCGTCGCGCAGCGGCTCGATCAGATCGGCGAACGCGCCTTCGGTCACCAGGATGCGTGCTTCGGGATGCCGGGCATGAAAGGCCGCCACCGCTTCGGGCAGAATCCGCGCGCGAGAAAGCGGCATCGCACCGACCGCAATCCGGCCGATTTCGCGTCCCTTCAGCGTCTCGACCTCGGCCAGACCCGCACGCAACTCGGCGCGGGCGAGGCGGAAGGCGCGCACCGTCCGGCGACCGCTTTCGGTGAATGCGATGCCCTTGCCGCGCCGTTCCACCATCGATCGCTTGAGCACGATGGCAAGATCGGCCAGCGCGCGGTGCAGCGCGGGCTGCGACAGGCCGGTGATGGCGCTGGCGCGGGCATAGCTGCCACCCTCGGCCAGGGTCAGCAGCGCGCGCATCTGCGCCATCGTCACCAGCGGGCTGCCGATATGGTCGAGCGCACGCTCGATGCGCGGGGCCAGCAGCTCCGCAGCTTCGGTCGGCTGCATGCCCTCGGGCAGCCGGTGGAACAGCGCGATGCCGAGCTGCGCTTCCAGTTTCGACAGGCCCTGGGTGACCGCAGGCTGCGAGATGTTCACCTGGCTCGCGGCGGCAGACAGGCTGCCGAGCCGTGTGATCGCCGCCACCGATCGCAGATGGCGCAGATTGAGGCTCTCCATCATGCGCTTTCGCCCCTATCGCGACGACGGGTGGATGGCGTGCCGCATGGCCTGCTGCGCCTAGCCGTGCTTGCGGATCAGCCGCAGCCCGTCGAGCAGAGCTGCAACCTGGCTGTCCTCGAACAGCACCTGGAACCGCTGCTCGTGGGTGTCGATCGCCTTGCGCGCTTCCCGGGCCATGGTCTCACCAGCAGGGGAGAGAAACAACGCCTGCGAGCGGCCATCGACCGGCGCGCGATAGATCAGATCGCGTTTGAACAGCCCTGCGATCAGCGGCACCATGTTGGCGCGCTTGATCGCCAGCAGACGTCCCACATCGCTCTGTGTGCAGCCGGGGGACGATTCGATCACCAGCAGGATCGACGCTTCGACCGGGCGCAGCCCCGTCTCGCGCAGCGCTGCGGCCAGGTCCGCCATCATCACGCTCGACGCGCGGCGCAGCTGGTAGCCCAGCAGGGCATCGAGGGGATCATGCAGCGCGGCGGGCGGATCGTTTCTGGCCATAAGCGGCTTTACCCCGATTGCATCGCTTGGCCAACATTGATATGTGGCATATCAATCAACGAGAGGATGGTTCCGATGTTCAAGACGGATTTGCTGATCGGTGGAAAGGCAATCGAGGCCGCTGACCGGTTCGACCGGATCAACCCGTTGACGGGCGATGTGGCCACGCGTGCAGCAGCGGCAACAGTGGCCGATGCGGCTGCGGCGGCCGATGCGGCGGCAGCAGCGCTGCCCGCTTGGGCGGCGCTCGGGCCGGGTGCTCGTCGCGCGGCGCTGACCCGTGCGGCCGATGCAATGGTGGCGCGCCAGGCCGATTTCATTGCCGCTATGCAGGCCGAGACCGGCGCGACGGCCGCCTGGGCCGGGTTCAACCATATGCTCGCGGTCAATATGGTGCGCGAGGCGGCGGCGATGACGACGCAGATCGGCGGCGAGGTGATCCCGTCCGACAAGCCGGGTTGCATCGCGATGGCGGTGCGCGAGCCGGCGGGCGTGGTGCTGGGCATCGCACCGTGGAACGCGCCGATCATCTTGGGTGTGCGCGCAATCGCGATGCCGCTCGCCTGCGGCAATACGGTCGTGCTCAAGGCTTCCGAGCAGTGCCCGGAAACGCACGCGCTGATCGCGCGCTGCTTCGTCGAGGCGGGGCTGGGTGATGGAGTCGTCAATCTGGTCACCAATGCGCCGCAGGATGCGGGCGAGGTGGTCGGTGCGATGATCGACCATCCGGCGGTGCGGCGCATCAACTTCACCGGATCGACCGCAGTCGGGCGCATCATCGCGAGGCGCGCGGCCGAGCATCTCAAGCCCTGTCTGCTCGAACTGGGCGGCAAGGCGCCGCTGCTCGTGCTCGAGGATGCCGATCTCGACGAGGCAGTGAAGGCGGCGGCATTCGGCGCGTTCATGAACCAGGGGCAGATCTGCATGTCGACCGAGCGGATCATCGTGGTCGATGCGGTTGCCGACGCCTTTGTCGAGAAATTCGCCGCAAAGGTCGCGACGCTCGGCGTGGGCGATCCGCGCGAAGGCAAGGCGGCGCTCGGCGCGGTGATCGATCGCAAGACCGTGGATCATGTCGGCACGCTGGTGCACGATGCGCTGAACGCCGGCGGCGTCCTGGTCAGCGGCGGGGCATCCGAGGGCGTGCTGATGCCCGCGCATGTCGTCGATCGGGTCACGCCTGACATGCGCCTGTTTCGTGAAGAGAGTTTCGGCCCGGTGGTCGCGGTCATCCGCGCACGCGACGAGGCCGATGCGATCGCGCTCGCCAACGATACCGAATACGGCCTGTCCGCATCGGTGTTCACCCGCGACATCGCCCGCGGGCTCAAGGTCGCAAGGGTGATCAAGTCGGGCATCTGCCATGTCAACGGCCCGACCGTGCATGACGAGGCGCAGATGCCCTTCGGCGGGGTCAAGGCCTCGGGCTATGGTCGCTTTGGCGGCAAGGCGGGGATCGATGCCTTTACCGAGCTTCGCTGGATCACGGTCGAGACCGAACCCGGCCATTACCCCATCTGAGCGATAACCACGAATTTCAGGACGACATTTCCAGGAAAGGCTGCGAACCGATGACCGAACGTACCGAAGAAGACACCGTCGCCTATACGGTGACCGACCGCATCGCATGGGTGAAATTCAATCGCCCCGAAAAGCGCAACTGCATGAGCCCCAGGCTCAACCGCCAGATGGGCCGGGTGCTCGACGAGCTGGAATTTCGCGAGGATGTTGGTGTCGTCGTACTCACCGGGGAAGGCACCAGCTGGTCGGCGGGTATGGATCTCAAGGAATATTTCCGCGAGACCGAGGCGCAGGGGCTGGGCGCGACGCGGCAGGCGCAGCGCGAAGCCTATGGCTGGTGGCGCCGGCTGCGCTGGTACCAGAAGCCGACGATCGCGATGGTTAACGGCTGGTGCTTCGGCGGCGGCTATGGCCCGTTGTTCGGCTGCGATCTGGCCTTTGCCGCCGATGAGGCGACGTTCGGCCTGTCCGAGATCAACTGGGGGATTCTGCCGGGCGGTGGGGCCTCGAAGGTCGCAACCGAGCTGATGCCGTTCCGCAAGGCAATGTATCACGCGATGATGGGCGAGAATGTCGACGGCAAGACCGCGGCCGAATGGGGTCTGGTCAACGAATCGCTGCCGCTCGCCCAACTGCAGGCGCGGGTCGAGCAGGTGGCGAAGGTGCTGCTGGAGAAGAACCCGGTCGCGCTCAAGGCGACCAAGGACGCCATCCGCCGCGTGCGCGAGATGACCTATGACAATGCCGAGGATTTCCTGATCCGCGCGCAGGAGGCCGCGAACAGCTTCGACAATCACGGTCGCAAGGAAGGCATCAAGCAGTTCATCGACGACAAGACCTACAAGCCGGGTCTTGGCGCCTATGACGTGAAAAAGCAGCCCGCCTGAAACCCGGAGCGCCGAGCCGATGATCGATCTGGAAACCCCGCCTGTGGCCGCATCGTCGCAGCGTGACCTTCGCCGCCTGCTGTCGCCCCGATCGGTGGTGGTGGTCGGCGCATCGGACAAGCCTGGCGCGCTCGGCGCGTCGGTCGTGTCCAATCTCGACCGCAACGGCTTTGCGGGGCCGGTCCATCTGATCAATCCGAAACGCAGCGAGATCGCGGGTAGGCCTTGCCTGGCTTCGATCGACGACCTGCCGCTGGATGTCGATGTCGCGGTGCTTGCCATCCCGCGTGCGGGCGTGCTCGATGCGGTGCGTGCGCTGGCGGCGCGGCGGTGTGGGGCTGCGATCATCTTTTCCGCGGGCTTTGCCGAAGGCGGTGAGCAGGGTCTGGCCGATCAGCGCGAGCTGGCGCGGATCGCGGACGAGGCGGGCATGGTCATCGAAGGGCCCAATTGCCTGGGGCTGGTCAACTATGCCGATCGCATTCCGTTGACCTTTGTCGAGACGCTGGTGCCGTCCCCTGGCCCGGGGGGCGGCATCGGCATCGTGTCGCAATCGGGCGCGATGGCGGCGGTGCTGGCGACGACCTTCCTGTCGCGTGCCATGAACGTCACCTTGTCGGTCTCGACCGGCAACGAGGCAGGCTCGGGCGTCGAGGATTATGTCGAGCATCTGATCGCCGATCCGGCGACGCAGGTCATCGCGATGATCGTCGAGCAGTTCCGCCAGCCGCAGCGCTTTCTGGCGGCGGCGCGGGCGGCGCGCACGGCGGGCAAGCCGATCGTGCTGCTGCATCCCGGCAAGTCGAGCGCGGCACGCGAGAGCGCGGCGACGCATACCGGCGCGATGGCGGGCGATTATGTGCTGATGCGCGCGATGGTCGAGCGCGCGGGCGTGGTCTTTGCGGAAACGCTGGAAGAGTTGGGCGACATTGCCGAGATCGCCTCGCGCTGCCCCGCGCTGCCGAGCGGCGGCCTGGCGGTCGTAGGAGAGTCGGGCGCGTTCAAGGCGCTGACGCTCGACCTGTGCGAAGAACTGGGGCTCGACCTGCCGGTGCTGACCGATGCGAACGCGCCGACGGTGCGTGCGGCGATGCCCGATTTCGTCGCGGTCAGCAATCCGCTCGACATCACCGCTCAGGGGCTGGTCGAACCGGCCATCTATGCGCGGCTGGTCACCGCGTTGCAGCGCGATGATCGGTTCGGCTGCATCGTCACCGGCATCATCCAGACCGATGCGACGACCATCGGCATCAAGCTGCCCCCGCTGCTGAGCGCGGTCGAAGGCGGTGATCGTGCCAAGCCGGTGATCTATGCCAGTCTCGACGAAGGCACATTGCTGCCGCCAGACATTCTCGACCGGCTGCGTGCGGCCGGCGTGCCGGTCTTCCCCAGCACCGAACGCGCCTTTCGCGCGATCGCGCGATTGGTCGCGCTGGGCCAGCGCGACCTGACCGAGCGCGCGCCGGAGCCGCTGGCGCTCGACCTGCCGACCTGGCGCGGGGTCATCCCCGAATATCAGGCCAAGGCGCTGCTCGACCCTGCCGGCATTTCGTTCCCGCAGGGCGGCTTTGCCGCAACGCCCGAAGAGGCGACACAGGTCGCCGCGCGCATCGGCTATCCGGTGGTCATCAAGGCACAGGCGGCGGCGCTGGGGCACAAGAGCGACGCGGGTGGCGTGATCCTCAACCTGGCCGACGAGGCTGCGCTGCTGTCCGCCTGGGACCGGCTCCATGCGAATGTCGCAGCCTACGATGCCAGCCTGGCGCTCGATGGCGTGCTGGTCGAGGCGATGGGCCAGCGCGGGCTTGAGCTGATCGTCGGCGCGAAGCGCGATGCGCAATGGGGGCCGGTGGTGCTGGTCGGCTTTGGCGGCGTGACCGCGGAATTGCAGCACGATGCGCGGCTGATCACGCCCGACATGACCGAGGCAGCGATCATCGCCGAACTGGGCCGGCTGAAAAGTGCCGCGCTGCTGCACGGCTATCGCGGCTCGCCCGCGCTCGACGTCGCGGCGGTCGCCCGGCTGGCGATGCGGATGATCGACGTGATGGTCGGCACGCCTGCCATCGCCGAGGTCGATCTCAATCCGGTGATCGTCTACCCGGATGGCCAAGGTCTCGTCGCGCTCGATGCATTGATCTACACGCACTGAGCGGTCCACCGGTCTTCACAACCGGGGGCAGGCGATGACGCAAGGGAGAGGAACATGGCTGCATCGCAGCAGGGCATGACATCGGGCGATCCGGCGGCGATCATCGATACCGGGCCGATGTCGGGCTATCAGTGGTCGATCGTCGCGACGATGGTGGCGCTCAACGCGCTCGACGGATTCGACGTCATGTCGATCAGCTTTGCCTCGCCGGGCATTTCTGCCGCCTGGGGCATCGATCGCGGCGTGCTGGGGCTGGTGCTGTCGATGGAGCTGGTGGGCATGGCGCTGGGATCGCTGACGCTGGGGCGGCTCGCCGATACCGCCGGGCGGCGCAACACCATCTTGCTGTGCCTGGCGCTGATGACCGTCGGCATGCTCGGCGCGGCCAGTGCGGGCGGCGTGATCGCGCTTTCGGCCTGGCGCGTTCTCACCGGGCTGGGCATCGGCGGCATGCTCGCGGCGATCAACGCGGCGGCGGCCGAGGCGGCGAATGCGCGCTACAGGCCGCTCGCGGTGGTCATCATGGCGGGCGGCTATCCCGTCGGCACGGTGCTGGGCGGGCTGGCGGCAACCCAGTTGCTCCAGCATTTCGATTGGCAATCGGTCTTTCTGTTCGGCGCGGCCTGGTCCGCGCTGATGATCCTCGTCACCTGGTGGCGCGTTCCCGAATCGATCGCCTATCTCGCCAGCCGTCAGCCCCAGGGCGCGCTGGAGCGGATCAACCGCACATTGCAGACGATGGGGCACCGGACCGTCGACAGCTTGCCAGCAGGCGGCGCGCAGACGGGCAGGGTCCCATTGTCGCGGCTGTTCGCGCCCGAATGGATCAAGGTCACCGCGGCGATGACGCTGGCTTATCTCGGCCATATCATGACCTTCTATTTCGTGATGAAATGGATCCCCAAGATCGTTGCCGATCTCGGCTATCCTCCTGCAGAGGCCGCGGGCGTGCTCGTCTGGGCGAGCATCGGCGGGGCCAGCGGATCGCTGGTGCTCGGCCTGCTGACGCTGCGCCTGCCGGTACGCAGCCTGACCATCGCCGCGATGCTGGTATCGTGCGTGCTGGTAGTCATCTTCGGCATGGGCCAGGGCGATCTGGCGCGGCTGTCAATGGTCGCTGCCGCCGCCGGTTTCATGACCAATGCCGGGGTCGTCGGGCTCTATGCTCTGGTGGCGACCGGCTTCCCGGTCGCGCTGCGTGCTTCGGCGACAGGGTTCGTCATCGGCGTGGGGCGCGGCGGATCGGCGCTCGCTCCTTCGCTTGCGGGCCTGCTGTTCGCGCTAGGCTATGGCCTGCCGGTGGTCGCGCTGCTGATGAGCCTCGGCTCCGTCCTCGCCGCCTGTGCACTGCTGATCGGAAGGAAGCGCGCGGCCTGATACCGGCGCGTCCTTACCCGACCTAGAAATCGTAGGTCAGGGACGCCTTGAAGGTCCGCGGTGCACCCAGTTGCAGGTCGGGCCGGAAGCTGTCGAAAGCCGAGGCCCAATAGTCGGCATCGGCAATGTTATCCACATTGAAGCGGAAGGTCAGCGGCTTGCCAGCAAGCACCGTGACATAGCGCGCGCCTAGATCGACACGGGTCCAATCCTGCAGGAACAGGCTATTGCCGATATTGGCCGCCTGTTCGCCAGTATGCACCACACGGCCGGTCAGGGTCAGAGCGGGGATGAAGGGCACATCCCATTCGACATTGGCGTTAAGCGTATATTCGGGCACGCCCACCGCCTGTGCGCCATCGCTGACGCCGTTCTGCGTCCGGCGCAGCTTGGCGTCGATCACCGATCCGCCGCCGATCAGACGCAGCCCCTTGGTCAGCTCGCCCGCGACGGTAAATTCGATGCCGCGATGACGCTGGATGCCAAAGGGGCCGAATTCGAGCGTACCGGCATTGTCCGGGTCGGGGCGCAGGATCGCGCTTTCGCGGTCGATCTGGAACAGCGCCAGCGACAGATCGATCGCGCCAAGCCTGAGCTTTCCGCCGACTTCATATTGTTCGGAGACGAACGGCGGGAGGATTTCGCCCGCATTGCTGACCGGCAGAGCCGCGCCGCCCGAGGGGTTCGCACCGGTCAGCGGTGCCGCAGCGCCCTGAACCAGCCCCTCGATGCGGTTGGCGTAGAGCGACAGGTTTTCGGTCG
Organism: Blastomonas sp. 34TW; assembly: GCF_059803595.1. Taxonomy (NCBI): domain Bacteria; kingdom Pseudomonadati; phylum Pseudomonadota; class Alphaproteobacteria; order Sphingomonadales; family Blastomonadaceae; genus Blastomonas; species Blastomonas sp. 34TW. The sequence goes on from NZ_JAPFGW010000001.1 coordinate 458,090, forward strand.
GCTTGATCACCAGCCCGAAGACGGGCGTTACTTTGTCCTCGTCATATTCGCTGACCAATGCGCCTGTGGCATTGGAATAGGATTTGGCGTTGATCACCTGCAGGCGAAGGCCCGCAGTAACGAGGATACGGTCGTCCCAGAAACCGATCGTATCCGAGAAGAAGGCGCTCGCCAGCCGCGTGCGCGAGATCGGGAAGGGATCGTCCAGATTGCCACCGACAAAGGTCACCCGGGTCGAGGGCGTGACTTCCACCGGAGCGTAGAGATTGTTGCGCTGCGCAGATATGTCGAAGAACCGGAAAGCGTTGCGGTTGACCAGCCAGTTCATCGACCCGCCGAAATTGAATTCGTGGCTGATGCCGCCGCCGCTCAGCTTCGCGCGCGCGCCGATGGTCGCGGCCTCGTTATTGTCGGTGCGCGGGATGAACGAGCTGCTGACCGTGATGTCGCCGTTCAAGTTGACCAGGGTCGGGGTGCTGTAAACGCCCTCTTCGGATCCATCGCGCGCGCCGAATGCGGCATAGACCATGACATCCTTGGCGACGTCATATTCCATGCGGAACTGCCCGAAAATGTCGCGCAGCGTCGTGTACTGCCAGGGCTGGCCGAAATTGGTGCCGGCATCGGGCGCGTCGGGGATGGCCGTCAACGTGTTGACGCGCAGCTTGGGGCGGAAATGCGACACCTTGACCCGCTGATAGGCAAGGTCGAGCATCGCGCGGAACGGACCCGAATTGTAATCGATGGCCGCTCCGAGCAGATAGCTGCTGCGAAATTCGTCGTCGATCGAGGCATCGCCCGCGCGCGCGGTGCCATTGATGCGGATGCCCCACTCGCCGTTCCTGCCCAAGCGGCGTCCGACATCGAACCCACCGCCGACATGCTCCGGTCCGGTGATGCCGATCGTCGCCCGGGTGATCGGGTCGGCGGTGGCGCGCTTGGGGATCAGGTTGACGCTGCCGCCGATGCCGGTGCCTCCGGGGGCTGCGCCGTTGAGGAACGCGCTGGCACCGTTGAGGACCTGCACCGATTCATACAATTCCGGCGCGACAAGCTGGCGCGGGGTGATGCCGTACAGTCCGTCAAAGCCGATATCGTCACCCGCCAGCGCGAAGCCCCGGATGACGAACAGTTCGCCCGCGATGCCGAAACCGGTGGTGGTACGGATGGTGGGGTCGTTCTCCAGCACCTGGCCCAGCGTCTGCGGCTGCTGGTTGAGGATCAGCGCGGCATTATAGCTGCGAATGGCGAACGGGATGTCCGCTGCATCCTTGTCGCCGAGCACCCCGGCGCTGCCTTTCAGTTCGACGCCCGACTGGTTCTGGCGCTGGGCGGTGACGATGATGGTTTCCCTGTCCTCTGCCTCCGGCTGCTGCTGCGCCAGGGCGGGGCTGGCCAGGCCGATCGCCCCGAGCGCGGTGGCGGCAAGCAGGGCAGGGCGGAACGAGAAACTCTTCACGGCTTGAATTCCTTGGATTGAGAAGTGCAAAGATCAGGTGCGGCGCGCGCGCATCGCCCAGAAGACGGCGGCGACCGGCGCGCTGAGCGCGGCCCAGGAGGCGGCATCGCGCCAGCCGTCCCCGGTGAGTGCGACGACAAGCCCCGCAAGGCCGATGCCGAAAATGGCGAACGGCCAGGCGAAGATGGTAAGGAGCGATCGCGAGCGGGTCATTCGGCGGGCTCGGCAATGGGGGCTGGCGACCGGGCTTGCGCGGGGCTGCTCGTCCGGCCCCTGGCCAGCCAGAGATAAAGACCCGTGCCCAGCACATGCAGGGTGAACAGCGTCAATGCGGCCCAGAGCAGCTTGAGCGGCAGGCCACCATAGTCGCCGAAATGCAGCGGCCGTGACAGCGATAGCGCCTGATAATACCAGGGCATTTGCCGGGCGTCGGTAAAGCGACCGGTCTCCGCGTCAACCAGCGCCGGGGTCAGCAACCGTTCGGTCAGCGGACTATCGCCCTGGAAGAACACGGCATAGTGGTGGTTGGAGCTGAATGTGCCGCCGGGAAAGGCGATGAATTGCGGATTGTTGTCCGGCAGCCTGGCACGTGCTGCGGCCATCGCGGTGTCGAGCGAGCCATAGCGCGCTGGATCGAGCGGCTCGCGCCCGGCATATTCGCGCGTCATCGCGGCGAGTTCGTTTGCCTTCCACAGTTTCTCGATCGGCACCGCGAAGGCGTTGATCACCCCGGTCAGCCCGACGACCAGCATCCAGGCGAGGCCGACGATACCCAGCAGGTTGTGATAATCGAGCCATTTGGTGCGGGCGCTGCGGCCGCTGCGCAGCGTGCCGAAGTCGAGCTTTCGCATGAACGGCGCATAAAGGACCACGCCCGACACCAGGGCCGCGACGAAGGAGATGCCCATTACGCCCAGAAACAGCATGCCGGGCAGGCCCAGGAACATGTCGGTATGCAGCTTGAGCAGGAAGTGCATCACGCCGCCGTCGTTTTCCGCCACCTTGCCGATCAGCTTGCCCGTCGAGCGGTCGAACGACTGGATCGTCATTTCCGCTGCTGGAGAATCGGGGCGCGGCCCGGTGGTGATCGTCATTGACGGCTGATCGTTGTCGAATGCCATGTAGAGCGGCACTTCGCCCGGCCGATTGGCGAGCGCCCGCGCCAGCATGTCGTCCAGCGACAGCAGGCCTTCGTTCGTGCCCGACGAGCCGATGCCGGGCATCCCGAGCACCGGCTGCTCCTCGGTCAGATAATCGATCTCGTCGTGGAAGATCAGTGGCAGCCCCGTGATGCACAGCATCAGCAGGAATGCGGTGCACGCCAGGCTCGTCCATTTGTGCACGACGGCCCAGGTCCTGATCGAGGAGCGGGTCATGATCTGTCCGCGAAGCCCGTCACGACGTCCGTATCATGTTCGTCACAGTGCACAAGCATCGCCAATCCCGATTCCATCGGGCTGGGGAGCTATCGCAACGGACGGATTGCGTCAATGATAATCATTCGCATTTATCGGATGAAAATCGATTGCGAATATCACGCAGAAGCGGCGTGCCCTGCTCCGGCCTTAGGTGTCGGGCAGGGCATCGCCGCAGTCTTTTCCGAGCAGAGCTATCGCACCGGTTCTTCAAACCCCACGAAGACGGCGGCCTCATCGACCGACTTGCGCGTGGAAACCACCGCGTTCGCCGGGAAGCTCTCGTCCGGCCACCCCAGAGCGATGCTCTTCATGATCACCTGATCATCCGCGATCCCCGCATGTTCGCGCACGACGGGTGACTGCATGATGCCCTGGCTGTTGATGACCGTGCCGAGCCCGCGCGACCATGCCGCGTTGACCAGGGCCGTCGCGACAGCGCCGCAATCGAACGGAGTATCGTCGCTGCCGTCCAGTTCGCGGTCATAGGTGATGATGATGCACACCGGTGCATCGAACTGACGGAAGCCGCGCAAAACCCAGTCCTGGCGGGCATCTGCGTCGTCGCGCGCAATGCCCATTGCAGAAAATAGCTGTTTGGCGACCCCGATCTGCCGGTCACGATGTGGTCCGGCAAAGGGCTTGCCGGTCCGGAATTCGCGCGACTGCGGCACGCCGGCGATCATCCTCTCGGTATTGCCCTGCCGGATCCGGTCGAGCGGTTCGCCGGTAATCACGTAGAAATTCCACGGCTGGGTGTTCATCGAAGAGGGCGCGCGCATCGCGATCTGCAGGATTTCCTCGATCAGGGCGCGCGGCACCGGATCGGGTCTGTATCCACGGATGCTGCGGCGACCCAGAACGACCTCGTCAAAATGCATGCATGCTCCTATGAATGCAAAGCCCGTTCATGAACCAACCGGGGCGGTGTGGAAAGCCCGGTTTCAGGGCCCCTGGCCGAGGATTTTACTACCGATACGCCCATTCTCCCGGAAGCCCTCGAACCTGGCTTCGGACCCGTCTGCAAAGATTATGCAGGGCTTTATGCGAGAACCGGCTATGGCTGGTACGGTCGTCCTCCTGAAGCGATAGGTCTGTTCGTGCGATCCGTTACCGGCAAGCGTGTCCTGCTGCTCCACAATGCCAAATCGCGGCAGGGCGAGGCTGCACTCGGGCCGGTGCGCGCGCGGCTGGATGCGGCGGGCCTCTCGGTCACTGCCGAGCCCTTCGCCAACCTGCCCGAAATCGCGCGGGACATCTCGCGGCTGCATCAATCGGCCGATATCATCGTGGTGTGCGGCGGCGACGGATCGATCTCATCGGCGGCCCCGGCGGTGATAGAGAGCGGGCTGCCGCTGGGCATCATTCCGGCTGGAACCGCCAACGACCTTGCGCGGACGCTGTCCATCCCGCTCGATTTTGCTGCCGCCGCGGACGTGATCGTTGCCGGGCACACACGGCAGATCGATGTCGGCATGGTCAACGGCCATGCCTTTTTCAACGTCGCCAGCATCGGCCTCAGCAGCGATCTGGCGCAGAAGCTCGATCCTGCGATCAAGAAGCGCTTCGGGCGGCTGGGCTATGCGGTCGCCGCGCTGCGGATTCTGGCCGGGGCACGGCGGTTTCGCGCGACGATCATCGAGAAGGGCAGCGGGATCAGGGTCAAGACCTATCAGATCGCGATCGGCAACGGGCGTCTTTACGGGGGTGGCAATGTCGTCGAACAGACCGCCGCGATCGATGACGGGTCGCTGGACCTCTACAGCCTGGAGATGCGCAACCTTTGGAAGCTCGCCTTGATGGTGCGCGCCTTCCGCACGGGTACGCATGGCGCCTGGAAAGAGGTCAGGACCGCCCGCTGCGTCGAGTTCGATATCGAGACGCGCCGCCCCATGCCGATCAACACCGACGGGGAAATCGTCACCGCGACGCCAGCGCATTTCAAGGTCCTGCCCGGCGCGATTACCGTCCTCGCTCCTGCAGCGGTCGCCAGGCAAGGCGTGGCTTTACGCCTGTTTCATCGCTGAACCCCAGTCAGGGGATGTCTGATCGAGGAAATGAGTGGCGGAGCGGGAGGGATTCGAACCCTCGATACGCTTTTGACGTATACTCACTTTCCAGGCGAGCGCCTTCGACCACTCGGCCACCGCTCCGCATGTCCTGGAAGGCGACCCCCTATATCCAAGCGGTGCACCGCGCAAGCGGTGTTTGCACGGGAGAGGCGCGCTCAGGAGACGACGTGATAGGTCAGCACGAGGCCAGAAATGCTGACCTGTTCGGGCCGGGTCTCGACATTCTTCAGCGTCAGCGTCGCGCGGGCGCCCTCGGTCAGGAGGATCTCGCTGCGTTGCGCCACATCCTCGCCCAGCTTGCACGTCAGGTTCATCTCGTCGCCGAAGACATCCTCGTCGTCGATGTTGAGCACCTGCCCATAGCCGATGCCGATCGACGCATAGAGCTTGCGTTCCTCGGGCAGCACCATGTTGGCGGCGTTCAGCTGGCGCATGATGCCGCGGGCGGCGCGGACGGCATCGTCGGTATCATCGAACAGGCAATAGAGATTGTCGGCCTCGGCCTTGATCAGCAGCCCGCCATGATCCTCGATCTCGGGCAGCGCGAGCCGCTTCATCTGATGAACCATCAGCAGAAAGGCCGCGACGCCGTGCCGCTGGGTGGTGCGCGAAAAGCCGCTCATGTCGAGCACCATCACCGCGCGGGTCTCGCCGAACACCTGGTGGATGCGTTCGGCGATCGATGGCAGGTTTTCGGGCTGTTCGATCATCTCGTCGAGCAACCGGTCGAGCGTGGTGCGGCTGTTGCGCAGTGCCAGCGGCGTGTCGTCGTCCTCGTCCGGCGGCAATGTCATGCGAGTCTCCCTCCCGACCCGCACGCGAGACTGCACGTGAGGCCAAGGTTTCGCAAGCCTTTGCGCCGTGTTAGCGTCGTCCCATGACAGCCAACCGATTCCGCTCCGCTGCGCTGCGCACTGCCGCTGCACTGTTGCCCCTGAGCCTGATCGCCGCGAGCGATCCGCCGCCCGCCAGTCCTGGGCCGGGCGATATCATTGCTGCCGCGCCGCCCTCGGCTTGGGCGAAGATCGCGCCCGAAGACCTGCTGGTGATGGAGCTTGCGCCCGATGCGAAGGGCAAATCGCGCCGCGTGGTGATCCAGCTTATGCCTGCGCCATTCAGCACCGGCTGGGTGGGCAATATCCGCAAGCTGGCAGCCGCGCACTGGTGGGACGACACCGCGATCGTGCGCGTGCAGGACAATTATGTCGTGCAATGGGGCGATCCCGATGCCGAGGACGAGGCCAAGGCCAAGCCGCTGCCTGCGGGTATCGCGAAAGTGCCGGAGAGCGGCTATGTGGTCGATCGGAAGGGCCTGAATATCGCTTCCGGCAACAGCGGCGCTGAGCCTTGGACGGCTCCTGACGCCTATGCCAAGGCGCTGGGTTTCTTGGATGGCTGGCCGGTTGCCAGCAATGACGAGAGCGTCTGGCCGGTGCATTGCTATGGCATGGTCGGCGTCGGCCGCAACCTCTCGCCCGATACCGGGTCGGGCGCAGAGCTTTACACCGTGATCGGCCATGCGCCGCGGCATCTGGATCGCAATATCGCTTTGGTCGGGCGCGTGGTCGAGGGGATCGAGCATCTCTCCAGCCTGCCGCGCGGCACCGGTGCCCTGGGCTTCTATGAAAGCCCCGAAGAACGCACCGTCATCGGCTCGGTGCGGCTGGCGACCGAACTGCCCGAGGCGGAGCGCCCGAAGCTCGAATATCTGGAAAGCACCAGCGAGTCGTTTGTCGCTTATGCGCGGGCACGGGCGAACCGGAAGGATGCGTTCTTCAATATCCCCGCTGGCGGGGCGGATATTTGCAACATTCCGGTTTCGATTCGGAAAATTGCGCAATAATGTAATAAAGTAACAAAACTGATCGCGCAGCGCGGGAGGTCGGAGTAAGGGCGGGACAAACAATAGCAGCAGGAGAAGAAGTCATGCGCGTTGGCACCGTCAAGGAAATCAAGAACCACGAATATCGCGTCGGCATGACGCCCGAAAGCGCCCGCGAGCTGGTGCAGCACGGGCACGAGGTATGGGTGCAGTCGGGCGCGGGCCTGGGCATCGGTGCCAAGGACAGCGATTATCAGCGCGCGGGCGCAAAGCTGATCGAGACCGCCGCCGAAATCTTTGCCGAATGCGAGATGGTGGTGAAGGTCAAGGAGCCGCAGTCGATCGAGCGCGCGATGCTGCGCGAAGGACAGATCCTGTTCACCTATCTGCACCTCGCGCCCGATCCGGAGCAGACCAAGGATCTGGTCGAGTCCAAGGCGACCTGCATCGCCTATGAGACGGTCACCGATGCGAGCGGCGGCCTGCCGCTGCTCAAGCCGATGAGCCAGGTCGCAGGGCGCATGGCGATCCAGGCGGGCGCGACCGCGCTCGAAAAGGCGCATGGCGGTCGCGGCATCCTGCTCGGCGGGGTGCCGGGCGTGCTGCCCGGCAATGTCTGCGTGATCGGCGGCGGCGTGGTCGGCTTCAACGCCGCACAGATGGCCGCAGGGCTGGGCGCGGACGTGACGATCCTCGACCGCAATCCCGAAGTGCTCGAGCGGCTGGGCTATTATTTCGAGGCGCGCGCCAAGACGCGCTTTGCCAACGTATCGAATGTCGCCGACAGCGTTGCCAATGCCGATCTGGTCATCGGCGCGGTGCTGATCCCCGGTGCGGCGGCGCCCAAGCTCGTTACGCGCGAGATGCTGGGCACGATGAAGCCCGGCGCGGTGCTGGTCGATGTCGCGATCGACCAGGGCGGCTGTTTCGAGACCAGCCACGCCACCACCCATGCCGACCCGACCTATATCGTCGACGGCATCGTGCATTATTGCGTCGCCAACATGCCCGGCGCGGTTGCGCGCACCAGCACCTATGCGCTCAACAACGTCACGCTGCCGCACATGCTGCGCATGGCCGACAAGGGCTGGAAGGACGCGCTGCGCAGCGATCCGCACCTTGCTGCCGGTCTCAATGTCTGGAACGGGCGGGTGACCTACAAGGCAGTGGCGGATGACCTGGGTTATGCCTATTGTCCGCTCGAAGAGGCGCTCGCCTGAAGCGCCCGAAAGCGCCAAGGAGAGCTGCCGATGATCGCCGACCACCAGAAGCCTGTCGATTCCCCGTTCGGCCGCCACAGCGAACCGCATGAGGTGCTGGCGGGCATCGACCTCAAGGGCAAGACGGTCATCGTCACCGGCGGTTATTCGGGCATAGGGCTGGAAACGGTGCGCGCGCTGGCGGCGGCGGGCGCATCGGTTACCGTGCCGGCGCGCGATACCGAAAAGGCCAATGCCGCGCTGGCAGGGATGCCGGGCGATATCCGCATCGCGCTGATGGACCTTGCCGATATCGCTTCGGTCAAGCGGTTCGCGCTGGGCTTTGCCTCCGACAACACCGCGCTCGATCTGCTGATCAACAATGCCGGCGTCATGGCCTGTCCGGAAATGCGCGTTGGGCCGGGCTGGGAGCTGCAGTTCGGCACCAACCATATGGGCCATTTCGCGCTGGCGACGACGCTGCTGCCGCTGCTTCAGCGCACTGAAAGGCCGCGCGTAGTGGCCTTGTCTTCCACCGGGCACAAACTGTCCGCCATCCGCTGGGACGACCCCAACTGGACCGATGGCAGCTATGACAAGTGGAAGGCCTATGGCCAGTCCAAGACCGCCAACAGCCTGTTCGCACTGGGCATCAACGCCCGGTTGAAGGACAGCGGCGGGCAGGCCTTTGCGGTGCATCCCGGCGGCATTTTCACGCCTCTCCAGCGCCATCTGCCGACCGAAGAGATGATCGTGCTTGGCTGGCTCAACGAACAGGGTGAGATTTCCGACGGCGCCCGCGCCATGTTCAAGACACCGACCCAGGGCTGCACCACCACGCTCTGGGCGGCGACCAGCCCGCTGCTCGAAGGCATGGGCGGCGTCTATTGCGAGGATTGCAACATCGCTGCACTCTCGGGCGAGCAGCCGGTGCGCTATCGCGATGTCGAGCCGCACGCGGTCGATCAGGATAGCGCCGAACGGCTGTGGGAAATGAGCGAGACGCTGCTAGCACAGGCCTGAGCGCGGGGGCGCCAGCCGCTCTCAGCCACGCCGTCGCGGGCGCGGTCTATCGGGAACGGGCGCAGCCTGTGGCAGCCAGAGGCTTCCAATGCCATCTCGCTGGCGCTTGATACCGGAAACGCAGCAGTCGCTTTCCGAAGGTTCGGGCACGGCCTCTTTCAGGAAGCATTCGCCATGTTCGGTCCGGCCGGGGATGACATAGGTCCATGCCCGGCATTGCCGCTCATCGTCGCACGCCGCCTTGCAGCTTTTCCAGTCCATGCCCGGCCGGTCGTAGATGATTTCGCGCAGGTCGCTGCCGAACAAATCCGTGTTGAACATCGGCGGGGCGTCAGCGGATGGGCGCATGACGCTCTGGCCGGGGGTGCCGGCGGGCCTGCCGCTGCCCGGCGTCTGAGCAGAAGGGCCCAGATAGCGCACCGAGCTGATCGAGCCGCCATCCTCTCCGAGCGCCTGCACCTCGCCCGACACCTCGCGGCAGCGCGTGCGGAAGCCCGCATCCATACATACCAGCCAAAGCCCCTCTGCCTTGAGCGAGAAGGCATAATCGTTCGCGGTTCCATCAAAGCCTTCGCGGGCCGGCATGTCCTGCAGGTTGGCGACATCGCTGCGCACCGTGACGGCGGCTCCATCAAGACCTTCGCCGTTGAACAGGGTCAGGCTCGGTGTTCCCTGGGCTGCGAGGCTTGAGCCGAGCAGACAGACGGCGAGGGCAATAGGCGCAAGCGCGCGGCGTGCAAAGGGTGGTAGCATCATCGTCTCCTGGCTGCAGGGTGCGCGACCTGCCAACTCTGACAGAACTGCATGCGGTTGCAATGCCGGTCGTCACACCGACACAGCTCTAGCGAAATTCTGCAAAGGCGATCACGCGGCGGAAGCCAGCGCGGCAATGCGGTTGGCCGTCGATCACCTGCGCCTCGTGCCACATATCGCCCGAATGATAGCCCCAGCGCGCCAGACGCTGCATGGGGCGATCGGTCATCCGGCGGCCGAGCCATTGCGCGAGAACGGGCTTGAGCGCGGCGCGGGCTCGGGCCGGCGAACGGCAATCGCGTGCGCCCTGCCAGCTATCGACATTGCGGGCGAGATCGGCCTGCACGCGCTGGACACTACCGTTCAAGGATTTATCTCTGGGCGAGGCGAATTCCAGCCGCTGCGCGCGCGCGGTCTCGCGCGGCACCATGAGTGCGAGCGCCGCCACCGCCAGAATCAGCAGCAGAAACAGCCAGGTTCGCGCCATGGATCGCTCCACAAGGGATCATCGGTGGCCTGATCGCCGATGCGCGGGCACGAAGGTTGGCCAGCAGCCGTTTTGGGTCGACGAATTACCCCGCACACCGTCGATCAGACCGCAACCAGTCTAGGCGCGATGATGCAGATTGAGTCTGTGGCATATTGTCGCAAATGACGGGAAATCGCGGATGTATCGTCTGGCGCGGCGTTACATCAGGACAGATCGACCCTGGGTGTCGCGATGACCACCTTGCGCAGCAGCCGCTGCACTTCGGCATCGCCGCGCCACTTTTCCGCGATGCGCTTGTTCAGCGTTGCCGAATACCAGCGCTCGCCCAGCGTCGCGGCCTGCTTGAGCAGGATGACCAGGGTTGCGCGGTCGCCCATGCACGAGGCGTGGAAGGCGGGCGTCATGCGGGTCTTGCGCTCGCCCTCGGCAAATTCGCGCCGCGCTTCGGCAACCAGCACCAGATGCGCCGTAGCCGGATTGCGCTCGATGGCCGTATCAAGCTGGGTGGACAGGCGCTTCATCTCCGGTACCCCGCGCAGCGCCGCCAGCGCCCGATACTCACGCGCATAGGCCTTGATGTCGCCGCGCGAGATATGCGCCCAGGCCAGGCAGTTGCGGATGGTGGCGTCCGCCGGATATTGCGACTTCAGCTGTTCCAGCTCCATCACCGCGCGCCGGTCACGTCCCGCTTGCCAGTGCGCACAGGTGCGCTCGACCGCGATGGCGGGGGTTCCGGGCAGCAGCAGCTGCGCGGTATCATATTCGCGCTGCGCGGCGGCATCCTGACCGAGATCGGAAAGGACATTGGCGTACCAGAAATGGGTGAGGCCATCGCGCGGGTCGAGTGCGAGCGCACGACGGAAGGAATCGACCGATCGCTGCGCATCGTAGCTCCACCAATACTGGATGAAACCGTTGGCGCGATGCGCTGCTGCCAGCTGGTTGTCGAGCGCGAGCGCCTGTTCGACCGCAGACTTAGCGGCGCTGTACGCCCGGCTTTCGGTCGCCGCGCCATATTCGCGATAGATCAGCCAGGCTTCGGCCAGCCCTGCATAGGCGGGCGCGAAATCCTTGTCCGCGGCGATCACCTTCTCGTACAGCGCGATCGCACGGCGCAAATCCTCCGGCGTGCGCCGAGCCCATAAATCGCGCGCGGCGACATAATCGTCGGTTACGTTCTTGTTATGCGGCAGGGCTGCGGCCCGCTCGATTGGGGACGGACCAGGCGCGAGCATTTCGGTCAGCGTGACCGTCGCGACGACCAGCGCGCCGATGGCGATGACCACGCTCGCGCCGACGAAAAGACGTTTGCCCCCGCGCGGTGAGGGGAAAGGGCCGACTCTCGAAGGCATGGCATTCTGCGGCGGCCGATCGGTTGCAGCCAGAACCTGCGGCGGCGGCTGAACGGCCGGACTGTCCAGGTCGCGCTGCTCGGCTTGCCCGGCCCAGGATGCAAGCTCATGTTCATAGGCGAAGACCGAACCCTGCTTGCCGCCAGGAAGCCGGTGCACGGGAAGATCGCGCTCGCGCGCCCAGCGCATCACGGTCGTGCGGTCACGGCGGAAATAGCCCGCAATCGCCTTCCAGCCATCCAGCCTGCGCTCAGATTGATCTGGATGGCTCAAGAATATTGCCTGTCAATTGCCACGACACCCGTCAGTCGGTGCGGTGCAACCCAATTACCCCCGCGCCGAGGCAAACCCTATCGGTTCGTCGCGACGCCTGTCCAGACATTATGTTATAAATCAGACATATCGCTGCGCTATTTTGTATCTTGGGCGCGCGCTCCCGCGATATGGATGGCAGGAATGCTGGCTGATCGCGAGGGTCGTCAACGACCGCCGCGCACAAAGGGGCAGTCTGCCCAAGCTTCCGGGGAGCGGAGGGCGGCGGCAGCTGGCCAGCCGTCACGTGGCAGAATCGATTACGGCCCTCTCCAGCTCGCGGGCTGCGACGCTTGGGTAGGTGCACCGAATGTCTTGAAGGAATGGTAGCGGAGGAGCGAATTGGTCGAAAACGTACCCTGCGAAAAGTCCGCCTATAGCGGGACATTATTTGGCCTTCACACCAGTGGAATTACGACTTGCCGAGGGGTCGCGCGCTGAAAGATCACAACCCCTCGGCAACGGCTTGGCACCAGGGTCGCGTATGCCAGGCCGGCTCGGAGGTGAGCCTGCCTTCATTGGGCAGGACACGCGAGCCGCGCTGTGATTAGCTTCACAGTGTGCATTGACGTACTGAGAACAAGGTGAGAACAAAGCGGCCATGTCGCGCCGCAGATTCGCCATCGTCACCTATGACCCCGATCGCATCGAGCAGTTGAGCCACCAGGCCGAAGGTTCGTCGGTCGCTTAGATCATCATCCGGGCGCTGCAGGGCTTCGACTATCCGAAAGAGCGCGGCATCATCAACATTACGCTGATGGACCAGCTGCCCAAACGCAAGCCCTAGCTCGGCCGACTGGCTCAGCGGCCACACCTGCATAGAACTGCATAATGATCCCCGCGATCGATGATCACGGCATGCCGCTGGCACGCTGCCGAAAATTTCGCAGTTTCTCGTCAGGCCGCTAAGGGTGCCGCCTATGCGCGGGAAACACCCTACATTCCCTACATCCAAGGTTTTCTGCGGGTTTCCGGCCCTATATTTTCCCTACATCTTCCCTACCTGATAGGATTGATAGAACCCTATATATTGAATGAAAAAAACATATATTCATCAATGACATAGGATTTTTGGGCATAAAATGTAGGACGATGTAGGGTTTCGAACCCTACATTTTTTCGATGCAATATCAGTGCATTAGCTGTGCTTTCCGACCGATGTAGGGAATGTAGGGTTTTTCCCAGGGGGGTACCCCTCCCAAGGATTTCCAAGGACCGCCCGATCTGCACAAAAACCCGAGCAGGAAGGCGAAAGTGGAGCGTGGGGGCGAGCGCGGCGCGCGGGGTGGGGGCGATGGCCTTCGCCGCGAGGGGTGTCAGGGGGCAGGGGCGGCCCCGTGGGCACCCGCTCGGGCACATCGAGAGGGCCGGAGCGCGGTGGTGCGCTCCGGCCCTCCGGTGAACCGATAGGCAGCAGGGGTGGTTTAGCGGGTCGGAGTGATGATCAGCTCACCGAACTTGGCCTGCTTGTGGCCGCCGCCGATACTGTAGCCCACCTGGACGGGCTCAAGGTGGAACCGAGCAAAGGTTTCGCGGATCTCCGGATGGTCATTGATCGACAGGATGAAACGGCCTTTGAGCCCAGCGAGCAGCTCTGCCATCTCCGCGAATTCGCTGCGATCGAACATCCCAGCGCCATAGTCGCCCTCGGAGCGGTAATAAGGCGGGTCGAGATAGAACAGCGTGCCGGACCGATCATATCTGCGGATGAAGTCGGCCCAGCGCATCCGCTCGATCACAACTGCCGACAGGCGCTCATGCACTGCCTCGAGGAGCGGCTGCAGCTTGGTCACATCGAAATGGCCCCCTCGGCCAAGTGAGACACCAAAGTTCTGCCCTACCACCTTGCCGCCGAAGCTGGTGCGCTGAAGATAGAGAAACCGAGCCGCGCGCTGCATATCCGTGAGCGTCTCTGGCTTCTCCAGCGCAAGCCGTTCGAATTCCGCCCGCGACGTGATCTGGAAGCGCATCATCTCGAGGAACGCCAGGTAATGCACCTGGAGCACCCGGAAGAAATTGTGCACCTCGCGCGACCAGTCGTTGATAGCCTCGCACGGCGGACGCTGCGACCGCCTGAAGAACACACCGCCCATGCCTACAAAGGGCTCTGCGTAGGTCTGGTGATCAACCTGGTCGATCATGGCGCACAGGCGCTTTGCGAGCTTGCGCTTGCCGCCGATATAGGGTGCCACCGGCGATACCGGCTGCACGGAAGAGAGACTCGACTCCATCGCGTTTGTTCCATATTTGTTCCCGCGCCGAGTCGGCAGGCGGGATGATCCGGTCCCCTGTTCCATGGGCAGGATCGGTTGGATTGTGGCGGGTCTGGTCCGTCGGTTGGAGGCGTTGGCGCGCCTCTGCCCCCGCCGCTTTCGCGGCAGGGTTAGCAGATCATCCGGCGCGCGCGCCCGGCGCCGGGGCAGCGCGGGGCGCGAAGACCAGGGCCTCGACGCCCAGCCATTCGTTGAGCTGGCGCATGCGCTGCTGGATCGGCTCGATCTCGTTCTCGTAGAACGTGTCGCTGGCCTTGCTGACATCCCCGAAGCCCCCATTGTTCTGGGGGATGATGCCGATCAGCTGCGGCGGAACGCGGTGCGCGGCGAGCAGATCGTCGCGCGTCACGTTCTTGATGCTCATGAACTCGTCCTTCGCCGCCACATCGGCGATCGGGATTACCTGGATGCCGTCCTTCTTCCCGTTGGGGATGTGCAGGAACATGTTCTTGAAATTGCCGATGCCCTTGGCCGAACCAAGCCGATCCTCGATCGCGTCTGCTGTCTCCGGGTCAGCCAGCGGGTCGGACAGGTAGAGGATGAAGCCGGCGTGCGCCCCATTGAGGTAGTAGCGGCGGCGGAAAAGGGTGGCGTTTTCGTTGAGCAGGCCCGCCTGCAGCGCCGATAGCCATTCCGGCACCCCATAGACCTCTTGCGAAACATCGGGCTGCAGAAGGTGAAAAACGCTGTTCGGCCGAAATTCGTGATCATGCCCCAGCGAGCCCTTGATGAAGAACATCGTGCCCGGCTCGCTGCCGACGCGGGTGAAGATCGCGGGGCTGTGTCGCAGCGTCATGACCCGCCCGCCCAGATTGTCGATCCGCTCGATATAGCCATTGCCCATCTGCAGGAAATCGATTGCCCAGCGCTCGAAATTGGCCCGATCGAGCCACCTGGTTGGCGTAAAGTGCTTGAGCAGCAGGTTGACCTTCAGCGCGATCGCGCTGCGATGGTGGGGCGACATGTTGAACGACTTCGCCAGCTTGGTCATCGGCATTGGAGGTTCGTACCAGCGACCGTTCTTCCACATCTCGAAGTACGACCAGAGCTCGCGCCCGTCCATCACGCTTTCGGGATCTCCGAAGGTGAAAACCCGCCCGCTGCCGCTGCCAGGAGCGGGCACCTGCGCGGGCGCGGCGGGGATGATGTCAGTGCTGTCGCTCATGGCCTGTCCTCTTGTGATCAGTCGAAGAATTTGACCTTGGCCCCGCGCGAGACCGGCTCGCTGGCGTCCATCGGTTCATTGGAAAGCGCGTGCAGGATCGCCCATGCGATATCGGCATGGCCGACCTCGCCATTGCGCTTGGCGGTATAGGTGACCTGCCTGCCCGAGCCAGTGAGGGTTGGGCGAATGGCCATGAAAGCGGCCTGCACGTCGCTCCACCCTGCATCGAACTCGATGCGGCGGTTACGAAAGACGTTCTGGCCCTTCATCACCAGTGCGCCCTTGACCGCGACCGAATAGTTGATCCGGCGCGCAGTCGGGAACCACTTGAGCACCAGCTGCAGCACCGCCTCGCCGCTGCCGGTGGTATCGATCGCGATGTCTTCGACATTGTACCGGGCCGCGACCTTCTTGATCTCATCGGCCTGGCCCTGAAAGTCGATCCCGTTGAACCGGAGCTTCTCGAGCACGCGGAACTTTCCGCCCGGCTTTTCGGGCGGCGCGATCACCGCCAGCGCAGCATCGTCGCGGCCTTGCTTGTTCGGGTCATAGCCCAGCCAGACCCGCTTCTCACCAAAGGGCCGCGCGCCCGGCATGCCGATCAGCTCGGGCTTGAAGTCGCGCCACTGGTAGAAGCTGTCGACCCGAGCCGGGCCGATCAGAGCGAACGGGAAGCTCGATTGCGCGTCGTCGATTTCCTCGCATTCGAAAAGGTTTCGGAACGAGTCTTCCGAATATTCCTTCCGCAGCTGCTCGATGTCCACCAGGTCGCCCAGGCCGCGCTTCACCGCGTCATGGATGGTCAGGATCTGCTGCCAGCTCCCATCGGGCATGATCGCGCCGTCGCGCAGGTTCTTCAGGGACAGGTCGAACGGGCGCTGGTCGCCCTTGGTGCGGCCCCGGTTCCACTCTTCGCCCGACCAGAAGGCATAGCTCTCATGCGTCTTGGTCGAGGCCGATGAGAAATAGGTCTTGGTGTAGATGCTGTGCGTCGCCATGGCGCTGGCGACCTTGTTCAGCTCGGCAAATCCGCCGACCCACGAGAATTCGTCGAAATAGAAATCGCCGCTCTCGCCTTGGGCCGTCGCGCTGTTGGTCGAGAGCGGATAGAGGCCCACCGAGTCCAGCGATGGCCCGTCATCACCGTGCAAGCCCGTGAAGTCGAGCATGATGATCTTGCCCTTGAGCTCGACCCCGGTGACGCGGCGCACCCAGTTGGTGATCTCGCGCCGGAACTTCAGCGCCTGGCGCTCCGAGGCGGACAGGAAGATCTGGTTGCGGGGCTGTTTCCCCTCGATCGCCATCTCCGCGATCTTGGCGAAAGCCTCGCGCGCGAAATACCAGGTCGCGCCGACCTGCCGGCTCTTGCGGATCTTTCGCGTGCGCTGGTGTCGCTGATCCCACCAGGCCTCCTGATATTCGAAATTGCGATCGTGGAAGTCGTCGAGCAGCGCCTGATATTGGTCGATCGTGAGGCAGTTCTTGCGCTTCTCCGCCCGCTTGGCCTTGGCCTTTTCGTCGTTCCGGCGCTCGATATTGGGGTTGAGATCGCTCTCGCGCCCCTCATCGCCACCGAACTTGCGCACCCTCGCCATGCGCTCGATCTGCCGCCCCAGCAGGTCGATTTCCTTGAAGTCCTTCCCCGATTTGTTCTCCTTGGCAATCAGGGTCAGATAGCGTTCCTGGAGCCCGTCCTCCATGCGCAACACCACCGGCGCATCGTCCCATTTGTCGCGGGTTTTCCAGCTGGCGATGGTGGGATATCTGACCCCCAGCTCATCGGAAATCTGCTGCATCGACCAGCCACGCCAATACAGCGACCGCGCGGCGCGCCGCGCATCGAACGGGGTGGTGGGAAGGGCAGCAAGGATGGCCATGACGGCCTTTCCATGCCCTGCAAGCGCCATCCCGCGCGCGCCCGCCTGATTGTTATCACGCCGGTAACAACGGCTGCCCGTTGCATGATGTGGCCATTTTCAGCCCCAAGGGTGTCAATTCCGCCGGGCATCTCACGACACCTGGCAGCACCTCGCAACGGAGCCATCTCGATGTCGATGAAGTTCAAGCGCACCAAGCCCTTCCTCCTGGCAACCGCCGGAACCACCGTCGATGGCCGCACGATCGACGACAGGATTATCGACGAGATGGCGTCGAGCTATGATCCGAAGACCTATGGCGCGCGGCTCAACATCGAACATATCCGCGGCATCACTGGAGATGCACCCTTCCGAAGCTATGGCGATGTCGTGGCCGTTTCGGTCGGCGAGGTTGATGTCAATTTCAACGGCAAGACCGAGAAGCGCAAGGCGCTGTTCGGCGAATTCGACGTTCTCGAAGACGCGATGAAGCTCAACGCGCAGGGCCAGAAGGTCTATCCATCGATCGAGATCGAACCCAATTTCGCCGGCAAGGGCTTTGCCTATCTCATGGGCTGCGCGCTCACCGACAGCCCCGCCGCGATCGCGACCGAGCGCCTGCAGTTCAATCGCGCCGCACCCGGCTCGATCGTGCTCAATGGTGAGACCGCCTTTGCGCTGGAGCTCGCCGACGACAAGGGCACCACCACCGAGGCGGGACAGGGCTTCCTTTCAGGTCTGAAGAGTGTGCTCGACGACTTTTCCGCCAAGTTCACCAGCAAGCCCGCCGATCCCAAGCCTGCCGATCCGGCGCCGCAGACCGTGGCGCAGGGCTTCGACATGCAGGCCTTCTCGGCGCTCTTCACCGGCTTTGCCGAAAAGGTCGAAGGCGCGCTGCAGTCCCAGGCTGCCGCCCAGCGCGAGGAAATCGACGCGCTCGCCCTCAAGTTCGCCGCGCTCGACAAGCGCGTTGAGACCACCGCAGCGCCTGGTCAACAGCAGCGCCCGCAGGCCAATGGCGCGAACTTCACCCTGACCAACTGCTGATCATCCGTCCGGTCCCCCGCAACCACCAGACCCAGCTCAAGCACCCAGAAGTCAACGAGGAATCAGACGATGCAGAACGCCACCCGTGCCCTTTTCAACGCCTATGTGTCGCAGATCGCGCTGCTCAATGGCGTTGACCCCGATGCCGTGAGCAAGAGCTTCACGGTCGCCCCCGTCGTCGAACAGAACCTCGAGGAGGCCATCAAGCACAGCAGCGAATTCCTGCAGCTGATCCAGATGGTGCCGGTGATCCAGCAGGAAGGCGACAAGGTAGGCATCGGCACCACTCGCCCGCTGGCTGGTCGCACCAACACCGCCGCCGGCAATCGCCGCACGCCGACCGACCCCACCGACACCTCCGATCGCGGCCGATACAGCTGCAAGCAGACCAATTTCGACCATGCGCTGAAATATGCCAAGATCGATGCCTGGCGCCACAGGCCCGAATTCCAGACGCTGCTGCGCGATGCCATCGCAAAACAGCAGGGTCGCGATCGCATCATGATCGGTTGGAACGGCACCTCGGCTGCCGCAGAGACCGATCGTGTCGCCAATCCGCTGCTGCAGGACGTCAATCTGGGCTGGCTCTACAAGATCCGGACGCATGCAGCAGAGCGCGTGCTCAACGATGGGGGCCTAACCGTCAATCCGCTCAAGGCGATCTATGTCGATGCCGGCGGCGAGCCGGGTGTCGATGTCGATTACAAGTCGTTGGACGCTCTGGTGTTCGATGCGGTCGAGCTGATCGACGAATGGAACCGCGATGACACCGAACTGGTGGTGATCGTCGGCCGCGACCTGGTGCACGACAAGTATTTCAGCATCGTCAACACCGCAGGTGACAAGGCCACCGAGGTCGAGGCGGTCGATCGCATCATGCGCTCGGAAAAGCAAATCGGCGGGCTGCGCGCCGTGCGCGTACCGTTCTTCCCGGCAGGTTCGCTGCTGATCACCCGGCTCGATAACCTGTCGATCTACTGGCAGGAAAACACCCGTCGCCGCACGGTCAGGGAAGAGCCCGATTACGATCAGATCGCCAACTATGAAAGCGTGAACGAAGCCTATGTCGTCGAAGACTATGGCATGTGCGCACTGGTCGAGAACATCGTCATGGGCAAGAAGCCCGACTAACCGAATACCCGAGAGGGGTGTCTGGCACGGCTCGCAAGGCCTCCAGCGGCTGATTATTGGGTCAGCCTTCATGGATCGCAGATCGCACCCTGCATGAGAGCCTAAAGCCCCGGAAGCCAATGCCGGGGACATGGCAGCGTATCAGCCCGAAAGGGTCGCCGGAGCCTGACGAACAGGTCGAGCGGGGTGGGAAGCCCCCACCATTGACGCAACCCCAATGCCAGGACCAGCCATGACCAGCCTTGCCCGCCGCCACCGTGAACGCGCCCTTGCAGCCAAGGCAGGGTTGATGGAGACCGCCGCTGCAGTCGGCCAGGCCGTCGCCATGCCGGAAACCGGCGATGTCGCCAGCGAATATCGCGCGCTCTACGCGGTGCTGCAGGACAATCTCCGCTCGCTGTCCGATATCCAGTCGATCGAGGGCCGCAACCCGATCAAGCGCGAGATGGCCGAGACCTTCCGGGCATGGGTCGATGGTGCGCTGGCCGCTGGCCTCTATGACGGCACTGCCGCGCAGGATGAAATCGTCGCGCAGATGATGATCTGGGCGATCGACTATCGCGACTTCGAACGCGCGCTCGACATCGGCGAGCATGTGCTCCGCTTCGGCATCACGCTGCCCGAGCGCTATCTTCGCACCCCCGCCTGCCTGCTCGCCGAGGAAATCGCCACCGCCGTGCTGGGCGAGCCGCAGCTCGCCACGCTTGATCAGCTCATGCGTCTCGACAGGCTGACCGGCGATTACGACATGCCCGATCAGGCGCGCGCCAAGCTGCTCAAGGCCTTGGGCCGCGCCTATGCCAGGGCCGCCGAGCAATTCGAGGCAGAGGCGGACAGCGCGCCTGCCGGCGGCAAGGCCGCGCTGCTGCACGCTGCGCTCGATGCCTGCAAGCGTGCGCTCCAGCTCAACAAGGCTATCGGGATCAAGAAGTATATCGAGCGCCTCGAGCGCCTGGTCACGCCGCCCGCTGACCAGACCGAGCAGGATTGAAGGATCGGCCCACGCCGCTCGGGGGGCGGATCATCTTTGGCCAGGGTCCGCCCATAAGCCACAGGCGATCCCCACCCCCCGTAAAGCGGTTCGGCCCGGAAGAGCAGAAAGGCCCGCGCAGTGTCAGGTTTCATCGCCACGCCGCCCGCACCGGCCTCTCCCGTTGACAGTTCGGTCAGCGTCGACGACTGGTTTCCCGCGATCGACGTTAATTCCATCCGCGACACGCTCCGCATTGGCGAGGGCGTGGTCACCCATGAACGCCTGGTCGCCGCAATCGAAGGCGCGGTAATCACGGCGCTACGGCAACTGCATGCCTGGCGAAGTGCTTGGGCCGCCGGCGGTGCCAATGATCTGGCGTCGATCGATGATGTCAGCATCGGCGGCCGTAAACGCTCGGTGGTGCTGTGGGAACGCATCATCCGCTATTACGCGGCCGCCGAGGTCGCCGACACGCACCGTGATCTGGTCGCCTCCGATCAGGCCAATATCCGCAGCGAGAACGAACGGCTCACCGCCGACGAATATCGCCGCATGGCGCATCATGCGATCAGCGATCTGCTCTCGATCGGGGCTGAGAAGCCGGTGCCGCGCAACCGAGTGTCGCTGCTATGACCACCGCAACCGCTCTTGCTGGCGAGACGCTCGATGCTATCTGCTGGCGCGTGCTGGGGCGCACCCAGGGCGTGACGGAACAGGCCTATGCGCTCAACCCGGGGCTGGCCGCATCCGGCCCTCAGCTTGCCGAAGGCACCGTCGTGCAACTTCCCGACATCACCGAGACCGCGCCCGCGATGCGCGAGACCATCCAGCTATGGGACTGACTATGGTACATGCACCCGCCCTGATTTCGGCGATCGTCACGCTGCTGGCTACGCTGGGCGTCGGTCTCAAGTTCGCCTGGAACAAGTACGATGCCTGGCGGATCGAGCGCCAGCAGGCAGCCGTGCGGGAGGCTGAAAAGCTCGAGGAGCGATTCCGCCGGATCGAGAATGCCCTCAAGGAATGCGAGGAGCGCGAGGAGCGGGGAGACAAGCGCCGTGCCAAGATGTGGACCATCATCCAGCTGTTGCTCGATGCGATGGAAGGCATCGACCCCGGTCATCGTACGCTGAAGCGCGCAAAGCAGCTGCTCGAAGAAATGCGCTCGGAGGAGGCTACGTCATGACCACCACCGCCGACCGGATTGTTGCGCTGTTGCGCCCCAGCGCCCCCGCCAACCAGTTCGTGCAGCCAGAGGTTGACCTGATCAACCAGCTCGCTGCCAGCTGGGACCGCCGCCGCGCCCCCGCTGCGCCGGCGCCGATCGCCAAGATCGGGCTCTCGCCGCAGGACTTTGCCGCGGCCGCTGCCCGCCTGGGCTGCACCGTCGCACAGATCCGCGCGGTCGATGAGGTCGAGAGCAAAGGCAGCGGCTTCCTGCCCGATGGCAGGCCGCGCATCCTGTTCGAAGCGCACAAGTTCGACGAATTCACCGATGGTCGGTTTCGCGCCAGCCATCCGAACCTGTCCAGCAGGTCGTGGAACAAGAAGCTCTATATCGGCGGGGCAGGGGAGTGGGATCGGCTCAACCAGGCGATCGCGCTCGATGCCGAGGCCGCGCTCAAGTCTGCCTCGGCAGGCCGCTACCAGATCATGGGCTTCAATCATCGGGCAGCGGGCTTTGCTACGGTCGAGCTGTTCTGGGACGCCATCAAGCGCAGCGAGCGGGACCATCTCGATGCCTTCTGCGCCTTTATCGAGAGCAGGCGTCTTCAGGATGAGCTGCGGCAGATCAGCAACGTGCATGCGGCCTGCATCCCCTTCGCCCAGGGCTATAACGGCACGGGCTATGCGAAGAACGCCTATCACATCAAGATCGCCAAGGCCCATGCGAAGTGGAGCGCCCGATGAGCAGCGTCCTCGATCGTCAGGGCGACCGCAGCGTCGTCAAGTTCATAGCCGCCGGCTGCTTCATCGTGTTGCTGGCGATCATTGCCGCCATGACATGGGGCAAGCTGCCCGACTGGGCGGAATCGATCTTCTCCGCCATCGCCGGTGGCCTGGTGGTCAAGATCGCCGATTGCCTCTCTGCGCTGGTTGCCCTCTCATCGGGCAGGCAGGTCGAACGCATGGGCGATCAGCTCACTTCCTCGATCCCGCAAACCCAGCGCGCGGGCGATATGGCCCAGCTGCCGGAAAAGGACCCGGCATGATCAAGCCCGCCTCTCTGCGCGCCGCGATCGTTGCCATGCTGCCCGAGGCAGAGCGCGACCCGCAAAAGCTGCTGATGTGGGTCGATCAGGGCGCGCTGGTGTCGCGCGGTACCGGTACGCTGGGCTTTGCCTATCGCTACCGGCTCAACATCATCCTGATCGAATATGCGGGCGAACCCAGCGTCGTCATGCTGGCGGTCACCAATTGGCTGAGCGTCAACCAGCCAGAACGGCTGACGCCAGGGCAGGAAGCTTTCTCGATCGAAGTCGATCTCATCGACAGCAAAACCGTCGATCTTCAGCTGCAGATCATGCTGGATGAAAACGTGTCGGTCAGCCGCCGCGAAGATGGGGGCTTCAACTTGCAACACCTGGCTGAGCCTGACCCGCTGTTCGACGATGATCTGCCCCTGATCGCCAACGATGGCGAACCGGCTCCTGGCACCCCGCCGCTCACTGAGATCGCCGATGAAGACGGGCCACTGCCGCCCTGGAATTGATCATGGCCGACACCGATCTCACCAAGGTTGAAGACTGGCTCGATGGCCTCATGCTGCGCTTGGAGCCCGGCGCACGTCGCAAGCTGTCGTTGAAGGTCGGCCAGTCGCTTCGCCGGTCCAATGCCCAGCGCATCGCCGCTAACAAGGAACCCGATGGCAAGGCCATGGCGCCGCGCCGTCCGCGTAAAGGCCCTGATGGCAGGCGTATCCGGGCCAACAAGCGCATGTTCCGTCGGATTAGGATGGCTCGCAATATGCGCATCAAGGCCACTCCAGATAGCGTTGAGCTCAATTTCGGCGGCGGCGCTATCGAGAAGATTGCTTCGATTCACCACGATGGTCAGGTCGGTATTGTAGGCAGAACCCGTGACGGCCGCACCGTCCGCGCCCGCTATGAGGCCCGACGGCTGCTCGGGTTCGGTGCTGATGATATGAACGCCGTGCTCGAAGCGGTGACTAGGGCCATCGAGAAAGGTGCTTAACGCCATGGACATCACAATGGCGGTCATCGCATTATGCTTTAAGTGCGTGAGCCGTGGTCGCAGCGACTCGTGCTCGGCCCAGCAGGTGTTGCTAGCCCCTGCTGGGCCGTTTTCTTGCGTGACCGAATTCTTGTCATTGTAATCGGCCCAGTAACAATCGCGCCCGCTGGCCTTTGGCCAAGCCATCATGCTGCTGGCGTGCATGTCAATCTCTTCTATCGCCACGTCGCCAGCCATCGACCTGTCGCGTCTGCCGCCGCCCTCGGTGGTGCCGCAGACGGATTTCGAAACGCGCTATGAGGCCAAGCGTGCCCAGCTGCTCGCGCTCTTCCCGCCCTTCAGCGCGCTGGTGGAATCCGATCCGGCGATCAAACTGCTGCAGGCGGACAGCTATGACGAACAGGTGCTCGCCCAGGCTTTCGACGACGCGGCCCGCCAGCTGCTCATCGCCTTCGCGCGCGGCACCAATCTCGATCACCTGGCGGCGCTCTACGCCGTGGAGCGACTCGAGATCACGCCCGCAAACCCTTTCACGGGCGCGGCGGCCGTCATGGAAAGCGACGATGAGCTGCGCCGCCGCGTGCTGCTCGCCCCGCACAGCTTCTCGGTCGCCGGGCCTGAAATGGCCTATGTCTATCACGCGATCTCGGCATCGGGCGATGTGCTCGATGCGTCGGCCACCTCGCCTGAGCCGGGCGAGGTGGTGGTTTCGGTCCTGTCGCGTACCGGCGATGGCACCGCACCTCCGGGAACGCTCGCAGCGGTCGAAGCCGTGCTGCTCAATGACCAGGTGCGCCCGCTGACCGATCTGGTCAGCGTCCAGTCCGCTGATATCCAGCCCTTCAATATCGCGGCTCAGCTCTGGCTGTATTCGGGTCCGGATCCCGACCTTATCCTCTCGACTGCGCTGGCCAGTCTTGATGCCTTTCTCGCCACTGCGCGCCGCCTTGGCCGAGACATCCCGCGATCTGCGATCATCGCCGCGCTGCATGTCGCCGGCGTCCAGCGGGTTGAGCTGGCCGAACCGGCTGTCGATCAGGTCTATTCCATGCTGCAGGCAGGGCATTGCGCCAATATCGATGTCACCATCGGCGGCACCTGGGACTGATCGCGGTCATGGCTCTTCCCGATCAGGTTCTGGCCAGCAGCCTCCTGCCACCGAACGCCCAAAGCTCCGAAATGGCGCTCGAGGCGGCGATGCGTGCGGATATCGATATCGCCCAGGTCGGCAATCTGTGGAACCCCGATACCTGCCCGGCAGAACTGCTGCCCTTCCTCGCGTGGGGGCTCGCGATCGCGCGTTGGGATCCGCAATGGACAGAAAGCGAGCGCCGCGCCGCGATCTGGGATGCGATCCCGTTCCATCGCCGCAAGGGCACCCGGGCCATCGTCCGCGAGGTGCTTGATCGCTTCAACCCGCTGCTCGAGATCGTCGAATGGTTCGAGGCCAACCCCCGTCAGCCAGTCCACACTTTCGAAGTGCGGATGCCCGCCAATCTCATTCCGCCCAGCTTTCTGAGCGCAGAGACCGCAGCGGCGATCATCCGAGACGTCGCCTCAGTGAAGCCCGCGCGCTCGCACTTCACCTTCGTCCAGTATCTCGAAGCGCAGGCGATGGCCTATCTCTCGCCGGCTGCGATGACAGCAACCTCTCTCCGCTTTGATCTTGCCGCCGCGCATGACGCCGATCCGCGCTGGGACAATTACCTTCAGACGGAAGATGGCGAGCCGATCACCCGGGAAGACAGCATATTCATGGAGGTGAGCTGATGGCATCGCTTGCGATGATGATCACCAATGCAGGCTTTGACGCGATCGTCGCGGCAGAAAGCGGCGGCACCGATGAGGTGCGGATCACTGAGATCGGGCTCACCTCCACGCCCTTCATCATGGCCCCAACTCTCGATGCTCTGCCTGGTGAGTTCAAGCGCGTGCTTTCGGTGTCGGGCCAGGCTGTCAGCGCCAATGTGATCCACGTCACAGCCTATGATGCCAGCCCGGACATCTACGACGTGACTGGAATCGGTATCTACACCGATACCGGCGTGCTGCTGGCCGTCTACAGCGCCGTAGAAAATCCGGTGCTCAGCAAGGCTGAGCTGGCAACTGGCCTGATCATGTTCGACATCGCCTTCGCCAACAACATGGCGGCGCTGATCGAGTTCGGCGATGCGCTGTTCCTCAACCCGCCCGCCAGCGAAGATGTGAAGGGCGTGGCAGAAATCGCGACCAACGCGGAAGCGGATGATGGTCTTGATGACACTCGCATCATGTCGCCCAGAAAGGTCAAGCGTGTTCTCGATGCGCTGGCAACTGCGCTCAATGATGCATTTTTAGCCTTTCAGGGCACGGTCAATGACGCGATCAATATGTTGCAGGGGCGCACCATTACCGGTGGCGGACTGGTCAGCGGAGGTGGCAATCTGACCGCCAATCGCGTGCTCACCGTGACTGCAGCAAGCTCGGCAACAATGAAGGCCGGCATCGCTGCCGATCAAGCGATCACGCCTGCTGTACTTTCCAGCCTTCCACGCTCTCTCGTTCAGAATGGCAGCTGTGAGCTTCCCGGAACCGGCGGGCTGATCATCAAACAGGGCCGCTTCACTGCTGCGGCCAATGGATCCACATCGGTCGCGTTCGGCATCGCCTTTCCCAATGAATGTTTCGCAGTCATCACCGACGGTGGCCTCAGCTCTCCGTCGATCCAGGACAATTATGTCAACGTGCTGGTGGGCACGATCAGCGCTTCAGGTTTCAGCGCTTACAACAACCAGGCCAGCTATCAGGCCAATTACATCGCGATCGGAATTTGACGATGGGGGCAGGCAGCAAGATTTACTACAGCGCTTCACGAGGCGGCTTTTTCAGCCCCGCGGTGCATGCCGACATTCCCGGAGATGCCGTATCAGTCTCGCCAGCTCGGCACGCGGCGCTGCTCGCCGGGCAGGCTCAAGGTTGTGAGATCGTGCCCGATAAGCGCGGGCGACCTCAGTTGCGCTCCATTGGCCCTTCAGACCTCGAGTCAGCCCGAGCAGCATGCATACAGGCCATCAAGCGAGAGGCCTCTCGCCGGATCAACGATCGCTTGCCGCTCTGGCGTCAGGTCAATGCCCTTCGCGAAGGCAAAGACCCCGGTTTCCACGATGTCGATGCCATTCGCCATGCTAGCAACCTGATCGAAGAGCTCGTTTGCGAAGCCACCGACCTGGCAGCCGTGACGGGTCTGCCGATAACGGATCATCTACTTTGGCCAAATTTCGACCTTCCGGAGATTGACACGTGACCAAGATCAGCCTTCTCAATCCTGCCATTGATCTTAACGGCAACGAGCAGGTGGTTCTTGTGAAGGACGGTGTGACGCGGCGAGCAGCTGTTTCCGGCCTGGTTGGCGCAGCGGTCGCCCCTGCACTCGAAGCTGCTGAAAATGCTCGCGACCAAGCGTTGAACAGCGCAGATGTTGCTAATGTAGCTGCGCTATCAGTAGATCGAATTTTTCCCAGTATAATAGCGGGGATAGCCGGAACAAATAGCGGTGAATATTTCTTTACAGCAAATCCTGCGAACTTGTATTTGAATGACGCTGGAAATCCTGTTTTGCAGAGTGAGCTAGCCACATTGGGTCGTTCTCTCGGTAATTTCATTACCCAATTGATTGAAGATGGGTCTAATTTTAAGGAAGCTCTTGAAGGCATCGGAAGCATGCTTGCTTCACCCGCCGGAGCTAGTCATCTACGGTTCTTGCAACAGGGGGCTGATCCGCAAACTGATGCAGAAACTCTGGAAGCACTCAATCGGCGAACGGTCTGGGCGGAACAGTATGGCTTCAGCGCAGCCAAGAATGGCGCTCAAAACGAGATCGCATTCAAGAAGGCGTTTGACGCATTGCCTCCCGAGGGAGGGACCATCCGCATGGGGCCGGGTATCTTTGTCGTCAATGATATTTCTGTTCCAGTCGGTCACAAGGGGATTAACATCCAAGGATCTGGATTTAGAAGTACCGTCCTACAAATTGGTACACCAGAAGGGCCTTTACTAAGGCGAGATGGTTCTTCGATCGGTGATGGAAGAGTTCTGGGTGCAAACATCGGTAACTTTTCAATCAGAGCTCATGCCTTAAGTGATAAAACTAACCTTCAGCATCGCGCCGTTGATTTTACCGGATTCTGTAATTCTCGATTTCACGATATAGCGTATATCTCAAACGGTAGTGGTGCGGTCGGGTGCGTTTTTTCGGGTGATGCAAAGAATGGGCTGACGTACTGCGACGTTTTTGAGAGAATCATTATAACCGGACTGATCGGGGAGGAGCTGGGGGTCGCACCTTCACGTGTATTGCGGACCCACAATGATGGTGGGACTTTCCTCAACAACCCAAACTTGATAGAATTTCGCGATTCTTGGATCTACGCTAATCGCAATCTGGATGTGGTGTGCGATATCGCAAATAGTACAAGATCTAGAGTAACAAATTGTCTCTTTGAGGCCTCTCCTGAAACAACCGCGGTTATTATGGGGCAGGCGTGTATTGTTGAAGGTAATTGGTTTGAGGTTGTAGCTACAAATATTGCTACTGACAGCACGGCCTCGGTTGACGGGTCATCAAGCTTGGTGATCGGAAATTATTTTTCGGGAGCAGGTACGAACTTCATCGACACCATCAACATCAAGCCCCTGTGGATAGGAAATAGCGGCGGTGGGCAGGAAGTGGGTGGCCAAGGCGTCACGAAGGTTATGGGTGCAACCGCCGATCCTGCCGCACCAACGCTACAGAGAACCGCTGGATCAGCAACTTCCACTTTTCAGCTGGTGGTGGCTGCTCCCACCATCAGCATGGATGCCGTAGGAAGGGTGACATATCGCTTGGTCTATTCGGTCACTCCTGCAAGCGATGGTTATATGGAAATCAGCGTCGCGTTGCCAGCGGGCTATTCTTTGGAGCACTGGGATTTGGGCTGCACACGCCTAGCGAATGGCGTTCCCGTTACGACAGCCTTGCAAACTGACAATGCAAGTAAAGCGTTGAACTTTATAGGGTTGGACCCGCACGATCTGATTGCGCGTGTTACAATCGTGAGGGATTAAGCCAGTGGCCGCATTAATTAACAGAAAATCATTGGCGATGCGCCACGATTGCAGTGGTTCCGCGCCATGATTGGGTCTTCTGCTTACAGTCATTCTGAAGACATACCCGTTGATGTAGCCACCTTAATTCGCTTGGGGGTTGTCGATTCCGTTGATCTCCACGCTGGTCGGTGCATCGTTCGCTGTGGAGATCCGCAAGGGGGTGAGATTATCACGCCGCCCATTCGCTGGATCATGCCGCGCTGCGGTGACACGCGCATCTGGTCGCCCCCGACCGTGGGCGAGCAGGTGGTTCTTCTTTGTCCCGATGGTGAGATCGGGGCAGGGGTGGCGCTCACCGGCATCACCCGCGACACCTTCCCTCCGCTCGGCTCTACATTGGAAGAGCGCATAGACTTCGTCGATGGCGCACAGCTGCGTTATGATCCGGAAGCGCATCATCTCGAGGCGTTGCTGCCAGATGGTGCGACTGCCACGATCACCGCGCCCGGTGGATTGACGATCAACGGTGACGTCACGCTCAACGGCACGCTGACCGCGAGCGAAGACGTGATTGCCGATGGTGTCAGCCTTAAGACCCACCGCCATGGTGGCGTGCAGCCTGGCAGCGGGCAAACCGGCGCGCCGCAATAAGGGGACTGCAGATGCTGGGAATCGACAAGGCCACGGGGCAGCAGCTCGACGGCAACGCGCATCTGGCCCAGTCGATCGGGGATATCCTCTCGACCCCGCTCGGCACCCGCGTCATGCGGCGCGATTACGGGTCGATGCTGTTCGACCTGATCGACCAGCCTATCAACGGGGCCACGCGCCTGCTGCTCTATGGGGCGACCGCCCTGGCGCTGCAGCGCTGGGAACCGCGGCTCCGATTGAAGCGCATCGCCATCGGCCTGGGCGAGCAGCCTGGCGAACTTGTGATTGCGCTCGATGGCGAGCGCACCGACATCGGCCAGGCGAATTCGCGCGTGCAGCTGTCCATCCCGATCCGCCGGGGCGGTGCCAGCCCCCGCAATAGCTGACGTCGTTGTAACCGGCCCGGTAACAACCGCCCGCGCTGGCCTTTGGCCAGCCTTTGCCCCTTGTCTCTGATGCAAACACCCCCGCCCGCAACGCAGCAAGAGGCAGATCGATCATGCACGGCATCAAGGTCAATGAGCTTACCACCGGCGCGCGTCCCATCGTGCCCATTGCCAGCGCCGTGATCGGCCTGGTCGCCACCGCCACCGCAGCCGCTGGTGCCGCGACCGAGGCGCTCGATGAAGCGTTCCCGCTCGATACCCCGGTGCTGGTCACCGATATCCGCTCGGCCATCGGCAAGGCCGGTACTGGTGGCACGCTGCTGCCCGCGCTCGAGGCGATTGCCGACCAGACCAGCCCGATCCTGGTGGTGGTGCGCGTGGCCCCCGGTGAGGATGACGCGGAAACCACCGCCAACGTGATCGGCGGCAATACCGGCGGCGTGGCCACCGGCATGCAGTGCCTGCTCGATGCGCAGGCGCAGCTCGGCATTCGCCCGCGCATCCTGGGCTGCCCCGGTCTCGACGTGCAGGATGTGACCGCCGAGATGGTGATCATCGCCAAGCGGCTGCGCGGCATGGTCTATGCCCGCGCGATCGGCGATGAGATTGCCGACGCGCTCACCTATCGCGATGAATTCTCCGCGCGCGAGCTGATGCTCATCTGGCCCAATTTCACCAAACAGTTCGTCGGCGATGCCGTCGCCCGCGCCATGGGCCTGCGCGCGCGCATTGATGAGGAGCAGGGCTGGCACAAGACCCTTTCCAACGTCGCGGTCGATGGTGTCACCGGCATCGACAAGTCGGTCTATTTCGACCTGCAGGATGCCACCACACCCGCCGGCGTGCTCAACGATGGTCAGGTGACCACGATGGTCCGCATGAACGGCTATCGCTTCTGGGGCAACCGCACCTGCAGCGATGTACCCGAATTCGCGTTCGAAAGCGCGGTGCGCACCGCCCAAGTGCTGCAGGATACCATCGCCGAGGGCCTCGTCTGGGCTGTGGACAAGCCGATGACGCGCGGCCTGGTGAAGGACATCCTCGAGACGATCAATGCGGAAATCAGGAACCTGAAGGCGCAGGGCCGCATCATCGACGGCCGCGCATGGTTCGATCCCGCGCTCAACAGCCAGACCGATCTGGCAAGCGGCAGGCTCACCATCGACTATGATTTCACCCCGGCTGCGCCGGCGGAAAACATCATCCTGAATCAGCGCATTACCGACCGCTATTACGCCGGTTTCGCGGATCAGCTGAACTGATCGCCGCCACCATCGCCGCTCTCGATCGACAAAGGACACCGCCATGGGCCTTCCCGGCAAACTGAAGAACTTCAACCTCTACAACGACGGCAACAGCTATCTCGGCATCGTCGGGGAATTCACCCAGCCCAAGATCGCCGCCCAGATGGAAGAATGGCGCGGTGGCGGCATGCTCGGTCCGATCAAGATCGACATGGGGCTGCAGCTCATGGAGGCGGAATTCATGGTGGGCGGTCTGGTCACCCAGATCATCCGCCAGTTCGGCATCCCGCGCGTCGATGGCGTGCTGCTGCGCCTGGTCGGGGCCTATCAGCGCGATGACGGCAGCGCGCCACAGGCGGTCGAGATGGTCATGCGCGGTCGCTATGAAGAGATCGACATGGGCAACGCCAAGGCCGGTGAGGACACCGAGCACAAGGCTAAGATGCCGCTCGCCTATTACAAGCTGGTGGTCGATGGCCGCGTCGAGATGGAAATCGACATGATCAACGCGATCCTGCTGGTCGATGGCATCGATCGCTACGCCGAGATCCGCGCCGCCATCGGCCTCTGACCTCTTCGATTCCGCACGCGCTGCCATTGGGGGACGGCGCGAGCGGGGCAGGGCCGGGGGTGTGTTAGGTGCCCCCGGCCCGATCCATCCTCCCCCGCAAATGAAGGTTCCCCCAGATGACCACCGAAACCACGCACCCCGCCAG
Source organism: Blastomonas sp. 34TW (assembly GCF_059803595.1). Classification (NCBI taxonomy): domain Bacteria; kingdom Pseudomonadati; phylum Pseudomonadota; class Alphaproteobacteria; order Sphingomonadales; family Blastomonadaceae; genus Blastomonas; species Blastomonas sp. 34TW. Next base: position 489,688 of record NZ_JAPFGW010000001.1, read on the forward strand.
CAGCGCCGGCACGTCGCGCTTCTCCGACCCGATCGAGCTGGTCGAGCCGATCGTGCGCGGCGAGACCCGGATCACCAGCCTGATCCTGCGCAAGCCAAAGTCCGGCGAACTGCGCGGCCTGACCTTGCAGGATCTTCTCACCACCGATGTCACCACCATCATCAGGCTGGTGCCGCGGATCTCTGATCCGATCCTTACCGATGCAGAGGCACGCGAACTTGACCCGGCAGACCTCGCCGAAATCGGGGGCGTGATCCGCGGTTTTTTTCTGACCCGGGCAGAGCGGGCGCTGATCGAGAAGATGACGTCCGGGGAACCGGTGTCGATGAACTGATCGCCGACATCGCCGCGATTTTCCATTGGCCGCTGTCAGAGCTGGAGGGGCTCGATTTCGAAGAGCTGATCCACTGGCGCAGCAGGGCGGTCGATCGATGGAACCGGATGCACTGCGGCAAGGATTGACAAGCGGATGGAGCAAGAGACGTGAGCAACAAGCTGTCGCTGCTGGTCAGCTTCATCGGAGCCGACAAGCTCTCCGGCTCGATCCGCAACATCACCGGAGCCAGCAAGAAGGGCTCGATTGCGCTCAAGGCGATGGGCGACGAATCGCGCCGCCTGAAGCGAGAGCTCGCCGATGTTGGCAAACAGATGCAGTCGGCGACCGGCAATGTCACGGCGCTGATCAACCGCGAGCGAGATCTTGCGCGCCAGCTCGAATTCTCCAACCGCCAGATCGAGCAGCAAAAGGCCAAGCTGGGGCAGCTGGCAGCCATCGAGCGCAAGACCGCCGATCGCAAGGCCATGGCGGCGAACCTGATATCCTCGGGCCAGTCGGACCTCGCCCAGGGCGCGTCGCTGGCAGCGCCTCTGATCCTTGCTGGTGCGGCAGCGATGCGGAACGAAAAGCAGCTGGCCCTGCTCGCCCAGAAGCTCGATCTTACGAAGGCTCAAACCGACAAGCTCGGGGACAGCATGATGCGCGCCGCCATCATGACCAAGCAAATGCCCGAGAACATCGTCACGGCGGCCGATTTTCTTGCAAGCAAGGGCCTCGGGCAGAAGCAGGTGGAAGGCATGTTGCCGGTGCTCGGCAAGTTCGGCACCGCATGGGACGCTGACGTGACCGATGCAGCAAAAGCTGCTCATGCCAACCTGCTTTCGCTCAAGGTGCCGCTCGACCAGACCTCTGCCGCGCTCCAGATCATGGCCGTTGCCGGTCAGAAGGGCGGCTTTGAGGTCAAGAACATGGCGGCGGAGTTTCCTGCGCTCGCTAGCCAGATGGCGACACTGGGATCGACGGGCCTGTTTGCCGTGGCTGACCTGTCAGCGGCGCTGCAGGTGTTGGAAGCAAAAACCGGTGATGGTGCGGAAGCCGCGAGCAATCTCAACAACATGATGCGGTTTGTCGGGTCGAAGGAGGGCATCGACAAGTTCAAGAAGCTCGGCATCGATATACCCGCTGCGCTGAAAAAGGCGGCAGCAGAGGGGCGCAGCCCGCTCGAAACAATAGCCAAGCTGACCAGACAGGCCACGGGAGGTGATGATTCAAAGCTTGGACTGATCTTCTCTGACGCACAGGCGCTGGCTGGCGTGCGGGCATTAATCCAGAGCGAGCAGCAATACATCGCCATCCGCAAGGCGGCGCTTAACGCGCGCGGCATGACGGAGAAGGAATTCAATCGGATGTCAAAGACATCTGAGAGAAATTGGATCGAGTTTCGAGGCAGCCTGGAGGGGGTCACCAAGACCCTAGGCACGCATCTTCTGCCAATGCTGACCGCAGGCACCAAATGGCTTGGTGCAACGGTCCGATCCGTTGCTGCCTGGGCACAAGCGAACCCTGAAGCGGCCTCGACCATCATGAAGATCGTCGTCGGCCTAGCGGCCTTCAAGCTAGGACTGGGGGCGGCGAAAATCGCCCTGGGCGGCATCATTGGTCCGATCTCAACCGCATGGGGCTGGTTTCAGAAGCTCCGCGCCTTGGGCGTGCTCAGCAAGGGTCTATGGCTGCTGCGCTCGGGTGCCTGGGTGGCTGGCCAGGCGATCATGTTCCTTGCCCGCGCCATGCTCGCCAATCCCCTGATCGCATTCGTCGCCGGCATCGCCTTCGCCGCCTATATGATCTACACCCATTGGGACGCGATCAAGAAGACCTTCAACGGCGCGCTCGCCCATATCCGCAGTTTCGTGAGCAACATGGGGCCGATCGGCAAGGCGATCGTGCAAGGGTTGATCTCGGGGATCCTCGGCAACCCCATGGGCGTCTTCAATGCCCTGAAGCGCATCGTCGGGATCGGCATCGACAAGATCAAGGCGTTCCTTGGCATCAAGTCGCCCAGCCGCTTGTTCATGGCGCTGGGCGGTCATGTGAGCGCTGGCATGGCGATGGGGATCGATGGGGGAAGGGGGCGCGCTATCCAGTCGGCTCAGCGGCTCGCCGAGGGTGTGGCAAGGGGCGGCATGCCACGCCTCGCTGCCACTGGAGCACCAATTCGGTCAGCTGGAGGTGGGGGCGGGGCAGGGAACGCCCTCTCAGGCAGCGGGGCGACGTTCAACTTCACCATCAACGCGCTGCCCGGCCAAGACGTCAACCAGCTTGCGGAGAAGGTTGCAGCGAAGATCGAACAGATCATGGGCGTCCGCCGCCGCTCCAGCTACGAGGATGATTGATCGATGCGCTTTCCGCCTTCGCTGAATCTGCCGTTCGACCAGGCCCGGGGCCGGGTCGACCAGGTGCGCTCCGAGGCGCGCCGCCTCGACGATCTCTTCGGCGCGCTCACCGCCACCCCCACGCTCGACACGTCGGCCCTCCGCAGCGCTGGCTTGCCCCAGGGCACGCAGCTGATGGTGCTAGGCATGTTCGTCTTCGGCATGGAAAGCCTGCCCTATCAGGAATTCCAGCGGCGGATGAGCTGGCGGCACGCGACGAGCGAACGCCACACGGAGCGCCCCGCCGCGCAATATGTCGGCCTGGGCGAAGACACGGTCAGCTTTGTCGGCGTTCTGGTGCCCGAGGTCGCGGGCAGCTTCAGCGCCATCGATAACCTGGTAGATATGGCCAGCACCGGCGACAACTGGCCGCTGCTCGACGGCGCGGGCCAGATCTGGGGCAGCTATCGCATCGTCAATATCGACCTCAAGGGCACGTCGATCATCGGCGGCGGCATCGCTCGCCGCACCGAGTTCGCGATCGACCTCGAGCGGCATGATTGACCATGCGCTTTTTCGTCAACACGGACGCTCGCTGGTTTGCCTTCGGCAGATATGACCTCAGGGATTCCGGCTATGGATTGGTCTACTATCTCAACATATTGGGCTGGTGCTTGAACCTTAATGTCGGGTGCAGAGGGAAAGCGGCGGTGGAAGAGTTGGAACCATGACCGCGAACAAGGCCGCCTGCCGCCTGGTGCTCGACAATGGCGTGGACCTTTCGAGCCGCGTCAATCCGCGCATCATCGACCTGACCCTGACCGAGAAGCGGGGGGATGAGGCCGACACGCTCGATCTCACCATCCACAATCACGATGGCCAGCTCGCCCCGCCCAAGGTCGCCGCGGTGCTCAAGCTGGCGCTGGGATGGGAAAGCGGCGACGATGTGCTGCCCGGCATGGTCGACAAGGGCAGCTTCCGGGTCGATGAGGTGGAGAGGAGCGGCCCGCCCGACATCATCACCATCCGCGCGCGCTCTGCCGATCTCACCGGCGACTATCGCACCCGCCGCACCAAGAGCTGGGTCGATACGACGCTGGGTACCATCATCCAGACCATCGCGGGGGAGAACGGCTTTTCCTCGCGCATCACCGGCGAGCTGGCTGCGATCCCCATCAAGGCGATCGAGCAGGCGGGCAAGAGCGATATGGCCTTCGTGCGCGATCTTGGCCGCCGTTACGATGCCGTCGCCACGGTCAAGGCGGGCACGCTCATCTTCATGCCGCTCGGCTCCAGCACAACGCCCAGTGGCAAGGCGCTGGCCACCCTGCGCCTGACCAAGGTCGATGGCTGGAGCTGGACCTTCCGGCATGAAGAACGCACCGGCGCCGATGGCGTCAGCGCCGAATATCACGATCAGGATGCGGGCCAGCGCAAGACCGTGACTACCGGCGGCACCAAGCCGAAAAAGCTCAAGAAGGTCTATGCGAACAAGGCCGATGCCGAGAAGGCGGCGAAATCCGCTGCTGACAAGGCCAAGCGCACGGCCTACAGCTTCACCTATGATCTTGCTTTCGGGGATCCGGCCATCACCCCCAACATGCCCGTCCAGCTGCAGGGCTGGGACAGCGAGATTGACGGCATGAAGTGGCTGGTCGGCGAGGTGACTACGCGGTTCGGGGCGGGGGGGCTGGTGACGGCAATCAAGCTGGAGAGCGCGGGGTGATCATTTATAGTCGATCCATTCATCGACGCGATCGATTCTGAAATCGCGGCTCGCTTTCCTCATCGTGCAATAGCCGCTGATATAAGGGCCAACGATGCGCCAATTCACGATTTCACGGTCTGTTACCACTCCGTCGGCATCGACATACACAAAGCGCGCCATCTTGCCTGATTTCTTGCGGGGCCGAGCCAGGCCAGAACTGCTGCGCGGCGGGTGATAGACCACGGCCTTGGGCGGCGGTGACGGGGTGACATAGCCATCGCTAAGCGCCGCTTCCTGCCGTCGCGCTTCTGCCTGTGCGGTACGTCGCGCATGGTCAACCTCTACGGGCGTCCGGTCAGGCTTGACACTTTCGTTTAAAAGCAGAGTTCCGTGCGGAGGGTTAGACCCTACTGGCTCCCGCTTTTCGGGAAAGGTTTTGCGCGCGGCGAGCCGAACCATCGCTCCAAATCCGACGATGACCAGCCAAACCGCAATCATCATCAGCAGATCAGACGTTTCGGCGCGGTCACCAGGCGGCGAGCCATCGCGGGCCGCGGGATCGATAGCCACTGCAAGGGTGAGGGCAGGGAGAAATGTCGACATGGTGAAAGCAGCCCACCAGCGTGACGGAAACCCAATTCGGCGCGGCACAGCAAGGCCGATGAGTCCCCAAAGCAACAGCGCGAAGGACACGACACCAAGCAATGGCCCGATGACGCCCGCCACGGCTCAAACCTTCCTCATCACGGCCACCACGCGCCCGATGATCGACAGTTCTCCGTCATAGGCAACCTCATCGCGGATGGCGGGGTTGTCGCTCATCAGGCGCACGCCGCCATCCGGCTGAGGCCGCAGCCGCTTGATCATGCCTGCCCCGCCGAACGCCACCGCCCAGATGCGATCGGCCATGTTGAGCGTTTGCTGTGTGGTGTCGATCAGCACGATGTCGCGGTCTAGGATCGTCGGCATCATCGAATCGCCCGCGCCATGGGCGAAGAAAAGATGCTGCGGTGAGGCGCGGGTGAACTGCACCAGCCAGTCGGCAGGGAAGACCCTCTCGATCTCGGTCACCGGCACACCATCGATCCACGTCGCGCCCATCCCGTAATCGAGATCGATTTCCTTGATTCGCACCCCGCCGACCTGGTGGGCGATATCGTCGGATGTCGGGATCGGAAGCGCGCCCTCGCTGGGATCGTCGGTTTCGCCAGTCAAATAGGCCGCTGTCGTTCCGAGTTCCCGCGCGATCCTGTGGAGGTGCTTGGAACCGAAAGACTGGCCGCCAGTGATTTTAGCGATCGAGGCCTGCGACACGCCAACCCGCTGCGCTAAACCATTCTGGCTTAGACCTAATTCGTCCATCCGCTTCCGGACGCGGTCACCATCGATTCGGCCATCGTCGCTCATGACTCAGCGATAACCACCGCCGTTATAACCTGCCTGTGTATTTTGGTTATTGACAGGGTCATAACCTAGGTTATATCCAGTGGCCATGGAACAGCCACTCACCCCCCACGAGGCGCTCCGCCTCTGTCTCCGCAAAGCAGGATCGCAGGAAAAGCTCGGCCTTGAGCTGGGCTGCTCGCAGACCGCCGTCTGGAAGATGCTGCATTCATCCCGCCGCATGTCGCACCAGTTCGTGCTGATCGCAGAGCGCGCCTTCGACGTGCCGCGCCATGTCCTGCGGCCTGACATCTATCCCCACCCAGTGCTGCAGCCCGAGGCGATCGAGGACTCGCTCGAAGCGCCGCTGCGCGATCGCTTTTGCGGAATCGACCTGGGCACGCCCCAGCGGATGACCGCGAGTGCCCGCCGGTGACCGCTGCATCCCCCATTCAGATCGGCCGCTCGCAGACCGGCCCCATTTTCCAGCGTGGCTTTGCGCTTCCCGATCCGCTGGAAGATGAAACCTGGCTCTGCGAACCGGTGGCCGTGCGGGAAGGGGCTGGTCCCCTTCAGACAGAACCTGCCCGCACGGCCACTTTTGTCGCCAGCGCCTTTGCGCTGGGTCAGGCTTCTGCTGCCCGATCATCGTCCGCCCCCCGGCAGCGCCTCTCGGTGGTCACCCCTGCCCACCGTTCCGGCAAGACCTGGTCTGCCACCATCCTGCGAGCCGCGTCAGCCGGTAAATCCTTCGATCGCACCGGAGAGGCCGCATGACGGATCGCCGCGACATCGTGCTGCCCCCCGATCAGCAGGAATTGAAGACCGCTTGCCGTGCCCTGGTGCGCGCCTTCGGCGGTCAGGAAGCCGCCGCCTCTCGCCTTGGCACCCGCCAGCAGCGCATCAGCGATTGCATCAACCCTCACACCGAAAGCTTCCTGCGCGTCGATGAGGTCGCAGTGCTGGAGCATGAGACGGTGGGCCTTCCGGGTCATCCTCATTTGCTGGCCACCCGTGCCCGCCAATTGGGCTATGAGCTGGTCCGCACCCCGACGATCACCGCCACAGGCAAGGATTTGCTGGTGCTGTTCGCTCAGCAGAGCAAGGAAAACAGCGACCTCGCCCAGGCGATCGTCGAGACCACCGCCGACGGTATCATCTGCCGCACGGACGCCGAGCGCATTGAGCGCGAATGCGACGACATCATCGCCAACGCCATCGCCATGCGCGCTGAGGCGCGCCTGATCATCAGGGAGGCCATCCGGTGAGAGATCGCGAGGGGGAAGGGCTGACCACGCGCATGCGCAAGGGGTTTGTGCAGTGCCCGCATTGCAATGCACCCGCCACCATCCGCACGTCGGAATGGGTCAACGAGACGGTGAAGGACCTGTACCTGATCTGCCTCAACACCGATTGTGGCCACACCTGGAAGGCGCAGCTCGCGGCGGTCTTCACCCTGTCGCCCAGCGCCATCCCCAATCCGCAGATCAACCTGCCGATGGCGCCGAGCGACTATGTCCGCCGCCGCTATCCCGAAAGCGCGCGCGAGCCGGGCAATGACCCCGGTCATGATCCGCGCCAGATTCCGATGTTCGGCTGACCGCTGGTCGCTGCGCACCGCCTGACTTCCCCCATCCCCCAATCGCCAACGCCTTGTTCGTCACCCGCAATTCCGGGGCTGCTGCCCCGCGCCATGAAGGCCCGCAATGAACCTTTCCGATCAGATTATCGCCGACCTGAAACAGATGTTCCGGTTCAAGTCGGCCAAGGGTGCCTGGCTGCAGCAAGGCCAGTGCCCGCAATGCGACAAGTGGGAGGCCTATTGCGCTGCCGAAGACCCCAAGATCGTCAAATGCGGCAGGCAGGAAAAATGCGGGTGGGAAGACAGCGTCCGCAACCTGCTGCCCGAGCTTTTCGAGGATTGGACCCGCCGCGCGCCGCCGAGCGAGACCAATCCCACCGCCACCGCCGACGCCTATCTCTCGGTCGAGCGCGGCCTCGATATCAGCCAGCTGCAGGGGCTCTATACCCAAGAAACCTATTTCGACCGCGAGACCAACCAGGCCAGCGCCACCGTCCGCTTCGATCTGAAAAACGGCAGCTATTGGGAACGCCTGATCGACCGCGCCGGTCGGTTCAAGCGCAAGGCCAATTTCAAATACGGCAGCAACTGGAGCGGATGGTGGTGGGCGCCGCCTGCGGCCAGCTATGAGCAGCTCGCGCTCGCAGACGATATCTGGCTGACCGAGGGCATCTTCGACGCCCAGGCGCTGCGCCAGGCGGGCCTTGATGCCGTCAGCCTGATGAGCACCACCAATTATCCCGAGCATGACCTCGCCTTGCTCCGCAAGGCCATTGCCGACAGCCCCGCACGCAACAATCCGCCGCGCCTGGTCTTCGCCTTCGATGTTGGCCCGGCGGGCGTGTCGGCCACCCGCAAGTTCGTCAGGCGCGCCCGCGATGAGGGGTGGAACGCCACCGCCGCCCAGGTCCGCCCGGATGGCGAGGGCACAAAGCTCGACTGGAATGATCTCTGGCTGCGCCATGTCAAGTTCCATGGCGACCCGGAGCGCGCGCCCTTGGGCGAGCGGGCGATCGAGGATTACCTGTGGAACGGCGCGGTCACCATCGCCGAAACCCCACGCGAAAAGGCCAAGCTGATCATCGATCGCAAGGCGCTTTCCAGCTTCGAATTCCGCCACGGCAACCGGCTGTTCTGGGCCAAGACCACCTATGACGAAGACCAGAAGCCGCAGCTTCAGGTCAACGAGATCGCCAACTGCGCCTTCCGCATCCTGTATCGCGAGCGCGACGACGTTGCGGATGAGACCAACTATTTCATCCAGATCGACTTTCCCGATGGGGCGAAGACCGAAAAGGCCCGGTTCAGCAACGCCGCCTGCGCCGCTTCATCGGAGTTCAAGAAGCGCCTGCTCGCCTTCGCTGGCATGTGGAGCGGCACCGGCGAGCAGCTCGACAACATCATGCGGCGGCAGATGCGCCAGCTCAAGACGGTCGAGCCGATCGGTTTTACCGGCTATTCGCCGCCGCACCGTGCCTGGGTGCTGGGTGATCTGGCGGTGCGCGATGGCCGGGTGATCGAGGTCAACCGCGAAAACTATTTCGACCTGGGCAGGGCGGCGGTGAAGCTGCGCAGCCCCGAGCGCATTCTCGATATCGAATGGCAGCCCGACGCGCTCAAGTTCGATTGGGTGCCGCTGGTCTGGCAGGCATGGGGTCCGCGCGGCCTGGTCGCGCTCGCGTTCTTCACCATGTCGCTGTTTGCGGTGCAGATCCGCGAAAAGCAGAAGTCGCTCGGGTTCCTCGAGATCACCGGCCAGCCCGGATCGGGCAAGACCACCCTGGTCGAGCTCATGTGGAAGATGCTGGGACGCTCGGGTTACGAGGGCTTCGACCCGAACAAGGGCACCAACGCCGGTGTCACGCGCAACTTCCTCAAGGTCTCGAACCTGCCTGTCGGCCTGATCGAGGGCAATCGCGAGGAAGGGAAGGGGCACCAGCGCCGGTTCGACTGGCAGGAACTGCTCACCCTTTACAACGGCCGCAGCCCGCGCGTGCTGGGCATGAAATCGTCCGGCACCGAGACATACGAGCCGCCCTTCCTGGGCACCATCTACCTGATGCAGAATGAGCGCATCGACGCTCAGCCGGCGGTGCTCGAGCGCCTAATGTCGATGAAGATCGACAAGGCTGAGTGGAACGATGAGACCCGTGACGCCGCGCTGCAGCTCGAGGGCTGGCCGATCGAGAGCATGTCCGGCTCGATCATCCATGTGATCCGCAAGGAAGCCGAGTATCTCGATTACTACTTCCGGCGCTATCTGCATCACGAGGAGGGGATGCGGCAGCGTGTTCGCGGCCTGCACAACTCCCGCTGCATCAAGACGCACAGCCAGCTCGCCGCCGCGGTCGATTGCCTCAAGGGGCTGTTCCCTGGGCTGCAGGAAAGCTGGCTGAAGCGCACCGTCGATTTCGTCGACCAAATGGCGCTGGATCGCCAGGACAGTTGCGGCGGTGATCATCCGCTGGTCGCCGATTTCTGGGAGAAGGTCGATTACCTGATTTCGCGCGAGAGCCCGAACGATCACGCCGAAGGCAACAGCATCAACCAGCACCGGCATGCCGACAAATATATGGCGGTCAGCCTCAGCTATTTCGAGATGCGCTGCCGCAACGCCGGTCTTTCGCCGATCAACATGATGGAGCTCAAGCGCATCCTGCGTGGCTCCAAGTCCCGGAAATTCATCGGTCAGAAGCAGGTGAACAATCCGGCGGGCCACAACTCGCACTGCTGGGTCTTCGACCAGCCCGACCAGCCCCAGAACTCCAATCGCTCACCCCAGAAGGAGATGGCATGATGCCGCACGTCAATTCGATTCACGATGAGTTTTGTCGCTGCCGCGACTGCAAGCCGCCGCGCCTGCCCGCTGGCGATCTGTACGACGCGATAGGCCAGCAGGTCTCCCCGACCGACAGCCGCGCCGAGATCGCCCGCGACCGCCTCGCAATGGGTGCAATGGGCCTGGTCGCCGTGCTCGCACTTGGCCTTCATTGGGCGGGGTGGGCGTGATCATGGGCCGCCCGATCAGCCGCCCAGAACTGGCCGATGAACGTCTCCGGATGCGGGTGCGCAATCTGCCAACCCAGCTCGAGCGTGCTCGCGCTCGCGTTCGCCAGCTCGAGCAGCAGGCGAGGGATTGGAAGCTGCACGATCTCATCCAGGAGCGCGCGCAATGAGCCGCCGCCAGCATGTCTGCGACGTGCCAGGCTGCACGCACACTCGCCAGCGTTGGCAGCGCATTTGCGACATTTGCTATCCGCAGCTGCCCAGCGCCATCCGCAACAACCTCATCCGCGCCCATGCCGAAAAGCGTATGGCCGACTGGCGCAGCTGGAAGCGCAAGGCAGGCGAGATCATCACAGCCCGCCGCGCCGCGCGCGCGCCGTCCACTCGATGGACCCCTCAAAGCGCCTTCGACCTGCAGGCGCGCATGCTCGGTGAAAGGACCGATTGATGACCACCAAGATCGAATGGGCCGAACGCACCTGGAACCCGATTGTCGGATGCAGCCTGGTCAGCGCCGGCTGCACCAATTGCTACGCGATGGCGCTGGCCTGGCGGATGGCGCAGCACCCCAACGAAAAGATCAGCGACAAATACGCCGGCACCGTTGAACAGGTGAAGGGCAAGGCCGTCTGGACCGGCAAGATCGGCATGTCCGAGGAATCGCTGCTGCTGCCGCTGAAATACAAATTGCCCACCGTCTGGTTCGTCAACTCGATGGGAGACCCGTTCCACCCGGCAGTCACCGATGAACAGCTCGATCGGCTGTTCGCTGTGATGGAAGCCTGCCCGCAGCATATCTTTCAGGTGCTCACCAAACGCCCCCGGCGGATGCGGGACTATCTGACCAAGCGCAAGAACGCGGCACCGATCATGGTGCCGATCGGCAAAGGCCTTCTGGAGCAGCATCCCTTCAACAACGAGATGCAGGCCCCCAGCAACATCTGGCTGGGCGTGACGATCGAGAACAAGCGCGCCCTTATCCAGCGCGCCAAGCTGCTCAAGGAAACCCCCGCCGCGTTGCGCTTCTGGAGCTGCGAACCGTTGCTCGGTCATCTCGGCCATATCCCCACAGACCTGATGCCCGATTGGGTCATCAGCGGAGGCGAGAGCGGATCCGGCGCGCGGCCCTCGCACCCGTCCTGGCACACCCATCTGCGCGATCTCTGCATGAAGGCAGGCATCCCCTATTTCTTCAAGCAATGGGGTGCCTATTCCCCGATCCGCCAGATCGGCGGCAGGTTCGACCACCGCGAGCGCATCGACACCCGCGTGACGATGTCCGGCGAATACGGTGGTTACAATGGCTGGCCGATGAAGCGCCAACCCAAGCACCTCTCAGGCCGCACCCTCGAAGGCGTCGAATACAACCAGATGCCCGCCATCCTGACCAAGGGAGCGGCGGCATGAAGCTCATCATCGACAATTTCGCAGGCGGCGGCGGTGCATCCACGGGGCTAGAGGCGGCTTTCGGGCGGCACGTCGACGTCGCTATCAACCATGACGAGGCGGCGATCGCGGTGCATGCGGCCAACCACCCGGGCACGCGCCATTATTGCCAGTCGATCTATTCGGTCGATCCGCTCGACGCGACCGAGGGTAGGCCCGTCGCGCTGGTCTGGTTCTCCCCGGACTGCAAGCACCACAGCAAGGCGAAGGGCGGCAAGCCCCGCGACAAGTATATTCGCGACCTCGCGCACGTCGTGCCGCACTGGATCGAGCGCCTCAAGAAAGCGACACCAGGCGGGCAGGGCGCGCCCGATGTCATCATGCTCGAGAACGTTGAAGAGTTCCGCCAGTGGGGGCCGCTCGACGCCGACAACAAGCCGATCAAGGAACGTCGCGGCGAAGAGTTTGACCTGTGGGTGCGCCGGATCCGCAAGCAGGGGTACAAGGTCGAGTGGCGCGAGCTGCGGGCCTGCGATTATGGCGTGCCGACCAGTCGCAAGCGGCTGTTCCTGATCGCGCGGCGCGACGGCCTGCCGATCGTGTGGCCTGAGCCGACGCATGGTAAGCCCGGGTCCCCGGACGTTCTGTCCGGCAAACTGCTGCCCTGGCGCTCCGCTGCCGAGTGCATCGACTGGACACTGCCTTGCCCAAGCATCTTCGATCGCAAGCGCCCGCTCAAGGATGCGACCTGCCGCAGGATCGCCGCCGGCGTGATGCGCTATGTGGTGGGCAGCGCGCGGCCTTTCATCGTGCCGGTGACCAACAGCAGCTGGAATCCGGGTCGCGCCTGGTCGGCCGACGAACCCCTGCGCACGATCACCACGGCCAAGGGCGGCGAGATGGCAGCTGTTGCGCCGGTCTTTGCCCGCACAGCCCATGGCGAGCAAGACAGCAGCGGCAGGAAGCGCGGGCGCGGCGATCATTCGGTTGAAGAGCCGTTCCCGACCGTGACGGCATCGCGCGACAGTGCCCTGATCGGAGCCAGCCTGCTGCCTGTCACGCATCAGGGCGGCGATCGTGCCCATACAGTCGATGAACCGTTCAGGACGATCACCGGCGCGCATCGTGGCGAAATCGCACTGCAATCGGCGGCGATGCTCAAGCTGCGCAATAACTGTATTGGCTCGCATCCCGAGCAGCCCATAGATGTCATATCGACGGGCGGGCACCATGGTGTCGTTGCTGCCTCGCTGGTGAGTGTCGATAATACCAGCACCCGGGCCAGCAGATCGTTCGATGTCACGGATCCGCTTCGCACGGTGACCGCATCGGGCGGTGGCTATGCTGCCGTCGGTGCGACCCTCATCCAGACCGGCTATGGTGAGCGGGAGGGGCAGGCCCCGCGCGCGATCGATGCAGAGCAGCCGCTGGGCACGGTGGTCGCTGGCGGTGGCAAGCATGCCGCCGTTGCCGCCTTCCTCGCCCAGCACAATACCGAACGGGGCAATCGCGCCAATCCGGGCCAGCCTGCAGACAAGCCGGTTAGCACGATCACCGGGCGCGGCACGCAGCAGCAGGTGGTGCAGACCACGCTGGTCGAGGCGGGCCAGCTTCCCGAGGATGTGATGGACCGCGCGGTGCAGGTCGCGGCCTTCCTGGTCAAATACTACGGCAGCGAGATCGGCCAATATCAGCCGGTCGATCAGCCGCTCGACACCATCACGGTCAAACCGCGCTTTGCAGTGGTCACCGTCACGATCGATGCGGTCACCTTCGTCCTGGTCGATATCGGCATGCGCATGCTCGAGCCGCGCGAGCTCGCCCGCGCGCAAGGTTTCCCCGAGAGCTACATCCTCGATCCCGAGTGCTGGTATCGGACCGACAGCGGGGCGCGCAAGTTCGGCAAGCTGCCGAAGACCCACCAGATCGCCAAGATCGGCAACAGCGTCTGCCCAGGCCTCGCCGAGGCGCTGGCGCGCGCGAACCTGCCCGAGATGTGCGCGGGGAGGGCAGCAGCATGAGCACCGCTCCCATGGCACCCGATTACCGCCTAACCGCCGGTCGGTTCTTCGACGACTTCCATTCGATCACGCTGAGCAATGCGGTCGAGCACGTCGCGGTCTGGTGCGAGAAGGATGTGTCGCACCGCGAAGTTGCTGCAATCCTCAAGCGCGAGGGCTTCACCCGCCAAGGGTACGCCGGTGCCGGAGCCGGGCGAACGCCCCGCTTCACCCGCCTGCGCGCCACCCGCCAGCAGCTCGATGCCGCGCACCCTGACCGCCATTTACCGAAAGCCACAAAGCATGGCTGACCTCTCCACAGCCCTCGCCAACGATGTCGCGCGCGGCCTCACCATGCCGATGCGACTGGCCCTCAAGCGCCTCCAGCGGGTCGCTCCCGATCGGCAGAGCGCGCTGCTCTACCACGACTTCATCCGGTCCACCGCCGACGCCCTTATCGATCGCGATCTCGCTGCCTGGGGCCGCGACCCTGGGCAACCTCATCGCCCCATCCCCCAACCGCCACCTGCCCAAAGGAGCCTGAAAATGAAAACTGACCCGATCCAAGCGCAATATCATGAGACCATGAACGCCCTTGCCGAAGGGATCGACCGGATCCTGAATGGCGATACGCGACCGCGTCACACCGCATTTGTGCTGTTGGTAGCTGGCTTCGGCCAGATTGACGGGGGGCGTGTCAACTACATCAGCAACGGCGATCGAGAGGACTGCATCTCGATGATGAAAGAGTACATCGCGCGCAATGAAGGCCGATACTCGCAGGAGGAAGGCCATGCCTGATCGTGCTCTCAAGGTTCTGACCGTTTGGCAGCCGTGGGCGAGCCTGATCATCGAAGGCGCGAAGCCTTTCGAATTCCGGAGCTGGCGTCCACCAGCATCGCTGGTCGGCCAGCGAATTGTGATCCACGCGGCTGCGCGCAAAGAAAGCGCCCACGAAATCCGCTGTCTGCTCTTCCAGCTGATGCGGGGCGGACAAGATGCAGCGATGACCTGCCTCCGCCCTGATGTTGCAATCCCGATTTTGCGGAGGGCGAGCGGTCGACCTGTTTCATGCGGCCTTGGCACCGCTCTGGTTGGCGAGCCGCGCAACGGCTTCGACATCGCACGCGAATTCGGGGTCGAGTTCGCCAATGACAGCGACCGAGACGGCCACGCCAATTGGGGCTGGCCAATGGATGAGATCGAGCGCTGGCCCGAGCCGATACCGGCGCGCGGGCGACAGGGCCTGTGGAACTGGCCGACAACCGAGGATGCTGGGCTATGAGCAAGCCTACCCGAATTCGCCTGTCCCGAGGCCGTGGCTGGCGGCTCCAGACTGTGAGCGCGGCCCTCAACGGCCTGCCGGCGGTCAAGGTCACCCGCCCGTCGCGATGGGGAAACCCATATGTCGGCGATGGGCGGATGACACCTGAGAGCCGGGCATATGTCGTCGCACTCTATCGCGAGTACCTGGAGCGTCCCGAACAGGCGGATGAGGTCGCCGCAATTCGCGAGCATCTGCGCGGCAAGAACCTGGCATGCTGCTGCCCGCTGGATGGCCCATGCCATGCCGACGTGCTGCTCGAGCTGGCGAACGGCGATGCCTGACCGCCCCTTCATCTCGCGCGAGCTCGATCGCCGCATCGCCAGCGCCGAATCCGCGATCGCCGCCGGCAGGATCGACCCGGAAACCGCCGAGGCCAACCTTGCCGCCTGGGCGGCGGCAGAGGCCTGGCTGGCAGGGCACCCGGTGCCGGGCACCAGCCCGCGCAACGGCGACACCCGCGCCGCGGATATCTGCCCCATTGATCGCACGCTCGAGGCGGTTACCCGCGCGCGCGATGCGATCGAGACGGAGATCCAGCGCAAGGGCAGGGAAGACCTGACCGAGCACTGGCGTCAGCTGTCAAAGGCCGTGCGCCAGCTCGAACGGCAGCGCGATGGCATGGCCGCGTGGCAGGCGATGGCAGCCGGTCAATCCGATGCACCATCGATCGGCAAGCCAGCCCTGCCGCCAGCTGCCCCCAGCCTGCTCGCCGACATGTTCGACGCCAATGGCGATCCCATCCCTCTGCCGTCGCGACAGGCTGCCTGACGATGAGCGCTATCCTCGACATGGTGCAGATCGGTCCGCACCGCCTCTACCTGGGCGATGCCTATGCCATCCGGCCCATCCTGGGCTGGATGGATGCCGACGTCATGGATCCGCCCTACAAGTTCAAGGCCAAGGGTGCCGGGAACATGCGCAAAGCGCGCGTCGCGACCCGCATGATCGTCGAAGAGCAGCTCGACAAGGGCTTCGATCACAGCATCATCAACCCCTTGTTCTGCGGTGCGACTGTCGTCTTCTGCCACAATGATCAGATCCCGGAAGTGTCAGCCCATCTGAAGGGGATGTTCTCGCGGTTCATCCTGGGCGGATGGTCGAAGAACAACCCGATGCCGGTGGCCAACAAGCACTATCTCTACGACACCGAATACTATTTTCACGCATGGTCGCGCGGCTTTGAACCGCAGGGAAGCCTTGCCGAGAGGCGGCGCTTTGTCAGTGCCTCGGTCGCTCCGGCCAAGACTTTCAATCATGGCACGGTGAAGCCCGAACCCGTCATGGACAAGATCATGACCAACATCGCAGGCCGCACGGTCTGCGACCCCTTCATGGGCACAGGGTCGACCGGCGTGGCAGCGATCAAGGCCGGGCTGATCTTCACCGGAATCGAGCACAACCCCGAGCATTTCGCAACGGCAGTGACTCGAGTCACCCAAGCCTATGAGGCCGCGCTCGCGAAAGCCTGATGCGCCGGTCACCACCAATCGATATCCGCGAAATCACCATTGCGCTTGCCGAGGCACTGGCACAGCGCGACCATGCGCGCGAAACGGAGGAAGCGATTCGTGCGGACAGCCATCTATGCGCGCTACAGCAGCCAGCTTCAGAATGCCCGGTCGATCGAGGATCAGGTCAGGGTCTGCCAAGAGCGCGCCGAGCGTGAAGGCTGGACGATAACGGCGGTCTTCACTGATTTTGCCATTTCCGGGGCGGTGCGCGACCGTCCAGGCCTCAACGGACTGGTAGAGCATATCAAGGCGGGCAAGGCCGACCAGGTGCTCACGGAGGCGCTGGATCGCCTCTCTCGCCACCAGGGCGATATGAGCTGGCTGCATGATCACATCATTCATGCCGGCGCGCGCATCTTCAGCCTCTCCGAGGGAGAGATCAACGAACTGCAGATCGGCTTCAAGGGCACCATGGCCGCGCTGTTCCGGAAGGACATGGCGGACAAGATCAGGCGCGGGCAGAGCGGCCGCGTCGCGGCAGGCCGGATCCCCGGCAATCTGGCCTATGGCTATCGCAAGGTGCATCGTCTCGATGCACGCGGCGAGCCGGAGCTTGGCCTACGCGAGATCGACCCTGACCAGGCCGAGATCATCCGCCGAATCGTCCGCGAATATCTCGAGGGCGATTCGGCTCGCACGATCGCACGTCGATTGAATGCCGAGGGTGTACCGTCGCCGACAGGCCGCAAATGGTCTGTGTCGATGATCAATGGCGACGTGCGCCGGCAGAACGGTATTCTCCGCAACGAAATCTATGGCGGAATCCTGGTCTATAATCGGACCCATATGGTGCGCGATCCTGACACCCGCCGTCGCGTGTCACGCCCTAATCCCCCCGAGAAGTGGCAGCGCACGCCAGTGCCCGAGCTGCAGATCATTCCTGCTGACGAATGGGAGCGACTGCAGCTGGCGCTAGGCGCGCGCGCGCAGGTCGCAAAGGAAGTGAACCGCAGGCCCAAGCGGCTGCTTTCTGGAATGATCCGCTGCGGCGTCTGCAAGGGATCGGTGGTCATTGTCGCAAACGGCCATTGGGGTTGCGCGAATACGCGCAGCACGGGCACCTGCTCCAACCGCCGGCAGATCAGCAATGCGGTGCTCGAGCGCAAGGTGCTGGGCGGTCTGGAAGAGCACCTGCTGCACCCCGATGAGATCGCCGCTGCGGTAAAGCACTATCACCGGCGGCGATCGGAACTCCAGAAGCGCGACCGTCAGGCCGAGAGCGCACAGCGCAAGAAGGTCGATCAACTCAACGCCAAGATCGATCGCCTGGTCACCGTCATCGCCGATGATGGCGGCAAGATCCCCGAGCTGCTCACCGCGCTTCATAAAGCACGCGCCGAACGCGAGCAGCTGCTGGCCCAGATCGGCGAGCGCAAGGCAGAGAACACGATCATCCTGCACCCGGCGATCGTCGACAGCTATCGCG
Source organism: Blastomonas sp. 34TW (assembly GCF_059803595.1). NCBI lineage: Bacteria > Pseudomonadati > Pseudomonadota > Alphaproteobacteria > Sphingomonadales > Blastomonadaceae > Blastomonas > Blastomonas sp. 34TW. The sequence goes on from NZ_JAPFGW010000001.1 coordinate 507,666, forward strand.
AAGCCGTGAAGAACATCACCGCCACCCTCGCGCACGATGCCGCCGCAGAGCGCACAGGCCGCAACATCCTGCGCAGCCTGATCGATTATGTGGTGCTCACCCCAGCGCCGGGCCGCACGGGTCTGGATATCGAAATGGTGGGCCGACTGCAGAACATCATGGCTCTGGCAGAAGGGGTGCCCCCAAAGGGGGGAGACTATACGTTAACGGTGGTAGCGGAGGAGGGACTTGAACCCCCGACCTACGGATTATGATTCCGCCGCTCTAACCAGCTGAGCTACTCCGCCATCCAGGCCAGCACGGGCCAATGGCCGGTGCAGGTCGCGCCCTATAATTGGACGATGCGCCGCGGTCAAACCAAATTGCACTTTGTCTGCGCCAAGAATTGCCTGCGTCGCTTGCGGGCTTGTTTTCCGCGACCGCAACCGGCAGATGGCTGGCGATGCCGTAAGGGCAGGGGGCTGGATCTTGAGGAGGGAGTGCCGTGCAGGACAGCTATGACATCGCGATCGTGGGGGCAGGCCATGCCGGAGCCCAGGCCGCCATTTGCCTGCGCCAGATGGGCTTTGAAGGCACGATCGGTCTGATCGGCGACGAATCTTTCCCGCCCTATGAGCGGCCGCCGCTGTCCAAGGAATATCTGGCGGGCGACAAGCCGTTCGACCGCATCCTGCTGCGCCCCGAAGCCTTCTGGACCGAGCGGGGAATTGACCTGCAGCTCGGCAAGCGCGTCACCGCGGTCGATCCGGTGGCGCAGAGCCTGACGCTGAGCGGCGGTGCGAGCGTGGGCTATGGCACGCTGATCTGGGCCACCGGCGGCACGCCGCGGATGCTCGATTGCCAGGGCAGCAATGCGCGCAATGTCTTCGCCGTGCGCACTCGCGCCGATGTCGACAAGATCATGGCGCGCATGGAGGCGACACAGAGCGTTGCCATCATCGGCGGGGGCTATATCGGGCTCGAGGCGGCGGCAGTGATGCGCAAGCTCGGCAAGCAGGTGACGCTGATCGAGGCGCTTGATCGGGTGCTGTCGCGCGTCGCGGGCCCCGCGCTATCGGCGTTTTTCGAGGAGGAGCATCGGGCGCACGGCGTCGATCTGCGCACCGGCTATACCGTCGACCATATCGAGACCGATGATTCGGGTCATGCCGTTGCGGTGCAATGCGGCAATGGCGAGCGGATTGCGGCGGACATGATCATCGTCGGCATCGGCATCATCGCGCAGACCGGCCCGCTGATCAGCGCAGGAGCGGCCGGTGGCAACGGCGTCGATGTCGATGAATTCTGTCGCACCAGCCTGCCGCATGTCTATGCGATCGGCGATTGCGCCGCGCATGCCAATGCATTTGCGAACGATCGGGTCATCCGGCTGGAATCGGTGCAGAATGCCAACGACCAGGCGAAGGTTGCCGCAGCGCACATTCTCGATCAGGCGCAGGCCTATAACGCGATTCCCTGGTTCTGGTCGAACCAGTATGATCTCAGGCTGCAAACCGTGGGCCTGTCGGTCGATTACGATCAGGAGCTGGTGCGCGGCGATCCGGCGAGCCGCAGCTTCTCGGTCGTGTATCTGCGCGGCGGCAAGGTCATCGCGCTCGATTGCGTCAATGCCACCAAGGATTACGTCCAGGGCCGCAAGGCCATTCTCGATGCGATCCCGCTCGATCTTGAACAACTCGCCGATGCGAGCGTGCCGATCAAGGAGGTTGGCCACGCCTGAGCAAGGCTTTTTAGCGGAATCCGGCAAAAAATTTGCAACTAAGGAAACAATCTTGCCCTATCATGGGTTAACCCGCTAGATACGAAGCAACCATCGTATACGGTGTCCCCCAGGTTTCTGCGAGTTAGCCATTCCGCTTTCCGTTCGCCCCACACGAACGTTCGTCATGCGCTATGCCGTGATCGGTCTGGCGGCACTGTCGCTCGCCGGTTGTTCTGCCGGCGATGAAGGCAAGGGGCGGCAACGCCCGACGCCGGAGGTCGGCTTTGTTGTCGCGAAAACCAGTTCTGTACCGGTAGCGGTCGAGCTTGCAGGCCGCATCGCCGCGTTCGAGATGTCCGAGGTGCGTCCGCAGGTCACCGGCCTGATCCGGCGGCGTTTCTTCACCGAAGGCGCCTATGTCCGCGCCGGGCAGACGCTGTACGAGATCGACCAGCGGCTCTATCGTGCGGCGACTGCCGAGGCCAGCGCCAACCTCAACAGTGCGATCGCCAACGCCGAGGCCACGCGTATCCGCGCCGAGCGTCTGAAGCCGCTGGCCGAAGCGCAGGCGGTCGCGATGCAGGACTATGTCGATGCGCAGGCCGCCGCGCGCCAGGCCGCCGCCGCGGTGCAGCAGGGCCGCGCGCAGGTGCAGACCGCCAATGTGAACCTGCAGTTCACCCGGGTGCCTGCGCCGATCAGCGGTCGCATCGGTCGTTCGCTGTTCACCGTGGGTGCGCTGGTCACCGGCAACCAGGCCGAACCGCTCGCGGTGATCCAGGGCGTCGATCCGGTGTTCGTCGATATCCAGCAGTCGAGCGCCGATCTGCTCGCGCTGCGCCGATCGCTGGCGCAGGGCGGGGCAGTGCCTGCCAGCGCCGAGGTGTCGCTGATCCTCGAGGATGGCAGCGAATACGGACCACGCGGGACGGTGCAGTTTTCCGAAGTGATGGTCAACGCCGCCACCGGAACGGTGACGCTGCGCGCCCGCTTTGCCAATCCGCAGGGTCTGTTGCTGCCGGGGATGTTCGTGCGCGCGCGGTTCGACCAGGCGATCAACACCAATGCGATCCTGGTGCCCCAGGCTGCTGTCACCCATAATGCGCGCGGCGACGCCAGCGTGTTCGTCGTCGATACCGGCAACAAGGCGGCCGAGCGCAAGGTCAAGGCGGAGCGCGCGGTCGGCAATGACTGGGTCGTGACCCAGGGCCTCAAACCCGGTGACAAGGTGATCGTGCAGGGCCTGGGCAAGGTAAGGCCCGGCGCGCCGATCCGTCCCGTCCCCGCCAGCAAGCCGCAGGTAATCGCGGCACCCCGACCCGACAAGAAAAGCTGAGGCGCGGCGATGTCGCGCATCTTCATCGAACGGCCGATCTTTGCCTGGGTGCTTGCGATCATCACGATGCTCGCCGGGATCGGCGCGATCTATCTGCTCCCGGTCGAGCAATATCCCGATGTCGCGCCGCCCCAGGTCAATATCCGTGCGACCTTTCCCGGCGCTTCTGCCGAGACGCTGGAAAACAGCGTCACCCAGATCATCGAGCAACAGCTGACCGGCATCGACGGGCTGCTCTATTTCAATTCGAGCTCGACCTCGCGCGGGCAGGTGACGATCAGTGCCACGTTCGAAAAGGGCACCGATCCCGATATCGCGCAGGTCCAGGTGCAGAACCAGGTGCAACAGGCGCTGGCGCGTTTGCCGCAGCAGGTGCAGCAGCAGGGGTTGCGCGTCACCAAGTCCAACCCGGACTTCCTGTTCATCGTCGGCGTCTATGACGAGACCGACCGCAGCACCAATATCGACGTTTCCGACTTTCTCGTCTCCAATCTGCAGGACACGCTGTCGCGCATCGAAGGCGTGGGCGAGACCAACGTGTTCGGCTCGCAATATGCGATGCGCATCTGGCTCGATCCGGACCGGCTCGCGTCGGTCGGGCTGATGCCTGGCGACATCATCACTGCGATCCGCAATCAGAATACCGAGGTCGCGGCAGGCGAGGTCGGTGGCCTTCCCCAGCCCGAGAGCAACCGGCTGAATGCGACCGTGACCTCGCAGTCGCGGCTGCGCACCGTCGACGAGTTCAAGGCGATCATCCTCAAGTCCGAACAGAGCGGTGCCATCGTGACGCTGGGCGATGTCGCGCGGGTGGAGCTGGGCGCAGAAAATTATTCGGCGTCAAGCCGCATCAATGGCCATCCCGGCGCAGGCCTCGCCATCTCGCTGGCGCCGGGTGCCGATGCGCTGGCCACCGCCGATCTGGTGAAAAAGGCTGTTGCCGATGCCAAGCCAAGCTTTCCGCCGGGCTACAATGTCGCCTATGCCAATGATTCGACCGCCTTTATCCGGTTGTCGATCGAGGAGGTCGTGCAGACGCTGATCGAGGCGGTGATCCTCGTTGTCATCGTCATGTTCGTGTTCCTGCAGAGCTGGCGCGCGACGCTGATCCCCACCATTGCGGTGCCGGTGGTGCTGCTCGGCACCTTCGCGATCTTCTATCTCGCCGATTTCTCGATCAACACGCTGACGCTGTTCGGGCTGGTGCTGGCGATCGGCCTGCTGGTCGATGACGCGATCGTCGTGGTGGAAAATGTCGAGCGCCTGCTCGAGGAAAATCCCGAAATGACGCCCAAGGAAGCGACGATCAAGTCGATGGGCGAGATCCAGGTCGCGCTGGTCGCGATCGCCGTCGTGCTCTCTGCCGTGTTCCTGCCGATGGCGTTTTTCGGCGGATCGACCGGGGTCATCTATCGCCAGTTCTCGATCACCATCGTCTCGGCCATGGTGCTGTCCGCGCTCGTCGCGCTGATCCTCAGCCCCGCGCTCACCGCGACGCTGCTCAAGCAGAAGAAGCATGATGGCACCGATCCGGAGAGCCGCATGCACCGCGTCTGGCCGTGGGGCGCAGAGAAGCTCGAACGCGCGCAGCACTGGTTCAACCATGGCTTTGCGCGCGGGACCGATCGCTATGTCGCGGCGGTGGAGAAGGTGGTCGATCGCAAATGGCTGTTCCTGGCGATCTATGCGATCGTGCTGGTGCTGCTGGTGGCGCTGTTCGTCCGGCTGCCGACCGGGTTCCTGCCGGTGGAAGACCAGGGTGCGGCGCGTCTGCAGTTCCGCCTGCCCGCAGGTGCCACGCAAGGCCGCACCCGAGAGGTTCAGCTGGCGATCGAGAAATACATGCTGAACGACGAGCGCAGGAACATCGCGGTGATGTTCAGCGTCGCCGGCGGCGGGCAGGGCGCGGCGGGGCAGAATACCGGCCAGGGCTTCGTCAATTTCGTCGACTGGTCCGAGCGGACGGGCGCGGAGGATAGCGCAGACGCGATTAGCGAGCGCGCGACCAAGGCGTTTTCCGCCTTTCGCGACGCGCAAGTCAATGTGCTTGTCCCTGCCGCCATTCGCGGGCTGGGCCAGACCAACGGCTTCAGCCTGCAGTTGCAGAACACCAGCGGCATGAGCCGCGAGGAGTTTGCAGAAGCGCGCGACAAGCTGCTGGAATTGGCCGAGAACGATCCGATTTTAGCGGGCGTCAGGCTCGGCGAGCTGCCCGATGTGCAGACGCTGCAGGTCGATATCGACCAGCCCAAGCTCGCTGCGCTCGGCCTCAACCAGAACGACGTGAACACCACTTTGTCCGCCGCCTGGGGTGGACAATATGTCAACGACTTCATCGATCGCGGACGAGTGAAGCGAGTGTTCGTGCAGGCCGATGCGCCGTACCGGGCAACCCCCGAAGATATCGGCCGCTGGTTCGTGCGCGGCAATGACGGGCAGATGGCGCCGTTCAGCGCCTTTGCCCGCACCCGCTGGTCGACCACGCCGACGACGCTCTCGCGCTTCCAGGGCTATCCGAGCTTCCAGTACGAGGGCCAGGCGGCACCGGGGCAGAGCTCGGGCGCGGCGATGGACCGGATCGAGGAGCTGGCCAGGCAGATACCCGGCGTCAGCGTCGCGTGGTCGGGCCTGTCGTTCCAGGAGCGGCTGTCCTCGGGCCAGGCGCCCTTGCTCTATTCGCTTTCGCTGCTCGTCGTGTTCCTGTGCCTCGCCGCGCTCTATGAAAGCTGGACGATCCCGGTTGCGGTGATGCTGGTCATCCCGCTCGGCCTCGTCGGCGCGGTGTTCGCGGTCACGCTGCGCGGGCTGGAAAACGACGTGTATCTGCAGATCGGCCTGCTCACCACCATGGGGCTCGCGGCGAAGAACGCCATTCTCGTGATCGAATTTGCCGAACAGGCCGAGAAGCGTGGCGCGCGGGTGATCGATGCGGCGCTTGAAGCGGCCCGCTTGCGTCTCCGTCCGATCCTGATGACCAGCCTTGCCTTCATCTTCGGCGTGTTGCCGCTGGCACTGTCGAGCGGGGCCGGAGCGAACAGCCGCATCGCCATCGGCACCTCGGTGATCGGCGGGATGCTGACCGCAACGGTGCTGGCGATCTTCTTCATCCCGCTGTTCTTCGTGCTCGTCCGCCGGACGACGCGCGATACGCTCAAGAAGCTTCATATCGGCGAGCCGAAGCCGGGTGAGGGCGCTGCATGAAACATTGTGCTCCCCTGATCGCGCTGGCGCTGCTCGCGGGCTGCTCGATGGCACCCAAATATGTGCAGCCGGATCTGCCGGTGCCCGCTTCCTGGCCAATCGGCGATGCCTATCTCGCGCAAAGCGAAGCCGCTCTGCCGGTGATGAGCTATCGCGAGGTCTTTGCCGATCCGCGGCTGGTGCAGGTGATCGAGCAGGCGCTGGCCAACAACCGCAATTTGCGCGTGGCGGCGGCCAATATCGAGGCGGCGCGCGCGCAGTTCCGTATCCAGCGCGCCGCGCAGCTGCCCCAGATCAACGCGCAGGCCAACCGCACGCAGTTCGACAATGGCACGGCCAATCAGAACCGCAATCAGGATATCGATATCGGCAACAACCCGGCGGCTAGCCGATCGACGGCGGGTACGCGCTATACCGCCGATCTTAGCACCACCGCGTTCGAGCTGGACCTGTTCGGGCGGTTGCAGTCGCTCTCGGATGCCTCGCTCAACCGTTATTTCCGCACCGAAGCGGCGGCGCGCGCGACGCGGCTGACGCTGATCGGCGATATCGCCGATGCGTGGCTCACCTATGCCGCCGACAGGTCGCTGCTCAAGCTGGCCGAGGACACCGCCGCCAATGCGCGTGAACGCGTGAAGCTGACCCGGCTCAGGCTCGATGGCGGCATTGCCCCGCGCACCGATCTGCGCCAGGCCGAACAGATTCTTGCGACCGCAGAGGCCGATATCGCGCAGCAGACCACCGCGCTGGCGCAGGATGTGAACGCGCTGCAACTGCTCGTCGGCGCGCCGCTCGACGAGGCGTTGCTCCCGCAGTCGATCGCCGATGCGGGCGATGCGGTGCGGGTGCTGCCCGCCGGGCTCGATTCGACCATATTGCTGCGTCGCCCTGATGTGCTGCAGGCCGAATATGAACTGCGCGCCGCCAATGCGGAGATCGGCGCAGCGCGCGCCGCGCTGTTCCCGCGCATCACGCTGACCGGGCTGGCAGGCCTGGCGAGCAACGCGCTCTCCACCCTGTTTACCGGCGCGGCGTTCAACTATTCTGTGGGTGAGACGGTGCGCTATTCGATCTTTGCCGGCGGCGCGGCCAAGGCTGGCGTGGCGCAGACCCGGGCACAGCGCGATGCGGCGCTGGCGGGCTATGAAGGCGCGATCCAGGCGGCGTTCCGCGATGTCGCCGATGCGCTGGCGCGGCGTGGCACGATCACCGAACAGCTCCGCGCCAACCGATCATTCGTCGATGCGGCGGAGGATAGCTATCGCCTGACCGACATGCGCTATCGCGGCGGGCTCGACAGCTTCCTCACCAGCCTCGATGCCCAACGCTCGCTCTATCAGGCGCAGCGCACGCTGCTGGCGACGCAGCTGGTCGAGGCGAGCAATCGCGTGACGCTCTACCGCGCGCTGGGTGGCGAGACGGTCGAGCGCCCGGACGTTTCAAATCCCTGACGACGCGCGTTCCCCTCCCTGCAAGGGAGGGGAGCAGGTCAGTGGGAGCGCAGAACGTTCTGTCTCAGCCCTTCGGCCGCTTGGCGAACGGCTTGCCGCCTGGCTTTCCTGCCGGACGCGGCTTCCCCTCGAAGCGCGGCTTGCTACCGGGACCGGCAGCACGCGGCGCATCGCTGCGCGGACCGCGTGCCGGGCGATCGGCATAGGAGGCACGATCGGCTTGGGTCTTCTTGTCGCCAAAGCTCTTGCGATCACCGAACGGCTTCTTGTCGCCAAACGGTTTCCTGTCGCCCTGCGGCTTGCGATCGCCCGCAGGCTTGCGTTCGCCATAGGGCTTGCGCTCGCCATCCTCGCGCGGCGGGCGACGTTCGCCATCGGTCCGCGCTTCGTAACGCGGCCTGAGCGGCGCATTGCTGCGACCCGGCTTGCCCGACCCCGATCCGTCGCGGCGTTCGCCACGCGGCGGCGGACCCGAGCGCGGGCGATAGGCGGGCGGGCCATCGGCGGTGGTGATGATGACGCTGCCCTCGTCGCCATCCTCGCCGCCCGAGGTGCGCTTGACCGCCTCGGCGAAGCGACCCGCTACGGCGCGCGGGATTTCGAAATGGGTGCTGTCATCGCCCAGCCGGATGGCGCCGATCTCGCCGCGGGTGATGTGCCCCCTGCGGCAGAGCAAGGGGAGCAGCCAGCGCGGGTCGGCATTCTGGCGGCGGCCGATATTCATCTCGAACCAGACCGTGTCCTCGAAGCCGGGGCGGGGGCCACGCTCGCGCTGCGGCGGCGGGGCGCTGGCGTCGAGCAGCTCTTCGGGCGCAGGCATTTGTGCGCGGTGCGCCTGGACCAGCATCACGGCGAGGTCCTCGGCGCTGCGTTCTGCGAGCAGCGCCTGGGCGAGTTCGCGATCGGTCTCCTCGGCCTCGACCGGTGCGCGCAGCCGCTCGAGCAGGCGGTCGCGGTCGGCCTGGCGGATGTCTTCGGCCGAGGGCGGATTGATCCATTGCGCGGGAATGTTCGCCCCGCGCAGCATCTGTTCCAGGCGACGGCGGCGCGGATAGGGCACGATCATCAGCGCGGTGCCCTTCTTGCCCGCACGCCCCGTGCGGCCCGAGCGGTGCTTGAGCGTATCGGCATCGCGCGGCAGCTCGACATGGATCACCAGCGACAGGCCGGGCAGGTCGATGCCGCGTGCGGCAACGTCGGTCGCCACGCACACCCGCGCGCGCCGATCACGCAGCGCCTGCAGTGCCTGGTTGCGCTCGTTCTGGCTGTGCTCGCCGGACAGCGCGACGGCAGAAAAGCCGCGCTCGATCAGGCTTGCGTGCAGATGGCGGACATTGTCGCGCGTCGCGCAGAACAGGATTGCGGTCTCCGCCTCGTACAGGCGCAGCAGGTTGACAACGGCGTTTTCGGTGTCCGAAGGCGCGACGGTGCAGGCGATATAGTCGATATCGCCATGGCCGCGCTCTTCGCTCACCGTCGAGATTCTGTGCGCATCGTGCTGATAGCGCTTGGCCAGGGCCACAATCGGCTTGGGCATGGTGGCCGAGAACAGCAAGGTGCGGCGGCCTTCGGGCGTCGCGTCGAGAATTTCTTCCAGATCCTCGCGGAAGCCCATGTCGAGCATTTCGTCGGCCTCGTCGAGCACCGCGACCTTGAGCGCCGAGAGGTCGAGCGCGCCGCGCTCGAGATGATCGCGCAGGCGCCCTGGCGTACCGACCACGATCTGCGCGCCATAGCCCAGATTGCGCCGCTCGCGCGAGGCATCCATGCCGCCGACACAGGTGGCGATGCGCGCACCGGCGGGGCCATAGAGCCACATGAACTCGCGGCTGACCTGCAGCGCCAGTTCACGCGTCGGCGCGATGATCAGCGCCAGCGGCGCCGTGCCCTGGCGAACGCGGCCGTCCTCGCCGATCAGCTCTGGCGCCATCGAAAGCCCGAAGGCGACGGTCTTGCCCGATCCGGTCTGCGCCGAGACGATCAGGTCGCGGCCCTGTGCCTCGGGCTCCAGCACGGCCTGCTGGACGGGGGTGAGCGTGTCATAGCCGTGCGCATCGAGCGCGTCCGACAGAACGGCGGGAACGGTATCAAAAGGCATGGGATTTCAATTCGTGTGATGATGCGAAGGCTCCGCATCTTCGGCGAAACCGCGCGCGAGGCCCAAAATCCGGCTTCGCTGCAAGGCTGCGCTTCTAGCGGCTTTGGCACGAAAGCACAATGGCAATCGGTTGCGGCACGCCGGGCAGTCCGCCGGAGGTCAGGCAGCGCGCGCGAGCGCAGGCGCGGCCTGGTACGCGGCGGCTTGCTGCAGCCGGAAACGGCTGATTTCCTGGGCCAGGGTACGCGACTGTTCGGCGAGCGACCGGGCGGCGGCGCTGGTTTCCTCGACCATCGCGGCATTCTGCTGGGTAATGCCGTCGAGCGCGCCGACGGTGCCGTTGACCTCGCGCAGCCTGGCCGCCTGGCTTTCCACCGATCCGGCAATGGTCGCAACGAATTCGCTGATTTGCAGGATGCGCGTGGTGATCCGCTCGAGCGTCTCGCTGGTTTCGCTGACCACCGATACGCCCAGGGCAATCTGCTCGTTCGACGCGCCGATCTTGGTCTTGATGTCCTGCGCGGCATCGGCCGAGCGCTGCGCGAGCGCGCGAACTTCGGATGCCACCACGGCAAAGCCCTTGCCGGCCTCGCCGACGCGTGCTGCCTCGACGCCGGCATTGAGCGCGAGCAGGTTGGTCTGGAACGACAGCCCTTCGATGACTTCGATGATCTGGTCGATCTCGCGCGCCGAATGCTCGATATTGGTCATTGCCACACGAGCGCGCTCGACGATACCGGCCGATTTCTCCGCCTCGTCCTGGGCAGCGTCGAGGACATGTCGTGCCTCGACCGCGCGGTTTGCGGTGTCCGAAATGGAGTCGCTGACCGTGCGGATGGTCGCCACGGTGTCGTGCAGCGTCGCGCTCTGCCGTTCGGTGCGATCGGCCATGTCGTTCGACGCATGGCTGACATCGCCTGCGCTTTCGTCGATGCGCGTCGCGACGCCCGAGATCTTGTCGAGCGACTGCCGCATCCCCTCGAGCGCGTCGTGATAATCGGCGCGAAGCTGTTCATATTCTTCCGGGAAGGCCTGGTCGATCCGCGCAGTCAGGTCGTTGCGCGCCATCGCCTTGAGCCCCTGGCCGAGCGCGCCGATGACCTGATTCTGCTTGGCGGCGATGGCGTCGCGGGTGCTGGCGGCTTCCTGCTCCAGCCGTTCGGCCTCGCGCCTGGCTTCGGCCTGCCGCTCGATCATCTGCTCGAGCTGGAGAGAAATCTGGATCAGCACCGCCGCCTCGATCAGCACGATGACGGCATGCAGCAGGACGCGCGGCAGATCGGCCCCATCGGGAAAGACCCAGGCGGGGATCAGCAGGTTCGCGCCCAGATGGTGCACCGCGATCACGGCTGTTCCGGCGACGATCGCGCGCCAGTCGCACATCACCACCAATGTGGCCAGCAGTGCGAAGAAGACCATGTGCACGTCCATCTGCAGGCTGGATCCGGCTGCCTGGTAGAGCATGATCGCGGGATAGACGGGCATGGTGCCGCCGAGAATGATGCGCGTAGTGCTGTCGGCACGGCCGCTGCGCACGATCACGCTCGGAATGAGGGTGACAGCGACTGCGATAGCGACCGGAGCCCAGCCGCTGGCGGTGTACAGGCTGATGCCCGCGATGACGGCCACACACAGCCATGCAATGACGATCAGCGCAAAGGCACCGTTCTTGCGAATTCCAGTCAGTTCCATGCGACGCTCAACTCTTCCTGGGTGTAGAGGACAAACTGCCGCAGAAAATTGCGGGTGCCTTGATGACAAGGCCGTTATGATGCCAGGCGGCTTCCGTGACCTGCTTGCGCTTGCCATAGACCAGGATCGAGCCGGGCAAGGGGCCTGTGCCGATCAGGGCGGCCCCGTCACCCGATGCCCAGCTTATGGTCTGACCCATGCCCCCACCATCCAGCGGAATGACCATCATTGGCCCTTCCTCCGGTGGCGCCAGGATGGCAGCCAGCAGCGCGAGCGTCACCACCACCCCCTGAACGAGCACGGCAAGGCTGATCCCGCTATCAGCTGGCCGTGCAGGGCCTTGTGAGGGAGGCAAAGACACCGACATCGCCGATACCCATCGGCCGAATTGGTAAATTTTCGCTTATGCAAAGCGATCGCACAAAGAAATATCCATTATGGATGTTTGTGCAATCGGTTGAAACGCGGGCGGACGAGACAAGTTACCACCGAATTGGTTCTAAATCGCCGTTGCTGCGGCGTGCCCGCTCGCCCATGCCCATTGGAAGTTATAGCCCCCCAGCCATCCGGTGACATCGACCGCTTCGCCAATCGCATACAGGCCTGGCACCTTGCGTGCCTCCATGGTCTGCGATGACAGAGTGTCGGTGCTGATGCCGCCCGCGGTAACTTCGGCCTTGGCATAGCCTTCTGTACCGTTGGGGTGGAAGGTCCAGCCGGAGAGCCGCTTCTCTGCTTCGCCCAGCACCCGGTCGGGCGTATCCGCGAGCCTCGCATCGCCGCCTACTCGGTCGGCCAGTGTCGCGGCGAGCCGGTCGGGCAGCATGGCGCCCAGCGTGCTGCGCAGCGTCGCGCGCGGCTGCTGGCGCTTGGCCTGGGTCAGCCAGCCGGGGGCGGCGTCGGGCAGGAAATCGATCGCCACCGGATCGCCATGCCGCCAATAGCTCGAAACCTGCAGGATCGCAGGGCCCGACAGCCCCTTGTGGGTGAACAGCGCCGCCTCGCGGAACAGCGCCTTGCCCGCGCGCGCGACGACGTCGGTCGCAACGCCCGAGAGCGAGCGGAACAGCGTCTCGTTGCCGCCCAGCGTCAGCGGCACCAGCGCGGGGCGCGGCTCGACCACCTTGAGGCCGAACTGCCGCGCGAGATCATAGGCAAAGCCAGTCGCACCCATTTTCGGGATCGAGGGCCCGCCCGTGGCGATGACCAGGGCGGGGGCCTCGGCGCTGCGATCGCCCCAGCTGACGCGATAGCGCCCATCGGCATGCTCGACCGCGCGGATGGCATGGCCGAGCGCGATGGTGACGCTGCCCTTGTCGCACTCGGCCAGCAGCATCGCGACGATCTGCTTCGCCGAGCCGTCGCAGAACAGCTGGCCCAGCGTCTTTTCGTGCCAGGCGATGCCATGGCTATCCACCAGATCGATGAAATCCTGCGGGCTGTAGCGCCCGAGCGCCGACTTGGCGAAATGCGGGTTGGCGCTGATATAGCGATCGGCCTGGGTGTGGATATTGGTGAAATTGCATCGCCCGCCGCCCGAGATCAGGATCTTCTTTCCCGGTGCCTCGGCATGATCGATCACCAGCACCCGCTTGCCCCGCTGCCCGGCAATCGCCGCGCAGAACAGCCCCGCTGCGCCTGCGCCGAGGATGATCGCGTCATAATGTTGGGCGGCGGAGGGCATGGCGCGGGTCTATGGCGGATGCGGCGGATGAGGGGAAGGGGCGTTTCCAATCACCTTCGGTTGCCGAGATCGTCACCCTGAACTTGTTTCAGAGCCCATTTCGCCCTAAGCGGCTTCGGCGAATGGGGCACGATGGGTCCTGAAACAAGTTCAGGATGACGGATTGGGTGCGCTCGTGAGGCGTCAAATCAGCCCCATCGACCGCATGCTGCTGTGCCCATCCAGCCCGATGATGATATGATCGTGCACGCCGATGCCCAGCCGCTTGCCGGCCTCGATGATCTCGCGGGTGATCTGGATGTCCTGCTTGCTGGGCTGCGGATTGCCGCTGGGATGGTTGTGCACCAGGATCAGCGACACCGCGCCGAGATCGAGCGCGCGCTTGATCACCTGGCGGGTGTAGATCGCCGCCTGATCGACCGAACCTTCGGACATCACGTCATCGCTGATCAGCATGTTCTTGGCATTGAGGAACAGCACGCGCACCCGCTCGCGGGTCAGATGCGCCATGTCGAGCCTGAGATAATCGAGCAAGGCTTGCCAGCTCGACAATATCGGCTGCCGGCGAACCGGCTCGCTCACCAGCCGCCGCGCCGCGACCTGGACGATCTTCAACGCAGCCGCGCTCGTTTCGCCCATGCCGGGCACCGCGCGCAGTGAGTCGCCATCGGCGGTGAGCACACCCGCCAGCGAGCCGAAATGGTCGATCAGTTGCTTGGCGAGCGGCTTGGTATCGCGGCGCGGGATCGCGAGCGTCAGCAGATATTCCACGATTTCATGATCATGCAGCCCGGTTCCGTCGGTGTTCAGCAAGCGCTCCCTAAGCCGGGCACGATGGCCTGCGCCGTGATGTCCGCCCGCCGGAAGATCCGGCAGCTCGGCATCGGCCAGCAGGGGCAGTGAAGAGGACATGGTTTGAGGTTAATCTCTCGCCCCCGCACGGGCAAACGCTTTGTCGGAACGGCTTTGCCGCTGCGTCGTTGCAACGCGATGCTTTGCAAGCCATTCAGGTGACGATGAGCGATCCCGATACCGAGGCCGAGGCGATCCCGCCCGAGCGGCAGGTCCGCGCGTGGCGGCGAATGGCCTGGCCACTGCGTGTGGCGCTCTATGGCGTCGCATTGCTGGGCCTGGCGGGACTGGTCGCCTGGACCCAGCGCGAGGATATCGCGCGCAACCTCATCGGCAACGAGCTCGAGGCGCGCGGCATCGAGGCGCGCTACGATATCGAATCGATCGGCGTCGGGCGCCAGACGGTGCGCAACCTGGTGCTGGGCGATCCGAAGCGCCCCGATGCGACGATCGCAAGACTCAGCGTCGATGTGAGCGGCGGGTTGTTCGGGCTGCGCATCGACCAGGTGATCGTCGAGGGGCTGCGCGGCTATGGTCGGCTGGACAAGGGGCGCGTCAGCTTCGGCAGCCTCGACAAGCTGCTCTATACCGACAGCAAGGAGCCTTTCCGGCTGCCCCGGCTCGACCTGACGCTGCGCGATGCGCGCGTACGGATCGAGAGCCCTTATGGCACGATCGGCGTCAAGGCCGATGGGCGGGGCAATCTGCGCGACGGCTTCAAGGGTCAGGTCGCTGCGATCGGTGCGGGGCTCGCCTATCAGGGCTGCGCGCTCGACCGGCCCAGCCTGTTCGGCACGGTCAGCATCGCCGATGAACGCCCAGCTTTTCGCGGACCAATGCGTTTTTCGGGGCTGGCTTGCGATCGGGGTGGTGTCGCCGTCGGTCAATCCTCGCTCGCGCTCAGGGCCGAGGCCAATGCGGCGCTCGACCGGGTTGAAGGCGCGCTGATCCCTGCGGTCGGCGCGATCCGGGCCGATGGTTTTGCGGCGAATGGGCTGGGCGGGCGGCTGGGCTTTGTGATCAAAGGCCAGCAGATCGACGGCGATGTCGACCTCGCGCTGGCCGATCCTGCCACTGCCGGAATCGGTTTCCGGCGGTTCGGCGCCAGGGGCAAGGCGGTGGTGCGGCTGGGCGGAGCGTCTCCCGATTTGCGCTTCGAGGGCGATCTGCGTGGCGAAAGCCTGGCGGTTGCACGCGAGCGACTGGCGGGATTAGATTCGGCGGTGAAGGCGAGCGCGAATCTCCCCATCGCGCCGCTGGTGCAGCGCATGGTCAGCGCGGCGCGCCGAGCACTCCCCGGTTCGGACCTGGCGATGACGGTCGATGCGCGCGCACGCGGTGCCGAGACCGCATTCGCCATCCCGCGCCTGTCGCTGTCGGGTGCGCGGGGGGAGCGGCTGGTCGGCGGCAACAGCCTGAGCGTCCGGCGCGTGGGCGAGGAATGGCAGCTCGCGGGCAATCTTGCGACCGGCGGGGCAGGGCTGCCCGTCGCGCAACTGCGCATCGTCCCGCGCGGGCAGGGGGCCTATGCGCTCAAGCTGGCGATGGACGCATACAGCGCGGGCGATGCCTCGCTGGCACTGCCGCAGTTCGAGGCCTTGTGGAACGGGCGCGGCGAACTGGACTTTGCCGGTTCCGCGCGGCTCTCCGGGCCGTTTCCCGGTGGCCGGGTCGAGGGACTCGCGCTACCGCTTCAGGGGCGCTGGAGCGAGGCGGGCGGTTTCGCGATGTATGACGCCTGCCAGACCGTGCGTGTGGAACGATTGCGTGTCTCCAATTTCGCCAGCGGCCGGCAGGCGCTGACGCTGTGCCCCGATCGTGGCCGCTCGATCGTCCGGTCAGGCCCAGGCGGCCTGCAGATGGCGGCGCGGCTGGCGGGGCCGACCCGGTTGCAAGGCAAGCTGGGATCGTCCGACCTCGCGCTGGCGGCAGGTGCGGTACGCATCGATTTTCCCGGTAGCGCGCGCCTGTCTGACGTCGATCTGCTGATCGGCCCGGCGCAATCGGGCACGCATATCACTGCTGGCGATTTCAGCGTCGATCTCGGCGGAGCGCTGGGTGGCACCTATGCGGATGCCGAAGCGACCATCGGCGCGGTGCCGCTCGTGCTGACGCACGGCGCAGGACGCTGGTCCTTCGCCAATGCGATCCTCGATGTGCAGGGCGACGAATGGCTGCTGCGCGACCGTCAGGCCCCGGCGCGGTTCCAGCCGCTGATCACCGATGACATGCGGCTGACGCTCGCCGATGGGCGGATTGCGGTGACCGGCAATCTCGACGAGCCGCAGACATTGCGCCCGGTCGTGCGCGTCGCCATCGCGCATGATCTTGCGAGTGTCACAGGCCATGCCGATCTGTCCGTCGACGCGCTGACCTTCGATGACCGCCTTCAGCCCGAAATGGTCAGCAATATCGCGCTCGGCATCATCGCCAATACGCGCGGGTTGGTGACCGGGCAGGGTCGGATCGACTGGTCGTCCACCGGCGTCACGTCGAGCACCGGGCGCTTCCGCACCGATTCGCTCGATTTCGCCGCCGCTTTCGGTCCGGTAACAGGGCTGGCGGGCGAGATCGTGTTTACCGATCTTCTCGGCTTCGAGACCGGACCGGGCCAGGTCGTGCGGCTGGCGCAGGTCAATCCGGGCTTTGCGGTCTATAACGGGCTGATTCGCTATCAGATTCTGCCTGGCTTCAAGATGCGCGTGGAAGGCGGCGAATGGCCCTTTGCGGGAGGACGGCTGCTGCTCGATCCGGGTATGGTCGATCTTGTCAGCGAGGAGCCGCGACGCTTGGTGTTCCGCGTCGACCGCGTCGATGCGGCGCAGTTCCTCGCCGGATTCGATTTCGAGAATATCAACGCCACCGGCCAGTTTACCGGTGTGATCCCGATCGTGTTCGACAAGGATGGCGGGCATGTGCGCGGCGGTCGGCTCGAGGTGATCGGCGATGGCGGCACGCTCGCCTATGTCGGCGAGCTGACCTATGAAGACCTCGGCACGATGGCCAATTTTGCCTTCAACGCCTTGAGATCGCTGCGTTACCGTTATCTTGTCGTCGAGATGGACGGGGATCTGGCGGGCGAGGTCATCACCAAGATCCGCTTCGAAGGGCTCAGCCAGGGCGAGGGGGCTTCGCGCAATTTCCTCACCCGCCAAGTGGAGAAGCTGCCGTTGCAATTCAATGTGACGATTGCAGCACCCTTCCTGCAGCTGATCACATCGGCGCGGTCGCTTTACGACACGCAATATATCACCGATCCCGGTGTGCTCGGGCTGCTGCCCGGTCAGGTGAACAATCCGGGACCCAATTCGACAACGCCGGCAAAACCGGGCATTCAGCCCCCAGAAAGCGAGGATCGTCCATGAAGGGCATGAACAGGATGGCGATTTTGAGGAACCCGTGGGGGCAGATGACGGTGATGGCAGTGGCCACCGCATTGCTCGGCGGGTGCGTGACGGTGACGGCGCCTGACAAGCCGATCGTCATCAACCTCAACATCAACATCAAACAGGAAGTCGTCTATCGGCTCGATGGCAAGGCCAAAGAGGTGATCGACGAGAATGCGGAGATTTTCTGATGAACAGGGCGATTTTGAAGGCTGGCTTGCTGGGCGCCGTGGCGCTGGGGCTGGCCATGCCCGCGATGGCGCAACGCGACCCGGCCTATGAGGCGGCGCGCGAGAACGGCAGCATCGGCGAGAAGCCGGACGGTTATCTGGGCATTGTCAGCGGCGGCGATGCGCAGCTGCAGAAACTGGTCAGCGACATCAATCTCAAGCGCAAGCAGGTCTATACCGACCGCGCTTCGGCCGAAGGATCGACGGTGGAGCAGTTCGCCTTCACCGCCGGCTGCAACACCATATCACGCACCAGGCCGGGGGAAAAATACCAGGCGCCGGACGGTAGCTGGAAGACTCGGGACAGCGGTCCGCCGGTGCGCGATGCGCGCTGCCCCTGAGCCGCAGCGCCGAATTAACCCAGATCAAGCCCGGATTTCATCGAAAATCCGGGCTTTTTTGCGCGACTTCTCGCACCGCAGCATGACCATTGACTTGCACCCCAGCCCTTTCTAAACGGGCCGCGCCTTGGCGGGTCCGCTCGCTGTCGGGTGCGTGCTTTTTGAACATCGTAGCCTCAGGCCCGATAACAGGGAGTAAAGCACATGGCAGAGAACGAACCCGGGCAAGACCCTGTCGGCGGCGACGCGCGGATCGATCACATCGGTGAACGGCTTCGCGATATCACGCAGCGGGAGCAGGCCGAAGCGAGCGGCAAGGGGAGCGGGGTCGATGCGAATTATCGACTTGGCAACCGGGTGCTCGCCGATCTGCTGGGGGGAATTGCAGGTGGTTTGCTGTTCGGCTGGCTGTTCGATCGCTGGCTGGGCACATCGCCCTGGCTCCTGATCACGTTCCTCGCTCTGGGGATCATCGTGGCCTTCAGGAACATCATCCGGGTTTCCAACGCATATTCGGCGGGGCTGAAAAATCAGCAGTCTCCGCAGGATAAGCCTGAAGATTAAGACGAAGAGGTAGGTTGTGGCAGCCGAGTCAGGCAAAATCGACCCGATGCACCAGTTCGAGATCGCGCCCATCTTCAATGGTGGGTTCGAGCTTGCTGGACAGACCATCACCTTCACCAACAGCGCCCTGTGGATGCTGTTGACGCTGGTCGCGGTCTGGGTGTTCATGCAGGGCGGCATGAAGCGCGAGCTGGTTCCTGGTCGCTGGCAGCTGATGGTCGAGGGCTTTACCGGCTTTATCGACGACATGATGACCGCCAATATCGGCGCCGAAGGCCGCAAGTATGCGCCTTACGTGTTCTCGCTGTTCATGTTCATCCTGTTCGCCAACATCCTGGGCCTGATCCCGATCGGCGTGGTCGGTGGGCATCCGTTCACCGTGACCAGCCATCTGACGATCACGGGCGTGCTCGCCATCGTCAGCTTCTCGATCGTGCTGATCGTCGGCTTTGCCCGTCACGGTTTCCACTTCTTCTCGCTGTTCGTTCCGCACGGCACGCCGCTCCCGATGATACCGTTCATCTTCGTGGTCGAGCTGCTGTCGTTCCTGGTGCGTCCGTTCAGCCTCGGCCTGCGACTGTTCGTGGCGATGACCGCCGGGCACATCCTGCTCAAGGTGCTGGCCGGTTTCGTCATCAATTCGACCAATGCCGGTATCGGCTATGGCCTGCTCGTCGGCCTGCCGAGCCTGACGCTGATGGTCGGCATCAGCGCGCTCGAAATCCTGGTCGCCGTCGTCCAGGCCTATGTGTTCGCGCTGCTCACCTCGCTGTACATCAACGACGCGGTGAACCTGCACTAAGCCTTTCTCTTTTCGCTAAAATCTTTCCATCCAATCGAGTTTCTTAAGGAGTATTACAATGGACGCAGAAGCTGCAAAACTGGTCGGTGCTGGCCTGGCTGCAATCGGTGCCGGCATGGCCGCCATCGGCGTGGGTAACGTGTTCGGTTCGTTCCTGGAAAGCGCTCTGCGCAACCCGGCAGCTGCCGACGGCCAGCAGGGCCGCCTGTTCATCGGCTTCGCCGCTGCCGAACTTCTCGGCCTGCTGGCGTTCGTCGTGGCGATGATCCTGATCTTCGTTGCCTGATTTGTGTCGGACCGGGGCCGGTCATCGCGCCGGCCCCGTCCACACCTTTAGATTCTGATCCACGGATAGCTTCGATATGCCTCAGATAGACCAGATCATGACCACTTACGGGTCCCAGCTTTTCTGGCTGGTGATCACGTTCGGGCTGATTTATTTCGTCATCGGGCGTTCGATGTTTCCCAAGATCCAGGGCACGGTCGATCAGCGCAAGGCGAAGATCGCCGGCGACATCGCCGCTGCCAAGGCCGCGCACGCTCGCGCCGACGAGATCGAGGAAGAATATCGCGTTGCCCATGCCCGGGCCCGTGACGCGGCACTCGCCGTGACCGCGGAAGCCAAGGCCAAGGGTGCCCGCGAAGCCGAAGCCAAGGTGCGCGAGGCCGATGCCGGCATCGCGCTACACTTGGCCGATGCGGAAGAGGCGATTGCTGCTCAGCAGGCTGCCGCTCTGACCGAGATCGAGGCTGTCGCCGTCGAGGCTGCTCAGGATATCGTCGCCCGGCTGACCCCGGCAAAGATCACCAAGCCGCAGGTCAATCGTGCGGTCAAGGGAGCGCTGGCCGATGCTTGACATTGCCATTCTTGCCGCTGCGGCGGGCGAACATGCCGATCCCTCGGTGGGCGGCGTCCATCTGCTCAACGCCACGTTCTTCGTTTCCGCAGCGATGCTGGTGCTGATCGGCATCATCCTGTGGAAGAAGGTGCCTGCTGCGGTCGCCGCGTCGCTCGACGCCAAGATCGCCGGGATCAAGGCCGAACTCGACGAAGCCCAGGCGCTGCGTGCTGAAGCCGAGAAGCTTCGCGCGGAGTATGAGGCGAAGCTGGCGGCGGCATCGAAAGAAGCCGCAGACATGAACGCCCGTGCCGAAGCCGAAGCCGAAACCGTGCTTGCCAAGGCGCGCACCGATGCGGAAAACCTGATCGCGCGCCGCCAGAAAATGGCGACCGACAAGATCGCCGCTGCCGAGCGCGCTGCGGTGGCTGAAATTCGCGAGAAGGTCGCCAAGGCGGCTACGGGCGCGGCCGCGAAGCTGATCGCTGAGAACCATGGCGCCGAAGCCGACCAGGCGCTGGTTGATCGCACCGTCGCCGAGCTTGGCACCCGGTTAAATTGACGCGTCGGCACCTTCTCCCTTGAGGGGAGAAGGATACCGAGCCTTGTCGGCGGAGCCGACTAGGCGCAGTTGGATGAGGGTGAGGCGGAGCAGCGGTAGCGCATTTTCACCCTCACCCAGCTTCGACTAATTCGCTTCGCTCATAAGTCTTCGCAACCCTCTCCCTTCAACGGCGAGGGTTGAATCATCCCATTGACCTCCCGACTCCGCCACGCCACATGCACGCTATGGCTGGCCGTCCCGCTCATCCCAATGACAGCAATCCGCGCGCGCCCGACCGCTTTCTCGAGGAGGCGGCGACCTATAGCGTGCGCGGGGCCGATGCGCCCGATCTCGACACCGGCATCGCCGCGATCCGCAACACGCTGAAAACGCTGCCGACGCGGCCAGGCGTCTATCGCATGCTCGATGCGCGCGGCGACGTGCTCTATGTCGGCAAGGCGCGCGCGCTCAAGAACCGCGTCACCAACTATACCCAGGTCGACAAGCTGCCGCGCCGGCTGCAGCGCATGGTCTCGCTCACCCGGTCGATGATGATCGTCACCACCAACAGCGAGGCCGAAGCGCTGCTGCTCGAGGCGCAGCTGATCAAGCGCTATCGGCCTGCGTACAACGTGCTGCTGCGCGACGACAAGAGCTTCCCCTATATCCTGCTGCGCGAGGATCACGACTTTCCGCGCATGTCCAAATATCGCGGCGCACAGAAGTACAAGGGCCAGTATTTCGGGCCGTTCGCCAGCGCCGGATCGGTGACCAGCACGCTCAACTCGCTGCAGAAGCTGTTCCTGCTGCGCTCCTGCTCGGACAGCTTTTTCGCCAACCGTTCGCGCCCGTGCCTGCTCTATCAGATCAAGCGCTGCTCCGCGCCCTGTGTCGACCGGATCAGCAAGGAGGATTATGCCGCGCTGGTCGGCGATGCCCGCGCCTTCCTCACCGGCAAGTCCACCGAGGTGCAGGCGAAGCTCGGCAAGAAGATGGAGGCGGCGGCCGAAGCGCTCGATTTCGAGAGCGCAGCGGCCTATCGCGACCGGCTGAAGGCGCTCACCTTCATCCAGGGCAGCCAGGCGGTGAACGCGCAGGGCATTGCCGATGCCGACGTGTTCGCGATGGCGAGCCAGGGCGGCACCGTCTGCATCCAGGCCTTCTTCATCCGCGCCGGACAGAACTGGGGGCATCGCAGCTTCTTCCCCGCGCATGTCCAGGACATGGATGAGGCCGAGATCCTCACCAGTTTTCTGATGCAATTCTATCAGGACATGCCCGCGCCGAAGCTGATCCTGACCGATCGGCAGCCGTTCGAGTGCGATCTGATGCTCGAGGCCTTGTCCGCCAACCGCTCGGGCAAGCTTGAACTGCTCGTGCCCCAGCGCGGCGAGCGCAAGCGGCTGATCGACCAGGCGCAGCGCAACGCGACCGAGGCGCTGCAGCGCCGCGTCGCCGAGAGCGCCAGCACCGCCAAGCACCTGACCGAAATGGCCGAACTGTTCGGGCTCGATGGTCCGCCCGACCGGATCGAGGTCTATGACAACAGCCATATCCAGGGCACCAATGCGCTGGGCGCGATGGTCGTTGCCGGGCCGGAGGGCTTTCGCAAGGCGGCCTATCGCAAGTTCAACATCAAGCGCGCCGAGACCGTGCCGGGCGACGATTATGCGATGATGCGCGAGGTGTTCGAGCGCCGCTTCGCGCGTGCGCAGAGCGAGGATCCCGATCGCAGCAGCGGCGACTGGCCCGATCTGGTGCTGGTCGATGGCGGCAAGGGGCAGCTCAAGGCGGCGATGGAAGCGCTGGCGGGACTGGGGATCGACGATGTCGCGCTGGTCGGCGTCGCCAAGGGGCCGGATCGCAACGCGGGGCGCGAGACCTTCTTCATGCCCGATGGCAGGGAATTCACCCTGCCGGTGAACAGCCCGGTGCTGTTCTACCTGCAACGCCTGCGCGACGAGGCGCACCGCTTCGCCATCGGCGCGCATCGCGGCAAGCGCAAGAAGGCGATGACCACCAGCCCGCTCGACGAGGTCCCCGGCATCGGTCCGGCCCGCAAACGCGCGCTGCTGATGCATTTCGGCACGGCAAAAGCGGTGCGCAGCGCCAGCCTGGAGGACCTGCAAAAGGCCCCTGGCGTATCCAAGGCAATGGCGCAGAGCATCTATGACTTCTTCCGGGGATGATGTAACGATCGAGTTAAATCGCAGGCGGGTAAAATGTTATGGGACTGGATGTAGTTGTTGGCCGGCTCGCTCAATCCCGCCACGAGCTTTCAGATGAAGAATTCCAGCCGATTTTTGAACCTTTTTTGGCCCTGAATGAAGTCCTCGCCGAAGCAGGCCAGCCCCCGCATCACGAACCTCTCGAAATCGCGGATTGCGAGATATTTGAAGCGCAGATGTGGGGTTATAATGGCTTGCACATGGTCCGGCGGATAGCGGCGCATTGGGCGATGGAGGGGGCCTTACCTCCTCCTATGGCCTATGCGGATGTCGACCAGATACCATATTTGGATGAGCTCTATGCCCAGCATGACGAGTATATGGCCGCGACCGAGAAACGCGGGCTGCTATCGCGCTTCGTAAAGCCGAGGGCAGCACCACCATTCGCTCATCTGCTTCTGCATTCCGATTGTGAGGGCTTTTATCTTCCTCGCCGTTTCGAGAAAGTCATTTTTGATCGCAGCGTCCCGCAGCGCGAGGGCGTCGGTTACATGGTGGGCTCCGCTCCCATGTTGTGGGAAGAGTGCCATTTGCTGGCGTCGCTCATTGATCTTCCTGAAGGGCTGACAACGCAAGACGAGCAGCTTTGGGAGTTTGCGGATAATCCTGCGCTAGAAGGGCCGCTGTGGCAGCAATACGGGGTGGAAGCTTATTGCCTGACGGTCTTGATGCGCGCCGCCGAGGCCTCGGCGCGGTCAGGTGCCGCTGTGGAATTCGTCTAGATCATTGCATCCATTATCGAGCCAACTGTTCACGCGGACCTGTATTCTTGTGGGCTGATCGCCTACTTTCGCTTTCGTTGCAGGTTTGCCTCGATGGGCAGGAATGAGGTGCGCGTGGCGGCGAAAGACCTTGATACGGCACGTGTCGTTCTCAATTTGCCCCGGCCAATGAAGCGCCGACTTGATCTTGCGGCTGAAAGGCGGGGCGTTTCCGTCAAAGCGCTCGTCAAGGTATGGGTCGGCGACAAGCTGGATCGGATTCCTGATCTGGATTAGGTGGGGGCATGCCCGTCATCCGCACCCCAGGAATAGTCTGCACCGTGCGGCGGCATGGGGAGCATGGGGCGGTGGTGCGGTTGTTCACGCCCGATCATGGGCTGCAATCGGGCTATGTGCGGGGAGGGCGGTCGACGGCTTTGCGGCCCGTGCTGATGCCCGCGAACCTTGTGACCGCAGAACTGCGCAGCCGGGTGAACGATCAGCTTGGCGGGCTGACCGTCGAGCTCGCCGAGAGCCGCGCGCCCTTTTACAGCGAGCCGCTCGCGGCGGCGGCGTTCGAATGGGTGACGCTGCTCACCGCCACGGTCGCGCCGGAGGATCAGCCCTTTCCCCGGCTCTATGCCGCGCTGGCGGCCTTATTCGATCTGGTCTGCGCAGCCCCCTCGGCGCGCTGGTGGCTGCGCGCGATGGTGCGGTACGAGGCGTTGTTGCTTGCCGAGCTCGGTTTCGGGCTCGATCTGGAGCGCTGCGCGGTGACCGGCGGGCGCGCGGACCTCGCCTATGTCAGTCCGCGCACCGGGCGTGCGGTGTCGCTCCACGCTGCCGGTGTCTATGCCGAAAAGCTGCTCGTGCTGCCCGCATTCATGACCGGCGAGGAAGAACCTGATTGGGAGCAGCTGATGCAGGGCTTTGCGCTGACCGGGCATTTCATCGAACGCCAGTTCTTCACCGACCGCCGCGCCGATGCGCTCGCGGCGCGTGCGATGCTGATCGACCGGGTGCGGCGCATGGCGGGCTGACCTACCCCAAGCAAAACATTGTTGCGGAAATACGCCGCGCAACGCTATGCGCGCCACCACAACAGACAGGACGACATCATGAAAATTGCAGTGCTCCCGGGTGACGGCATCGGCCCCGAAATTATGGCCGAGGCGGTGCGTGTCCTGCGCGCGCTCGATTTGCCGGGCATGGAACTGCACGACGGGTTGGTCGGCGCTGCCGCCTGGCGCGTGCATGGCCATCCGCTGCCGCCAGAGACGCTGGCGCTGATGCGGGAATGCGATGCGCTGCTGTTCGGCGCGGTGGGCGATCCGGCGTGCGACGGGCTGGAGCGGCATCTGCGCCCCGAACAGGCGGTGCTGGGCATGCGCAAGGAGCTGGGGCTGTTCGCCAACCTGCGCCCGGCCAAGGTATTTCCGGGACTTGAGGCGCACAGCTCACTGCGTCCCGAGGTGGCGGGTGCAATCGACCTGATGATCGTCCGCGAGCTCAACGGCGACGTCTATTTCGGTGAGAAGGGCATGCGCACCACGGCGGACGGCCAGCGCGAAGGCTATGACATCATGTCGTACAGCGAGAGCGAGGTCCGCCGCATCGCGCATGTTGCCTTCCGCACCGCGCGGGGCCGCTCGGGCCGGTTGTGCTCGGTGGACAAGGCCAATGTGCTCGAAACCTCGCAGCTATGGCGCGATGTGATGATCGAGGTGGCGGCGGAGTACCCGGACGTCACGCTCGAGCATATGTATGTCGACAATGCCGCGATGCAGCTCGTCCGCGCGCCGGGCAAGTTCGACACCATCGTCACCGGCAATCTGTTCGGCGACATTCTCTCCGACCAGGCGAGCATGTGCGTCGGCTCGATCGGCCTGCTCGCCTCGGCCTCTTTGGGCGCGGAGCAGACCGCGTTCGGCACCAAGGGCGCCTACGAGCCGATCCATGGCAGCGCACCCGACATTTCGGGCAAGGGCCTCGCCAATCCGGTCGCGATGATCCTCTCCGCCGCGATGATGCTGCGCCACAGCTTCAGCCTGGAAGCTGAGGCCGCGCGCATCGAGGCCGCAGTGGCCAGCGCGCTTAACGCAGGCGCGCTGGGGGCTGACCTCGGCGGAACGATGGGCACCGCCGCGATCGGCGACGCGGTGCTGGCGGCGCTTTAACCCCGCTCGCGCGCGACTTCGCGCCAGCCGATGTCGCTGCGGCAGAAGCCGGTGGGGAAGGTGATCGCATCAACCGCGGCATAGGCGGCGGTTTGTGCTTCGGTGACGCTGCCGCCGGTCGCGGTCACGTTGAGCACGCGGCCGCCATTGGCAACGAGCGCGCCGTCCTTGAGCGCGGTGCCTGCGTGAAAGACCTTTGCGCCGCCGGTGTCGCCCAGCGCAATCGCGCCGCCCTTTTCGGGCGTGCCGGGATAGCCCTTCGCTGCCATCACTACGGTGAGGGCGTAATCGTCCGACAGCCGGGGAGGGGGGCAGTCTGCCAGTTCGCCCTTCGCGGTCGCGAGCAGCAGTTCGGCGAGATCGCTCTGCAGCCGGGTCATGAGCACCTGGCATTCGGGATCGCCGAAGCGACAATTATATTCGATCAGCTTGGGTCCTTCGCCGGTCAGCATCAGGCCTGCGAACAGGACGCCCGAATAGGGCATGCCCTCAGCGGCCAGCGTGGCGACGGTCGGCGCGATGATGCGCTCCATCACCTGCGCTTCCAGTTCCGCCGTCAGCACCGGCGCGGGGCTGTAGGCGCCCATGCCGCCGGTGTTCGGCCCGCTATCGCCTTCACCCACACGCTTGTGATCCTGCGCCGAACCGAAGGCGACGATCGCGCGGCCATCGGTGATCGCGAAGAAGCTCGCTTCTTCCCCCGTCATGAATTCCTCGATGACCACCTCGGCCCCGGCCTCGCCAAAGGCCCCGGCGAACATGTGCC
Organism: Blastomonas sp. 34TW; assembly: GCF_059803595.1. Taxonomy (NCBI): domain Bacteria; kingdom Pseudomonadati; phylum Pseudomonadota; class Alphaproteobacteria; order Sphingomonadales; family Blastomonadaceae; genus Blastomonas; species Blastomonas sp. 34TW. The sequence goes on from NZ_JAPFGW010000001.1 coordinate 534,260, forward strand.
CGATCGCGTCCTGCGCCTCTTGCGCAGTCTCGGCGATGATGACGCCCTTCCCCGCCGCCAGACCATCCGCCTTGATCACCACCGGCAGGTCGAAACCGGCGAGTGCGGCCTCTGCCTCGGCGCGATGGCTGGCGCGAACATAGCGCGCGGTGGGGATGCCGGCGCGGTCGCACAGCGCCTTGGTAAAGCCCTTCGAGCCTTCGAGCTGCGCCGCCTTGGCGGACGGTCCGAAGACCGGCACACCAGCAGCGCGCAGGCTGTCGGCCAGGCCATCGACCAGCGGCGCTTCCGGGCCGATCATGACCAGCCCGATCGCCTTGTCGGTGCAGAAGGCCGCAACCGCTGCATGATCGGTCACATCGAGCGAGACGCAACTGGCGTGCTCGGCTATCCCCGGATTTCCGGGCGCGGCGAAGATGCTTTCCACCTGCGGGGATTGCGCCAGTTTCCAGCACAGGGCATGTTCGCGTCCACCGCTCCCCACCAGCAGGATATTCATGCCCGACCCCTTTTCAGATGATGTACCAATGCGTTCGGGCGGGCTGTTAGCCCAGATGCCACCCGGCGACAACGCCCCGCCGCAGTCGGTTTCGGAAATCTCCGGGCAGTTGAAGCGCATGGTCGAGGACCGGTTTTCGCATGTGCGGATTCGCGGCGAGATTTCGGGCTTCAAGCGCGCCGCATCGGGTCATTGCTATCTGGCGCTGAAGGACGACAAGGCGGTGATCGACGGCATCATCTGGAAGGGCACGGCGCAGCGGCTGCCCTTCCGGCCCGAGGACGGGCTTGATGTCATCGCCACCGGCAAGCTCACCACCTTTCCGGGCCGGTCCAAGTATCAGATCACGATAGAATCGCTCGAGCTGGCGGGCGAGGGCGCGCTGATGCAGCTGTTCGAGAAGCTGAAGGCGCGGCTCGCCGCCGAAGGGCTGTTCGATCCCACACGCAAGCGCGCGCTGCCCTTCCTGCCGCGCACCATCGGCGTGGTGACATCGCCGACGGGCTCTGTGATCCGCGACATATTGCACCGGCTCGCCGATCGCTTCCCCAGCCATGTGCTGGTCTGGCCGGTGCTGGTCCAGGGCGAGGGGGCTGCGGCCCAGGTTGCGGCGGCGGTGCGCGGGTTCGGCGCGATGCCCGAGGGTGAGCGGCCCGATCTGCTGATCGTCGCGCGCGGCGGCGGCTCGATCGAGGACCTCTGGGCGTTCAACGAGGAGCCGGTGGTTCGCGCGATTGCCGAAAGCGTGATCCCGGTGATCTCCGCCGTGGGGCACGAGACCGATACGACGCTGGCCGATTTCGCCGCCGATCGCCGCGCGCCGACGCCGACGGCGGCCGCAGAGATGGCGGTGCCGGTGCGATCGGAACTGCTCGCCGGGGTGGCAGAGCTGGGCCTGCGCGCCAGCCGTGCGGTGAACCGCAGCCATGCTCTGGCGCGCGAGCGGCTGGAGGCGAGGGCGCAGCGGCTGCCGCGCCTGACCGATCTGCTCAGCCCGCAACAGCAGCGCGCCGACGATCTGGGCGAGCGGCTGCGCGCGGCGCTCGGCCTGCAGCTGGCGCATGCGCGCGGCGCTTTGGCGCGGACCTCGGGCGCACTGCGCCCTGCCGTGCTCGATACCCGGGTTGCCCATGCGCGCGAGCGGCTGGCGCGGCTGACGCTCGATCCGGCGGTGCTCGATCGCATCACTCGCCGTGCGGGCGAACGGCTCGCCGGGCTGGAGCGTGTGCTGGCGCAGCTCGATCCCGATGCGCCGTTGCAGCGCGGCTATGCCCGCGTCACGGCGGGCGATGGGCGGACGCTGATCGACAAGGTGGTGGCAGCGCGCGAACCACGGCTGACGCTCCATTTCCGGGACGGGACGCTCGATGTCGCACCAGCCGATGGTCCGCCTCCGCCGTCGGCTTCCCCGATTCCTGCAGCCAAGGCGAAGCCCAAGCCCGCCGAGCCGCGCCAGGCGAGTTTTCTGTAGATTTGCGCTGGCGTGCCGGATCGCTTATCTTCTGCCAAACGCGCAGCACGCCATCGGTAAAGCTGCCATACAGCCTTTCTGGAGCATGAAGACCCCATGTTGATGTCCAACCGCGATCGCGTCGCCCGCGTCCACTATATGCCCAACGGCTTCCGCCTGCTCAGCGCGGGCGACCATGTGCTGTGCGCCGAGACCGGGCAGAAGATCGACCTGGAAGAGCTGCGTTACTGGAGCGTCGAGCGGCAGGAGGCGTATGCCAGCTGCGAGATTTCGGTGCGCGCGGCGCTCGGTAGGGGCTGACCGCATGCGGGGGGTGCTGACGTTCGCCGGCTCGATCGTGCTGGCGGCGACTGCCCCGCTGCTGGCGCAATCCCAGCCATCGCCTGCGCCGACACAGTCGGCGGCGCCAGCGCCGAGCGGCCCGGATTTTCTCACCCGTCCGTTCGGGGCGATGCGCCCATTGCCAAGCGGCATCCGGTTGAGCGGTGTGCCGGTGCAGGGTGCCTTGTTGCGCGGCACCGCGCCCCGGGGCGTGACCGCGCTCGATCTCGACGGCGTTCAAGTGCCGGTAGCGCCCGATGGCGCGTTCCTGCTCGGTTTCAACCGCGACGCGCCGCCGCTCGGCGTGTTGACCGTGACTTTCGCTGACGGTCAGGTGATGACCGAGCCGCTGTCGATCGAGCCCCGGGCATGGCGGCGCGAGTTTGTCGCGGTGGCTGCCCGCGGCGGGGTACCGAGCGAGGCGTTCATGGCGCGGCGCAAGCCCGAGCTCGAGATGATCGAGGCGGCGCGCGCTCGGCAATCGGACAGCGCAGGCTGGCGTCAGCAGTTCATCTGGCCCGCCACGGGCCGCGTTTCGGGCATCTTCGGATCGCAACGCATCTATGCGGGCGAGCCGGGCAGCTTCCATAGCGGGGTCGATGTAGCAGGCAGCATCGGCACGCCGGTGGTCGCGCCCGCCGATGGCGTCGTTATTCTCGCTGCGCCGACGCCCTTTTCTCTCGAAGGCAATCTGCTGATGATCGACCACGGCATGGGGCTGAACAGCGCGTTCCTCCACCTGTCGGCGATCGATGTGAAGCTGGGCGATACGGTGCGCCAGGGGCAACAGATCGGCCGAATCGGGGCAACGGGCAGGGCCACCGGACCGCACCTCCATTGGAGCATGAAGTGGAACGACGCCCGGATCGACCCGCAACTTCTGGTTGGTCCCATGGCGCAATGAAATAATTTTATTTCTCAACAATTCCGGGCCTGCGGGTAAATGTGGCGTTCATGTTACAGGTCGGGGTAAAACTGGCGTATGGGCCGGGTTTCAAGCTTTACATCATCTGACCCCACCGCTTAGCTGACGCCAAGGTCTGGGGAGACCATCGTAGTTAAGCGATGTCGCATTGCGGCCCCAGGCTCGTTGTTTCGAGCCCAAGCAATTGAGAACAGGGGTTGTGTTCATGAAAACTAATTCGCGTTTCCTCACCGGGGTTGCCCCTGTCGTGATGAGCATCGCGCTCGCAACTGTGCCCGCCATGGCGCAGGAGCAGACCACGAGCGTCGACGAGCAGGAAGCTTCGGCCGAAGAGGCTGCGGCGTCGATCGTCGTTACCGGTTCGCGCATCCGTCAGCCCAACCTTGAGGGTGCAAATCCCGTCACTGTAGTGACCGGTGAGGAATTCTTTGAAACCGGCAATACTTCGGTTGGTGACGTGCTGAACGATTTGCCGCAGCTGCGCAGCACCTTCAGCCAGCAGAACTCGACCCGTTTCCTCGGAACCCGCGGTCTCAACCTGCTCGACTTGCGTGGCCTGGGTTCGGAGCGTACGCTCGTCCTCGTCAATGGCCGTCGTCATGTCGCCGGTGACATCCTGTCGTCGGGCGTTTCGCCGGACATCAACACTATTCCGACCGATCTGATCGAGCGCGTCGACGTCCTTACGGGCGGCGCGTCGGCCGTTTACGGTTCGGACGCTGTCGCCGGTGTGGTGAACTTCATCCTCAAGGACAGCTTCGACGGTCTGCAGATGCGCGGTCAGGCCGGCATCTCGACCTATGGCGATTTCGGCAACCAGTTCGTGTCGGCTCTGGCCGGCAAGAACTTCGGCGATGGTCGCGGCAACGTCACCCTCGCGCTGGAATATGCACAGACGTCGCGTGCCTTCGGTTCGGGTCGCCCGAACCTGCGTCAGAATGACGGCCTGGTCATCGTCGACACCGACCCTGCCACCGCAGTGAATGGCTCGGACGGCGTGGTCGACCGCGCGTTCTTCCGCGATATCCGTTCGGGCACGATCTCGCTCGGCGGTCTGGTGGCTTCGTTCCAGAATCCCGCAACGGCTCCCTGCGGCTTCAACGTCGCGGCCTTCACCTGCACCTATCTCTTCCAGCCCGATGGTTCGCTGGTCCGCCAGACTGGGACGCGTGTCGGTATCGGTCCGAACGGCAGCTTCCTCGGTGGTAACGGTACGTCGAGCCGCGAAGGTGAACTCCTGACGCTCACTCCCGATCTGCGTCGTTATTCTGCGAACCTGCTGGCGCACTATGAATTCAGCCCGGCTTTCGACGTGTTCATGGAAGCGAAATACGTCCGCACGGAAGCCTTCGGTTCGCAGAGCGGTCCCTTCTTCTCGCAGGGTGCCACCTTGGCCGATCCGGGCAACCGCGAGCGCATTCGTCTCGACAACCCCTATCTCAGCGCCCAGGCCCGTGCACTGCTGACCACCGAATTTCTGGGCTCGACGGTCAACGTCAATACCGGCGGCGCTCTGACGGCCGCAGGTCTTGCTGCGCAGCGCGCCGCGATCAACAACGGCTCGTTCCGTTTCAGCCTGCGTCGCAACTGGGTCGACCTCGGCATCCGCGACGAGAAGATCACGCGTGAGACGTATCGCATCGTTCTGGGCGCGCGCGGTGAGTTCAACGACGACTGGAACTACGAACTGTCCGTCAACTATGGCGAACACAAAGAGCGCAACGAAATCATCGGCAACGTCAACATCCAGCGTTATCTGCTGGCTGTCGACACCGCCCGCGACGCCGCAGGCAACATCGTCTGCGCATCGCGCCTGAACCCCACCGGCACGGTATCGTACATCACTGGCACGCCCAATGGTGACCCGCGTCTGGCTGGCGATATCGCTGCGTGCGTTCCGCTCAATCCGTTCGGTCAGGGTTCGGTGACCCAGGCTGTGCGTGACTATCTGCTGGTGGACTCGCTGGCTGTCGGCAAGATCACCCAGCTGGATATTCTCGGCTTCGTGTCGGGTGATACCAGCGGCTTCTTCAATCTTCCGGGCGGCGCGGTTGCGTTCTCGGCGGGTGGCGAATACCGTCGGGAAACCAACTTCTATGACCTCGATGACCTGACCCAGGAAGGTTACGCGTTCTACAACGCGATCCCGGCGTTCCGTGCTCCGGCACTGGAAGTCGCTGAAGCCTTCGGCGAAATCGAGATTCCGATCCTCAAGGACACTCCGTTTTTCGAGAACCTGACGCTTCGTGGCAACGGCCGTATCGCCAAATACATGGGTGCAGCACGCAACACCGGCACTGTCTATGCCTATGGTGCAGAAGCGATCTGGTCGCCGATCCGCGATATCACCTTCCGTGGTACTTATTCGCGCTCGGTGCGTTCGCCGAACCTCGGCGAGCTGTTTTCGGAGCAGAGCCAGAACTTCGCACCCGGTTTCACCGACCCTTGCTCGGCACGTAACCTCGCGACCGGCTCTTCGAACCGTGCTGCGAACTGCCGCGCTGCGGGCATCCCTGCCGCCTATGACTTCGTGTACCTGCAGTCGCTCGAAATCCGCAGCGGTGGTAACCCGGATCTGCGTGCAGAAACCGGCGACTCATACACCGTTGGCGGTATCATCCAGCCTCGTTTCATCCCTGGTCTGTCGATCTCGGCCGACTATTATGACATCACGGTGAAGAACGCGATTGCATCGGTTTCGGCGCAGCAGATCGCCAACCTTTGCTACGACCTGCCCACGGCGAACAACGCGTTCTGCGGCCTGTTCACCCGTGCTGGTGCGAATGGTGGCCCCAACGGCGAAGTGCCTTTCCAGATCCTGGAAGGTTCACTTCTGCAGTCGTCGGCGAACTTCGCTCGCAACAAGGTTCGCGGTCTTGACACGCAGGTGAACTACAACCGCAAGCTGGGCGACTGGGGCGATCTGCGCCTTGGCGTCATCTGGACCCATTATTTCCAGATCGACAGCTTCACCAACCCGTCTGACCCGAACTTCGCGAACCGTCTGATCGACGAACTCGGCGACCCGAGCGATCAGGTCAACGTCAATGCGAATATCCGCTTCGGCAACGTGACCCTCGGTTACGAGCTGCGCTGGATCGACAAGATGTTTGTGAACACCTTCGAAGACTTCAATCCGCTGAACGGTCAGCCGCCGCAGAATGCGGACTTCGGCCCGTTCGAAAAGTATCCCGACGTCTTCTATCACGATCTGCGCTTGAACGTTGATCTGGACAAGAAGTTCAACATGTATGTCGGCGTCGACAACGTCACGAACGTCCAGCCGCCGTTCGGCCTGACGGGTGTCGGTGGCGGTTCGGGCATCTATGATGTTCGTGGTCGTTACTTCTACGCTGGCTTCCAGGCCAACTTCTGATCCATGACCTGAAGTCGACAAGGGGCGGGGCGCTTCAGCACCCCGCCCTTTTTCGTGTCAGCAACACTTAAGGCAGACAATGTCCAATAGGCCGGACATCGCATTGGCCCGACAGCAGCAGGCTATCTGGCATGCTGCGCAGCAGGGGGATCCGGAAGCGCTGTTCGCAGTCGCCTTCTGGCATCTGGCCGGCGACGTCGTGCCAAGAGACCTGGCAAGAGCGCGACAGATCTTGCGTAAGGCTGTCGAGGTCGGTCATGCCGAAGCGGCAGCAATCGAGATTGCGCTCGCGGCAAACGGGACGGGGGCGCCCGCGGATTGGGATCTGGCCGCAAAGCGGCTTGAGCAGGCGAGCGAAACCTTCGGCGGCGAGTTCAAGAGGCAGCTTGATCTTCTGGCCTCCGCACTGAGTTTCGACGCGGACGGATGCGACGTTCAGACCTTCAGTTCGCGTCCATCCATTCGCCTGTTCAAGCAGGCGCTTACCCCGCCGGAATGCGCGCATATCATCGAGGTTTCCCGGCAGTATCTCGAGCCGGCGATGGTGCAGGATCCTGTCTCGGGGCGGCTGATACCGCACCCGATCCGCACGTCATCGGCTGCGGTCGTAGGACCGACGCGGGCGACGCTACCTTTGTATGCCGTGTGCCGGCGTGTTTTTGGAATGATCGACATTGCTTTCGAACAAGCTGAAAGCATGACCGTGCTGCACTACAAGCCCGGCCAGCAGTTCAAGGCGCATCTCGACACGCTGCCGCACACGCGCAACCAGCGATGCGCAACGGCTCTGATCTATCTCAATGCGCAGTATTCTGGCGGCGAAACCGTCTTTCCGAAGCTGAACATTTCTGTGAGGGGAGGGCAAGGCGACCTGCTAGTGTTCGATAACACGCAGGGCGACGGGCTGCCCGATCCCTTGTCACTGCATAGCGGAGACCCGGTCGAAACCGGCGAAAAATGGCTTGGCAGCATCTGGATCAGGCAGCGCCCCTTCGACATGTGGACAGGGCCGGACCAGGCATAGCACAAGGGCCGGGCAGACCCGAACGCGCTGCTGCTGTCGCTCTGGTCCGTGCGCTCAGATAGGCACTGGAACTGCCATTGCACTGGAGTTCCCGGAAAATCGATTGTCCCCCTACCAACAGGGTCACTCCACCCGCTTGGCCCGCACCGCGCGCTTCTTGCCGACGCGCAGGAAATAGCCGCCCATCACGCCGGCCTTGATCTCGACCTGATCGCCGACCTCGGGATTGTAGGTCATCGCCTCGGTGGTCTGCCACACCGCTCCCTCGGGGATGCCGATGTTCCAGCGGCCGCCTTGCGCCTTGCCCAGGCTCTTGATCGTGGTGACGAGGGTCTTGTCTTCTTCGCTGTCATTGTCGTTGCCGCCAAAGATCGAAAGATCGGGAAGGCGGAAACCGAAAAGTGAGCGCTTGGTCTTTTGCACCTCCTTTTCCTCGACCACCACGATCTGCTTGGAATCGACGGCGGCCGAAAGCCTGGCCGAGGCATTGTCGAAACAGGCAAGGCGCTGGTTGTTGTCGGCGATGCCGCGACAGGCGTTGAGCGCCTCGAACAGTTCCGGGCTGGGGGGAGGGGGTGACTTCTTGCGATCCTGCGCGACAGCGGGGGAGGCCAGAAGGCTGGCAACCACGATCGTGCCGATGATGAACTTGCTTCCCTGCCTCATATCCTGCTCTCTCAACTGTTGATCGTGCCGCAACGCATAAACCACCCGGCGCGGGTGTGGGAAACGGTTTTGGCAGGAGAATGGATTTTGCCACCGTTGTCAGGGCGCGGCGCTATGGCGAGGCGATGCGGCAACGCGATGAAAAACGTGTGACTTTTATGCTACATGCGGCGGAAAAGCGTTGAATTTCCGCCATGCAAGGTTGCGCAGCTTTCGTGCTTTGCCTTACACCGGCGCAATGGTGGGCCATAGAGACCCTCCAGAACTGGGTTTAGCCATGCCTTTGCGGCGGGGCGATCAAGGGGAAATACCACATGAAGACGCAATTTAAGCTGAGCTTGCTTGGCACCAGCCTCCTCGTCGGTGCAGCATCGCTCGCAACGCCTGCCTTCGCGCAGGATCAGGAGCAGGATCAGGCTGCTTCGGGCGATTCGACCATCGTCGTGACCGGCTCGCTGATCTCGAACCCGAACATCGAGCGCGCTGCGCCGGTGAACGTGACTTCGGCCGACGAAATCGACCTGCTGCAGTCGAACGTTGCTGAAGAAATCCTTCGCGAAATCCCGGGTATCGTTCCCTCGATCGGTTCTGCCGTGAACAACGGCAACGGCGGTAACTCGTTCGTCAACCTGCGCGGTCTGGGATCGAACCGCAACGTGGTCCTGCTTGACGGCACGCGCGTCGTGCCCGCCGAACTCCAGGGCCGTTTCGACCTTAACAACATTCCGCTGGCGCTGATCGAGCGCGTCGAAGTGCTGACCGGTGGTTCTTCGACGACCTATGGTGCTGACGCTATCTCGGGTGTCATCAACTTCATCACGCGTCAGGATTTCGCTGGTCTCGAAGCGACCGCTGCGTCGCAGATCACCGAGCAGGGCGATGGTCACACCGTTCGCTTCGACGTGACCACTGGTGCCAACTTCGACGATGGCCGCGGTAATGTCGTGCTGAGCGTCGGCTATCAGACCGCCGACCCCGTGTATCAGGGTGATCGTCAGATTGGCCGCAACACGATCGGTTCGGTTAGCGGTGCTGGCGCCGGTTCGGGTACGTCGGTTCCTTCGCGTCTGACCGTGACCGGGCTTGGTACGCTTCAGATCGATCCCACGGGCAATACCCTGGTTCCGACCTATGCGCCGTTCAACTTCTCGCCGGACAACATCTTCCAGACGCCGTTCGAGCGCTTCAACATCTTCGGTGCTGCCAAGTACGAAGTGTCGGATGGTATTGAAGTCTATACCCGCGGTCTGTTCTCGAAGAACACGGTCGACACGATCATCGCGCCCTCGGGCGCGTTCGGTATCGGCGTGACCATTCCGCTGAGCAATCCGTTCCTGCCGGCTGGTGTTCGCAATCAGTTCTGTAACAACTTCGACTTCAACGCTGCGGTCGATGGGATCCAGTCGCTGACTGCTGCGCAGTGCGCTGCTGCTGCAACCGCAGTCAACCCGACTGACCCCAACTATCGCACCGTGACCACCGCGCTGTTCCGCCGCGCTGTGGAAGCAGGTCCGCGTATCTCGAACTATCAGAACACCGTGTTCGACTATAAGCTGGGCATTCGCGGTGGTATCACCGACACGATCGATTTCGACGTGTTCGGCAGCTACGGCCAGTCGGACCAGATCCAGACCATCAAGGGTTACACGCTCAACTCGCGTGTCCGTGACTCGCTGCTGGCGACCAACACTGCCACCTGCTTGAGCGGCAACGCTGCTTGCGTTCCTGCCAACTTCTTCAGCCCGCAGGTCGGTGGTCTTACGCCCGCCATGGTCGCTTATCTGGTCGGTGAATCGACCGTGCAGACCCGGACCACGCTGGCGCAGGCACGTGCGACGGTCAGCGGTGACTTCGGTGTTGCAAGCCCCTGGGCGACCGACCCGATTTCGTTCGCCGTCGGTGGCGAATATCGCAAGTATACCGCACAGATCTCGTCGGATACGCTGGCGCAGTCGGGTGACCTCGGCGGTGCCGGTGGCGCGCAGCCGAACGTCGATGGCGGCTTTGACGTTTATGAAGCGATCGGTGAAATTATCGTTCCGATCGTGCAGGGCAAGTCCTTCTTCGAAGACCTGACGCTCGAAGCCGGTATCCGTTATTCGGATTATGGCATCGATGCCGTTGGCGCATCGGGCTACAGCACCACGACCTGGAAGGTCGGCGGCAGCTGGACTCCGGTGACCGGTGCCAAGCTGCGCGGTTTCTATGCCCGCGCCGTTCGCGCTCCGAACATCGCTGAACTGTTCTCGCCGCAGAATACCGGCCTGACCAGCCTGACGCGCGATCCTTGCGCTTCGATCAACGACAATGGTGTGCGCATCAATGCTGGGCCGACTGGTGCTGTTCGCGACGCGTGTCTTGCTCAGGGTGCGACGCTCGCCAACATCAACTCGATCAACCTGCCGATCGCAGGCCAGGCGAACGCTACCACCGGCGGTAACCTGGCGCTGAACCCGGAAACGTCGAACAGCTACACTGTCGGCCTGGTGCTCGAGCCCGCGTTCATCCCCGGCTTCACGATGACCGTTGACTATTTCAACATCAAGGTCACCGGCGCCATCACGACGCCGTCGCCCGATGACGCACTCGATGCCTGCTTCAATGCGCCCAGCGCAACGAACCCGGCGTGTACGGTCATCCGTCGCGACCCGATCACCGGTGGTCTGAACGGTGATCCGGCAACCACGCCTGGTCTGTTCACGGCGCTGTCGAACCTTGGCCGTCTGGCAACCGACGGTGTCGACCTGACCATGAACTATCGTCGTGACATCGGCTTTGCCGATCTGTCGCTGGCGTTCGTTGGTACCTGGACCAACAAGCGCACCTTCCAGTCGACCCCCACGGATATCGTCCGTGATTGCGTCGGCACCTACAGCGTGAACTGCGATCAGGGCATTCAGCCCGAGTTCCAGTGGACCGTTCGTACCACCCTCGGTTTCGAAGGTGTCGACGTGTCGCTGCTGTGGCGTTACCTGGATGGTTCGACGTTCGAAAACTTCAACCCTGCCCGGGAATGCGGCAACCAGCCGCGTCCTGCGGGTGCAACCGCTTCGCCAAACCTGTTCTGCGGTGCGGCACCGATCGGTTTCACCAGCCAGGAAGATTTCAACACCATTCCGGCCTACAACTATTTCGACATCACGACCCGCTTCGATCTGCTCGAGAACCTGACGGTGACGCTCACCGTGCAGAACATCTTCGACAAGAAGCCTCCGATCGTGGGTTCGGATGCTGGTCCGGTGGCGTTCAACTCGGGCAACACCTTCCCGTCGACCTACGACGCGCTTGGCCGTCGTTTCGGCGTGCAGGCTCGCCTGCGCTTCTGATCCCTTCCGGGTTCAGTACCAAACAAATCGGGGTGGGTCGCAAGACCCGCCCCTTTTTGTTTGGGTGTCTCGCTAGGCAGGCTTTGCTCTGAAAACCGGCTAATGCAAATTGGTTGCAATAGCGCCTGAGCATTGATACAGGCTCCCCCAGAAAAGGGGTGAGTGATGAAATTTTCTCGAGTGATTCCCGTGCTGTTGGCGACCATGACGTCGGTTCCGGCGCTGGCGCAGGACAATGCTGAGGCTGCAGATGCCTCCGCCGAGGCGCCCAGGGACGAATCCGAGATTGTCGTTACCGCTGCACGCACTGTCCTGCCGCCCAGTGCGCTGCCTTTGACAATCGATATCATTGACAAGCAGGCGCTCGATCAGCAGATCATCTTGTCGGGCTCCGTCACCGATGCAGTGGCCACCCTGACCCCGTCCTTCTCTCCGACCCGCGGCAAGCTCTCGGGGGCAGGGGAGACGCTGCGCGGGCGCTCGCCGCTTTACGCGATCAACGGCATTCCGCAGTCGACGCCGCTGCGCGACGGTAGCCGCGACGGGTTCACCATCGACGGCTTCTTCATCGAGCAGGTCGAACTGATCTACGGCTCCAACGCGCTGCAGGGCATCGGTGGCACCGGCGGTATTGTCAACCAGGTCACCGTCGGTGCGCCGAGGCAGGAAGGGCTGTCGGGCCGCGTTCTGCTTCAAGGTACCGCCGACAATGATTTCCGTTCGGACGGATTTGGTGCCAAGGCAGCAGGCCTTCTCCAGTACAAGGCCGACCGGTTCGATGCGACGGTGGGGGCTTCCTATGAGCGGCGCGGCGTGTTCTACGATGCGCGTGGCCGCAATGTCGGTATCAATCTGACCCAGGGGGAAACCCAGACGTCGGACGCCCTCTCGCTGTTCGGACGCTTCGGCTATGCTCTGTCCTCGACCGCCCGGATTGACCTCATGGCGAGCCGCTACGAGCTCAAGGGCGATGGCGAATATGTTGCGGTCGCGGGCAACCGACTGACCGGGCTGCCGACCAGCGCGGTCAAGGGCACGCCCCCGGGCAAGCCTGCCGCCAACCGGACGGAGAGCCTCGCGCTGTCGCTCACCGATACCGATCTTGGCGGCGGCAATCTTGTCAGCCAGATCTTCTTCAACCGGACCCGCGACACGTTCGGCGGCGAACTCGGCCCGATCGCGACCTTCCAGGATGTCCGCATCGCCCCGGTGGGCACATTGTTCGACCAGTCGCAGAACCGCTCGCGCAAGCTGGGCGGCAAGATCAGCTATGAACGCGCCATTCCAGGGTTCGAGGATCTGACCGCGATCGTCGGTTTCGACGCCTTGTTCGACAGGACCGAGCAGCGGCTGATCGCCACCGACCGTATCTGGGTGCCGCCCACCGATTTCCGCAGCCTCGCACCCTTCGCCCAGGCGAACCTCAAGCTGTTCGACGGATTGCTGCGGCTTGCCGGCGGCGCGCGCTGGGAAAATGTTGAGATCAAGATCGACGACTATACCACGCTTGCGACCACCACTACGCCACGCGGCGGGGTGCTGGTGAGCGGCGGCAGCCCCAAGTTTGACGATGTGCTGTTCAACGGCGGCGTGATTATCGAGCCGGCTCAAGGCATCCGCCTCTATGCCAGCTATGCCGAGGGCTTCACCGTGCCCGATGTCGGCCGCATCACCCGTGCCATCGGCACCCCCGGGGTGGATCTCGACAATTTCCTCGACATCAGCCCGATCATCTCGAACAACCGCGAGATCGGTGCCGAGGTGAAGCGCGGGCCGCTCGGTGCCAGCGTGACCTATTTCTGGTCGTCGAGCACGCGCGGTCAGTTGCTCGTGGCGCGGCCTGACGGAATTTTCGACGTCCAGCGCCAGCGGATCGAGATCGAAGGCCTTGAGGTCAATCTGGGGGTACAGCTGCCAATCGACGGGCTGCGCGTATCGGCGGGCTATGCGCATATCCTGGGGCGCACCGACACCAATGGCGACGACCGGGTCGATACCGATCTCGATGGCACCAACATCTCGCCCGACAGGCTCAATCTCGCCGCCAGTTTCGACCGGGGCAGAGTCTCGGCGCGCGTTCAGACCCAGGTCTATTTCTCGCGCACCTTCAACGGGCTGGTCCGCGATCCCCGGAACGATTTCGGCGGTTACACGCTGACTGACGCCTATCTGGGCTATGATGTCGGGCCGGGGCGCATCATCCTCAGCGCGCAGAACATCTTCAACCGCCAGTATATCGATTATAACAGCGACGTTCGGCTACCGACGGACAACCTGTCCTTCTTCGCGGGGCGCGGGCGCACGATGACGCTGGCCTGGGACATGCGCTTCTGATGAAGCTGCTCGACCTTCTCCACCGCTGGACGGGCGGGCTGATCGGCCTGGTGCTACTGGTGCTGGGGTTGAGCGGGACGGTGCTGATCCATCGCGACGCCTGGGTGATGCTGCCGCATGCCGATGATGCGCAAATGCAGGCGACGCCCGCGATCATCGCGGCGACCGAGCAGATGATGGCCGATCCGGTAGCGCGGCCGAGCGCGATCAGCTTCGCCACGGACAGTTTCGGGCTCAACCGGCTGTCCTTCGGCAAGGAAGCGGGGGCCTATGCCGACCAAGCGGGCAATATCGTCACGCGCTGGGACGATGCATGGGAGCGGCCCGAGCTGTTCCTGTTCGATCTGCACCATCATCTGCTTGCGGGCGAGACCGGCGAGATCGTCGCTGCGTCTGCCGGGCTGTGCGGGCTGTTCTTCGTGATCAGCGGTGGGATCCTGTGGTGGCGCACGCGGCGGACCTTCGAATTCCGCCTGATCCCGAGGCGACTGAGCCGCCCCGCCATCCTGCGCCATCATCGCGATCTCGGCATCGTGTTCGCACCACTGCTCGCGCTGGTGATGTTCACCGGTACGACGATGGTGTTTCGTCCTGTGACCGCGCTGGTACTGGGGCCATCGGCGCCTGCGACCATAGAGGCATCCTTCAAGGCGCCCGAGGCCGAGATGGGCGCGCTCGCCGAAAAGCCTGATTGGGCCGCAATGATCGGGACGGCGCGTAGGCTCTACCCCGATGCGGAGATCCGCATCCTCAGCCTGCCGAAAGAGGCGGGCAAGCCGATCACCTTGCGCATGAAGCAGCCGGAAGAATGGTTGCCCAATGGCCGCACGACCCTGTGGTTTGCGCCCGGCACGGGGCGTCTGATCGAGGCGCGCGATGCGTTGAAGCTCCCCGGTGCGGCACAGGCTTTCAACACCTTCTATCCGCTGCACGCCGCCAAGGTGGGCGGAATGGCATACAAGCTTGTCATGACGCTGGTCGGGCTGGCGCTCAGCCTGCTGGGATCGCTGGCCGTGTGGAGCTTCTGGTTCCGCCGCAATCGCACCGCGCGGCGCGTCGGCAGCGGCGTGACGGTTCCCGCCGAGTAAGACTCAGAGGTCGAACAGGCCTTCCTGCGATCCCTCGGGTGGATTGAGCCCCAGATGCTTCCAGCCGCGCGCATTGAGGCAACGTCCGCGCGCGGTACGTGCGATCAGGCCGAGCTGGATCAGATAGGGTTCGATCACGTCCTCGATCGTGTCGCGCGGCTCGGACAGACCCGCCGCCAGCGTTTCGACACCGACCGGGCCGCCGCGATAGATATCCGCGATCATCATCAGGTAACGCCGGTCCATCGCGTCCAGCCCCAGGCTGTCTACCTCGAGCCGGGTCAGCGCGGCATCGGCGGCGGCGGCGTTGACCGTGGCGTGCCCTGCGACATTGGCGAAATCGCGCACCCGGCGCAGCAGGCGTCCAGCGACACGCGGGGTGCCGCGCGCGCGCCTGGCGATCTCGGTCGCGCCATCCCTGGCGATCGACAGGCCCAGCAGGCGCGCGGCGCGGCTGACGACCAGTTCCAGCTCTTCCACGGTATAGAAATTGAGGCGCACCGGGATACCGAAGCGATCGCGCAATGGAGTGGTCAGCAGGCCCTGACGCGTGGTCGCGCCAATCAGGGTGAAGGCAGGCAGATCAATGCGCACACTACGCGCGCTTGGGCCTTCGCCGATGATGAGGTCAAGCGCGCGGTCCTCCATCGCGGGGTAAAGCACCTCCTCGACCACGGGATTGAGCCGGTGGATCTCGTCGATGAACAGCACGTCGCCTTCTTCGAGGTTGGTCAGCAGCGCCGCCAGATCGCCCGACTTGGCGATCACCGGACCGGATGTCGCGCGAAAGCCGACGCCCATTTCGCGCGCGATGATCTGCGCCAGCGTGGTCTTGCCGAGCCCCGGCGGGCCGAACAGCAGCACATGATCGAGCGCCTCGGACCGCCCCCGCGCCGCCTCGATGAACACGCGCAGGTTATCGCGCGCCGCCGCCTGGCCGATGAATTCGGCCAGCGTCTTGGGACGCAGCGCTGCGTCCTGATCTTCAGGGATGCGGTCGGGGGAGAGGAGGCGGTCTGTGGTCATGGATCCGGCGTCATTGTGCTCGGCACATTGCGAGCATGGTGCAGAATGCGAACGATCAGCACCTCGCCATCCACGCTCTGGAAATAGATTCGGTGCGTCTTGTAGCTGAAACTGCGCATACTGGAACCCAGTCGCTTTTCGGCTACGCCCGTCATCGGCCTGTCTCGCAACCGGGTGAAGCAGGTCCGCAGGCCCAGCAGGTATTCGCGCGCTTTTGCAGCACCGAAGACGGATTTGCTGTAGACGCGAATGTCTCTCAGATCATCCCGAGCAGCGGCGGCGATGCGTAATTTCGTCACGCAAGATCAGGGTCTTCAGCGATGATCGTATCAACCACCTCCTCCGGCTCCTCGTCAAGAACCTTCGAGGCCAACCCCTCGTCGATCATCGCTTTCAGCCAGGCTTCGTCCTCCGCCGCCTGCTCCTGGTCCCGTCGCAGCAGGGCGCGCAAGAAATCATTCGCATCGGCATAGAGCCCCTGCGCGACACGCTCGTCGATCCACTGCTTGAGCGCGGGCGGCACCGAGATGGTCAATTCGGTCATGGCTGAAATTATAGCGGAACGTGGGGTCAAGTCCAGCAACGCCGCGTTACCGCGCCGCCTTCTTCAGCGCCAGTCGCACCAGTGCATCCAGGCTCGCGCCATCGCCCAGTTCTCCCTCTGCTTCGGCCACTGCGCGGGCGGCTTCGGCGGGCTTGAAGCCGAGGTTCTGCAGCGCGGAGACCGCATCTGCCGCGTGGCTGCCGACCGGCACGGGCGCGCTCGCGCCGCCGGGGCCGAGCGCGATCACGCCCATCTTGTCCTTCAGCTCGTTGCAGATGCGGATCGCCAGCTTGGGGCCCACACCTTGCGCGCGCGCGATCATCGCCTTGTCGCTCTGCGCGACGGCGCGCGCGAGTTCCTCGGGCGTCAGCGCGGAAAGGATGGCGAGCGCGACCTTCGACCCCACGCCCTGCACGCTGGTGAGCAGGCGGAAACCATCGCGCTCGCTGGCCGAGGCAAAGCCGATCAGCCGCATGTCGGTCTCGCTCACCTGCATCTCGGTGTGCAGGACCACCTTGTCGCCCCGCGCGCCGAGGTTGGAGAGCGTGCGCGAGGAGGCAAACACCAGATAGCCGACGCCGCCGACGTCGATCACCGCATGGTCATGTGCGGTGCTGTCCAATAGTCCTGTAAGCTTGGCGATCATTCTGCTTCATTCCCTCTCCCCTCTGCGGGAGAGGGTTGCGCAGACTTGGGCGCTTGCGTCCTAGTCGGAGCTGGGTGAGGGGCGCTCCACCCTCTCCAAGCTGCGCTAGCCGCATGCGCGGCAAGCTTCGTTATCCTCTCCCATCAAGGGAGAGGATTGGGTTAGCGCAGTTTGTCGAACGCCGCCAGATGCGCATGGGTGATCGCGACGGCGAGTGCGTCTGCCGCATCGGGGCCAGCAATCTGTACTCCGGGCAACAGCCGCTGGACCATCGCGTCGATCTGGACCTTTTCCGCCGCGCCAGTGCCGACAATGGCTTTCTTGATGAGGCGCGGCGCATATTCGCCGACGCTGAGCCCGGCACGCGCCAGGCTGAGCAGCAGTCCACCGCGCGCCTGGACCAGCTTGAGCGTCGTCTGCGGGTTCTTGTTGACGTAGATTTCCTCGATCGCCGCCGCATCGGGTCTGTAATCGGTGACGATCGCGGCAATCGCAGTGTCGAGCTCGAGCAGCCGCGAGGGCAGGGGCGCCTTGGCATTGGTCCGGATCTGCCCGTTGGCGATATGGCTGAGGCGATTGCCCTGATAGCGGATGACGCCCCATCCGGTGGTGCCGAGCCCGGGATCGATGCCGAGGATGATGGTCATGGCTTTGAAAAGCCCCTCCCCTTCAGGGGAGGGCGCTTTGCCATCCATCAACCCAGCTTCTCCATCACTGCGTCCGACACTTCGTAATTGCCCCAGACGGTCTGAACGTCGTCGTCATCGTCGAGCGCGTCGATCAGCTTGAACAGCGACTGGGCATCAGCTTCGGCGACATCGACCTTGACCTGCGGGCGCCAGGCGAGCTTGACGCTCTCGGCTTCGCCCAGGGTTTTTTCGAGCGCTCCCGCGACCGCGTGCAGGTCTTCCATGCTGGTCCAGATGTCGTGGCCGTCCTCGGTCGATTCGATGTCCTCTGCACCGGCTTCCATCGCGGCTTCGAGCACCTGTTCCTCGTCGCCAGCGCTCGCTGGATAGGTAATCAGGCCCATGCGGTCGAAGCCGTGGCTCACCGCGCCCGATGCGCCGAGGTTTCCGCCATTCTTGCTGAACGCGGTGCGGACGTTGGTCGCGGTGCGGTTGCGGTTGTCGGTCAGCGCCTCGACGATCAGCGCGATGCCGCCGGGACCATAGCCCTCATAGCGGATTTCTTCATAATCCTCGCCGCCGGCAGCCGAGGCCTTGTCGATCGCGCGCTGGATATTGTCCTTGGGCATCGACTGGGCCTTGGCGGCGTTGACCGCGAGGCGCAGGCGCGGGTTCATGTCGGGATCGGGCAGGCCCATCTTGGCCGCGACGGTGATTTCGCGGCTGAGCTTGGAAAACATGGCCGAGCGCTTCTTGTCCTGCGCGCCCTTGCGATGCATGATGTTCTTGAATTTACTATGGCCTGCCATGGCGGGGTTCTGCCTGTCTCATCGGTTGGAAACTGTATCTGGTGCGCGCCCTTACACCAGCGGGGGCGATCAAAGCAACCGCTGCCACCAGCCGACATCGCGCCAGCCGCCCAGCTTCCACCCGACCTCGCGATAGATGCCGACCGGCACCATGCCCATGGCTTCGTGCAGCGCGATGCTGGCGGGGTTGGGCAGGGCGATCCCGGCAAACACGGCGTGGATCGATTGCGCGCGCAGCCGGTCGAACAGCGCGGTGTAGAGCGCGCGGCCCACGCCTTGGCCCCTTGCATGATCGGCAATATAGATAGCGATATCGGCGGATGTCGCATAGGCGGCGCGGGAGCGATGCGGGCTGGCATAGGCATAGCCCAGAATGTCGCCGCCCCGTTCGGCCACCAGCCAGGCATGCGACTGGCCGTAATCGGTGATCCGCCGCGCCATTTCGTTGGAATCGGGCGCTTCGGTCTCGAAGCTCACCCAGCTGTTTTCGACATGAGGGGCGTAGATGGCGGCGAGCGCGGCTCCGTCGTCGGGGTGACCGTCGCGGATGTCGAACGCCGCCATCGCGCGATCAGCCGAGGCCGAGGGCCGCCTTGTAGGTGTCCAGGATGGCTTCCATTTCCTGGCGATCGTGCGGTTCCATCTTCCGCAGGCGGACGATCTGACGCATGATCTTGGCGTCATAGCCCTGCGACTTGGCCTCGTTATAGGTATCGCGGATGTCGTCTGCGACGCCCTTGCGCTCTTCCTCAAGGCGCTCGATGCGTTCGATGAAAAGGCGCAGCTGGTCGTCGGCGGAGATGGTTTCGCTCATCGCAAGGGTCTTTCAACAAGGGTTGGGAGCACCGGGCGAATCCCGGCGCGGAATGAATCGGAGCGCTCCCTTAATGGGGGTGAGCGTTCTTCGCCACGCTTTCCTTCATCCGGGCGAGTTGCTCGTCGGTCGCCTCGCCCTGATAGCGCGATTTCCAGGTGGCAAAGTCCATGCCGTAGATCAGCTTACGCGCGGCATCGCGGTCGGGCGCACCGCCGGCTTCCATCACCCAGTCGGCCAGGCAGTTGCGGCAGAAACCGGCGAGCCCCATAAGGTCGATATTCGCCGCATCATGGCGATGGCGCAGATGCGCGACAAGTCGCCGGAACGCTACGGCAGCAACGTCATCGGGGATATCGACTTCGGCGGGCGGGGCGGGGACGGCATCGGTCATGGCATTTTTTCCAGTTCGGTTTTGCGATTGGCGGCGCTCTGCCCTAAGCAGGAGCCGAGTGCGCCGTGAAGACGTGCAAACGTTCGCGGCTTCGACCAGTTCAAGGGAAGATTATGAGCAAGACTATCGCCAAGCGCAGCCGCAAGGTCAAGATTCTGGCGACGCTAGGCCCTGCCAGCAACAGCCCCGAAATGATCGAAAAGCTGTTCCGCGCCGGAGCCGATGCCTTTCGCGTCAACATGAGCCATGGCGAGCATGCGACGCACGCCGCAACCATCAACGCCATCCGCCAGATCGAAACCCGGCTGCAGCGGCCGATCACGATATTGTGCGATCTTCAGGGCCCCAAGCTGCGCGTCGGCACGTTCGAGGGCGGCAAGGCGTTCCTCAAGCATGGCCAGCATTTCACGCTCGATTCGAACCCCGAACCCGGCAACGACCAGCGCGCCTATCTGCCGCACAAGGAGATTTTCGCCGCGCTCGACAAGGGCCAGCGGCTGCTGATCGACGATGGCAAGATGGTGCTGCGCGTACTGCGCCCCGGCGATGCCGAGATACTATGCTCGGTCGAGGTCGGTGGGTTCATTTCCGATCGCAAGGGACTGAACGTGCCCGACAGTCTGGTGCCGATGGCCGCGCTGACCGAGAAGGACCGGCGGGATCTCGCCTTCGCGCTCGACATGGGCGCGGACTGGATCGCCTTGAGCTTCGTCCAGCGGCCCGATGACGTCGCCGAGGCGCGCAGCCTGATCGGCGGACGCGCGGCGCTGATCGCCAAGATCGAGAAGCCCGCTGCGCTGGCCTCGCTTGATGCCATCATCGAGCTGTCCGATGCGGTGATGGTCGCGCGCGGCGATCTGGGCGTCGAAATGGCGCCCGAAGAGGTGCCCGTGATGCAGAAGCGGATTGTCGAGACCGCACGCCGTTCGGGCAAGCCGGTGGTCGTCGCGACGCAGATGCTCGAATCGATGATCACCAGCCCGTCGCCGACCCGTGCCGAGGTGTCCGACGTCGCCAATGCGGTCTATGACGGCGCCGATGCTGTGATGCTTTCGGCGGAAACCGCGGCGGGCGAATGGCCCGAACTCGCCGTCGGCATGATGGACCGGATCGCGACACAGGTGGAGAGCGACCCCGGCTATGCCGCGCGCGTGCATTTCATCGAGACCTTGCCCGATGCGACCACGGCGGACGCGCTGTCGGCGGCGTGCAGCGAGATTGCCAATACCGTGAGGGTGAGCGCGATCGTATGCTTCACCCTGTCGGGATCGACCGCGCGGCGGGTCTCGCGCGAGCGACCGGCGGTGCCGGTGATGGTGCTCACCCCCTCGCGCGAGACCGCGCGGCGCGTCGGCCTGCTCTGGGGTGCCTATCCGGTGGTGACGCGCGATATTGGCAGTTTCGAGGAGATGATCGGCAAGGGCAAGCGCATGGCGCTGCGCCATCACTTCGGCGAGGCCGGCGGCCGCATCATCGCGCTGGCGGGGGTGCCGTTCGGAACACCGGGATCGACCAACGTGCTGCACATCGTCACGCTGACCGGCGAGGAGCTGAAAGGCTACAAGGGCTGATAGGCTAGCGGATGGCTAAGCAGGGTGCGGTCACGCGTCAGCAGCCGCGCGCCGCTTTGCTGCGCCTGGACCAGCAGCAGCTCATCAAACGGGTCCTTGTGCGCGATGGGGATGATGAGCGGGGCGGCGGCCGTGTCGGTGTCCAATGCGATAATTTCCATGCCAATCGACCGAAGGTAGCTTGTGGCCAGAAGTGGATCGAGAGCACCCTTGCGACCACCTGACGCATGGAGAGCGTTCCATTTCACACGGACTTCCCAGATTGAGATCGTCGACGCCACGACGTGGTTTGAGGAGTCATTCAAAGCGCGCCACTCACTTGGCCTGATGGCAGCTTGATTGGTTGCCAGCCAGATCACGAAATGGGTGTCGAGTAGTAATCTCAATCCTCAAGACCCAGCACTTTGCGGCTGAATGCGGGGTCGTCAAACTCCGGGGGCCAAAGATCTTGGCCTTCAAATTTGTCCAGGCCATGGGCTTTGCGATAGGCTTCGCCGGCTGCCCAATCGATACCGCCCTTCACCGTTTTTGGTGGATTCATTTCGGCCACCGGCTTGCCATCGTCGGTAATGACGACTTTCTCACCGCGCATCACGGCGTCAATAGCCTCAGAGAAACGGGCCTTGGCTTCGCGGATCGACATCTCCATGAATAATCAAATACCACAGATCGTCGGGTTCAAGTAGCGGCATTCTCCAGCACGCCGCGCGCAATCAGTTCTGCCTCGAGCGTGGCATGGTCGCGGAAGACATGACCCTGCAGCCCGCACGAAACGGCGCTTTCGATATTGTCCGCGCGGTCGTCGATGAACAGCGCGCGCGATGGATCGATGTCGAAGCGGTCGATGGCGAGGCGGTAGATCGCGGGGTCGGGCTTTACCAGCTTCTCCGCCCCCGACACGACAATGTCGCGGAACAGGTCGAAGACCGGCGCGGTGGGGCGGAACATGTCCCAGAACTCGACGCCGAAATTGGTGATGCCGAAAATCGGATAGCCGAGCAGCGCGAGTTTTTCTGCGAGGTCCAGCATGCCCGGCACCGGCCCCGGGATCGTTTCCAGCCAGCGCGGGACATAATGGCCGATCAGCTCGGCATGCTCGGGGTGCTCGGCAACAAGCTCGGCAACCATCTCGTCGAGCAATCGGCCCGCGTCGTGCTGCGAATGCCAATCGATGGTCAGCACATTGGCAAGAAAATGGTCGAGCTCAGCCGGATCGTCGATCAGCTTGGCGTAGAGTGTGCGAATATCCCATTGGTAGAGGACATTGCCGACATCGAAGATAATGGCATCAACCGGCTGCATATCGCCCCCTCAGGCACGCAAGCAAAAGGCCCCGGACCATGCCGGAGCCCTTACTCCATTCCAAACCTTTTCCGGCGCGCCAGTTGACGGCGCGTCGGGCCGATCAGCCCTGGCGGGCCTTGAAGCGACGGTTGGTCTTGTTGATCACATAGGTGCGGCCGCGACGACGGATCACGCGGTTGTCGCGATGACGATCCTTGAGCGACTTCAGCGAATTGCGAATCTTCATGACGTGGGCCCTTGATTGAAATCGGATTGGGGTCATGGCGTCCGTGGCCAAGCGCAGATGCGCAATAGCCGGGCCGGAACATCCATGCCGGAAAGCGGCGCGGATACGTGGAGGGGCGCACAAAGTCAAGCATCGGCGCGGCGGCGACAGGCAATTTTTTGGCCGCTTCATTGGCCATTCATGGCGAAACGGGTTAGGCATCGAACGAGCAGGCCCGCAAGGCCGAGACCGGGAAAGGGCGCAAATATCATGGCTTTTCTTCGCAGATCTAACATGGCGGTGCTGTGCGTTGCCTTCGCCATGGCCGCAGGGTTGAGCGGCTGCGTGTCGCCAGCCGGGCCGGTAGAGGCTGTCCGCTTCGTTTCGCCCGATCGCGCCAGCGAACTTGGACGCGGCCCGATTCGTGTGGTCGCTGGTGAGGGCATGGACAGCAACGCGCTCGAATATCGCAGCTATGCCACCGCCGTGGAGCGCGAGCTCGAACGGATCGGCTATCAGGTGTTGCCGGTCGGCGCGCGCGATGGTGCCGACATCCAGACTGCAACCGTGCGGATCGAACGTTCGGTGCTCTCCCCCGTCGGCGATGACCGCGGTCCGGTCACGGTGGGCGTGGGCGGCGGCACCGGCGGCTTCGGCTCGGGTGTCGGGGTCGGAATAGGCATCAACCTGGGTGGGCGTCCGAAGGGCGAGGTGGTGACCGAGATGTTCGCCAATATCCGCGCGGGCGACGGCACGATCCTGTGGGAAGGCCGCGCCAGTGTCGAAGCGCGCGAAGGCTCGCCGATGGCCGAGACGCAGCTCAATGCGTCGAAACTGGCCGAGGGGTTGTTTACCGGCTTTCCCGGTGAGTCCGGAGCGACTATCAGCGTGCCATGACTCAGGCACTCATCCCCAGCATCACCGCCGCTTTCGATTCCGGAAACATCGTCAACCATGGTCTGACCCAGCTGCCCGATGGCAGCTGGCGCGCCGAGCTTGCCATCCGCAAGGACACGGATTCGGACTTCTTTCAATGGTTTCACTTTCGCGTCGCGGCGCAGCCGGGGACCGATCTGGAGCTCGTCATCACGGGGCTCAGAGAATCGGCCTATCCCGATGGCTGGCCCGGCTACCGCGCCTGTGTCAGCGAGGACCGCGACTATTGGGGCCGGGCCGAGACCAGCTATGATGCAGCAGCGGGCGCGCTGACGATCCGTCATCAGATGGGCACCGGCGTCGCCTGGTTCGCGTATTTCGCGCCCTATTCGATGGAGCGGCACCATGATCTGGTCGCCGAAATGGCAAGCCGCCCGGGCGTGCAGCACCGTGAGCTCGGCCTCAGCCTCGACGGCCAGCCGATCGATTGCCTCGACATGGGCGAGGGGCCGGTCCAGGTCTGGCTCTATGCGCGCCAGCATCCGGGCGAATCCATGGCTGAATGGTGGATGGAAGGTGCGCTGGAAAAGCTGACCGATCCCGCCGATCCGCATGCGCGGCTGCTGCGCCAGAAGTGCACATTGCATGTCGTCCCCAACATGAACCCGGATGGCTCGCTGCGCGGGCATCTGCGCACCAATGCGGCTGGCGTGAACCTCAACCGCGAATGGCACGAGCCGTCGCCAGAGCGCAGCCCCGAAGTGCTTTGCGTGCTGGGCGCGATGGATGCGACCGGCGTGCACTGGGCGATGGACGTGCATGGCGACGAGGCCATCCCGCACGTGTTCATCGCCGGGTTCGAGGGCATCCCGTCCTGGACCGACGAACAGGGGGCGCGATACAATCGTTATCGTGATCTGCTGGCCGAGCGCACGCCCGATTTCCAGACCGCCAAGGGCTATCCCAAGGCGGGCGCGGGCAGGGCGAACCTGTCTATGTCGACCAACCAGCTGGCCGAGCGGTTCGGTCCTTCGCATGGCTGCGTGTCGATGACGCTGGAAATGCCGTTCAAGGACAATGACGATTTGCCATGCCCCGATCAGGCCTGGAGCCCCGAACGCTCCAAGCTGCTGGCGCATGACTGCTTGGCGGTGCTGGCGGAGATGATTGCAGGCTGACGGCTGCGCCGTTCATCGCGATGCAAGGCTGAGCGGCGCATGCTCCGGTCCGTGCTGCCACGGAAAGGATTCGCCATGCCCGCTCCCCGCCGCTTGATCGCTGCCGGTCTCATTGCCACCGGCGCTGCGCTGTTCGCGTTCCAGTCGCTCGCCCTTGCCGATGACGCACCCGCCAAGCCTTCGCGCGTGCCGCCGGCCGAAGTGATCGGAGAGCCGGTAAGCTGCATCAATATTGCGCAGATTCGTGGCAGCCAGGTGCGAGACAACCAGACGATCGATTTCATGATGGCGGGCGGCAAGGTCTATCGCAACGAACTGCCGCAGCAATGCGGCAACCTGGGTTTTGATCGGTCGTTCACCTACTCGACCTCGCTGACCCAATTGTGCAATGTCGATATCATCACCGTCTTGCAGAATGTCGGCGGCGGCCTCCAGCGCGGAGCCAGTTGCGGCCTCGGTCAGTTCACGCCCGTCAAGCTGATCAAGCAGCCCAAGAAGGGCTGATCAAACATCATCGGCCGAGATCATCTCGGCGCGGTCCAGTTCGCCGGTCATGGACGCCACGGTGACTGCGACCGCAGCGTCGCCGGTGATGTTGGTCGTGGTGCGGATCATGTCCATGATGCGATCGACCCCCGCCACCAGCGCGATCGTTTCCAGCGGGACGCCGACCGAGCCGAAGACCAGGGCCATCATGATCAGGCCGGCCCCGGGAATGCCTGCTGCGCCTACCGCGCCCAGGGTGGAGGTAAAAGCAACCATTGCATAGTCGCCCCAGCTCAGATCCACGCCGAAGATCTGTGCGCCGAACAGGGTGGCAAGACACAGATACATGGCCGTGCCGTTCATGTTGATCGTCGCGCCCAGCGAAACGACAAAGCTCGACACGCTGGCGGATACGCCGAGGTTGCGCTGCGTGCAGCGCAGCGTCACCGGCAAGGTGGCGTTGGATGAGGCGGTGGAATAACTGACCGCGATCGCATCGACCATACCGCGAAAAAAGTCGATCACGGGCAGGTTTGCGATGAGGCGGATCATCACTGGATAGAAGACCAGGATGATGATCGCGCAGCCGATGTAATTCAGCGCCACAAGCTTTGCGAGCGGGACCAGCCCCTCAAACCCGAACGTCCCGGCGACCCAGGCCATCAGCGCGAACACACCGAACGGGGTCAGCTCCATTACGATCATCGTGACCTTCTGCATCACGATCGCCCCCGAATCGAAGATGCGTGCCACCGGGACCCCATCTTCCTTGGCCATCAGGATGCCGATCCCCAGAAGCAGCGAGAACACGATGAGCGCGAGGACATCGGTGGTCGCCATCGCTTCGACCACATTTTCGGGCACCATTTTCAGGATGGTCTGGGTTGCGCTGGCAGAGGTCGGTGGAGGGGCCTCCACGGACCCCGCCAGGCTAGCATCGACACCGCGTCCCGGCTGGACGAGCGTCCCCATGGTCAGCCCCAGAACGGCAGCCAGCTGGCCGGTGATCAGGAACAGCAGCATCGCCCGTCCGCCGACCGCGCCGAGCTTGCGAAGATCGCCGATCGAGGCGACCCCCGCGACGAGCGAAAAGAAGATCAGCGGCACGACCAGCATCTTGATCGCGCGGATAAACAGATCGCCGATCCATTTGATCGATGCCGCGCCTTCGCCCCAGACCAGGCCCGTGACGATCCCGAGCGCGAGCGCGGCGACCACGCGCTGCCAAAGCGGAATGCGGAACCAAAAGGCCAAGATGCGTTCCCCGGATGCGGTTGCCCGCCTAGGACGAAATGCCACCGTACAGGGGCATTGCGGCGGGTTTCATCAGTTCAACGCAATGATCGCGAAACAGGTTGCCAGGCCGACGCCGATGGTGAGCGGAATGCCGGCCTTGAAGAAGTCGGTGAAGCGGTAATTGCCCGCCGCATAGACCAGGGTGTTGGTCTGATAGCCGATGGGCGTCGCAAAGCTCGCGGACGCGGCGAACATGACCGCGATGACCAGCGGGCGCGGGTCGATGGCGAGATCGGTACCCAGCTTGATGACGATCGGCGTCACCAGGATGGCCACTGCATTGTTGGTGATGATCTCGGTCAGCAGGACCGAGACGACATAGACCGCAAAGACCACCGCCCAGACCGGCGCCTCGACGAGGAAGGGCGCGAGGGCGTTCACCACCATCTTGACGCTGCCCGCCTCTTCCAACGCCAGGCCGACCGCCAGCATGCCGAAGATCAGCACCAGGACATTGCCGTCGATCGAGCTCCAGGCTTCTTCGGCATCGATGCAGCGCGCGATAAGGATGAATCCGACCGCAAGAATCGCTGCGACCTCGATCGCCAGCACGTTGAGTGCCGACAGGATCACGACGGCTGCCAGCGCGCCGATGGCGAGCGGGGCCTTGTCGCGACGGAAGGCGCGCGCGCTGGTATTGGTGATGCCGAACAGGTTGGGGTTTTCGTACATTCGCGCGATGTCGGCCTTCGAGCCGGTGACCACCAGCTTGTCGGCGGCGTGGATCTTGGCATTGGGCAGGTCCGATCGCGGCAGGTTGCGATAGCGCGTGAGGCCCAGGATGCGGACATTCAGCAGCGACAGAAACGGAATGTCATACAGCCGGTTGCCTATGCTGGGATGGCTGGGCGCGACCATCGCCTCGACCACCACCTCGCCCATCGGACCGACATCGCCCTTGCGCACGATGCCGACCTTGAAGTCCTGGCTCTTGCGCAGCGACATCAGCTCGGGAAGGTCGGTGCGGATCACGACCACATCGTCAGGCTGCAGGATCTCGCTCGTCAGATTGTGGCGGATATAGCGCCCGTCGCGCTTGATAGCAGTGACCTGAATCTTGGCGCGCTTTGCGATCGGCGTCTCGCCCAGAGTCTTGCCGCGCAACGTCGAGGCGTTGCGGATCGTGAGCTCGGTAACGAACACCTCGTCGCTGCCGGTACTGCCTGCTGGCGCGGCCTCGTCCTTGGGCAGCAGCCAGCTGCTGAATGCGGCCAGCATGATCATGCCGGCAACGCCTGCGATCAGACCATAAGGCGTAATCTCGAAAATCCCGAAGGCCGGCTGGCCGTTGGCCCTGGCGACCGAATCGACGATCAGGTTGGTCGACGTGCCGATCAGCGTGGTGGTGCCGCCGAGGATACAGATGAAGCTGAGCGGGATCAGCAGCTTCTTGGCCGAATAGCCCGTCGCCTGGGCGAGGCGCAGGATGATCGGGATCATCACCACCACCACCGGCGTGTTGTTCATGAAGGCAGAGGCGACATAGACGCCCAGGAACATCTCGGCGACCGCCAGCCGGGGATGCCGCGCCGCGCGATTGATGATCGCGCCAGCGATCGCATCGATGGTGCCAGTCCGCAGCAGCGCGCCCGACAGGATGAACATCGCCCCGATGGTGATCGGCGCACTGTTCGAGAAGACGGAAAAGAGCTGCTTGGAATCGATAATGCCGAGAAACAGGAAGGCGCAGGCCCCCAGAATCGCGACCACCGCCGCGGGAAAGCGTTCCAGGATGAACCCGACGAACATCAGGCCCAGAATGGCCAGGCCGATCGGCGCCTGCCAGGTTTCGATAAACAGCCTGATGTCGTCCAAGGCTGTCAGCCCCCCGTGTCGCTTGAAGTGGGACTATGCTCTAGCCGCTCTTGAGTTCCGCTGTCAGCCGCAAACTCGCGCGCCAGAACAGGAAGGCGGGGATGAGGCCCAGCCAGGCTGCGCCGTAAAGCACCCAGCGAACGCTGTCCTCCCCGGCATAGGGCTGGAAGGCATCGGACATCATGCCGAAGAACAGCGGGCCCAATCCCAGGCCGATCAGGTTTTGCGAAAACAGCATCACCGACGCCGCGACCGCGCGCACCTCCGGTCGCACCAGGCCCTGCACACAGGCATAGACGGGCCCATAATACATGATGTTCATCGCGGTCGGCAGCACCAGCAGCGCCAGTGCGACCTTCCAGTCGGTCGCCGAATAGGCGAGGAACAGGATGGGGGCTGCGAGCGCAATGGCAAGCGCCGGACCGGTGAGCAGATGCTTGCGGTCACGCTTGCCGAAATGATCGGCCAGCTTGCCGCCTCCCCATGTGCCGATCATGCTCGAAATGCCCAGAGTCACGCCGAGATACAGCCCCGTCTCGCCCGGGGTCAGGCCGAAATTGCGGATGAACAGCACCGCAACCCATACGCCCTTGCCATAGGACAGGAAGGCGATCAGCCCGCCGGCGATGCACAGGAAGACGAAGCAGCGCGAGGTCACCAATTCCTTCAGCGCCTCGCGCACTGGCACCTGAACCTTGGCGGCGGGCATTGCTGCCCCCTTGAGCATTCCGGCGCGGCGCGGCTCCTTCATCAGGAACGGCACCAGCAGCGCGAGCAGCACGCCGGGCATGCCGACCACATAAAAGGCAGTGCGCCAGCCATAGGCATCAGCGAGGCCGCCACCGATGACCATGCCGAGCAGCGATCCGATCGGGATGCCCAGGCCATAAAAGGCGATGGCCGAAGAGCGCTTGTCGGCAGGCACGCTGTCGGTGATCAGCGAATGCGCCGCCGGGGTGCAGCCCGCTTCGCCGACGCCCACGCCGACACGCGCGAGCAGCAGCTGCGGAAAGGTCCGCGCCGCGCCGCACGCCATGGTCATCGCCGACCAGATCGCCACCGACCAGGCGATCAGCGAGACACGGTTGGTGGTGCTGCGATCGGCATAGCGCGCGATCGGGATGCCCAGCAGCGTGTAGAACAGCGCAAAGGCCAGGCCGGTCATCAGCCCGAGCTGGGTATCGGAAAGCTGGAAATCGCGCTTGATCGGCTCGGCCAGGATCGAGACGATCTGCCGGTCGAGGAAGTTGAAGATATAGATGATCATCAACGTCCACAGCATCACGCGCGGACTGGAGGCCCCCTGGAGCGACGAAGGGGCAGGCGGCGTGTCTGCGGCCATGGTCGGCGGCACACCGGCATCGGCTGCCGGGTTGCGGGTGACGGTCATGCACTCTCCTGTCGCGCCGCACTCTTGCCCTCGCGGGTCAGCGGTCGCTTATGAAAGCCATGCTAGCCATTTGCCGACGCGAGGCAATCACCCTGCGACAAAATGTGACGGACACGTCAACTGCCGCTACGGCACAGGTGGTTCAGCAATAAGGAAAAAGCGCGTTCAGCCGCATTGCGCGCGGTGGAGCAGCTTCTGGTCGGCCAGCACCAGCGCCACCATCGCTTCGACCACCGGGGTGCCGCGAATGCCGACGCACGGGTCGTGGCGACCCTTGGTCACGATCTCGCTTGCCTCCCCCTCACGGGTGATCGTCTCGACGGGGGTGAGGATCGAACTGGTCGGCTTGAATGCGACGCGCACCACCACTGGCTGGCCGGTCGAGATGCCGCCCGCGATACCGCCGGCATGGTTGGCGAGGAATTCGGGACTGCCATCCGCACCGGGGCGCATGGGGTCGGCATTGGTTTCGCCGCTGAGGCGCGCAGCGGCGAAACCATCGCCGATTTCCACCCCTTTGACCGCGTTGATCGACATGGCTGCGGCGGCAAGCTCGCTGTCGAGCTTGGCGTAGAGCGGCGCGCCCCAGCCTGCAGGGACGCCGGTGGCGAAGCATTCGACGACAGCGCCAAGGGAGCTGCCCGACTTGCGCGCGGCATCGACCTTCGCCTCCCAGCGCTTCGCGGCTTGCGCGTCGGGGCAGAAGAACGGGTTGCGGCCGATTTCTGCGGCATCGAAGCGGGCCGGATCGATCGCATCGCCGCCCAGTTCGCAGACATAAGCGGTGAGCGTCACCTCGGGGATGACCAGCCGCGCGACGGCTCCTGCGGCCACCCGCGCTGCCGTCTCTCGCGCGCTCGACCGGCCGCCGCCGCGATAGTCGCGGAAACCGTATTTGGCATCATAGGCATAATCGGCATGGCCGGGGCGATAGGCCTTGGCGACATCGCCATAATCCTTGGATCGCTGGTCGACATTCTCGATCATCAGGCTGATCGGCGTGCCGGTGGTGCGCCCCTCGAACACGCCCGAGAGGATGCGCACCGCATCGGGCTCCTGCCGCTGCGTCGTGAAGCGCGAGGTGCCGGGGCGGCGCGCATCGAGAAAGGGCTGGATGTCGCTTTCGCTCAGAGCCAGTCCCGGCGGGCATCCGTCGACCACGGCGCCTAGAGCCGGTCCATGGCTTTCGCCCCAGGTGGTGAAGCGGAAAACGCGGCCAAAGGTGTTGAAGCTCATGCGGCTGTCCCGTCAGGCAGAAAGGAATTGCGCGCGCTTTGCGGCATTGCGGGCGCGCTGTCCAGTGCGCGGCGGACGGTCAGGCGTTGCTCGGTGCCTTGCCGGGATAGTCGCTGGCGCGCGTCAGCCTGGCGATCTCGTCACGATAGCGGAACCGCAGCGCCGACCAGTCATTGTCGATCGCCACCTGGGTGACGGGCAGCAGGTCCTGCGCGGCGAGACTCTCCCAGCCATCGTCTCTGGTGATATCGGATCGGATCGATCCCGATTTCTTGGGATAGGCGAACCACATGGCCGCGCCGCGCCGATAAGCGGCGAGCGCACCGGGCGCAGCCGCAGCCAGCGCCGCCCTGTCGCGGACAAAGGCCAGGATGATCGTGGGCTCGTCCGCCGCCGCGCTGTCGGGAAGCCGCGAGGCGACCGCAGCGGGGCAATCGATGACTTTGAGAACCGATCCAGGCTTGCAGCCCAGCTTCTTGCAGAGAGCACGATCGGCCATGGCCCGATCAATCCAGCGCGATGTCCGGTGCGTCTTCCTGCTTCATGCCCACGACATGATAGCCCGAATCGACATGATGCGTCTCGCCGGTCACACCCGAGGACAGGTCCGAGCACAGGTACAGGCCTGCTCCGCCGACATCGTCGATGGTCACGTTGCGGCGCAGCGGTGCGTTATATTCGTTCCATTTCAGGATATAGCGGAAGTCGCCGATGCCGCTGGCCGCCAGCGTCTTGATCGGGCCCGCCGAGATCGCGTTGACGCGGATATTCTCACGGCCGAGGTCATTGGCGAGATATTTGACGCTGGTCTCCAGCGCCGCCTTGGCGACGCCCATGACGTTGTAATGCGGGATCACCTTTTCCGCGCCGTAATAGCTCAAAGTCACGATCGAGCCGCCATTGGGCATCATCGCACGCGCCCTTTTCGCAACGGCGACAAGCGAATAGGCCGAGATGTTCATGGTCATCAGGAAGTTGTCGAGGCTGGTGTCGACATAGAGGCCGCGCAGTTCGTTCTTGTCCGAAAAGCCGATGGCATGAACGACGAAATCGATCGTCGGCCAGCGCGCCGCAAGGGTCTCGAAAGCCCGGTCGAGCGCATCCATGTCCGACACGTCGCAATCGAAGGTGAAGTCGCTGCCGAGCTCTGCTGCAAGCGGAATAACGCGCTTGCCCAAAGCCTCGCCCTGATAGCTGAACGCCAGCTCGGCGCCGTGCTCGGCCAGCTTCTGCGCAATGCCCCAGGCGAGCGACTTGTTGTTGGCAAGCCCCATGATGAGGCCGCGTTTGCCCTTCATCAGTCCGTCCATGTCGTGATCCTTCAGTTCTTGTCCGTTTTCTGCGGCAGGCCGCCGCGCGCCCGCGCGATGGCGGCGTTCAACTCGGCCCCGATTACCATAGCAAGGCCGATGAGAAAGAAGAAAATGAGGCTGACCATCACCCCGGCCAGGCTGCCATAGGTCAGGTCGTAATCGGCAAAGGTGCCGAGAAACCGAGGCAGAATCGCCAGGCACAGCATCCACCAGACCGCGATGAACATCGGGCCGGGCCAGATCGGATGGCCTGCCTCGCGATACCGCAGCGGGGTGAGCATGCCATAGACCAGGTACAGCATCAGCAGCAGCACGGCGAAGGTGAACAGCTGGCTCAGCACCACCAGCGCGAGCGGTTCTCCGGGGAAATACAGGCTGTTGGCGATGACTTCTGCCGCGCCCGCGAGCACCACCTGGACGCTCAGTGCCAGCATGGTCGCGATCACCGCAAGGATGATCAGCGCCATCGACCCCAGTCGCAGCTTCCAGAAGGGCTTGTTGCTCTCCGTCCCATAGGCGCGGCGGATGACGGCGCGGATCGACTCGATCAGGCTCGCGGTGGTCCAGAGCCCGACTAAAACGGCGAGCCAGAGCAGCGCGCCGGTGCGCGCATACATCGCCGCTTCCATCGGCGCGGCGAGGACCGAGGCGACGCTCGGCGGCACCGCGGCCAAAAAGCCCTGCACCGCTTCCGCGCCATATTCGCTGCGGCCGAACACACCGCCCAGCGCTGCTGCGACAATGAAAAAAGGAAAGATGCTCAGCAGCGCGAGATAGGCGAAATTGCCCGCCACGACCCCCCCATGGGTCATGACGTTGCCCGCAACTTCAGCGACGATCGCGCGCGACGTGGCCAGAAATTGTTGCCGCTTGTCCGGCCGCAGAAGATCGGTCAGCGCCATCAAGTCGTGCCGGACTCAGCCGGTCAGCCCCGCACGCGGATCGTAATTCGCGCTCCAGCCTTCGACGAACTGGGTTAGCGCAGCATCGCCGCCTTCGGGCAGGCGGATCTGCAGTTCGATGATCTGGTCTCCGCGCACGCCGTTCTTGCCGTGAAAGCCCTTGCCCTTGAGGCGCATCTGCTGGCCCGACTGGCTGCCCGGCTTGATCTTCATCATCACGGCGCCATCGACGGTGGGCACGCGCACCTCGCCGCCTGCGACCGCCTCTTTCAGCGTGATCGGCAGGTCGAGCCGCACATTGTCGCCATCGCGGCGGAAGAAGCGGTGCGGGCGCA
Source organism: Blastomonas sp. 34TW (assembly GCF_059803595.1). Lineage (NCBI taxonomy): Bacteria > Pseudomonadati > Pseudomonadota > Alphaproteobacteria > Sphingomonadales > Blastomonadaceae > Blastomonas > Blastomonas sp. 34TW. Next base: position 568,060 of record NZ_JAPFGW010000001.1, read on the forward strand.
CCTCGATCGTCACGATGCCGTCGCCGGGGCCCCCGGGGCCGGGCTGGCCCTTGCCCGACAGGCGCATGTTGGTGCCGGTCTCGACGCCGTTTGGCAGCTTGAGGTCGATCGTCTTGCCATCGGCCAGCGTGATCCGCTGCGGCTTCAAGGTTGCGGCGTCGGTGAAGTCGACCGCCATCTTGTAGGCGACATTGGCACCCTTGGGCGCATTCTGGCGCGCGCCGCCATAGGGGCCCGAGCTGCTGCCGCGCGCCCCGCCGCCGAAGCCGCCGAACAGGCCGTCGAAGATATCGGCAAAATCGATGCCGTCATTGCCGAAGCCGGAAAAGCCTGCATTGTCGCTCGACCGGCTCTGCTGGCGAAAGCCGCCGCCGCCAAAGCCGAAGGGTGCGGCGGGGTTGCCGTCGATATCGATTTCGCCCCGGTCGAAGCGCGCGCGCTTGTCCTTGTCGGAAAGCAGGTCATAGGCGCGCGTCACCTCGGAAAAGCGCGCGGCTGCAGCCGGATTGTCCTTGTTGTAATCCGGGTGCAGCTCCTTGGCGAGCTTGCGGTACGCGCTCTTGATGTCCTTCTCGCTCGCGCCCTTGGACACGCCGAGAATTGCATAGGGATCAGCCATGAATGTGGTCGCCATTGTTGGTCAGGTTATCCATTGTTGCCGATTTACAACAATATCTGGGGTAGGGGCAGGGCATTTTTCAAGCCGGGATGCGGCGGTCGGAGGGGCCGCGCCATAAAATCATCCGCAGCACGATGTAAAGCGCCAGGCCGAACGGTCCGGCGGCAAAGGTGAAGAACAGGATCGGCGCCTGGATCAGCCGCCCTTTCAGCGTGCTGAGCCCATGCGCATCGGCGTTGCGCGCGATCCACAGGCCGACGAACAGGTCGAAGGTGAGGTAATGCACCCAGCCTATGGTAACTCCGGCATCGCTGGCAAAGATGCTGCGCACGCCCTCAATCGTCGAAAAATCCGCACCGCCGTCGGTCGGAACCACCCCGGTCATCACCAGGGTGAGACCAGTCGCATAGCCCAAGGACAGCAGGAACACGGGGCCGAAGAATAGCGCGCGCATCACGATATCGCGGCGCGGAGCGAGGATCAGCACCGCCCAGGCGACCATGGCGACAAGATTGGCGATCCCGAAAATCTGCTCCCACATCGGCGCGCGCTCCCTTCAGCAAAATCCTGTTCAACGCGCGGCCCATGCGCCATAAACCGCGCCGACGGACTCACCACTGTCTTATATGGCTAAGGCAGTCAAGCGAGCCCGTGACCGACAAGACAGGATGGACATGGCCGACGACCCCTTTGCGCTGTTTGATGACTGGTACATCAAGGCGCGCGAGACCGAGATCAACGACAGCAATGCGATGGCGCTCGCCACCGCCGATGCCGAGGGGCGGCCTTCGGTGCGCATGGTGCTGCTGAAAGGCCATGGGCCGGATGGGTTCATCTTCTACACCAATTACGAAGGCCGCAAGGGCGGCGAGCTGCTTGCCAATCCGCATGCCGCCCTGCTGTTCCACTGGAAGTCGCTGCGCCGCCAGATCCGCATCGAGGGGCCGGTGACGCCGGTCGACGACGCCACCGCCGATGCCTATTTCGCCACCCGCTCGCGCGATTCGCAGCTGGGGGCCTGGGCGTCGGACCAGTCGCGGCCGCTGCCCGAGCGGAGCATCTTCGAGCAGCGCTTTGCCGAAGTGGAGAAGCTGTTCGCCGACAAGCCCGTGCCTCGGCCGCCGCATTGGTCTGGCTTCCGGGTGACGCCGCAGCGGATCGAGTTCTGGGAGGATCGCGACCACCGGCTGCACCACCGCCGCGTGTTCACCCGCACCGAGAGCGGCTGGGACGAAGGCCTGCTCTACCCGTAAGGATGTTTGCCATGACTGATCTGCCCGACACCGTTCCCTATTGCCATATCGACGCCTTTGCCGACCGTCCTTTCACCGGCAACCAGGCGGCGGTCATGCCGCTGGCCGCCTGGCCAGACGATGCTGTGCTGCAGTCGATCGGCGAGGAAAACAATTTCGCCGAGACCGCGTTCATCGTTCCGATCGACAGCGCCGAGGCGGATTACGAACTCCGTTGGTTCACCCCTGTGGCCGAGGTCGCGATGTGCGGCCATGCGACGCTCGCCTCGGGCCATTATGTCTTCGAACAGGGCTTTTCGGGCGATACCGTGCGCTTTCTGACGCGCAAGGCAGGGGTGCTCAGCGTCAGCCGCGATGGCGATAGGCTCTCGCTGTCGCTGCCCGCGCTGCCGCCCGAACCGGCGGTCTTGCCCGACTGGACCGCGCTGCTCGGCGGATTGCCGAGCGAATGTCATGTGCATGTCGGGCGCTACAATGTGCTGCTGTTCGATCACGCCGACGACGTTCTTGCGCTCGAGCCCGATTTCAAGGCGCTGGCCGCGCTGGGCAACCATCAGTTCATCTGCACCGCGCCCGGCAAGGATACCGATGTGCTGAGCCGCGTGTTCGTGCCCGGCGTCGGCATCGACGAGGACAGCGTGACCGGATCGTCGCATGCGGTGCTCACCCCGTTCTGGGCGGCGCGGCTTGGGCGCAGCAGCTTCACCGCCTTTCAGGCGAGCCAGCGGGGCGGTCTTCTCCACTGCACACTCGACGGCGACCGCGCGGTGCTGGCGGGCAAGTGTTTCACCGTGGTGACGGGCACGTTCCGGCTGCGGTAAGCTTGTATGTCTCCCCTCCCGCTTGCGGGAGGGGAGAGGGCTTCATCCTTCTTTCGCCTTGCTCGCCGCCTCCAGCGCGTCCCATGTCCCCCATTCGATCGCACGCCCCGGATAGGCAATGCTGCGCAGCGGCCAGTCCTTTGCGATCCATTGCTGCACCCAGGCATAAAGCTTCGCATCGAACCCGGCGTCATATTCGGCCTTGGTCACCCATAAAGTGACCATTGCGTCATAGCCGGGAACGGGGCTGGGATAGACATAGACGCAGCCGCGCTCGCGCTTGCCGTCGGGCGTGAGCACCGCATAGGCGAAGGATTCACGGCGCTGGAACCGGCCCTGTTCGGTGAGCATGTCCTTCATCGCATCGGCATCGCTGATCCCGGGATGCGGCCAGGCAGTCGATCGGGTGAAGGTCTTCTGCAGATGCTCGATCGACGACATGTACGCGTCAAAATCGATTTTCACGAGATCTGGGCCCAGCGGGACGAGCTTGAAGCCCGGCCCTTCGATCAGCGTCGGAACCGGGAAATCCGCCGGCACGAACGGCGCGGCCTCGGCCGTTTGCGCGGCTGCATAGCCCGCGCCGTCCTGTGCCAGTGCAGGCGCGGCGAACAGCAGCGGCAAGGCAGCGGAAATTCGAAGCAAGGTCATTGGCAGTCCCCCTGAGAATCGGCGTGGACCAGACTGACAGAAGCTTCGGTCCCGGCCTAGTCCCTTGGGAAAAGCGCCAGAATGCGCCCGAGCTGCTCCTTGACCGGATCGAGCACATCGTCCTGGGTCTTGCCGAGCCGGACCAGCGTGAGCTTCTGGCTCGGGCTGACGATGACGAACTGGCCGAGATGCCCCTGCGCGGCGAACACGTCGCCCGGCAGCAGATCGGGATAGAGCACCTTTTTAAGGCCGGCCGCACGCGGCTTGTTAAGCCAGATATGCCCGCCATAAGCCGGGTCGTTCGGTGAGCTGGTGAGCATGAAATCGACCCAGCCGCGGGTGAGGAACTGGTTGCCCGCAATCGAGCCCTTGTTGCGCAGGAACTCGCCGAACTTGGCCCAGTCGCGCGCATTGGCCTGGATGATCGATCCGCCGATCAGCGTACCCGAGGCGTCGAATTCGGGCACCATCGAGGTCATCCCCAGCGGTTCGATCAGTCGCCCGCGCATATATTCCAGCATCGCGCGGCGGCGCACGTCCGGGTCCTTGCTGTCGGTCAGCTGGCGGGTGATGATGTCGGACAGGATGACGCTGGTGTTCGTCGAATATTCGAATTTCGATCCTGGCTCCGCCTCGAGCGGCTGGCCCTCGGCATAGCGGACCATGTTGTCGCGGCCGTCGAGGAACAGCATCCGCACCTCGTCCGATTCATAGGGCGGGTCGCCCGCTTCGGTATGCTGCAGGCCCGAGGACATGTGGAGCAGGTGCCTGAGCGTGATCGCGCCGCGCGGGTCGCCGGGGCGCTGCCAGTCGGGCACCGGGGCAGGGGCATCGAGCGCCAGCCGTCCGTCCGCGACCATCAGCCCGACCAGCACCGCGGTGACGCTCTTGGCCATCGACCAGCTGATGAAGCGGGTGCCGCGATCGTAACCCGGCGCATAGCGTTCCGCCACGATCTCGCCGCCGCGCATGATGACGAGCGCGCGGGTCTCGGCAAATTCGTCCTCGCTGAACAGCTTGTCGATCTCGGCATTCAGCGCAGCGGTGGGCACGCCGGGCACGTCGGCGATCATCGTCTCGCCGCTGTCCGCAGCCCGGCCTTCGATGCCATAAAGTCCGAAAGCGGTTGCGCCGAGAAGGCCGGTTGCGGCAAGGGCGAGGAGGATGCGGTGCTTCATGCCCGCCTCCATCAATCAGGCGGGGACCGATGGCAACTGGGAAAATGGGCGCGATGCCGGGCAGGCAAGGCAGGCTGAAATGGGTGGCGCTGGCGCTGCTGGCGATCGCGCTCGCGGCGCTGGCCTGGTACTGGCCCGCCCTCAAAGCGTATAGCCAGACGGGCGCTGCCTATTCGGCGCGCGTCGTCTGTTCGTGCCGCTATATCGGCGGGCGGGAGCTCGGCGATTGCGAGAAGGATCTGGAGCCGGGCATGGAGGTTGTGAGCCTGAGCGAAGCAGCGGACGCCAAGCGGATCGATGCCACGGTGCCGCTGATGGCCGCAGAAAGCGCGGAATATCGCGAAGGCTGGGGCTGCGTGCTGATGACGCCCAAGGACCGCGAGGCGATTCGCTGAACCGTCAGGCCTGATCGCGCAGCTTTTCGTGGTGGCGGATGACCTCGTCGATCACGAAACGCAGAAACTTTTCCGAAAAATCAGGGTCCAGATCGGCATCGACCGCAAGCCGCTTCATCCGCGCGATCTGCTCTTCCTCGCGGCGCGGATCGGCAGGCGGCAGATCGGTCTTCGCCTTGTATTCTCCGACAGCCTTGGTGATCTTGAAGCGCTCGGCCAGCATGAAGATCAGTGCCGCGTCGATATTGTCGATGCTCTGCCTGAATGCGGCCAGTACCGGGTCTTGCGCCATAATGTTGATACCCTCGCGAGAATCGCGCGATGCCTTGGTAGCGGTTGCGCTTTGCGCTTGCCTTAAGCCATGCGGATTGCCACATCGCAACCCATGACCGCGACTGTTCATCCGATTGGCCGCCCCGCGGGCGTGTCCACCACCGCTCCCAGCCTCGATCCGATCATGGCGCTCGTGGCGCAGGATCTCAATTCGGTAAACAGCGTCATCCTGGACCGGATGCAATCGCAAATTCCCCTGATTCCCGAGCTTGCCGGGCATCTGATTGCCGGCGGTGGCAAGCGGATGCGGCCGATGCTGACGCTCGCCTGCGCGCGGTTGCTCGATTATCCCGGCACCCGCCATCACAAGCTGGCGGCAGCGGTCGAGTTCATTCACACTGCAACGCTGCTGCACGACGATGTCGTCGATGGATCGGACCTGCGCCGCGGCAAGAAGACCGCCAACCTGGTGTTCGGAAACCCGGCCACCGTGCTGGTCGGCGATTTCCTGTTCAGCCGCTCGTTCGAATTGATGGTCGAGGACGGCTCGCTCAAGGTCCTCAAGATCCTGTCGGGCGCATCGGCGATCATCGCCGAGGGCGAGGTCGATCAGTTGACCGCGCAGCGCCAGATCGAGACCAGCGAAGAGCGCTATCTTGCGATCATCGGGGCCAAGACCGCCGCGCTGTTCGCCGCCGCCTGTCGCATCGCGGCGGTGGTCGCAGAGCGTGACGAGCAGGTCGAACTGGCGCTCGATGCCTATGGCCGCAACTTGGGCATCGCCTTCCAGCTGGTCGATGACGCGATCGACTATGTCTCGGACGCGGCGACGATGGGCAAGGGCGTGGGCGACGACTTTCGCGACGGCAAGGTGACGCTGCCTGTCATCCTCGCCTATGCGCACGGTTCGCCGGAAGAGCGCAAGTTCTGGGAAGCCGCCATCATCGGCCATCGTACCTCGGACGAGGATCTGGCGCATGCGACCCAGCTGCTGCGCCAGCACAATGCGATCGACCTGACGCTCGACCGCGCCCGCCATTTCGGCCAGCGCGCCATCGATGCGATCGCCGGCTTCCCGAACAGCAAGGCCAAGGCGGCGCTGATCGAAACCGTCGAATTCGCGATCGCGCGCGGATATTAGGTCGTGAACGACACCCCGGCCCGAGACCCGCAGGGACGACGGCTGGAAGAACTTGAGGTGCAGAACAACGAGCTGCGCGCGCAACTTGATCAGCTGAAACGGGGTCTCGAGCGCAGTTCGCATTCCGGAAATTCGTGGAACCCGATCGCTTTGTTCGGGGCGGTGACAACCTTGCTGGGCGTGATCGGAGCGGCGATTTTCGGCTATCTCGGATCGGGCGAGGGGAATGCTGCCAGCAGACAGGCGATGGTCTGCCAGCAGGCCTATGTATTTCTGGCAGACGAGAGGCCGACGCCCTATCTCACCGAGGCAGAGGGCCGGGCACTGGCTGCGCGACAGTTGCAAGTGCTCAGAAAATGTGAGAAATTCGTACCATGATGCAGGACCTGTTTCTCGCCATCGCTATCGTCGGCAATGTGATTACCATTGCCGCGCTGGTTGGCGGCTATTACTGGCAGCGCCAGAGCCAGCGTTAATCGGCCAGAATTTGAATTCCGGACAGGACGGGAAAGCTATCGCGGTGCCGACCGTCGATCCATCTTATATGCCATCAGCCAAGCCGCGAACGGATGGCCTCTCCACCGAAATCCGCGCGCTGCTGCTGCTCGCGGGGCCGCTGGTGCTTGGCAATCTGGCGCAGATGGCGATCCATACGACCGAGGTTATCATCCTCGGGCGTTATGACGTGCAGGCGCTGGCGGCGGCGGCGCTGGCGGTGAACCTGTATTTCGCCTGCGGCACCTTCGGCATGGGGCTGATGACCGCCGCTTCGCCGATGATCGCGGCCGAGCGCGGACGGCGCAAGCATTCGGTGCGCGATATCCGCCGCACGGTGCGCCAGGGCATGTGGGTCGCGCTGACGGTCTGCCTGCCGATCTGGGCGCTGTTATGGAATGCCGAAGCGCTGTTCCTGCTGATGGGGCAGCAGCCGGACCTTGCGCGTGACGCCGGGCAATTCATGCGCATTGCCATGTGGGGCCTGCTCCCCTGGCTGCTGCAATTCGTGCTGCGCATGTATGTCTCGGCGCTCGAGCGGCCGATCTGGGGCGTGTTCGTCACTTTGTGCGGTGTGGCGATGAACCTTGTCGCGTGCTGGGCACTGGTCTTCGGCAATCTCGGCTTTCCCGAAATGGGCCTGAAGGGCGCGGCAATCGCCAATCTGATCGCCAATTGCACCCTGTTTGCGGTGATGGCTCTGGTCGTGACACGCGTGCGCGCCTTTCGCCGTTACCGGTTGTTCGGACGCTTCTGGGTGGCCGATTGGGGGCGCTATCGCGCGCTGTTCAAGCTGGGCTTGCCGATCGCGGTGACCTTTGCCTTCGAGGTCGCGATCTTCAGCTCGGCTGCCTTCCTCATGGGGCTGATCAGCCGCGATTCGCTCGCCGCGCATGCCGTGGCGATCCAGATCGCCTCTTTCGCCTTCATGGTTCCGTTCAGCCTGTCGCAGGCTGCGACGGTGCGTGTAGGCCTGCACCATGGTGCGCGCGACGCCCAGGCTGCGGCGCGCGCGGGCTGGGCGGCGCTGGGGCTCGGTGTGCTGGCGGCATGCGGCATGTCGGCGATCATGGCACTGATTCCGGGCGCGCTGGTGGGGCTATTCATCGATCCCGGTGATGCCAGCGCCGCACCCGCTCTTGCGCTGGCGCTGAGCTTCCTGCTGGTCGCCGCGATCTTCCAGCTGGTCGATGCCGTTCAGGCGGTCGGGGCAGGGGTGCTGCGCGGGCTGCAGGACACGCGCTGGCCGATGCTGTTTGCCGCGTTCGGTTACTGGGTGGTCGGCATGGGCACCGCGTGGTTCTTCGCGTTCCGGCTGGGCTGGGACGGTGTCGGTGTGTGGATCGGGCTGGCCGCCGGGTTGGCGGTCGTGTCCGTGCTCATGGTCGGTCGCTGGGCGCTCCGGCAGCGTTTCGGGCTGGGGGTTTACGCCTGACCCCTGGGCTGGCCAGCCGGTTGAGGGTCGCAGGACAAACATATAAGGCGGCGCGCTATGGCTGAACTGCCCATATATTCCGTGCTGCCAGATTTGCTGCTCGCGCTTGGCAGCGGTCCCAACGCCGTGCTCGTTGCACCGCCGGGCGCGGGGAAGACCACCACCGTCGCCCTGGCACTGCTCGACCAGCCGTGGTGCACAGGGCAGGTTCTGCTGCTCTCGCCCCGTCGCCTCGCCGCGCGCGCTGCTGCCGAGCGCATGGCAGAGCTCATGGGCGAACCGGTGGGCCAGACCATCGGTTATTCGACTCGCATGGACAGCAAGACGAGCGCCGCGACGCGCGTGCTGGTGCTGACCGAGGGGATTTTCGTCAACCGCATCCAGGCCGATCCCGAACTGATGGGCGTATCCGCCGTGTTGTTCGACGAGGTGCATGAGCGCAGCCTGGACAGCGATTTCGGCCTCGCCCTCGCGCTTGAGGCGCAGGGTGCGTTCCGGCCCGATCTGCGGCTGCTCGCCATGTCGGCAACGCTCGATGGCGCGCGCTTTGCTGCGCTGATGCAGGGCGCGCCGGTGATCGAAAGCGAAGGCCGCTCGCACCGGCTCGACCTGCGCTATCTCGGGCGGCGCGGCGAGCAGCGAATCGAGGATGCGATGGCGCAGGCGATCCGCACCGCGCTGCGCGACGAGGCGCAAGGCGATGTGCTCACCTTCTTGCCCGGCGTCGCGGAAATCACGCGCACCTCCGAGCGGCTGGAGACTCTGGGCAGCGCGATCGCCGTGCTGCCGCTGCACGGCACGCTGACCCCGGTGGAGCAGCGCGCCGCGATCCGCCGCGATCCCGATGGGCGGCGCAAGGTCATCCTGGCCACCAGCATCGCCGAGACCAGCCTGACTATCGATGGCGTGCGGATCGTCGTCGATAGCGGGCTGGCGCGGCGGGCGCGCTACGATGCGCTCGCGGCGACCACCCGGTTGGTGACCGAACGCGCGAGCCAGGCTGCCGCTACGCAACGTGCGGGCCGCGCCGCGCGCCAGGGGCCGGGCGTCGCCTATCGCCTGTGGGAAGAGGCTGCCACCGGGGGGCTTCCGCGCTTCGATCCGCCCGAAATCCTCGACAGCGATCTTGCGCCGCTGGTGCTGCAATGCGCGGCCTGGGGGGAGAGCGATCCGGTGCGGCTCAACTGGCTCGATCCGCCGCCTGCGCCCTTGCTGGCCGAGGCGCGCAAGCGGCTGATCGTGCTGGGTGCGGTCGATACGGGCGGCGCGATCACGGCGCTGGGCCGATCGATTGGTGCGCTGCCGCTGCCTCCGCATCTGGCCGCGATGCTGCTGAAGGGTGCACAGGCCGGGTGCGCGATGCAAGCGGCGGAAATCGCGCTGTTGTTACAGGAGCGCGGGCTGGGCGGGCAGGGGGATGATCTCGATGTGCGGCTCACCCGCTGGCGCAGCGACCGGGGCGAGCGCGCCGCCAAGTCGCGCAAGCTCGCCGAGCGTTGGGCGAAGCTGGCCGAGCGACAGGTCAGCGCGGTCGCAGCGCGCGATCTGCCGCCTGCCATCTTGCTCGCCTTTGCCTATCCCGACCGGGTGGCGAAGCGCCGCGATGGTTCGGGCGAGACCTGGGCGAGCGCGGGCGGGCGCAGCTTCCGGCTCGATCCGGCCTCGCCGCTGATCACCGCGCCATGGTTGGCGATCGGCGAGGTACAGGGCAAGGCGGCCGATGCGCGCATCCTGAGCGCCCTTGCGCTCGACCCGGCGGATGTCGAAACGCATCTCGCCGATCGGATCGAACGCATCAGCCGCTGCGATTTCGTTGCCGACAGCAGGCGGGTCGAGGCGCGGCTCGAGCGGCGGCTGGGCGCGATCCGGCTGGCGAGCGCGCCCGATCCCGCGCCCGATGCCGATGCTGTGCTGGCCGCGCTGCTCACGGGCTTGCGCGACCACGGCCTGACGCTGCTCGACTGGAGCGACAAGGCGCTTGCGCTGCGCCAGCGCGCCGCGTTCGCCGGGGTCGAGGCGCTGGACGAGGCGCAGCTGCTGGCGACGCTCGAGGACTGGTTGGCGCCACTGTTGATCGGCAAGCGTGCGCTGAGCGGTGTCAGCCCTGGCGATCTGCATAACGCCCTGCAGGGGCTGGCAGGATGGGATGCGATGCAGGCGATCGAGCGGACCGCGCCCGCCGAATTCGCGAGCCCCGCAGGCACGCGCCACGCGATCGATTATGCGGCGAGTGCCGGCCCCACGGTCGAGCTACGCGTGCAGGCGCTCTATGGTCTCGACGAGCATCCGGTCGTCGGGCGGAACCGCATCCCGCTGGTCCTGTCGCTTACCTCACCGGCGGGACGCCCGATCCAGACGACGCGCGATCTGCCCGGCTTCTGGCGCGGCAGCTGGCGCGATGTGGCCAAGGACATGCGCGGCCGCTATCCGCGCCATCACTGGCCCGACGCGCCGTGGGAGGCGAACGCGAGCCTCGCGACCAAGAAGCGCCAGGGGCTCTGACGCGCCAGGGCCGATCAGCCGAACACCCGCTTCCCGTGGGTCACCCGGTCGGACATCGCCATCGTCGTCAGCTGCGCGTTGACGCGGATGCAGCTCGGCATCACGCTCGCATCGGTGACCAACACATTGGCCACGCCATGCACGCGCTGGTCGAGATCGACCACGCCCTTGCGCGGATCGGCATGGATCGCGTTGCCGCCATGCGGATGGCTCGAGGAGAGCACGACATCGTCGGGCTCCTCGATATGCTCCTCGAAGAACCGGTCGATCTCGGCATCGCTCATGCCCTTGCTCAGCGTCTCGCCGTGGAGCAGCGCGGGATAGACCTCCTCCGCGCCGCCACGGAAATGCACCTTGGTCAGCGTCGCCAGCGCGCGGCGCAGCACGGCGAGGTCGCTCTGCTCGAGCTCGAAGCCGAGCTTGCCCTTCTTGATCGTGCCGCGCCGATCCGCCGGGAACAGCACGCCCGCCGAGGCAAGCCGGTTATAGTTCAGCATCCGCCGGAAATGCTCGTCGAACCAGCCGGGCACCAAAGAGGCCATGCTCATCGGCGGCTGGAAATGGCTCTCGATCAGGAAATCGGCGCGGCCGACAAAGGTCGCCATCTGGTCCTCGTCCCAGGCGTTGACCGGATCGGGCATCAGCGCCGGGACCGGGCAGGCGATGTTGAGCGAGATGCCCTTGCCGGTGCCCTCGATGCCGCTTGCCGAGAGGATGTTGCTCGATGCGATCGTGCCCGCCGCGACGACCACGCCCTTGCTCACGCGGATCGTCTTCGCGCGCCCATCGGGTAGCATGACCTGAACCGAGGACGCAATCTTTCGTCCCTGATCGTCGCACCCGTTCCAGCCGATATGCGACACCGCCGCACGCGCCAGGATGCGCGCCTTGCGCGGGGCGTGCAGCGTCGCGTGGCGCAGAAAGCTCTCGGGCATCGCCTTCTTGCGGCCATAGGGGCAGCCGGTGTTGCAATAGCCGCACGACACGCAGGCATTGGGCTCGGTCTTCTGACCCCAGTTCTTGCGGAACCAGCCGGTGACCGCACGGTTGTCCAGCGGATCGTGCGATCCTGCGGCATAGGCATCCCATCCGGCGAGCAGCCGCGTGCCGTTGTTGCGCCCGAGCCTGCGGTCGATCTCGTGCACGCCTAGCCGCGTCTCGACATGGGCATAGGCCGCTTCCAGCGCATCCTCGTCGACCGGCGCGCCGATGCTGCGCCAATGCGCGAGCACGTCATGCGCATCGGGGTGCGTCTCGCCCTCGCGCGCTAGGCGCAGGCAGATGCCGTTGTTGACGACGGTCGAGCCGCCCACCGTGCGGCCCTGGAAGACGATGATGTCGCGGTTGCGCGTCGTCTGGATCGCGCCGTCCTTGAACAGCGAAGAGGACATATGCGCCTCGTTGGGCGTCATGCGCGCGCTGGGCAGATAGGGGCCCGCCTCGACCACCAGCACCTCATAGCCCTGATCGGCGAGGTTCGACGCCGCGACCGCGCCGCCCGCGCCCGATCCGATAACGACGACCTCGACATTGTCGGGGATCGCATCCTCGCCGACGAACACGGTATAGGGCAGGTCGTTGCCGGTATATTCGGCGATTTCGGGGTCATCGGGCGTACCCGCGCGGATGCGGTGGCGGGGCAGGGTGAAGCCGATCGCGTTGAACACCGGGTTGGCGCGGTTGGCATCTTCCGCCGCCGCGTCGCTGATGTTCGCGTCATCCTGATCGATCCAGTGGCCGTAGTAGCCCGCATAGACGATGCCCCGAATGCGCGCCATGTCCTGGAACAGGTCGATGCGGCTGTTCTTCAGCCGCCGCTCGATCCGCCAGATGCGGAAACTGCGCGGCGCGCAATGCCAGAAGGGGCCACCTAGCACGACCCAGGTCGCGATGACCGACAGCGCGGTATCGCGCGGCGTGTTGCCCTCGATATTGCCGAAAATGCCCTGGAGATTGTCGACCACCTGCTGCGGTGAGATTGCCATCTGCGCGGGTTCGACCAGCATGGTTTCCGCCAGCCGCTTCCAGATCGCCGCCTCGAACGGATTGAACGGTTTCCTTCTCATCGCGCGAATCCCCCCTTGTCCCGAGGATAGGGTAGCAGCGAGCCCGCGAATTGTAAGAAACCGTAAGATTAAGCGGTGTTAATCCGCAGGGTCAGTCCATCGCGCAGACCTGGGCGTCGAGCTTTCCATCCGCCACCGTCAGCCGGTTGAATGACGGCCGGGTCGCGCGGACCCGCTCGGACAATGTGCCAGCCCCGATCAGACGGATCGGACCTGCCTGCGTGTCGACATTCAGGTCGAACGGGTCATGCACATGGCCGGACAGCACTGCGTCCGCGCCTGCAGCCGCTATCGCCTCGAGTGCGGCACGACCGCCGGTGGTGCGTCCGCTGCTCTGCGTTTCAGCCTCGATCAACGGATGGTGCGCCAGCACGATGCGCAGCTTGGCGTCATGGCCCGGATCACCCAGCGCCTGGAGCGCCTGATGCAGCGCGCGCTTGCCGACCCGGCCCTTGGACCAGTTAAACCGCCATTGCACCCTCGCGGTGGTGCGCAGCGACACCAGGTGGACGTGGTCGAGCGTGACGCCCTCGTGCAACTGCTCCTGCAGCCGCATCACGCGGCCATAGGGCCGCCAGATCCGGCGGACCGGGTTGAAATAGGGCAGGTCGTGATTGCCCGGCTCGATCAGCACGGGCCGACCCAGATCGGCGAGCCAGGCCTGCGCGGCGGCGAACTCGGCCGAGCGTGCGCGCATCGTCAGATCGCCGGTGATGATGACGATATCGGGCTGCTCGTCGGCGACGACCTGTTTGAACCAGGCGAGTGCGGCGCTGTCCTCGGCACCGAAATGCAGGTCGCTGGCGTGGAACAATAGCGTCATGGGGCAGCAGGCGCGCGGGTTTCGATGAAATTGTGCGGGGCCTCGGCCAGCCGCAGCACGTCGCCGGGCTTCGCTTCGGCCGCCTCGCCATCGATCAGCAGCCCGATCTCGTCGGCCTCGCTGACCAGCCTTGCGGTTTCTGCGCCGCCCAAGTTCACACGCGGGCCATCGCGGAAATCGCCGTTCAGCCAGGCGCTGGCATGGCTGAGCACCTCGCCGATGGTCGATGCGGTGAACCCGCACAGTTCCATCGCGTTTTCGCGCGGGGCAGCGAAGATCGCGGGGAAGCGCCCGTCATGACCTTCAATGCCGACTTGCGGGCCGCCCAGCGTTTCGGTGATCGCGGTGGGAATGGCTTCCAGAACCAGTTCGGACAGCCGGGCATGGCGTGCGTTCTCGCGCACATGGGCAAGACTGGTCGTCGGCCCGGCGATGACGCCGACATAGGCGGTGCTCTCGCCGATCTCGACGGTGTTGAGTTTCTTCGTACGCCGGTTGCGCCCCGCCTCGGCGATGATCGATCGGCAGGGCTGATCGCCATGCAGCGCCCGGGCGAGCAGGTTCATCGTGCCGCCGGGCAGGATAAGCACGTCGCCATCCCATCCCGCCGCCTGCTTCAGCGCGCTGTTGGTGGTCCCGTCGCCCGCGTAGATGGCCAGTGTTTCAACACCTTCGCGGTCAAGCTTGTCAGGGGTTGGAAGGTCCTCGTCGGGGCAACGGACGATGCAGTCCACGGGCTGATCGCTCTCGGCGAACCAGGTGACGATCTCGGCGATCACGGCGGCGTCATAGCTGCCACTCGCTTCGTTCACGATAAGCCAGGTCTTGGTCATGCGCCGCCTACGCGCCAGAGCGGATTTGGTTCTTGATCCATGTCGATTTTGCGGGGCCCTTATTCCCTGCTGACAGTCGCGCGCACCCCTGCTAATCGCGCGCCATGACCGACCTCAAGCACATCCGCAATTTCTCCATCATCGCGCATATCGATCACGGCAAATCGACGCTTGCCGACCGGCTGATCCAATGGACAGGCGGGCTTTCCGAACGCGAGATGTCGGCGCAGGTGCTCGACAATATGGATATCGAGAAAGAGCGCGGGATCACCATCAAGGCGCAGACGGTCCGGCTGAACTACACGGCCAAGGACGGTCAGCTTTACGAACTGAACCTGATGGACACGCCGGGCCATGTCGACTTTGCCTATGAAGTCTCGCGCTCGCTCGCCGCGTGCGAGGGCGCACTGCTCGTCGTCGATGCGGCGCAGGGCGTCGAGGCGCAGACGCTGGCGAACGTCTATCAGTCGATCGAGCACGATCACGAGATCCTTCCCGTCATCAACAAGATCGATCTGCCCGCCGCCGAGCCGGAAAAGGTGAAGAAGGAGATCGAGGACATTATCGGCCTCGACGCCTCCGAAGCGGTGCTGGCGAGCGCCAAGTCGGGCATCGGCATCGAGGAGATTCTCGAGCAGATCGTCCAGAAGATCCCCGCGCCCAAGGGCGACCGCGATGCGCCGCTCGAGGCGATGCTGGTCGACAGCTGGTACGATCCGTATCTCGGCGTGGTCATCCTCGTGCGCGTCGTCAACGGCGTGATCAGGAAGGGCCAGCAGATCAAGTTCATGGCCGGCGGCACCGAGCATCTGGTCGACCGGGTCGGCTGCATGCGGCCCAAGATCGAGAACCTGCCCGAGCTGGCGGCGGGCGAGATCGGTTTCATCACCGCGCAGATCAAGGACATCAGCCAGACCCGCGTCGGCGATACCATCACCACGGTCAAGAACCCTGCGCCCGCGCCGCTGCCCGGCTTCAAGGAAGTGCAGCCGGTGGTGTTCTGCGGGCTGTTCCCGGTCGATGCCAATGACTTTGACAAGCTGCGTGACAGCATCAGCAAGCTGCGCCTCAACGATGCCTCGTTCAGCTTCGAGATGGAATCGAGCGCGGCGCTCGGCTTCGGCTTCCGCTGCGGGTTCCTCGGCCTGCTGCACCTCGAGATCATCCAGGAGCGGCTCACGCGCGAATACGATCTCGACCTCATCACCACCGCGCCGTCGGTGGTGTACAAGATCAAGCTGACCCACGGTAACGGCGAGATCGAGCTGCACAATCCGGCGGACATGCCCGATCCCACCAAGATCGACGAGATCCAGGAGCCGTGGATCGAGGCGGTGATCTATTGCCCCGACGAATATCTCGGCAGCATCCTCAAGCTCTGCCAGGACCGGCGCGGGCTGCAGAAGAACCTGACCTATGTCGGCGGGCGTGCGCAGGTGACCTACGAGCTGCCGCTCAACGAGGTGGTGTTCGATTTCTACGATAGGCTCAAGTCGATCTCACGCGGCTATGCCAGTTTCGACTATCACCAGATCGGCTATCGCGAGGGCGATCTCGTCAAGATGTCGATCATGGTCAATGCAGAGCCCGTCGATGCGCTGAGCATGATCGTCCACCGCGGTAGCGCCGAGACGCGCGGACGCGGCATGTGCGAGCGGCTGAAGGACCTGATCCCGCGCCACCTGTTCAAGATCCCGATCCAGGCGGCGATCGGCGGCAAGGTGATCGCGCGCGAGACCATCGCCGCGATGCGCAAGGACGTGACCGCCAAATGCTATGGCGGCGACATCAGCCGCAAGAAGAAGCTGCTGGAAAAGCAGAAAGAGGGCAAGAAGCGGATGCGCGAATACGGCTCGGTCAGCATCCCGCAGGAAGCCTTTATCGCCGCGCTTCGGATGGGCGAGGAATAAACGTCCGCGCCGCGCCGGGGCTCAGCCCTGCGGTGCGGCGATCTGCTCTGCCGCGGGCGGAGCGGCTTCTGCGGCTGGTGCGGGCGGGGCAAGCGCTTCGCCTGCCTCTTCCGCAGGCGAGATGCGCATCGGGATGGCCATCGCGACGCCATAGCTGATGATCAGCGTCGCGAGGATCGACCACATGGCCACACCCGCCAGTCCGACCAGCTGCGCGACCAGCTGGCCGATCATGCTTCCGCCCTCGCCATAGCCGACGCCGCCGAAAGCATCGCTGATGAAGATCGCGACCAGCAGCGCGCCGACCAGGCCGCCGATGCCGTGCAGCGCGAA
This sequence comes from Blastomonas sp. 34TW, assembly GCF_059803595.1. Taxonomy (NCBI): domain Bacteria; kingdom Pseudomonadati; phylum Pseudomonadota; class Alphaproteobacteria; order Sphingomonadales; family Blastomonadaceae; genus Blastomonas; species Blastomonas sp. 34TW. The sequence continues at coordinate 584,788 of NZ_JAPFGW010000001.1, forward strand.
GGCGTGGTTGCTGTCGTCGATCGCCAGCGTCTCGGTGACAAAGCGCAGGCCGAAATAGCAGGCGGGGGCGGCAATCACGCCGATCAGTATCGCGGCACCCGGCGAGACCAGGCCCGAAGCCGGAGCGATCGCGGCGAGGCCTGCGAGCAGCCCGCTCACCGCGCCCATCGCGCTGACGGTGCGGGTGCGCAGCTTCTCGATCAGCAGCCAGGCGAGCGCGCTCACGCATGCGGCGACATGCGCGTTGATGATCGCGCTGCTGGCATCGTCGGTCGCGGCCAGCGTCCAGCCTCCGTTCAGCGCGAAATTACCGACGAGCAACAGCGCGCCGCCTGCGAGTACCATCACGGGATTGTGCGTCGCTGCAGCAGCGCCCGGCCAGCCGGTGCGCCGTCCGATGACCAGAGCGGCCACCAAGGCGGAAATTCCTGCGCAGAAATGCAGCGCGATGCCGCCGGCATAATCAAGCACGCCAAATCCGTAGAGCCAGCCGCCGCCCCAGATCCAGTGCGCGACGGGGGCATAGACGATCAGGCTCCACAGCCCGCCGAACGCCAGCGCCCAGCCGAAGCGGCCACGTCCGGCCCAGGCACCTGCGACGAGCAGCGCGGCGAGCATCGCTCCCGCGATCTGGAACAGCACGAACGCGCTTTCGGGCACGGCGGTGCCGAAGCGGACATTGCCGAGCGCGATCAGCATCCAGGCATTGCCGCCGCCGATCACGCCGCCGCTGGGATCGCCAAAGGCCAGGGTATAGCCGACCACGACCCAGAGCAGCGAGACAAGCGCGGCGATCGCGGTACCCTGCAGGAACACACCCTGCGCGGCGCGCGCGGTGCCGCGCCCAGCCTGCATCAGCAGCACGCCGGGCACCGCGAACAGCATCAGCAGCGCGCCGCAGATCAGCATGAAGGCGGTATCGCCCGAATTGGAAACATCGAGCGTTGCGGGATCGACCATCGCGGGGGCGGCCCATGCGGGCGCGGCGAGCGCTGCCGTAGCAAGGGTGAAAATGCGCGCCAGCCTTGCGATCATGCTCTCGACTTTCCCAAATACCTGCTGTCCACAATCGGGACAGCATATCTGCCGCGTCATGCCGCAGTTTGGCAAATAATCGATTAACGCGCGCGCATTTCTGCGGCGAATGGAGCCGGGCCGTCGGAGCTGACTGGCGTTACATCCAGCCTTCGAGGACCTGGTCGGGGGGCCTGTGCCCATCAAACCAGAAGCGAATATTGGCGATGACCTTGTGCCCGGCAACCTCGCGGCCCTCGAAGGTAGCGCTTCCGACATGCGGCAGCAGCACGACATTCTTCAGCGCGAGCAGCCGTTCGTCGACCTGTGGCTCGCGCGGATAGACATCGAGCCCGGCGCCCGCGATCCGGCCGGACTCGAGCGCGTCGATCAGCGCGGCCTCGTCGACCAGCTCGCCACGCGCGCTGTTGATCAGATAGGCGCTCGGCTTCATCAGGCCGATGCGGCGCGCGTCGATGATGCCGCGCGTCTCGGGGCTGCGCGGGCAGTGCAGGGTAATGATGTCCGATCCGGCGATCAGCGCGTCGAGATCGGGCTCGAAACTCGCGCCGAGCATCTGCTCGAGGCTTTCGGGCAGGCGGCGGCGGTTTTGATAGACGACATTGAGCCCGAAGCCGCGCGCACGATGCGCGACTGCCTGGCCGATCCGGCCCATGCCGACAATGCCCAGCTGCTTGCCGCCGATGCGGTGGCCGAGCATGCCCGAGGGGCTCCAGCCTTCCCACTGGCCCGAACGCACCAGCTTCTCGCCCTCGGCGAGGCGGCGCGGGACCGAGAGGATCAGCGCCATGGTCATGTCGGCGGTATCGTCGGTGAACACGCCGGGCGTGTTGGTGATGATGATGCCGCGTGCGCGGGCGGCTTTCAGGTCGATATGATCCACGCCCGCACCGAAATTGGCGAGTAGCTTCAGCCTGTCGCCAGCGCCTGAGATCAAATCGGCATCGAGCGCATCGGTGACCGTCGGCACCAGCACGTCGCAGGTCGCCATGGCAGCGGCCAGTTCGTCGCGGGTAAAGGCATGATCGTCGGCGTTGAGCTTGACATCGAACAGTTCGGCCATGCGCTCTTCGACGGCGGGGGCGAGCTTTCGCGTGACGATCACGCGCGGGCGGCTGCCCGGTTCGTGCGGCGGCGCAGATGGCCTGGAAGAGGGGCTGGATGGCATATCTGTGCTATGCCTCAACCGCCCCAAAGGTCAAGCTGCGGCACTTGCTTGGCACGGGTTTTTTGGCTTAAGCGATTCGGGGTGAAGGATCGTCGGGTGCGATGCTATAGTCTGGCCGACGGGGGAATATTTGATGCGTGCACCATGGTTTTCGGGACTGATACTGGCCGGTCTGGCAGCCGTGTCGCTGTCGGCTGGTCATGATGCTGCAATCGCGCAGGCAGAGGTCGAGGTACCCTATTGGGCGTCGGTCCAGAAGGACGAGGCCTTTGCGCGCGCTGGCCCGATGGGAACCTATCAGATCGAGTGGGTGTTCCGGCGCAAGCATCTGCCGGTGAAGGTCGTGAAGCGCTACGGCGCCTGGCGCCAGATCGTCGATCCGTCGGGCTGGAGCGGCTGGATGCATTCGAACATGCTGAGCCGCAAGCGCACCGCGATCGTGACCGGGCCGGTCATCGCGATCCGGTCTGCCCCGCGCGACAATGCCAGGCTGTTGTGGCGCGCCGAGCCGGGCGTGGTCGGGGAACTCGGCGATTGCGAGGGTGGCTGGTGCGAATTTGCCGTCGACAAGCGCGCGGGCTGGGTCCGGCAGGACCAGATCTGGGGCGCAGGCGAACCCTGACGCCCAGTTGCTGTCCCAGAAATGGGCCCGCCCACCGTCCCCAGGGACGATGGGCGGACTTGCTTCCTACTGGCGAAAGGACAGTTACCAGTAGAAATTCGGGATCACGCGGACGACCGTGCCGGTGCGCGTGTTGACGAGCAGCATGTCGTTATAGTGCCGCACCCAGGTCTGCCGCGCGCCGGGGTTCGGCAGGCGATAGTTGCGATAGTTGTTCACGACATAGCGCTGGCCGTAATAATTCGGCGCGATGCGGACGCCCGGGCGGAACTGCTGATAGCGGAAGTTCGACCGGAAAGCGGGACCGCGAAATGCCTGGCGATTGCTGGCGCGATAGTCGCGATAGTCGCGCAGGTCCTCGCGATATTCGCGGCGGGCATCGCGCACGTCGCGACGCTGGTCGCGCAGATCACGCTGCTCTTCGCGGACATCGCGGCGGTCGCCATAGCGGCGGGCTTCCTGCAGATCGCGGCGATCGCGCTGGAGTTCGCGCTGCTCGCGGCGAAGCTCGCGTTCGGACCGGTTCACCTCGCCGCGCGACTGGGCAAAGGCGGGGGCGGTTGCGACCGGCAGCGTGGTGGCCAGCATCAGGGTCCCGATCAGGGCTTTCGAGAGGGTTTTCATGGTTCTTACTCCTGTCATGGCCTGAGCAGAGGGGGGCTGCTCTGGACATGTTCAGGAATACGCGCCCTTGGCTGAACGGGTTGCGAATGTGCCGCTCATTTTCAAGAAATGTTGTCGCGAGATGTAACGGGGGGGGGTGGAGTCAACGCCCCGGGTTTCCCTTCACCCGTCATGCTGAACTTGTTTCAGGATCCATCCTGCCCCAAAAGCCGAAGCCGCGTGGGGAGGAATGGGCCCTGAAACAAGTTCAGGGTGACGGTTGGGCTGGGATCGAGGTCCGCGCTCAGTCCCCCGCCTTGCCCTTCGGCAACAAATCTGCCGGATCGTTCGCGACGATGCTCAGCACCGTCGCCCAGGCGGCGACATTCTGCTGCAACGCCTTGGGATCGATCTTGTCGAGCGTGTCGTCGGGCGTGTGGTGCAGGTCGAAATAGTCGGTGCCGTCCTGTTGCAGGTCGATGGCGTTGACGCCCAGCGCCACGGTCGGGCCGACATCGGGGCCGCCGCCCGCGACATCATTGCTGCGGCCGATGCCCAGCGGTGCCAGCGCATTGGCGATGCGCATTTTTAGGTCATCGGTGCCTTGCGGCAGCTTGAAATCGACCTGCCAGATGCGGTCCGCGCCGAAATCCGATTCCATCGCGAGCACATGGTCCGCCGCGCCATGCGCCTTGGCATAGGCCATGCCGCCGAACAGCCCGACCTCTTCCGCGCCGAACCACACGACACGGATGGTGCGTTTCGGCTGGCCTGCATCCATGATCAGCTTCGCCGCCGCCGCGGTGATCGCGACGCCCGCGCCGTCATCGATCGCGCCGGTGCCAAGATCCCAGCTATCGAGATGCCCGCCGACCAGGATCACGCCCGCTTGCGGATCGCTGCCCGGCACCTCGGCGATGACATTGCCCGATTGGGTGGTGCCGATCTGGCGCGGGGTGAGGACGAGCTTCATCTTGACCGCCTGGCCGGATTTCGATGCGCGCGCGATCATCCGTTCGAGATTCTCGGCATCGGGGATCGACAGCGCGGCCGCAGGGATCGGCGTCACGCCTTCGGGGAAATTGGTGCCGCCGGTATGCGGGTTGCGGTGATAATCGGTGCCGACCGAGCGGATGACGATCGCGGCTGCGCCCTTTTGCGCGGCCAGGCCGGGGCCGGCGCGCCGCACGCCGCCGAACTGGCCATAGCTCGCGCCGCTCTGCGTCCGCGTCATCTTGTGGCTGACGAACGCGATCTTGCCCTTGAGGCTCCCCGCCGGTGCCGCCTGCAGATCGGCGAGCGTGCGGAAATAGACGACCTCCGCCTCCAGCCCCTTGTCGCCGGTGCTCGCCGAATTGCCGAGCGCGCTGATGTGCATCTTGCCGGTGAACGGCCCGGTGATCTCAGCCGTCTCGATGCCGCGCACCCAGGTCTTCATGTCGAACGGCTCGATGCGCACGTTGCTGAAACCCATGGCCTTCAGGCGTTCGACCGCCCAGGCGCGCGCCGCCGCCTCGCGCTCGGTCCCGGCGAGGCGCGGGCCGATCTCGGTGGTGAGGTCTTCGACGATCGAATAGGCGGTGCCGTCGGACAGCGCCATTTGCTGGATCGCAGCCGGATCGTGCGCCGGAGAATTCTGGGCAAGAAGGGGGAAGGGGAGGGCGAGGGCGGCCAGGGCCAGCAGGGTGCGTTTCGTCATGGCCGCATGGCTTAATCCCACGTCCCGGCTTTGCCAATGGCGACTTGCCGCAAAGCGCGCTCGCGGCTAAGGCGCGGGGCAAACCAACATACCCGCATAGAGGCGTACTCCCGCATGGCTGCTCAATATTCCTTCGTGATGAAGGGTCTGACCAAGACCTTTCCCGGCGCGAACAAGCCGGTGCTCAACGGCATCCACCTGCAATTCTATCCCGATGCCAAGATCGGCATTGTCGGCCCTAACGGATCGGGCAAGTCGACTCTGATGAAGGTGATGGCCGGGATCGACAAGGATTTCACCGGCGAAGCCTGGCCCGGCGAGGGGATCACCGTCGGCTATCTGGCGCAGGAGCCCGAGCTCGACCCCAACAAGACCGTCAAGCAGAACGTGATGGACGGCGTGCGCCCCGTTGCCGATCTGGTCGAGCGCTTCGACGAGATCAGCGCGCTGATGGCCGATCCGCCGGAAGACGCCGATTTCGACGCGCTGATGGAAGAAATGGGCACGCTCCAGGAAAAGATCGACGCGGTCGATGGCTGGACGCTCGACAACCAGCTCGAAATCGCGATGGAGGCTTTGCGTTGTCCGCCGGGCGATGCCGATGTCACCAACCTGTCGGGGGGTGAACGCCGCCGCGTCGCGCTATGCCGCCTGCTACTCGAAAAGCCCAGCATCCTGCTGCTCGACGAACCGACCAACCATCTCGACGCCGAAAGCGTCGCCTGGCTGGAAAAGCATCTGGTCGATTATCCGGGCAATGTCATCCTCGTCACCCACGATCGCTATTTCCTCGACAATGTGGTGAACTGGATCCTCGAGCTCGATCGCGGCAAGTATTTTGTCTACGAGGGCAATTACTCGACCTATCTCGACAAGAAGGCCAAGCGTCTCGAGCAGGAAGCGCGCGAGGACGAGGGCCGCCAGAAGGCGATCCAGGACGAGCTGGCGTGGATCCGGCAGAGCCCCAAGGCGCGCCAGACCAAGTCCAAGGCGCGTATCAAGGCGTTCGACGAGCTGGTCGAGGCGCAGGAAAACCGCGCCCCCGGCAAGGCGCAGATCGTCATCCAGACCCCCGAGCGCCTGGGCGGCAAGGTGATCGAGGCGCATGGCCTGACCAAGGCCTATGGCGACAAGCTGCTGTTCGAGGACCTCTCGTTCACACTGCCGCCGGGCGGCATCGTCGGTGTGATCGGGCCGAACGGCGCGGGCAAGTCGACGCTGTTCAAGCTGATCACCGGCAAGGAACAGCCCGATAGCGGCACCATCGCGATCGGCGACACGGTCAAGCTCGGCTATGTCGACCAGAGCCGCGATGACCTGGACCCCAACAAGAACGTGTGGGAAGAGGTGTCCGACGGGCTCGATTTCTTCAAGCTCGGCAAGCACGACGTGCCCACCCGCGCCTATGTCGGTGCGTTCAACTTCAAGGGCCAGGACCAGCAGAAGAAGGTCGGCCAGCTCTCGGGCGGTGAACGCAACCGCGTCCACATGGCCAAGATGCTGAAAGAGGGCGGCAACGTGCTGCTGCTCGACGAACCGACCAACGACCTCGACGTCGAAACGCTGCGCGCGCTCGAAGAGGCGCTGGAGAGCTTTGCCGGTTGCGCCGTGGTCATCAGCCACGACCGCTTCTTCCTCGACCGCCTGTGCACGCACATCCTGGCGTTTGAAGGCAACAGCCATGTCGAATGGTTCGAAGGCAATTTCGAAAGCTATGAAGAAGACAAGCGCCGTCGTCTCGGCGACGAGGCCGACCGCCCGACGCGGATGAGCTACAAGAAGCTGACGCGGTGATATTGATGCTGCCCTGATGACCCTCCCCCCCGATGGGGGAGGGTTGGGTGGGGGTGAGTGCGGCGGGTAGTGCCGCGTATTGATCTACGGACTGTCAGCACTGCTCCAGGGCGATGTCTGCTTTTGGAGGAAGCCTCGCCCCGCGTGAATGTCTGAGATTGGGTGGGAAGCTGCCGCTAGTATTCTGGCGAACCAAACTTAGCACCGAGACAGTAGCCGCCCGGTGTTTCCCAACCGCCACCTGCATCAAGGCAAGCGTCAATGTCTCGCTGCTCCCGCAGCCACCAGCCCAGAAACGCCCCGGCGATCAGCGCAGCAACAAGCAGTGAAATGAACTTCGCGCGACTACTCATTTTCTGACGTTCGCATTGATGGCAAATGGCCGCAATGGGGTCGTTTGCGGAACGGCAGGCTTTTTCTTCCACGGTTCCAAAGCCGCCCCACCCCCGCTCAGCCTGAGCCTGTCGAAGGCCCCGCGAAACCGCTATTCTGGGCTATGCCTTTTTACGCTTAGCTTTTGCTGTGCAGGGACGGCAGCTATTATGCCGGTCATACTGACGACCTCGAACACCGGATGTCCCAGCATGCCAGCGGTGCCTGCGGGGGCTATACCGCGAAAAGACGGCCTGTTGAATTGGTCTGGTCGGAGGATTTCCCCACGCGTGAGGATGCGTTTGGGGTGGAGTGGCAGATCAAGGGTTGGTCGCGGGCGAAGAAGGAAGCGCTGATTAGGGGTGATTGGGATTTGATTTCGAGGCTATCGAGGGGGTTACGTAATTCCGCTGGTGAGGGCGCGGGGCCTTCGACAGGCTCAGGCTGAGCGGGCGTGGTGCTGGGTGGCGCGGGGCCGGGGCGCGCAGTCCACCCCTCGTCATCCTGAAATCGTTTCAGGATCCATCGTGCCCCAGCCACCAAAGCTGCGTGGGGACAAATGGACCCTGAAACAAGTTCAGGGTGACGGCTGGAAGCATGTGGAGTGGTCGGTTTTTTGACCAACAAAAAAGCCGCGCGAACCATCCGGCTCGCGCGGCTTTTTGTAACTTTAAACCAAGCAATCAGGCGTCGAAATCGCCGCCCATGCTGCTGGTGCGCGCCGGGGCCGAGGCCGTCAGGCGGAGAGCCTCGGCGGACAGGCTCAGCGAGCCGATTTCGTCGGCATCGTCATCGTCGTCGACCTGGACCTTCTGCATCGACTGGGTCAGGCTTTCCTTGAGGTCTTCCGGCAGGATCGTCTCGTCGGCGATCTCTCGCAGCGCGACGACGGGGTTCTTGTCGCGGTCGCGGTCGATGGTCAGTTCGGCACCGCCGCTGATCTCGCGCGCGCGCTGCGCGGCGAGCAGAACCAGGTCGAACCGGTTGGTGACCTTGTCGATGCAATCTTCAACGGTAACGCGCGCCATGAACGGGCTCCAGACTCTGTGCGAATATGAGGGAAAGGCGGCCCCTAGCGGCTGCAGGCTCCCGAGTCAATGATAGGTGGGCGTCTGCGTGGCTTCGCCGCCGGCCTTCCAGCCCCAGAACAGGTAGCAGGGGGGCACGTTCCAGCTTTCGAAGCCGCGATCGACACGGTCGAAATAGGGACGGATCAGCTGGTTGGTGAAGCGGGTAAACTGATAGACCAGGAACGCGCCGCCGGGGCGCAGCGCGCGATAGGTCCCTTGCGCGATCGCATCGGCCACGCCGTCGGGCAGGGTCGAGAGCGGCAGGCCCGACAGCACGTAATCGGCATGGTCGAAACCGTGCGCGGCGATGATCGCCTCGACGTCCGCTGCCGACCCGTGCACCGCGATGAAGCGGCTGTCGGGAATGGTCTTGCGCAGATAGCGGATGAAATCCGGGTTGGTGTCGATCGCGATATAGGTCGCGTTGCGCGGCAGACGGTCGAGCACCGCGCGGCAGAAGGTGCCGACGCCGGGGCCGTATTCGACGAACAGCTGCACGCTCTGCCAGTCGACCGGGCCCAGCATCTTGCGGATGGTGCGGTCGGACGAGGGAACGATCGATCCCACCATGCGTGGGTGCTTGAAGAATTCCCTGGCAAACACGCCCCAGGCCCCGAAAACCCGCTCCGCGCGCGCTTTTAGCCGCTGCCGCAACGGCAGCTGGACCAGGTCCGTAGAATGCATGCAAAACCCCTCGAAATGGCTGTCAACGAAGTGCCACAATTGCAGATTCCAGAGGGTTAAGCAATCATGTGTGTCAGTGTTGCATAGCAGTACTTTGCAAGCGGACGCCGAGCGCCTAGACCAGCGCGCATGAGCGGAAAAGCGGATTCCCGGATTCATGCCAACGGCGCGATCGCCGTGATCTTTGCTGCGCAGCATAGCGGCCGCGATGCCGAGGGCTATGGCATGATGGCTGATGCGATGGACGCGCTTGCCGCGCGCCAGCGGGGCTATCTGGGCATGGACCATGCCGGGGTGCAGGGCGGATTCGGCATTACCGTGAGCTACTGGGCGGACGATGCGAGCGCCAAGGCCTGGCGCGACAATCCCGAGCATCGCGCCGCGCGCGAGGCGGGGCGGGATCGCTGGTACGCGCATTACACGCTGCATGTCGCCCGCATCGAACGGGGTTATGCCTGGCCATGAACGTGCACCAGCCCCCCGAACCGGCGCTCGAAGCCACGCAGAAACTGCCCGCGGACCGTATGGCGTTGCTGTTCACGGTCATGCTGGTAACGGCGGCGGGCAATACCGCGATGCAATCGGTGATGCCTGCGATCGGCACGCGGCTGGGCGTCGCCGATTTCTGGGTGAGCCTGGCCTATAGCTGGTCGGCGCTGTTGTGGATGGTCTGCGCCCCGCGCTGGGCGCGGATGTCCGACCGACGCGGGCGCAAGGCGTTGATGAACCTTGGGCTGCTCGGCTTCATATCCTCGTTCGCGCTGTGCGGGCTGACGCTGATCGCGGGGCTGCACGGCTATCTCTCGGCGCTCGCGACGATGCTGATCTTCGCGCTGTTCCGCAGTCTTTATGGCGGGTTGGGCTCGGCGGGGCCGCCTGCGGTGCAGGCCTATGTCGCCGCGCGCACCAGCCGTGCGGAGCGCACGCAGGCGCTCTCGATGATCTCCTCCTCGTTCGGGCTCGGCACGGTGATCGGCCCCGCGCTTGCGCCGCTGATCATCCTGCCCTTTCTCGGCTTGCCCAGCCCGTTCTTCGTCTTTGCGGCCTTCGGCCTGCTGGTGCTGGTGACATTGAAGCTGCGGCTGCCCGACGATACGCCGAGCTATGCCGCGCGCGGACGGCTGGTGTCCGAGCCGATGAGCTCGGGATCGGCGGGCGAGGTCTATGATGCCGACGAGCATGATGCCGAGCCCGAGCCGGTCGCTCCCGTGGTCGAGCGCCTGTCCTGGCGCGATGCGCGGCTGCGGCCATGGCTGATCGCGGGGCTTGTGGGCGGCCATGCCAATGCGATGATCCTGGGGCTGGTCGGCTTCATGCTGCTCGACCGGCTCGATCTGCGCGCCACGCCCGAGCTGGCGGCTGGCCCGACCGGCCTGGTGCTGATGGCGGGCGCGTTCGCGACATTGCTCGCGCAATGGGGGCTGATCCCCTATCTCAAGATGGGGCCGCGCACCTCGACGCTCTGGGGCATGGCGCTGGCTGCGAGCGGGTGCACGATGGTCGCCTTTTCGGAAAGCCTCAATGCCATCACCCTGGGCTTTGCCATTGCCTCGCTGGGATTTGGCCTTTTCCGCCCGGGCTTTACCGCGGGTTCCTCGCTCGCGGTGACAAGGGCGGAGCAGGGGCAGGTGGCGGGCATCGTCGCCTCGGTCAACGGCGCGGCCTATATCATCGCGCCTGCGATCGGCGTGTGGCTGTACAATATCGCGCCGCTCGAATCGTTCGCGATCATCATCGGGCTGTGCGTGTTCGTGCTGGTCTGGGGGCGCACGGCGCTGCAGGCGGACGAGGTGCTGGTGCGGCCGAACTAGAGCCCGCGCCAGATCTTCAAGGGCGTATCGCCACGCGACTGGCGGACATAAGCCGGGCAGGCGCGCGGGCGGTAATCCATCCCCAGGCACAGCCGCACCTCCTGCAGCCAGCCGCGGCCGTTCGCCTTGAGCGCGATGGCGGTTGCCGGCATTCCCGGGTTCAGCCTCGCGATCTCGCGCCGCATCATCCCCTGGGTCAGCGGACGACGCGATAGCCGCTCCATATCGGGCAACTTCACCGACTGGTACAGCTTTCGCGCGGTCAGGAAATAGCGTGCGGGATCGCGCGCCATGCAGCTGCCGTGCTTGTCCCACTGATGCTGGATGAGCCGCTGCGAGGGCATGGAGCAGAGGTTCTGGCGGACCACCGACAGCGGCACCGGTGAGGGCGGCGTGGCGCAATATTGCGGATAGGCGGCGGTTTTGCCTTCTGGCCAAAGCCCGTGCAGCACGAAGCCGAATTCGCCGAAGCGGCGGCTGCATTGCAGCGTCTGCGCCTTGTCATCCTCGCGTCCCCGGCAGAATTCCGGCGACCAGCTGAGCGCCAGCGTATAGCCCGCGACCGGGACCACGCGCTTCACCGCATCGCGCCCGCGTTTTTCCTGCGGCAGCGGCGAGAGCTTTTCGGGCATGCGGCACTGATAGGCCTGGGCGAGCAGCGGCATGGGCGCCAGCGCGGTGCCCAAGGCAAACAGGGCGACGACGCGGCGCATCAGGCCGCTTTGAAATCCAGCCCGATATCGGCGGCGGGCGCGGACTGGGTGATGCGGCCGACCGAGATATAATCGACCCCGGTCTCGGCAATCGCGCGGATCGTCTCCAATGTCACCCCGCCCGAGGCTTCGCACGGCACCCGACCGCCGACCAGTGTCACCGCGCCGCGCAGCGTCGCGGGGGACATGTTATCGAGCAGCAGATGGGTGGCACCGGCGGCGAGCGCGGGTTCGATCTGTTCGACATGATCGACCTCGACGATGATCTGGTCGATCCCGGCGGCGACCGCGCGGCGCACCGCCTCGCCGATATCGCCTGCCACCGCGACATGATTGTCCTTGATCATCGCCGCATCCCACAGGCCCATGCGGTGGTTCTTCGCGCCTCCCATGCGGGTCGCGTATTTCTCGAGGCTGCGGAGCCCCGGGATCGTCTTGCGGGTATCGAGCAGCACCGCGCCGGTGCCCGCGATCGCATCGACATAGGCCCGCGTCAGTGTCGCGATGCCGCTCAGATGCTGGACGGTGTTGAGCGCCGAACGTTCGGCGGTGAGCAGTGCGCGTGCCTTGCCCGAAACGCTGAGGAGGTCGGTGCCCGCCTCGATCACCGCGCCCTCGTCCACCAGAAGCTCCACCGTGCAATCGGGATCGAGCGCGCGGAAAAACGCCTCCGCGATCGGCAGGCCTGCAACCACAATTGGGTGCCGTGCGTCCATGACGCCGTCGAACCGCGCCTCGGCAGGGATCACGCTTTCCGACGTCACGTCGCGGGAATTAGGGCCCAGGTCTTCGGCCAAGGTTGCGGACACGAACCGTCCCATATCGAAGTCGTTGATCGAAAAGACCATCCCGCTAAATCCCCTGGCTGATACCGCGCGCTGCGGATGGGGCGGAGCACCGCCCATACGTGTTCGAACCCGCATTAGGACAAGCCTGGGACTGCTGCCAGAATGAAGTTGATGCTGCCTCATCGATCGGACAGCCCCGGGCCGTGGTGGCCGCCGCGCAGCGCAGCGCTGGCTGCGCTGATCTTTTGCGTCTCCACATTCTGCGTCTCCGCCTTTCGGGCTTCGCTCAATCCCGATGAGGTTTTCGATCTCTACAATCCCAAGCGGATCGTGCTGATTGTCGCTGGCGCACTGGTCTTCTGGCTGTCGATTCACGGGCGGGCCGGGGCGCGACCGGGTCTGAAGATGCTGCGACGCATGGCGCTGGTCGGCCTGCCGGGGCTGGTGGTCCTGTTCGTCCTGGCCATGGCCATGGATATCTGGGTGCTGCACGACACGGCCAATATGGCTGCGTTTAACTTGCGCTGGATTCTGCTCTGGAGCGGGTATTTCGGCACCGGCCTCGCCGCCTGGCTGGCGCTGCGCTATGGCATCGCGCTGGCCGAAGTGGAGCGACAGGCGGCGCTGGATCCGAGGGCGGCGACAGCCCGGGCCGATGCGCCTGATCAGGGCTTCTGGGTCAAGACCGGGCGGCAGACCATCCATATCGCTCACGCCAAGGTCGAATGGATCGAGGCGGAAGGCAATTATGTCCGCATCCATGCGGGCGGGCATAGCGGGCTCGTTCGCTCCACTTTGGCGGCAATCGAATCGCAGCTGATTGCCGAGGATTTCGTCCGGATCCACCGGTCGGCACTGTGCCGACGATCGGCCATCAAGGGCTATCGCCGCAAGCCCAGCGGAGCCTTGCTCGCGTTGCTCGCCAGCGGAGCCGAAGCCCCGATGGGGCGGCGTTTTGCACGCCATCTGACCGACGAGCTGCGACCGTTTATCGCCGATAATAAAGTAGCGGATGATACCGTATCACAGCCCGAACGCGATATCCGGGCGGCCTGACGTTCGTCACAAATGCTGGATATCCGCGTCACTCGGCTTGGGACGCAGGCTGGCTCCGCGCAAGGCGGAACGATGTTGGAATTGCTCGAACGTCCCGCCGTGACATCGGCACGCGGCACCCAGGATGATGTGATGAACCGTGCCGCCTTGTGGATCGTCGATGCGCTAGCCGAAGAGCTGGCACGCGACATGACGCAGGATCGCAGGATGCTGGTTCAGGCACTGCTGCGTCGCGCCGGCTATGAGCAGGCGGATAATCTGGCGCCGGGGGACGCCGAGGCTGTTCGCGCCGCACTGGTCGCGCGGCTCGCGGGGCGGCTGGCGCAGGGCTGAACGATCCCTGCACCAGCCGTCTTTCCCGATTACCGGGCGATGCGGTGCTCGCCCTTGACCCAGCGCACGGTGCCGCTGGCCGAGCGCATCACCACGGTTTCGGTGGTCATGATGCCGTCGCGGCGACGCTTGACGCCCTGCAGCAGCGAACCATCGGTCACGCCGGTCGCAGCGAAAATGCAATCGCCCTTGGCAAGGTCGGTAAGGTCATAGACCGCGTTCAGGTCTTCGATCCCCCATTTGCGTGCGCGGGCGCGCTCGTCGTCGTTGCGGAACAGCAGACGGCCCTTGAACTGGCCACCGACGCAGCGCAGCGCTGCTGCCGCCAGCACGCCTTCGGGAGCGCCGCCCGAACCCATATACAGGTCGATCGTGGTATCGGGGTTGGTGGTGGCGATCACGCCTGCCACATCGCCATCGGGGATCAGCATGATGCCGCAGCCCAGCCCACGCAGTTCGGCGATCAGATCGGCATGGCGCGGACGGTCGAGCACGCACACGATGATCTCGTTGGGCTGCACGCCCTTGGCGGCGGCGACGGCCTGAACGTTCTCTGTCGGGCTCTTGTTGAGGTCGATCACGCCTTCGGGATAGCCGGGGCCGACCGCAATCTTGTCCATGTAAACGTCGGGCGCATTGAGCAGGCAGCCGTTTTCGGCGATCGCCAGCACCGCGAGCGCATTCGGACCTGCCTTGGCGGTGATGGTGGTGCCTTCGAGCGGATCGAGCGCGATGTCGATGCGCGGTGCGCCTTCGTTGCCCAGACCCACCTTCTCGCCGATATACAGCATCGGCGCCTCGTCACGCTCGCCTTCGCCGATCACCACGGTGCCGTCGATGTCCAGCCCGTTGAGCGCTGCGCGCATCGCTTCCACCGCCGCTGCGTCCGCCGCCTTTTCGTCACCGCGGCCGATCAGGTTCGATGCGGCGATCGCGGCAGCCTCGGTCACGCGGACCATTTCGAGCACGAGCACGCGGTCGAGCTGCGGGGTTTGTGAGGGGGGCGTCGCTTTCAGGCTTGCGCTGGACATGGCAGGCGGGTCATCCTTCTTTTGTGGGGCACCAGTTGCGTTCCAGGCCTGGTGCGTTGCGCCCGGTCCATAAGGGAGCATTATTGCATTGTCGAGAATGCTGTTGGTGGCCGCCGCGCTCGCCATTTCGGTGGTTTTTGCGCCGGTGGCGCTCGCGCAGGAGGCGCAGGACGACACGCGTCTGCCCGAGCCGGAGAAGCGCGAGCCCGATCCGGTCGAAGCCAAGGTAAAGCAGCTGATTCGCAAGGCCGACGAATGGACCGGCAAGGAAGAGCGCGCCAAGCGCTGCGCACCGAGCGCTGCCGGCAAGGATATCGTGGTCTGCGGAGAGGCGGATGCCGGGGCGAAATTCCGCGTTCCGGCCGATACCGAGGGACGTCTCGCGACCGGCGGTCCGCCGCCCGCGCCCGATGTCGCGGGTGATGGCATCTTCAAGGGCAAGGCGACGATGGGGCTGGGCTGCATCGTTCCGCCGTGCCCACCGCCCAAGGCCTATATGATCGACTTTTCCAAGCTTCCTGAGGTCGACGAGGAATATCTGCAAAAGGCGCGCGAAGCCGAGGCGGCCGAAAAGGCGCGCGAGGCCGACGAGGGGGCGCCGCAATGACCGATATTCCGGTAATCGAGACCAAGCGGTTGCGCCTCCGCGCGCCGGTCATGGCGGATTTCGATGCTTATGCCACAATGTGGGCCGACGAGCGCGTCACCGCCTATATCGGCGGCAAGCCGCGCACCCGCAACGAGAGCTGGACGCGCTTCATCGGCATGCACGGGCTGTGGGCGCTGACCGGCTATGGTTACTGGCTGTTCACGGACAGGCAGAGCGACGCGCTGGTGGGGGTAGGGGGCCTTGCCAATTTCGAGCGCGGCATCGATCTGCTGGACGGTTATCCCGAGGCTGGCTGGGCGATCGCGCCGGACCATTGGGGGCAAGGCCTCGTCAGCGAGGCGATGAACGCGGTGATGGCGTGGAATGACAGCGCGCTGGGCGGCGGCGAGGTGCGCTGCATCATCGAGCCCGGCCATGGCGCGTCCGAGCATGTGGCGGCCAAGCTGGGCTTCGCGGCCATCGGCGATGCGCCGCTCGGGGATGTGACGGTGAACGTGTACGCGCGGGAAAGTAATCGGTAAGCCCTCCCCCTTGATGGGGGAGGGTTGGGCGGGGGTGATCTCTCCGGATTGAATTTCGGGCGATTGGCAGCACGAAGCCTTACCGTCACCCCCACCGCTGCGACATAGGCAGCAAGCTGCCAAGTCTCCGCTGCCTCCCCCAGCAAGGGGGAGGGTCAATCATCGCCTCAGTGCGCGCCCTTGCCCTTGACCGCGTTGTAGACCGCCGCAATCACGCCGCCGATCACCAGACCGATGATGCCTGCACCGATCGCGCCGACCAGCCATTCGACCAGTCCGCTGACCGCAGGCACGGCTTCGCCCGCCGCGACGGCGATGTCGTGGATCAGATGCTCAGGCCCGGCGACGCCGAACACCGCAAGCCCGTGAATGATGATCTGTCCGCCAACCCAGACCATCGCAGCCGTGCCGATGATGCCGAGCGCCGACATGACGATCGGCATGGCCTTGACCAGCCCCCGGCCGAAGCCCTGGGCGGCCGCCGAGGGTTTTTTCGCGAGGTGGAGGCCGAAATCGTCCATCTTTACGATCAGGCCGACCGCGCCATAGACCGCAGCGGTGATCAGCAGACCGACCACCGCGAGCACGCCCGCCTGCATCGCGATCGACCGGTCGGCGACCTCGGCGAGCGCGATGGCCATGATCTCGGCAGACAGGATGAGGTCGGTGCGCACTGCGCCCTTCACCCGTTCGTCTTCCAGCGCAAACATGTCCTGCACCTGCTCGACCACCTCGGCGGTATCTTGGCTGTGGCTGAGCTTGTGGATGATCTTTTCCGCGCCCTCGAAACACAGGAACGCGCCGCCCGCCATCAGGATCGGGGTGATCGCCCAGGGCAGAAAAGCGCTCAATATCAGCCCGATAGGCAGCAATATGACGAACTTGTTGAACAGTGATCCCTTGGCGATCCGCCAGATCACCGGCAGCTCGCGATCGGGGGTGAAATCGGTGACATATTGCGGGGTAACCGCGGCATCATCGACCACCACGCCTGCAGCCTTGGTGCCTGCCTTGGCTGCCGCTGCGCCGACATCGTCGATCGATACCGCAGCAAGACGGGTCAGCGCGGCGACATCGTCAAGCAGCGCGGCAAGGCCTGAAGGCATCGGTCAGTCTCCGAGAATGTGCACGACCAGCGGATCGGCGTGCAAGCTGGGGGAACCCTTGAGCGCGGACAAGGTTGCCGCGACCGCACTTTCGGGGCCTTCATGCGTGACCATGGCGACGAGCACGCTGCCATCGGGGCTGCGGCCCTTCTGGATCAGGCTTTCGATCGAGACGCCCGCATCGCGCATCGCGGCCGTGATCTCGGCGAGCACGCCGGGCCGGTCGGCGACCTCGAAGCGCAGATAGCATTTGCCGGTGCGATGCCCGGTTTCGGCGCGCGCGACCTTGTCGAGCTCGCGCACCGGCATCGAAAAGGCGGGGCCGATCTCGCCGCGCGCGATGTCGATCAGATCGGCAACGACCGCGCTGGCGGTCGGGCCATCGCCCGCGCCGGCGCCCTGGAACAGCAGGCGCCCGGAGAAATTGCCCTCGGCGACCACCGCGTTGGTCGACCCTTCGACATGCGCCAGCGGATGGTGCATCGGCACAAGATAGGGGTGGACGCGCTGGAACAACTGCGCATCGCCATTGCTTCCATCGAGCTCGGCCATGCCGATCAGCCGGATGCGATAGCCGAGCGCGGCGGCCTGGGCGATATCGGCAGACAGGATCTTGCGGATGCCGCTGCGCTCGATGCCGTCGAAATCGAGCTCGGTGCCAAAGGCCAGCGCAGCGAGGATCGACAGCTTGTGCGCGGCATCGACGCCATCGATGTCGAAGCTGGGATCGGCCTCGGCAAAGCCGCGCGCCTGCGCTTCGGCGAGCACCTCGGCAAAATCCTGCCCGGTCTTTTCCATGGCCGAGAGGATGAAATTGCAGGTGCCGTTCAGGATGCCATAGACGCGGCTGAGGCGATTGGCCGCCGCACCTTCGCGCAGGCCCTTGATGACCGGAATGCCGCCCGCGACCGCAGCTTCGTACTTGAAGGCGAGTCCGGCCTTTTCGGCGCGCTCGGCCAGGTCCAGCCCGTGATGCGCGACCATCGCCTTGTTCGCGGTGACGAAGGCCTTGCCGCCGCTCAGGCATTCCTTGGCGAGGGTGAGCGCCGGGCCGTCCGCGCCGCCGATCAGCTCGACCACCACGTCGATATCGTCGCGGGTGGCGAATTCGCCCATGTCGTCGACCCATTCATAGGGCGACAGGTCGACGCCGCGATCTTTGGCACGGTCGCGCGCGGTGATGCCGCAGATACGGATCGGCTTGCCCGCACGCCGCGCGATCAGCGCCGCATTCTCTTCGACCAGACGGATGACGCCCGCGCCCACGGTACCCAGCCCGACCAGCGCGATGTTCAGCGTTTCCCCCATTTTCGGTCCTTCAGCGAAAGTTCATCCGATTGCGTCCTTAGCGTGTGCAACGGCAAAGGGAAGAGGGCGCAGCGGGTTGTTCGCGCCGCCTTGCCGCCCTATAGGCCGCCCGGGGCCGGATGATCGCATAAAGGGTAGTTGATGACATCGCCGACAATCGTGATCCTCGCCGGCAAGCGCGATGGAAAGCTCGACCCGCTGGCCGAGGCCGCCGGCGTCACGCACAAGTGTAACGTGCCGATCCAGGGCAAGGCGCTGCTGCAATGGGTGCTGGAAGGCGTGGAAGACGCCTGGCCGGACAGCCCGATCTGGGTGTCGATCCATGATCGGGCGGTGGTCGCCGACCTGCCTGCAGTGCAGAAGCTGACAGCCAGCGGACGGCTGCGCATGAGCGTGTCGCGCGAAGGTATTGTCGAGAGCATCGAAGCGGTCATCGAGGAAGCGGGGAGCCCGTTCCCGATGCTGATCACCACCGGCGACAATGTGCTGGTGACCGCTGAGGAAATCCGCTCGATCCACGATTTCGGCATGCGCGAAGGCGCTGGCGCGGTCATCGCGATCGCCGAGAAATCGAGCATTCTCGCCGAACATCCCGAAGCGCAGCGGCGCTTCTACGAATTCAGCGACATGGCAATCTCGAACTGCAACGCCTATTGGCTGCGCGACGCGGCCTCGTTCCGCGCGGCCGAGGCGTTCCGGGCAGGGGGGCAGTTCATCAAGACCAAGGGGCGGATCGCGCAGGCGTTCGGCATCCTCAACCTCATCCGCTTCCGGCTCGGCTGGTGGAGCGTCGATGGCGCGATGGCCGCGATCTCGCGCCGCTTCAAGGTGAAGGTGCGCGCGCTGCTGCTGACTGAAGGGGCGTATGCGGTCGATGTCGACAACGAGCGCACGTACAAGATCGCCGAGATGCTGCTGGCGAAGCGGAAGCCGGGCTAGGGCGACGCTAAAGCCCTCCCCCTCGATGGGGGAGGGTGGGGTGGGGGTGATCGTCCCGGATCAGGCCTTGGCTTGAGCCATCGACCGCCGCGCCCAGCCGTACCATCACCCCCACCGCTACGACTAGGTTGCAAGCAACCAAGTCTCGCTCCTCCCCCATCGAGGGGGAGGGTGTGGAGCCGCGCATCGGTGGGTAGCTCAATCCTTATCCGGGCGCAGGCTCGTCCCCGCGCGGTCGCCGCGCAGCGATTCCCACCAGCTCGCCGGGTTCCAGCTGGTGCTGCCGTCGAGCGAGAAGGTGACGATTTCCGCGCGGCCGCCGATATTTTCCAGCGGCACCGCGCCGCCGAGGCCCAGCTCCTCGAGGCTCGCACGGCTGTCGGCGCTGCGATCGCGATTGTCGCCCATCAGGAACACGTGCCCGGCAGGCACCTTGTACGGTCCGTAATTGTCGAGCGGATAATCGGGACCCAGGTCGATGGTGTTGTACGACACGCCATTGGGCAGCGTCTCGCGGATGATCGGCAGCTCGCAATAATAGCGGCCATCGGCGCCGCGCGCCTTGAGCATCGGAAAGTCGCTGGCGTTGCAGGGCGAGTTCACGTCGACCGGCAGCATCAGGTTCGGCTGCACCGCGCGCGGAATTTCCTCGCCGTTCAGGATAACGCGGCCCTGGCGGACCTCGATCGTGTCGCCGGGGCGGCCGATGACGCGCTTGATATAGTCGCTCTGCGCGCCGGGCGGGGTGGCGATGACGATATCGCCATATTCGGGGGTCTTGCCCATGATCCGCCCCTTCATCGGCGGCAGCAGGTGGAACGAGACCGAGACCCAGGACCAGCCATAGGGATATTTGGTCACCACCAGCCGGTCGCCGACCAGCAGATTGGGCATCATCGACATGGTGGGGATATAGAAGGGCTTTGCCACCAGCGAGTGGAAGGCCAGCACCGCGAGCAGCAGCAGGAACAGCCCGCGAATTTCCTCGAACCAGTTGACCGGCTTTTCGGTCTCGCTGGCGCGCGCGTCCTTGGCTTCCATTGCAACTTCGGAAGAATCTGGTGCCATTTCGGGGTCTTTCGGGTCCGGACGGGGCGAGGGGCTGTCAGTCAACGGGCCGCGCCTCGATAATGACGAAGGCCTGAGCCCATGGATGATCGTCGGTGAGCGTGAGATGAATGAAGGCGGAATGGCCCTGAGGGATCATGCTGTCCAGCCGTGCCTTCGCGCCCCCGGTGAGATGCAGTGTCGGCGCGCCGGAAGGGGCATTGACGACGCCGATGTCCTTCATGAACACACCAGCCTTGAACCCTGTTCCCACCGCCTTCGAAAAAGCCTCCTTGGCGGCAAAGCGCTTTGCCAGCGTGCCCGCCTTGGTGAACGGGCGGCGGTTGGCCTTGGCCTGCTCGACCTCGGTGAACACGCGCTTTTCGAACCGCGTGCCGAACCGGTCGAGCGAATTCTGGATCCGCTCGATATTGCAAAGGTCTGAGCCGAGGCCGATGATCATATAGCCCTCTCCCCTTCAGGGGGGAGGGAAGAGCCGCGCAGCGGCGAAGGGA
Organism: Blastomonas sp. 34TW; assembly: GCF_059803595.1. Taxonomy (NCBI): domain Bacteria; kingdom Pseudomonadati; phylum Pseudomonadota; class Alphaproteobacteria; order Sphingomonadales; family Blastomonadaceae; genus Blastomonas; species Blastomonas sp. 34TW. The sequence continues at coordinate 605,613 of NZ_JAPFGW010000001.1, forward strand.
GGGGGGAAAGGCGACGGTTGCGCTGGCCCCTCTCCCAACCCTCTCCCCTGAAGGGGAGAGGGCAAAAGGGGACACGCCCTCTCCCGCTGCGACTAGGCCGCTCGCGGCCAAGTCTCGCTCCCTCTCGCGTAAAGGGAGAGGGGTGGCGTGAGTACGACACGCCTATCACCGCGCTTCATCCATCAGCTGCCGCATCTTGCGGATGCTGGCTTCCAGACCATCGAAGATCGCCTCACCGATCAGATAATGGCCGATATTGAGCTCGGCGAGCTGGGGGATCGCAGCGATGGGCTGGACGTTCTCGAAGGTGAGGCCATGTCCGGCATGCGGTTCGATGCCGTTCTTCGATGCGAGTGCGGCGGCATCGGCGATGCGCTTGAGTTCCGCCTGAACCCCGTCGCGATCGTCGTCGAGCCACAGATGCGCATAGCGCCCGGTGTGCAGCTCGACCACCGGCGCGCCGAGCCGCATCGCCGCCTCGATCTGCCGCGCCTCGGGCTCGATGAACAGGCTGACGCGGATGCCCGCCTCGCTCAGCCGCGAGACGATCGGCATCAGCGTGTTGTGCAGCCCGGCGGCATCGAGCCCGCCCTCGGTGGTGCGCTCCTCGCGCTTTTCGGGGACGATGCACGCGGCATGCGGCTTGTGGCGCAGCGCGATGGCGAGCATCTCCTCGGTCGCCGCCATCTCGAGATTGATCGGCAGTGTCGACCCCGCCATGATCGCGTCGAGATCGCTGTCGCGGATATGCCGCCGGTCCTCGCGCAGGTGCACGGTGATGCCGTCGCCGCCGGCTTGCTGGACGATGCGCACCGCGCGCATCGGATCGGGATGATCGCCGCCGCGCGCGTTGCGGATGGTGGCGACGTGATCGATGTTCACGCCCAGGCGGATATGGTTGCTCATTGCGGGGCTCCGGTGGCGCACAGGGCGGCACGCATCACGTCATGCGTGATGCCGGCCTGCTGCCAGATTTCGCCAAAGGCCGCTTCGGCCTCGGCGCGGTTCGATGTCATGATGATCACCATGTCCTGATCGGGCAGGATGATGTTGCGCAGCGCAACGCCGCCGATGAAACCGCGGCGTTCGATGATGCGCACGGGGCTGTCGCCGCAATTCTTGAGCGGGACGCTGAACGACCACTGGCCGAGCGCGGCATAGCCATATTGCGGCTTGCCGTCCCACATCTCAGTGCGCTTTGCCTCGGGGATGAGCTTGCCGGTCATCAGCGCGCGATCGAAGGCGAAGAGGTCGCGCGTCGTGCCGTAAAGCGCGCCCGCGCCGCCGAAATTCTCGAGCCGGAAAGCCGTCGATTCGGGCTTGCCGTCGCCAAAGCCGGGCATGCTGGGCTCAAAGCGCGGGAACAGGCCGACGCTTTTGAGGCCGAGCGGCTTAGCGATGCGTTCCTCGATCAGCGCGGCATAAGGTTTGCCGCTGGTCGCCTCGATGACGGCGGCCATCATGATGAAGTCGCAGTCGCCGTAGAAGAACTCGTCGGCAGGCTTGCGCGTCGTCGGTCCCTCGCACCAGGCACGGCCGGTTTCGGGGCTGGATCGATCAACCATGTAGAAGGTCGGCCAGTCATCCGTCCCGACAGGGCCTTCATCGGTGCGCGGCAGGCCCGATATGTGCTGCATCAGCATCCGCGAGGTGATGCTTGCGGCATTGGGCGCCTTGCTGTCGGGCAGATAGGTGATGATCGGTGCGTCCAGATCGAGCCGGCCCGCAGCGGCCTCCTGCATCGCGATGGTTGCGGTGATCTGCTTGGTCACCGATGCCCAGCGCCAGACCTTGCCGAACTGGTGCTCGGCGGTGCCAGCCGGATCAACCAGGCCAAAGGCGCGCTCGTACACGATCGTGTCGCCGCGCGCGATCAGCACCGTGCCAGGGGCCTTGACCGGATCGAGCGCGGCATTGACGGCGGCCTGATCGACGACCGGCGAGGGCGCGCCCGCGCCGATCAGCAGCGCGGCGAGCGGAGCCAGGCTCACGCGGATCATGCCGCTTCGGGTTCCTTTCGGCTGCCGGGTTTCATCGCGGGCACGGCTGCCAGCTCGGGCGGCAGCGAGTCGGCAGGGTAACTCGGAAAGTTGAGCGAAATCAGCGGGAAGAAAGGCACGCCTAGCGAGACTTCTCCGGCGGAGCGATCGACCAGCGCGCCGGCTGCGATGACTTCGCCGCCCGCCGCGTTGACGGCCGCGATCGCCTCCCGCGAGGACAGGCCGGTGGTGACGACATCTTCCATCAGCAGCACCTTCTGGCCCGGCTTGATCGCGAATCCGCGGCGCAGCTCGAACGTGCCGGTGGGGCGCTCGACGAACATCGCCTCTACGCCCAGCGCGCGGCCCATTTCATGCCCTATTATAAGGCCGCCCATGGCGGGCGAGACGACGAGGTCGATTTGCGCGCGGACATCGCGCGGCATGCGGGCCGCAAGCGCGCTCGCCAGGCGCGAGGCGCGCATCGGGTCCATCAGAACGCGCGCGCACTGCAGATAGTGCGCGCTGTGCAAGCCCGACGAGAGAATGAAATGCCCCTCCAGCAAAGCCTGGCTCGCGCGGAACTCGGCGAGAATTTCTTCATCCTGCATCGCGATTTACCCTTTACGTAGCGTCGCCGGGGGAGGGGGTGGCAAGCTGAACCGGCGATTAAAAAATATCCCTAGATTGGCTTGAGACTGGCGGCAAGCCTGCGTATAGGCAGCCATAGCTTTGACGCAAAACACGGCAGTGATCCGGCACAACGGGACGTGGACGGATGCCCTGCCCATACAGGGACAGTCTACGAATGGCGTTCGCATCTTGGACGAAATCTTTTGGTTTCGCAGCCCTTGTTCTCGTGTCCGCGCCCATGGCGCTGGCGCAAACCCCGCCCGCACCGCCGGTCACCGCTCCCGCTCCGAGCGCACAAGCCGCGCCCGCCGTTGCTGCTCCGGCTGCAACCGCGCCCGCTGCTGCAGCTGAAGCGGCACCTGCCGACGCTGCTGCCGCCCCGGCGCTCGATTCGAGCTACACGCCGATGGCGCCCACTGCCGGCAAGGGCATGCCCGTCGATAAGGGCATCGATTTCCAGGACCAGTATTCCGAACTGGGCGAATATGCGCACTGGCTCGACACGTCGGTGCTGTTGCCGATCATCGTCGCGATCTCGATGCTGGTGCTCGCGCTGCTCGTCTGGATCATCGTGCGCTATCGCGCCGCTGCCAATCCGGTGGCGTCGAAGGTCACGCACAACACCGCGATCGAAGTCATCTGGACGCTCGTTCCGGTGCTGATCCTGGTCGGTGTCGCGGTCCCGTCGATCGACCTGCTCGCCAAGCAGTACAAGCCGGCCCCCGCCGATGCCGTCACCGTCAAGGTCACCGGCTATCAGTGGTACTGGGGTTACAGCTATCCCGACAATGGCGATTTCGAAGTCGTGTCGAACATGCTGGATGAAGCCGAAGCCGCCAAGCGCGGTGAGCCGCACCAGCTTGCAGTCGACAACCGCATGGTCGTTCCCGCCGGCGAGCCGATCCGCATCATCACCACCGCATCGGACGTGATCCACAGCTTCGCGGTGCCGTCGCTCTGGTTCAAGATGGACGCCGTCCCCGGTCGTTCGAACGAGAAGATGCTGACCATCAAGGAGCCCGGCGTCTATTACGGCCAGTGTTCGGAACTGTGCGGCGCCCGCCACGGCTTCATGCCGATCGCCGTCGAGGCGCTCCCGCGCGCCAAGTTCGATGCATGGGTCCGTTCGCAGGGTGGCACCGTCAAGGGTGACGAAGTTGCCGCCGCTGCTGTTCCGGCCGCCGTTCCCGCCGCTGCGCCTGCAGCCGCCACCACCACTTCCGCAGCGCAGGGCGCGGCCGCAGCCGCCGCCGCTCCCGCTGCCGCTCAGTAAGGACAGGGCAAGACCATGACCACGATTGCCGCCAACCCGGCCGATCTGCATGACCATGATCATGCACATGACGATCACAAGCCCGCGTTTTTCCAGCGCTGGTTTATGTCGACCAACCACAAGGACATCGGTACGCTGTACCTGATCTTCGCGATCGTCGCGGGGATCATCGGCGGTGCCATTTCCGGCCTGATGCGCATGGAGCTCGCCGAACCCGGCGTGCAGTATCTGCAGGGCTGGGCCACCATGATGCAGGGCAGCGAAGCGACCCTGGATCAGGCCTATCACATGTGGAACGTGCTGATCACGGCGCACGGCCTGATCATGGTGTTCTTCATGGTCATGCCCGCCATGGTCGGCGGCTTCGGCAACTGGTTCGTTCCGATCATGATCGGCGCGCCGGACATGGCGTTCCCGCGCATGAACAACATCTCGTTCTGGCTGCTCATCCCGGCCTTCCTGCTGCTGCTCGGCTCGACCTTCGTGCCCGGTGGTTCGGGTCTGGGTGCGGGCACCGGCTGGACGGTCTATGCGCCGCTTTCGACCAGCGGTTCGGTCGGACCGGCCGTCGACCTTGCGATCCTGTCGCTGCACCTTGCCGGTGCTTCGTCGATCCTGGGTGCGATCAACTTCATCACCACGATCTTCAACATGCGCGCTCCGGGCATGACGCTCAACAAGATGCCGCTGTTCGTGTGGTCGATGCTGGTCACTGCGTTCCTGCTGCTTCTCTCGCTGCCGGTTCTGGCCGCTGCCATCACCATGCTGCTCACCGACCGCAATTTCGGCTCGGCCTTCTTCAACGCCGCTGGCGGTGGTGACCCGGTCCTGTACCAGCACCTGTTCTGGTTCTTCGGTCACCCCGAAGTGTACATCATGATCCTGCCTGGTTTCGGCATGATCAGCCACATCATCGCCACCTTCTCGAAGAAGCCCGTGTTCGGTTATCTCGGCATGGCTTATGCCATGGTCGCCATCGGCGTCGTCGGCTTCGTGGTGTGGGCGCACCACATGTTCACCGTCGGTCTGTCGGTCAACATGAAGATGTACTTCACCGCTGCCACCATGGTCATCGCGGTGCCCACCGGCATCAAGATCTTCTCGTGGATCGCGACGATGTGGGGCGGTTCGCTCACCTTCAAGACCCCGATGGTCTGGGCGCTCGGCTTCATCTTCATGTTCACGGTTGGTGGCGTGACCGGCGTCGTGCTCGCCAATGGCGGCGTCGACGACAACCTGCACGACACCTATTATGTGGTCGCGCACTTCCACTATGTGCTCTCGCTGGGTGCGGTGTTCTCGATCTTCGCCGGTTTCTACTACTGGTTCCCGAAGATGAGCGGCCGTCACTATAGCGAAGCGCTCGGCCACCTGCACTTCTGGGTGTTCTTCATCGGCGTGAACGTGCTGTTCTTCCCGATGCACTTCCTGGGCCGTCAGGGCATGCCGCGTCGCTACCCCGACTATCCGGAAGCCTTTGCCTATTGGAACGAGATCGCCTCGCTGGGTTACGCCATCATGGCCGCCGGCATGCTGATCTTCTTCATCAACATCGCCTATGCGCTGGTTGCTGGCCGTCGTGCCGAGGGCAACTACTGGGGCGAAGGTGCCACGACGCTGGAATGGACCCTGTCCAGCCCGCCGCCGTTCCACCAGTTCGAAACGCTGCCCGTCATCAAGTGACCGCAGCAGCGTTGCACCGCTGACAGGGCCGGACCGGGACAGCGTCCCATCCGGCCCGGCACCCCTCGGCCTGACGGCGAGGGGTTTGCCATATGGGTAGTGACATGAGCATGACCGAAGCTGTATCGCCAGTTCAGGGCCAGAGCGCCGCCATGACCGCCCAGCCGGGTGTGCTCATGCCTGCGCACTGGCGCGATTTCTGGGCGCTGACCAAGCCGGGCGTGATCCGCCTGGTGGTGTTCACCGGGCTGTGCGGTCTGCTCGCAGCGCCCGGCAGCATCCACCCGGTCATCGGCTTTGTCGCGATCCTCTGCATCGCGATGGGGGCAGGCGGGGCTGCCGCGCTCAACCAATATTACGAATCCGATCTCGATGCGCTGATGAAGCGCACCGCCAACCGTCCGATCCCCGCCGGCCGCATGGACCGCGAGGCGGCGCTGCAGTTCGGCCTGGCGCTTTCGGGCTTTTCGGTCGTGATCATGGGGCTGGCGGTCAACTGGCTGGCGGCTGCGATCCTTGCCTTCTCGGTCTTCTATTATGCCGTGATCTACACGATCTGGCTCAAGCCCAATACGCCGCAGAACATCGTGATCGGTGGTGGGGCAGGGGCATTCCCGCCGGTAATCGGCTGGGCGGCGGTGACCGGCGATGTCACCATGCTGCCGATCCTGCTGTTCTCGATCATCTTCTTCTGGACGCCGCCGCATTTCTGGGCGCTCGCGCTGTTCGTGAAGATGGACTATGCGCGCGTTGGCATTCCGATGATGCCCAATGTCGCGGGCGAAAAATCGACGCGGCATCAGGTGTTCGGCTATTCGCTGGTGCTGCTGGCGACGGTGATGGCGCCCGCCGCGCTCGGCCTGGTCGGCTGGACCTATGGCATCGGCGCCTTCGTGCTGTCGGCGATCTTCGTCGCGCTCGCCGCGCGTGTCGGTTTTCGCACCGCAGGCGAGGGCGATGCGCTCAAGCCCGAAAAGCAGCTGTTCGCCTATTCGATCGTCTATCTGTTCCTGATCTTCGCCGCCGTGGTCGTTGACCGCGCGGTGGTTCCGGCGATTGCGGCATGACCGATCGCCCCGCGCCTGATTTCAACGATCCGGAAGTGCTCGCGCAATTGCGGGCGCGCCAGCGCAGCCGTGCGCTGTTCATGGCGGGAATCCTGGTCGCCCTGTGCGTGCTCTTCTATGTCATCACCATCGTGAAGATCGGGGTGTGGGGATGAGCAGCGCCGCGATCAGCCCCGATGTTGCACGCCGCAACCGGCGCGCAGGCATCATCGCTTTGGGCCTTGCCATCGGGATGCTGGGCCTCGGCTATGCAGCCGTGCCGCTCTATCGCATCTTCTGCGAGGCGACGGGCTTTGGCGGTACGACGATGAAGGTCAGCGAAGCGGCCGCCGACAAGATTGCGGTGACCAACAAGCCGATCACCATCCGTTTCGATTCGAACGTGTCGTCGGCATTGCCCTGGCGCTTCAAGCCCGAGAACACGACCGAGAAGATCACGATCGGCGCGCGCGACATGGCCGCGTTCACCGCGACCAACCTTTCCAGCAAGCCGGTGACCGGGACCGCGACGTTCAACGTCACGCCGACCCAGGCCGGCCGCTATTTCGCCAAGGTGCAGTGCTTCTGCTTTACCGAGCAGACGCTGGAGCCTGGGCAGACGGTGCGGATGCCGGTGATCTATTATGTGGATCCCGCGATCCTGACCGATCCGGACACCAAGGATATCGAAGAGATTACCCTCAGCTACACCTTTTACCCGCTGGACCAGGCGAAAAAGGGCAGTTAAGGGCTTAGTTCAAGACGTTAAGGGACGACGGGGACCAGAGAGATGGCCGGAACAAAGAACCACGATTATCATATTCTTCCCCCCAGCATCTGGCCGTTCGCCGGATCGATGGCGGCACTCGTCATGGCGGTGGGCGCCATCCTGTGGATGCACAGCATGGATACCTCCGGCATCGTCTTTTACGCCGGCACCGCCGGTGTGATCGGCACGATGTATGGCTGGTGGGCGCAGGTGGTGAAGGAAGCCCATGCCGGCGACCACACCCCGGTGGTGCAGCTTCACCTGCGCTATGGCATGATCCTGTTCATTGCCTCCGAAGTGATGTTCTTCGTCGGCTGGTTCTGGGCGTGGTTCGATTTCTCGCTCTTCCCCTCGACCGCAGACGTGATCGGCGGCGTGTGGCCGCCTAAGGGCGTCGAAGTGCTCAACGCCTTCGAACTCCCGCTGCTCAACACGCTGATCCTGCTCTGCTCGGGCACCACGGTAACCTGGGCGCACCACTCGCTGATCAACGGCGACCGCGACGGCCTGATCAAGGGCCTGTGGCTCACGATCATCCTGGGCGTCGTGTTCAGCTGCGTGCAGGCCTATGAATATTCGGTCGCACCGTTCCCGTTCAAGGACCTGAACTATGGTTCGTCCTTCTACATGGCGACCGGTTTCCACGGTTTCCACGTGCTGGTCGGCACGATCTTCCTGATCGTCTGCCTGGTCCGCGCCTATAAGGGCCACTTCACCCCCAAGCAGCATTTCGGTTTCGAAGCCGCTGCCTGGTACTGGCACTTTGTCGACGTGGTGTGGCTGTTCCTCTTCCTGGTCATCTATGTCTGGGGTGGCTGGGGCGCTGCAACCCACTGATAATCGCGAGTGGACGAGATGACCGATCAGCCCGGCTGGCATATCGCCCAGATCAATGTCGCCAGGCTGATCGCGCATCCCGATGACCCGGCGGTCGCCGGTTTCATGGGGATGCTCGACGGCATCAATGCCATTGCCGAACAGTCGGACGGCTATATCTGGCGGTTGCAGAGCGACAGCGGCAATGCCGTGGACCTGCAACCGACCCCCGATCTGCGTTTCGTGGTCAACATGTCGGTCTGGCGCGATCCGGCGAGCCTGTTCGAATTCGTCTATCGTAGCGCGCACACGCCGGTGATGGCGCGGCGGCGCGAATGGATCGAGCGCATGGACAGCGCCTATCAGGCGCTCTGGTGGGTGCCCGCCGGGCATGTTCCCAGCGTCGATGAAGGGCTGGCCGCATTGTGGCGGATCGACCGTTTCGGTCCCAGTCCGCACGCCTTCACCTTCAAGCACCAGTTCCCGCATCCGGGCTTGGCGACGCCGCCGGTGGACTGGAACCCCGACCCCTGGTGTATGGGACGTGCCTGAGGGCACGGCCTCGCAAACGCCGCTGATCCAGGCCGCGCTCACCGGCGAGTGCCCGTCCTGCGGCGCGCGCACGCTGTTTGCCGGGTGGGTTCGCTACGCCCCGCGCTGTCGCGCCTGCGGGCAGGATTTCACCTCCTATAATGTCGGCGATGGCCCCGCAGCGTTCCTGATTCTCGTCATCGGCGCATTGGTCTCCGCCTTTGCCGTGGTTCTGCAGGTCCAGGCGAGCCCGCCCTTCTGGGTGCATATCCTGCTCTGGGTGCCGCTGACCTTCGCGCTGGTGATCCTGTCCTTGCGGGTGTCCAAGGCGGCGATGCTGATCCACGAGGCGCGCGCCGAGGTGCGCGAAGGGCGCATCGACACCAGCGGCGAGACCCGGCCATGAAGCGCCTGCCATTCTGGCCGACGCTGATCGTCGGCATCGCGATTGCCATCATGATCGGCCTCGGCGTCTGGCAGCTCCAGCGCATGGCGTGGAAAGAGGCGCTGCTTGCCGAGTACCGGACCGCTGCGGACAGGCCTCCGGTCGTCTGGCCGGCAGTGCCTGATCCGCAAGCGCTGCCGCTCTACCGCACCTCCAGCGTCAATTGCCTCGAAGTGGTGGACTGGCGGTCCTCAAGCGGGCGCAGCGCGTCGGGCGCATCGGGTTGGGTGCATATCGCCTCGTGCCGCACCGGCGCCGAAGGGCCGGGGGCGCAGGTGGTAGCGGGCTGGTCGCAGCGCCCTGACAGCCCGGACTGGAAGGGAGGGCAGGTCAGCGGAATGATCGCGCCCGACAGCAGCGCGCTGATCCGCCTCGTCGCCGCACCGCCGGTCGCCGGTCTGCAGGCCGTTCAGAAGCCTTCGCCAGAGGATATTCCGAACAACCATTGGGCCTATGCCGTACAATGGTTTTTATTCGCGGGCATTGCTGCCGTTATATATGGTCTGGCAGTCGCAAGGCGGACGCGATCCCCATCGTCCGCATGACGCCGCAAGGAGAGACCATGCAGGGCGGACATTATTACGGCTTTCACCGGGTCACCCATTCGGACCTGCCGCTGATCGAGCAATGGCTCAAGACCCCCGAGGTCGAGCAATGGTGGGGCGATCCCAAGCACGAGCTTGCGCTGATCATGGAGGATATGGACAATCCGGACATGGTCCAGCTGATCGGCATGCTCGATGGCCATCCGATCGCCTATATCCAGCATTTCGAGGTTCATGCCTGGCCGCAAAAGCACCTGCAGGACCTGCCGCAGGGGGCGCGTGCGGTCGATTGCTTCATCGGCGTGCCGTCGCTGATCGGCAAGGGGCATGGCGCGAAGCTGCTGGCGATGCTGGCCAAGCAGCTCAATGCGCAAGGGGTTCGCGTGCTGTGCATCGATCCTGATCCGGAAAATCAGCGGGCGCGCAACGCCTATATCAACGCCGGTTTCGTCGAGCACGGCCTGATCGAAACGCCCGAGGGTCCGGCGGTGCTGATGTTCTACGAGAGCCCGGAAGAGGACTGATCATCGCCTGGCTGCCATAACGTGCAGGTTGCGCGCAAGGGCAGGGACCGCTAACGGGTCCACCCCATGGACTATATCAGCACCAGGGGGGAAGCCGCGACGCTCGATTTCGAGGGCGTGACGCTGGCAGGTTTGGCAAGCGATGGCGGGCTGTACGTGCCGCGTGCCTGGCCCAAATTCACGCATGCCGAGATCGCAGCCATGGCCGGGCTGTCCTATGTCGAGCTGGCGGTGCGGATCATGACGCCCTTTGTCGCTGGCAGCCTGACCGAGGACGAGCTGCGCGGCCTGTGCGAAGCGGCCTATGGGCGCTTTTCGCACAAGGCGGTCACCCCGCTCGCCCAGGTCGATGAGAGCAACTGGCTGCTCGAACTGTTCCATGGTCCCACGCGGGCGTTCAAGGACGTCGCGCTGCAGCTGCTCGGCCATCTGTTCGAACGTTTCCTGTCGAACCGCGACACGCATCTGACCATTGTCGGCGCGACCTCGGGCGATACCGGCTCTGCGGCCATCGACGCGGTGGCGGGGCGCGAGAATGTCGATATCTTCATGCTCCACCCCGATGGCCGCGTGTCCGACGTGCAGCGGCGGCAGATGACCACGGTGCTGGCACCGAACGTGCACAATATCGCGATCGATGGCAGCTTCGACGATGCCCAGGCAATGGTGAAGCGCATGTTCGGTGATCCGGATTTTGCCGGACGGTTCACGCTATCGGCGGTCAATTCGATCAACTGGGCGCGGCTGATGGCGCAGATCGTCTATTATTTCGCCGCCGCTTTGCAGCTGGGCGCCCCGCACCGCCCGGTCGCCTTTTCGGTACCGACCGGCAATTTCGGCGATGTGTTCGCGGGCTATGTGGCTGCCCAGATGGGTCTGCCGGTTGCGCGGCTGATCGTCGCGACCAATGTCAACGACATCCTCCACCGTGCGATCAGCGTGGGCGATTATTCCGCCGGCAGCGTCACGCCGACCGCCGCCCCTTCGATGGACATCCAGGTCAGCTCGAATTTCGAGCGGTTGCTGTTCGATCTCGAAGGCCGCGACGGCGCGCTGACCGCCGCACGGATGAAGGGCTTTGAAGCCAGCAAGGCGATGCAGCTCTCGCCCGAGATGCGCGCGGGTGCCGAGGCCTTGTTCTCGAGCGCGCGAATTGACCCGGAGGAAATGGGCATCGCCATGCGCCGCGCCTGGGACGAGGCCGGGCAGATGATCGATCCGCACACCGCGATCGGCCTGGGCGCTGCCCACCGCCTGCAGGATGCCGGCACGATCGACCGCGCGATCCCCTGCGTCACGCTCGCCACCGCGCACCCCAGCAAGTTCCGCGATGCGGTGGAGCGTGCGACCGGCCTGCGCCCGCGCCTGCCCGCGCGGGTCGGCGACCTGTTCGAGCGTGCCGAGAAATTCGACAAGCTGCCCGGCGACTATATCACGGTGCGCGACTATATCGCCGAGCGCGCGGTCCCGGCCAAGGGCTGACGCGCGCGCATGGCCGAGCTTGACCCGCAACCGCTGCTGATGATCGGCGAGCCGCGCGCCGACTATACGCTGATCGACAGCGGCGGCGGGCGCAAGTTCGAGGCTTACGGGCCGTACCGCTTCATCCGGCCAGAGCCGCAGGCGATGTGGCCGACCAGCCTTGCCGATTGGGACGCCGATGGCGCGTTCATCCCCGGATCGGACGAGGATGGCGGCGGGCGCTGGCAGCTGGAAGCCAGTGTTCCGCGCGAGGGCTGGCCGCTCGCCTGGGAAGAGGTGCGGCTGACCGCGCTCAACACCCCGTTCCGGCATCTGGGTTTCTTCCCGGACATGGACCCGGTGTGGCGCTGGCTGCGCGGGCATATCGCTGCCCATAAGGGCGAGGAGCGGGCCAGGGCGCTCAACCTTTTCGGCTATACCGGCGTGGGCACGCTGGCGATGGCGGCGGCCGGGGCGGAGCTCACCCATGTCGATGCATCGAAGAAATCGGTCGCGGCGGCGCGCGCCAATGCCGCGCTTTCGGGCATGGAAGACCTGCCGGTGCGGTGGTTGGTCGATGATTGCGTCAAGTTCGCCGCGCGCGAGGTGCGCCGGGGCAAGCGCTATGACGCGATCCTGCTCGACCCACCCAAATTCGGGCGCGGACCCGAAGGCGAGGTATGGAAGCTGGAAGAGCATCTGCCCGCGCTGATCGCCGATTGCCGCAGGCTGCTCGATGAGCGCTCGTCGTGCCTGTTCTTGACGGTCTATGCGGTGCGCATGTCGGCGCTGGCGCTGGGCGAGCTGCTAGCGGCGCATTTCGCTGATCTGCCGGGCCGGATCGAGATCGGCGAACTGGCGGTGCGCGAGCAATCGGGCGGGCGGTTGCTGCCGACGGCGATCTTCGCGCGCTGGTCCAACGGTTGAAACACTTGCGCTGCGCTGCGCAATTTGCCAACGCGCGGGAAAGGTGAAATTCCCCTCGCCATTCCCGCGAACGCGGGAATCCCGCTTCTGCTGCGACGGAAAGAAACAAGCGGGACCCCCGCGTTCGCGGGGGTGACGATGAAGATATACTAGAACAGGCCCAGCATTTGACCGACACCCAACCCGATAGCCTGATCCTCGAGGTCGCCGATTTCGACGTCAACGTTCTGACCGGCATCTATTCGGAAGAGACCAAGCTGCCCCAGCCGCTGCGCTTCACCATCTGGGCGGAGATGCTCGCCGAGGACCATTATGCGCCCAACACGCCGCTCAGCGCGTCAAAGAATTACATGGACCTCAAGCACGCCGCCTCGACGGCCCTGCCCGAAGGCGTGCATTTCACGCTGATCGAGGCGGTGGCCGATCATGTCATCGAGACGCTGTTCCTGCAGGACCCGCGCATCCGGCGGCTGAAGGTCAAGATCATCAAGCTGGCGATCGCCGAAGCGGGCGAATCGATCGGCATCACGCTCACCCGGACCCGCCGGTGAGCGGCAACCCGGCCCCGCTGGCGCTCGTCACCGGCGGCTTTCGCCGGGTGGGTGCGGCCATCGCGATGGAGCTGGCGCGCGCGGGCTATGCGCTGGCGCTGCACGGTCGCAGCGACCTGACGCCGGAACCCGAGCTCGCCGAGACCCTGGCAGAGCAGGAAACCGAGTGGCACGGTTTCTCCGCCGATCTGGCCGATTGCGATGCCTCGCAACGGCTTGTCGAGCGGGTGATCGCGCATTTCGGCCGCGCGCCCGACCTGCTGGTCAACAATGCCTCGCTGTTCGAATATGACGACTGGCAGAGCATGTCGGCGCAGATGCTGGCCGATCATTTCGCGGTGAACCTGTTCGCGCCCATGCTGCTGACCCGCGCGGTGGTTGCGGCAGCGGGCGAGGGCGTGACCCCGGCGATCGTCCAGATCATCGACCAGCGCGTGCGCAACCCCAATGGCGACCAGTTGAGCTACACGCTGTCCAAGCAGGCGCTGGCCGAATCGATCCGCACGCTGGCGCGGGCTTTCGGCGCAAAGGCGCGGGTCAATGGCGTGGCGCCAGGGCTGACGCTCGCCACCAGCGATTATGACGATGCGCAGATGCAGCGGCTCGCCGCGCGCATGCCGCTCCATCGTCTGTCCGCGCCGGGAGACATTGCGCGCGCGGTGCGTTATCTGGCGCAGGAGCCTGCGATCACCGGCCAGTTGCTTTTCGTCGATGGCGGTGCCCATATGCTCAGCATGGAGCGCGACTTCGTCTTCATGGACAAGACGGACGACGCCTGACCGCACGCGATATTCTGGAGAACGACATGCGTTTGATTGCCACAGCATCCCTTTCCGCGCTCACCCTGATGGTCGCGGGCTGTGGCAGCCATGATGGCGGTGGCGATCCGGTCAAGCGGGTCGATCCTGCCAGCCTCGAGGTCAAGGAAGCGGCTGCAGACGAGCCTGATGCTATCCTTCGCGTCGATGAGGTCGTGCTGCGCAATCCAGACCTTTCGACGCTTGCTCGTGCGATCAAGGCGGCCGAGCTGAGCGCGGCGCTGGCGGCAGACAAGCCGATGACGCTCTTTGCTCCCGACAACGGGGCGTTCGACAAGCTGGGTGTCGATGCGCTTGCCGACCTGCTGCTGCCCGAAAACAAGGCGAGGCTGGCAGCGATGCTCAACTATCACATCATCCCCGGTCGCCTCACGGCTGCGGACCTGCGCAAGCAGATTGGCGACAAGGGCGGCAGCATCGAGCTGACCACGTTGCAGGGCGAGAAGATCAACGCCTCGATCGAGCTCGATCAGGTGCGGCTGTCCGATGCCAGCGGCGATGTCGGCTCGATCCAGCAGGCGGATCTGGCTGCCAGCAACGGCATGGTCCACGTGATCGGCCAGGTGCTCGAACCGCAGCAATAGGCCCCAGTTTCATCCCGCATTTCCCGTCATTCTCGCGAACGCGGGAATCCCGCTTCGGCGAGCGGCTTGCGGCTTAGCGGGACCCCCGCGTTCGCGGGGGTGACGACAGCTATTCTGCGACCGGAGCGGCGTTTTAGCCCCCCGCCAGCGCCGCATTCGCAGCCCGCAGCTTGCCCTCGAGCGCCTGGTTGATCTGGCGCTCGATCACCGTGCGCGCGTCCGGGTGAAGCTCGAGATACTGGCGCAGCTTGGGCGCGGAGACGCACCAGAACCGGCTATCGGTGGCAAGCATGACCGTGCCGGTCGCAGGCTCTCCGCTCAATGCGGTCGCATCGCCGATCAGGTCGCCGCTGGTGACGCTGCCGACATGTGCGCCGTGCAGCGTGATCTCTGCCTGGCCGTCATGGAGATAGAACAAATGGCTGATCGCCTCGCCCTCGTTGATCAGCACTTCGCCGGCCCGGCCGGTGATCCAGTTGCCCTGGTCCATCAGATGGCGGGCGCCAGCGCGGGTCATGTCGCCCATGAAGCTCGCCCGCAGCGCCTCTTCCTCGGCAGAAAAGCGCGAACCGCGCTCCGCCATCAGATAGCGC
This sequence comes from Blastomonas sp. 34TW, assembly GCF_059803595.1. Classification (NCBI taxonomy): domain Bacteria; kingdom Pseudomonadati; phylum Pseudomonadota; class Alphaproteobacteria; order Sphingomonadales; family Blastomonadaceae; genus Blastomonas; species Blastomonas sp. 34TW. The sequence continues at coordinate 620,791 of NZ_JAPFGW010000001.1, forward strand.
AGCAGCATCGATGCGCCGATGACCAGAAGCACGAGGAACCACAGCGCCAGGCCCAGATCATTGGCAAACCCCAGCGCGTAGCCGAGCCCGGCCAGGGCAGAGAGCACGATGCCGACTCGCATCCACGGCATGGGCGGAGCGATCAGCGCGATCGCCAGGATCATGAACGACAGATGCCCGAGCCATGCGCCATTTGCGAATCCCAAGCCGAGCGTCATTCACGTCCTCCCTGATCTGCGGATCACCATGGCAAAGATGCTGCGCTGCGACAAGCAGTGCGGGGGGAGAGCGAGGCTTGCCGATGGCCACAGATTTTTGCGGCGGCGCCTGAAGGATTGCCTTGAAACTGCTGGACGAACCGGCGATAAGAGACCGCAAGACAAGACTAAGGGGTCGCATCGTTAGTCTATCGGGGGCCGGTTCCGCATGGAGCCGGGGGTAAAAGCGACGATGCACAATACATGGCTCTTGGCCGTTCAACGCTTGGGTGGAATCCGTGCCGCGATTGCGGGCGTGACCTGTCTTGCCGTGGCGATCGGCGCTTTCTTCATCGCGAATTTCGCAGCCGCTGAGCGGCTTGAGGCGCAGGCGGCGAGCGCTGCCGCGCGCGGCACGCATATGGGCGTGGGCAGCTGTGCGGGATCGACCTGCCATGGCCGCAACGAGGCCGATGGTGAGGTGGTGCGCCAGGACGAATTGTGGCGCTGGCAGGAAGAATCGACCCCGGGCGGGGCGCACAGCCGCGCTTTTCGCGTTCTGGGCGAACCGCGCAGCCTCGCCATCGGCAAGAAGCTGGGCATCGGCGATCCGCGTTCGGCCGCGATGTGCCTGGGATGCCATTCGACCCCGGCAGCAGCGAAGGGGCCGCGCTTCCAGGTCAATGACGGCGTGAGCTGCGAAGCGTGCCATGGCGCCGCATCGGGCTGGCTGTCGAGCCATTATGCCACCGGCACCAGCCACGCGCGCAACGTCGCTCAGGGCATGATTCCGCTCGAGAACGCTCAGGCGCGCGCGGGCGTGTGCCTCGATTGCCATCTGGGCAACGATGCGCCGGGGCAGTTCGTCAACCACCGGATCATGGCGGCGGGTCACCCGCGCATCTCGTTCGAGCTTGACCTGTTCTCGACACTAACCCAGCACCATGACGAGGACGCCGACTACCGTCAGCGCAAGGGCAAGACCAACAGCATGCGCATGTGGGCGGTGGGCCAGGCGATCGCGCTGGAACGCTCGCTGAGCCTGTTCGGCAAGCCGGGCATCGGCCAGGAGGGTGTCTTCCCCGAATTCTATTTCTTCGACTGCCATAGCTGCCACCGCCGCATCTATGACGAAGAGGATGCGCGTCCGACCAAGCTCAGCAATCCGGGCCGTCCGATCCCGACCGGCATGCCGCCCTATAATGACGAGAACATGATCATGCTCTCGGCGGCGGTGCGGATCGCAGCGCCCGGAATGGCGCAGCAGTACGAGCAGCAGGCGCGCGCCTTCCATGCCGCGATGGCGCAGGGTCGCGCCCCGGCGGTCGAGGCCGCGAACCGGCTCCGGCAGACCGCGATGGCGCTGGCCGATCAGTTCAGCCGCAGCGACTTCACCCGCGCGCAGACCTTCTCGATCATGGAGGCGATCGCCAGCGAGGCGATCAGCCCGCGCTATACCGATTATGAGGGCAGCGTGCAGGCGGTGATGGCGGTGGATACGCTGCTCAGCGGTCTGGTGAACCAGGGCCAGGTATCGGGCGGCGCCGCGACGTCGCTCAGGGCGCAGATCAACCAGGCCTATGCCGCCGTGGCTGAGCCCAATGGTTACAAGCCGCTCGAATTCCGCCGGGCGCTGGGGGGCGCAGTGCGGACCATCCGGTCGCTGCAATAAGGCCGGCCGGGCAGGGAGATGACCAAGGTGGGACGTTTTGGTGAGTTCAGTTTCGTGATGTCGGGCCGGGTCGCATCCGGGCGGAGTAGAAACGCATGATGCGGATTGGCAAGGTTACGGCATCGCTGGCAGCAATGGCGCTGGTGCTGAGCTCTTGCGGGGGCGGCAACAGCAGCGGCACCACGCCTGCGCCCAGCCCGACGCCCACGCCCAATCCCACTCCGCCGCCCGCGGGTGGCAACTTTACCGCGCCAGCGCAGGAAGCGCTCACCGTGGCCGAGGTCCAGACCATCATCGCCCAGGCGGTGGGTGAGGCGCAGAGGCGCAATCTGCCGTCCGTGATCACGGTGGTCGACCGCGTAGGCAATGTGCTGGCGGTGTTCCGGATGAACGGCGCGCGCGCCACCGCGCGGACCAGCGCGATGACCGAAGCCGGGCTCAACAATCCGTTCGTCGATGCGCAGGGGCTCGATGTGCCCGCCGAGATGGCCTCGATCGCCAAGGCGGTTACCGGCGCCTATCTGTCGAGCGGCGGCAATGCCTTTTCGACCCGCACGGCGAGCCAGATCGTCCAGCAGCATTTCCCGCCCGCGCCGTCGACCCGGGGGTTGGAAAGCGGCCCGCTGTTCGGGGTGCAATTCAGCCAGCTGCCCTGCTCGGACCTCAATGCCCGCTTCCAGGCGGCGGGCGGAGCCAGCGCGTTCATCGGTCCCAAGCGCTCGCCGCTGGGTCTGGCGGCGGATGCAGGCGGCTTGCCGCTGTACAAGAACGGCGTGGTCGTCGGCGCGATCGGCGTGATGGGCGATGGCGATTACGGCTTCGACCCTAATATCCTCGACCGCGACATCGATTCTGAAGAGGCGATCGCTTTTGCCGGGACGCAGGGCTTTGCTGCGCCCGAAGCGATCCGCGCTGACCGCATCACGGTGGACGGAACGACGCTGCGCTTCAGCGATATCCAGGCCAGCGATATCGGCCCGCTCTCGACCAATTTCGCAGCCATCAACGGCAGTGCGGGCAGCCTGATCGCGGTGCGCGGCTATGCCAATGCCGCGATCATCGCGGGCACGCCTTATGGCACCGAAGCCTCGGGCATCCGCGCCGCGCGCGCGGCCGAGTTCAGCAATACCGATGCCTTCATCCTGACCGACGGATCGGGTAATCCGCGCTTCCCGATCCGCGCGGGAACCGATGCCACTTCAGTCACGCAGCCGCTGACCGCAGCCGAAGTGCGCGCGGTGCTGGAAGAGGCGTTCACCGTGCTGACCCGCGCGCGCGCGCAGATCCGGCGCCCGCTCGACAGCCGCATGCAGGCGACCATCTCGATCGTCGATACGCACGGCCAGGTGCTGGGCATCGTCCGGTCGCCCGATGCGCCGATTTTCGGGACCGATGTGTCGCTGCAAAAGGCGCGCACTGCAGCGTTCTTCTCCAACTCCGTGGCGGCGTCCAACCTGTTGTCGGCGGGCGGCGGCGTCGCGCCGTTCGTGCAGGCGGTGCGGACATTCCTCAATGATCCGCAGGCGCTGACCGGCAAGACCGCCTTTTCGGACCGTGCCAATGGCAATCTGTCGCGGCCCTATTTCCCCGATGGCGAGCTTGGCCGACCGCCGGGGCCGTTCTCGCGCCCGATCGAGGATTTCAACCCGTTCGCTGTCGGACTGCAGGTCCAGCTTATCGCCGCCAACATCATCCAGCACGCGCAGTTCGTCTCCGGCGCATCGCCCACCGATACCGCGCAGCGTTGCACCGCTCTGCCTGACGTGGTGCAGGGGCAGAACCGCCTGCAGAACGGCATCCAGATATTCCCCGGATCGGTACCGATCTATCGCGGCAACACCCTAGTCGGCGGTATCGGGGTTTCGGGCGACGGCATCGACCAGGACGACATGGTCAGCTTCCTGGGCCTCAACAATGGCGGCCTACGGGGCGGCGGCATCGGCAATGCGCCCAAGGATATCCGCGCAGACCGGATCGTGGTTAATGTCGGCAGCGCCCAGGTGCGGCTGCGCTATGTCAGCTGCCCGTTCGCGCCATTCCTCGATACCAACACCCAGAATGTCTGCGAGGGTCTGTAAATGACCGTGCCGCTCGTCGCCCTTATCCCGATCGTGGCTTTCGCCGGGACTGGCGATGTGGTGGGCGATCCGGCGATCGAACCTGTCGCACAACAGGGACCGCAAACCGCCATCGCGGCACTGATCGCAGCTGATCTGGGGCGGAGCCTCGCGCTGAACGAGATGACCCCGCAGCTGGCTGCACCGGCCATGCGCCCGATCCGCAAAGCGGTTGTGCCGGCGCCGCACAGGCTGAGCTCGCCGCGCACGGCGGGGGATCACAGCCTGTTCTTCTGGGGGGCAGGCGAGGACGAGCTGCTGCTCACTGCGGACCAGGAAGCGCCGCCGGCGCCCGGCGCGATGCCGCCAGCGGCGCCAGATCCGGATGCCGAAACGATCGATGCCGACGAGGCGCTGATCGACGATCGCCGCCGTCCGGGGCTTGAGAAAAAGCTGCCCGATCGGGTCACGCAGGACAATCCCGGCGCGGTGCGTGCGCCTGCGCCCGAGGCCTTTCCGACCGACGAGTTTCCGGTGCCAGATCGCTGGCGCATCGTCACCTCGCTCTGCCCGACCAAGGGCGGCGACCAGTCGATCTACGGGCTCTACCCGAACCTGTCTAACGTCTGTCGCTCGAAGCTCGACCCCTATCACCAGAATGTCCTGAAGGGCGACCGTCCGCTGCCCGAAGGCAAGCGCCCGAGCTTCCTCAAGGAGGACGACTGGTTCTTCATCGCCAATGTCGTGTCGGACACGGTGATCGAGCCGCGCAGCTTCCCGACACCGGTCGGCGTGCAGACCACGGCGCGCCCCGACAGCCTCGACGTGTTCGGCCGGGCGGATTCGCTGGTGGTCGCGCAGACGGTGATTGCGGGCTTCTCGCTGCTCAAGGGCGAGACCGCATACAAGCCGCCCGCAATCGAATATCGGCTCGTGCTCGCCGCACAGGTCAACCATGTCGATGTCAACGAACGCCGCATCCTGTTCGTCGAGCCTTCGCGCCCGACGCACCGCACCGACCATTTCGTGGGCGTGCAGGAAGCGTTCATCGACTATCACCTCGGCCAGTATGACAGCTCGCGCTACGATTTCATCTCGTTGCGCGCGGGCGTTCAGCCGATGCAGGCCGATTTCCGCGGCTTCCTTTTCCAGGACAACCAGCTCGGCATCCGCCTGTTCGGCAACCGCGACAACAACCGCTTCCAGTTCAATTTGGGCGCGTTCTGGCGGCTGGAAAAGGATACCAATTCGGGCCTGAACAGCGTGGTCGACAGCCCGCGCGACGACTGGGTGTTCTTCGCCAACGTCTATCGGCAGGACTTTCCGGTGGTCGGCCTGACCAGCCAGGTGTCGGTCACGTACAACATGAACCGCGAGGGCGGGCGCGAGCTCAAGATCGACGATAACGGCTTCCCGGTGCGCCCGGCGCTGCTCGGCGACCTGCGCAGCCGGGAATATGATGTCGTGTATCTGGGCTATGCGGTCGATGGCCGCATCGGCCGGATCAACATCACCGGCCAGGCCTATGGCGCGTTCGGCGAGGACCGCAACAGCTTCTTCACCAGCCGCAAGGCCGATATCCGCAGCTATTTCGGCGCGGCGGAGCTGAGCTATGACAATGACTGGGCGCGCTTCCGCCTGCAGGGGCTGTTCGCCAGCGGCGATGGCAATCCGTATAACGATACCGAGGCCGGGTTCGACGCAATCTTCGAGAACCCGATCTTTGCCGGGGCCGATACCAGCTACTGGATCCGCCAGGTCATCCCGTTTGCCGGCGGCGGTCGCGCGGTCGGCGTGAACACGCGCAACGGCATATTGAACAACCTGCGCTCGTCCAAGGAACAGGGTCAGTCCAACTTCAACAATCCGGGCACGGTGCTGCTCGGCGCGGGCGCGGATTTCGACCTGAGCACGACGACGCGATTGTCGGCGAACGTGAACCATCTGTGGTTCCACAAGACCGATACGATCGAGGCGCTGCGGCAGGAAGGCACGGTGCCTGCATCGATCGGCTGGGACGTCTCGGCGGCGGCGATCTGGCGGCCCAATGCCAACCAGAATCTGGTGTTCCGCCTGTCGGGCGCGATCTTCGATCCCTCGCGCGGCTTCCGCGACCTGTTCACCCAATCGGGCAAGTCAGACCTCTTTTATTCGGTGCTTTTCAATGCGATCCTGGCGTACTGACCGGCTGCGCGGCGTTCTGCCCGCCTTCAATTGGAAGCTGATGCTGGCGAGCCTGCTGCTTGTCACCTTCGCTGCGCTTCCCGCCGATCAGCTGCTCGCATCGGGCAAGGAGAAAGCGCAGAAGGTCAAGTACAGCTTCACGCCGCCCGCGCCCGAGAACCAGGAATGGGCCGAGGCTGACGCCAAGAGCGTAGGCTGCCAGTCCTGCCACACCGCCAGCGACCACAAGACGATGCATGCCTCGCCTGCCGTGGTGCTGGGCTGTACCGATTGCCATGGCGGCGATGCCACGGTGATGGGCGACAACGCCTGGGGCCGCGAAAGCCTGCCCTATCAGGACGCGCTGATGAAGAGCCATGTCCTGCCCAAATATCCGGTGGCGTGGAAATGGCCGAGCTCGGCCAACCCGCAGCGTTCTTACGCTTTGCTCGCCAAGGAAGCGCCCGAGTTCATCCGCTTCGTCAACCCGTCGGACTACCGCGTGGTCCGCGAATCCTGCGGCGCCTGCCATATCGAGATCATCGAGGCGTCCGAGCGCTCGCTGATGGCGACGGGCGCGATGCTGTGGGGCGGCGCGGCCTATAATAACGGCATCGTGCCGTTCAAGAACTATATCTTCGGCGAAAGCTTCACCCGCGATGGCAAGCCGGCGATGATCAAGTCGGCCGCGACCGAGCCGGGCGCGGCGCACGGCACGGTGACCGAGGCGGAAAAGGCGCGCGGCGCGCTGCCGGTCATGTATCCGCTGCCGACCTGGCACATCATTCCGCCGGGCGATATCTTCCGCGTGTTCGAGCGCGGCGGCCGCAACATCAACCCGACCTTTCCGGAAATCGGCCTGCCCAACAGCGTCGGCATCATCCAGCGCCTGGAAGAGCCGGGTCGTCCCGATCTCAAGCAGTCGAACCGTGGCCCCGGCACGGGTCTGCGCGTTGCGATTCCGGTGCTGAACATCCACAAGACCCGCCTCAATGACCCGTTCCTGTGGCAGATGGGCACCAACGATCAGCCGGGCGACTATCGCTCCTCGGGCTGTGCGGCATGCCATGTGGTCTACGCCAATGACCGCGAACCGCGCCACAGCCTGGTCTATGCCAAATACGGCCGCGACGGCCAGACGATCACCGACGACCCGACGATCAACAGCCTGACCGAGGGACAGAAGCGCCCCGGTCGCTATGGCGATTATGACGCGGCCGAGCATCACGAGGAGCATGGTGGCGCTGGCGGTCATGGCGGTGATCACGGGACCACGCTCGCCGAAGGTGCGGATGCGCACGGATCGAGCCACGGTGGCGGCGACGGCCGTCGCGCGAACGCCGGGCATGCCGAAAAGGTCGCGTTCAAGGAAAAGGGCCATCCGCTCAAGCACGCCTTTACCCGCGCGATCCCGACCGCGCAGTGCATGAATTGCCACATGCACCAGCCGAACATCTTTCTGAACAGCTATCTCGGCTACACGATGTGGGATTACGAATCCGACGCGCCGCTGCTGTGGCCGGGGCCAGAAAACCGCGCGCCCAAGCCCGAGGGCATGTCGGAAGAGGATTATCAGCGCATCTACAAGAAGCAGCATTATCCCACCGCCAAGGAAGTGCGCGCGACGCTCGACCGCAATCCCGAGGGCGCATCGCCGCGCGGCCTGTGGTCGGATCTTGATTTCGTGCGCAACGTCTATGACCTCAACACCGAGGCCAAGGATACGCAGTTTGCCGATTATCACGGCCATGGCTGGAACTTCCGCGCGATCCTCAAGCGCGACCGCAAAGGCAATCTGCTCGACGCCGAAGGCAACATGGCGACCTGGGGCACCGATACCGCCAATATGGTCTCCCCCGACGATCCGGAGAAGTTCCGCAAGGCGGGCGAGGGCAAGTTCGTTCCCGTCGGCACCAATCCGGGCAAGGCCGTGCACATGATGGACATCCATGCCGAACTCGGCATGCAGTGCGTGGACTGCCATTTCAGCCAGGATGGGCACGGCAACGGCCTGATCTATGGCGAGGTCGCCAATGCCGTCGAGATCGGCTGCAAGGACTGCCATGGTACGGTGGATGCCTATCCGACGCTGTTCACCTCGAACCTCGCCGCGCGACCCAAGGGCAACAACCTGTCGCTGATCCGTAATCCCGATGGCCAGCGCCGCTTCGAATGGATGAAGGATGCGACCGGACGGCGCGTGCTGATCCAGCGCTCGGTGCTCGACCCCGAGCTGTCGTGGAAGGTCAGCCTGGTCAAGGATGCGGTCAATCCCGACAGCCCCGATTTCAACCCCAAGGCGGCGCGCTCCAAGCTGATGGCGAAGGACGGGGCAGAAACCGGCAAATACGGCTTCGGCCTTGCGGTCTCGAAGGAGAACCGTGCGCATGATACCGACAAGATGGCGTGTTTCACCTGCCATCTGAGCTGGACGACCTCGTGCGGCGGATGCCACCTGCCGATTGAGGCCAACTGGAAGGCCAAGGTCCACAAATACGAGGAAGACGAGACGCGCAACTATGCGACCTACAACCCGCAGGTGGCGCGCGACGAGATGTTCCAGATCGGTCGTCACCAGACGAGCAAGGGCAATATCATCGCCCCGATTCGCTCGACCTCGGCGCTGATCCTGTCGTCGACCAATATCAACCGCGAGCGCATCTATGTGCAGCAGCCGCCGATCTCGGCCCCGGGCTTCTCGTCCCAGGCGTTCGCGCCGCACTTCCCGCACACGGTCCGCAAGACCGAGACCAAGCAGTGCACCGACTGTCACCTCAGCGAGGCGAATGATAACAATGCCGTGATGGCGCAGCTGCTGCTGCTCGGCACCAATTTCGTCAATTTTGTCGGCTTGAACAGCTGGTTCGGACTCGAGGGTGGGTTCGAGGCGGTGCGCGTCACCGAATGGGACGAGCCGCAGGCGGTCATCGGCTCCTATCTGCACCGCTATGCCTATCCCGATTTCTACAAGCAGCATGTCGAGGACAATGGCCGCGAGCTCAAGAACTGGACGCGCGGCCCGATCTTCAGCGACGGCCTGTCGGGCGAGACCAACGCGCGTGAAGAGTTCGCCAATGTCGTGCAGGGCACCGATGGCCGCGTGAACTGCCTGCAGAACCGGGGCGAGTACATGTTCGTCGCGGAAGGCAAGGGCGGTTTCCGAGCCTATGACATCGCCTCGATCGGCAACAAGGGCTTTTCGGAGCGGATCATCCGCGCGCCATTCTCGTCGCTCGGCCATGACACGCATGTGAAGACCACCAACGCGACCTGCATGGCGATCGCGACGACCCAGCCGATCGCGCCAAGCCGCAACACGCCCGAAATGCGCGAGGCCAATCAGGAGCAGCCGTTCCACGCGGTCTATCATTATGCCTTCGTCACTGACAGCGTCGAAGGTCTGATCGCGGTCAATATCGACACGCTGGCCGATGGCGAGTTCCGTAACAACTTCTTCAAGCGCACGCTGACCTGGAACCCGGACAATGTGCTGAAGGGTGCGCGGCATATCACGCTGGCGGGCGATTATGCCTATATCACCGCCGATGCCGGGCTCGTGGTCGTGCGTCTGTCCGACCCGATCCCGGCAAATCCGCCGCGCGATTATAACTACAGCAAGCTCAACCCGCAATTGATGGCGGTGCTGCCGCTCACCGATGCGCGGGCGAGCGCGGTGCAGTTCCGCTATCTCTGGGTGACCGATGCAGATGGCATCAAGCTGTTCGACATCACGCGGCTCGAAGCGCCTGTGGCGGTGCCCTCTGGCACGGTGCGGCTGGCCGACGCGCGCAAGCTCTATCTCGCGCGCACCTTCGCCTATGTTGCCGCCAAGCAGGACGGTCTGGTGATCCTCGACATCACCAATCCCGAGGCACCGCGCGAATATATGCGCTACAACGCCGGTGGCATTCTCAACGATGCCGAGGATGTGATCGTCGGATCGACCAACGCGACGCTGTTCGCTTATGTCGCCGATGGCCGCAACGGGATGAAGGTGCTGCAACTGACCTCGCCGTCGAGCCAGCCCAATTTCTACGGCTTCTCGCCCGATCCCAGGCCCGAACTGATCGCCTGGGCGAAGACCCCGTCGGCGGCGCTCGCTGTCGCCAAGGGGCTAGACCGCGACCGCGGGGTCGATGAATCGGGCGGGCAGATGGCGATCTTCGGACGCCTCGGCTCGCGTCCGTTCACCCGCAGCGAGATGGAAAAGCTTTTCCTCAACAAGGCGGGCCGCCCGTACAAGGTCAGCGATACGGTGACCATGGCCGACTGGCTCGGCCCGCGCCCGGCGATGTTGACCGCCAGGGGTCAATAAGCGAACGAGCGATTTCAGCGATAGGAGAGGGGAGAGGCGGACGTCAGTCCGCCTCGACCGTCAGAGCCTCGATGGTCAGGGTCATCGCAGGGTTGCCCTCGGCGCGGCGGTGGACGGCGCTGACCGCGATATCGGCGACAAGATGTCCGGCGATGCGGAATTCATGCTCCGGCAGGACGCTCGCCAGCCACTCGCCGGTGCGGATGCCATCCTCACCCGACAGCGAGATGCGCATCACATGGCGCATGCCGGTAAAGGTCGCGCTGGCCCAGTTCGTGCCGCGATGCTCTTGCAGCTCGGCCTCGCCGGATGCGAGGGTGAGCACCGCGCGGATCAGCGCGGTGGCGGGGTCGTGGCGAATCTTCTGGTGGATCATGCCTGCTCCTCTCGGTAAATGTTCATGAAATGTTCTATCCGATTCCGCAAGGCCTTGCGCGGCTCGCGGCCCCGGCGCAGGTCATCGACCAGACGTGGATCGCCCGCCGACAGGCGACCGAAGCGGGTGCGCGGCATTCCCGTTTCGCGCAGGAATATTTCAACCAGGCGCAGCAGCGGCATCGCATTCTCCTTCGCGTCTCGATGCGGGCGACGGCCCGCAGGATGTTCGTAGGAATATTCCTATAAGCGATTCGTAAGATGTAGGAAATATCCTTGAGAAATTCCTGCGCGATGCTATATGTCCATTATGGAACAGGATGTTCGCCAGATGCTGGAAAGGCTGATCGCGGCGCGTGGGGCGAGCTTTGCCGGGGTGTCGCAGCTGCTCGGCAAGAACCCGGCCTATATCCAGCAGTTCATCAAGCGCGGCACGCCCAAAAGGCTCGACGAGCGCGACCGACGCATCCTGGCGCAGTTCTTCGGTGTGAGCGAGACGCAGCTCGGTGCGCCCGACGACGAGGTGCAGACGAGGCCCGGCAGGGCAGGGCGCGTACCCGTGCGGGTCAGCCAGCCGCACCGGACTTTGCCCGCGCGCATGCGCCTGATCCCGCGCTTGGCGGTCGGCGCATCGGCCGGCCCCGGCGCGCTGGCGGACGATGAAGCCCCGGTCGCCGAGATCGCGTTCGACGAAGCGTGGCTGCGGCGGCTGGGTGCCGGGTCGGACGCGGTGACGATGATCCGCGTCGAGGGCGATTCGATGGCGCCGACGCTGAACGACGGCGACGACATCCTGGTCGCGATGCACGGCGGCACCGCCGCGCGCCGCCGCGACGGGATCCACGTGCTGCGCATGGACGATGCGCTGATCGTCAAGCGGCTCGCCTTTCGTCCCGACGGGCGGCTGTCGGTGACCTCGGACAACGCGCTTTACCCCAGCTATCCCGATGTCGCGCCGGAGAGCGTGCATATCGTGGGCCACGTGATCTGGGCAGGGCGGCGGGTTTAAACGATCCGTTATTGAATTTCTGTACGATTTGTTATAGATCGCTTTCGTGCGGCAGATCATCTACGCCCGGGATGCACTGAAGACGTTGCGGTCGATCGACAACGCGACGGCGAAACGCATTTAGGCAAAGGTTGCACAATATGCCGAAGATCCAGCGAGCCTCACCAATCAGGTCAAGCGGTTGCAGGGGCGAGGAGCGGCTCTGGCGTTTGAGGGTCGGCGATTGGCGCGTGATCTTCAACCAGGACATGGTTGTGGTTCATGTGGTGCGGGTCGCGTCGCGCGGCAGTGCTTATGATTGAGGTGCAGTGATGGGATATGAACCACAGCATTTTACCGCGCCCGACGGCACCAGGATGGTCGTGCTGACCGCCGCCGAGTTTGAGCGACTGCGCGAACTGGCCGAAGATGCCGAGGATGTCATCGCCGCTACCCTGCAACTGGAACGCATGCGCCAGGGCGAGCAGGGCGTTCCCGGTGAAGTCGTCGGTTTGATGCTCAACGATGGTTTGTCGCCGATCGCGGCCTGGCGCAAATTTCGCGGCCTCTCGCAGGCTGACCTCGCCGCCAAGTCAGGATGCAGCCAGGTCTGGCTGAGCAAGATCGAATCCGGCGCAGCACGCGGAACGGCCAAGCTGCGCCGGGCTATTGCCAAGGCGCTGGATGCGCCGCTCTGGTCTATCGAGGACGACTGACTTGCACCCTCCCGCCATCCTTGCCACATAGCCTTACATGACCGACGCATCCGCCAATCCCGCCCAGCCGCCGCTTCGTGCTGCGATCATTCCGGTGACGCCGTTGCAGCAGAACTGCACGCTGTTCTGGTGCACTGAGACGATGAAGGGCGCGCTGGTCGATCCCGGCGGCGATCTGCCCAAGCTCAAGGCCGCGGTGGCACAGGCGGGGGTAACGCTGGAAAAGCTGCTCGTGACGCATGGCCATATCGACCATTGCGGCGAGACCGGCACGCTCGCCAAGGAACTGGGCCTGCCGATCGAGGGGCCGCATGAGGAAGACCGGTTCTGGATCTCGCGGCTCGACGATGATGGCCGCAATTACGGGATCGCCGGATCGGTGTTCGAGCCCGATCGCTGGTTGAAGGACGGCGATACCGTCACCGTCGGCAATCTGGTGCTCGACGTGATCCATTGCCCCGGCCACACGCCGGGCCATGTCGTTTTCCACCACGCGCCTTCGAAGCTGGCGATCGTCGGCGATGTCCTGTTCCAGGGCTCGATCGGCCGCACCGACTTTCCGCGCGGCAATCACAAGGACCTGATCGATTCGATCACCCAGAAGCTCTGGCCGCTGGGCAATGACACCGTATTCGTGCCCGGCCATGGCCCGACCAGCAATTTCGGCTTCGAGCGCCAGCGCAACGGCTTTGTCGCCGATCACGTCCTGGCGTGATCCTGACAATCGGGTGAGGGGCTTGCCTATGCCCCCACTTGCCCCGGCGCGCTTTCGGCGGCATGGCTGTGCGGCTGATCGAGGGGATTTTCCATGCGCACCGCTTTTGCCGCACTCGCCGCCACGCTGGCCGTCGTCACGCCTGCCCGGGCCGAGATTGTTCAGCAGGCCGATAACGGCTTTGTCGTCCAGCACAGCGTCACCGTCTCCACCGATCCTGATGCGACCTTCGCCATGCTGCGGACACCCGCCAAATGGTGGGACAAGGATCACACATGGACCGGCAATGCCGAGAATCTGTACATGGATGCGCAGGCGGGCGGCTGTTTCTGTGAACTGATCCCCAATGAGGCGACGACCGAAAGCGGCGCACCGCAGCGGACGCTGCGCGGCAGCGTGCAGCATATGCAGATCCTCTATGTCGATCCGGGCAAGCTGCTGCGTCTGTCCGGCGGGCTGGGGCCGTTGCAGGGCGAAGCGGTGACCGGCGCGCTGACCTTCACGCTAACGCCGGTCAAGGGCGGCACGCGCATCATGATGGACTATGTCGTCGGCGGTTTCATGCGCATGAAGACGTCCGAGATCGCACCCGCAGTGGACGGGGTGATGGTCGCGCAGCTCTCGCGGCTCGGCATGGCGCTGGGGCCGCTGGTCGGAGCGGGCGAGGCGAGCAAGCCGGCCGATGACAAGCCTGCCACTCTTCAGGAGGACTCTGTACCGGACGAGGACGCGCCCGCAACGGCGCGATCGCCAGGCGGTGTCAGCGCGCTCGTCACCGATCTCGGACCCGACGATAGCGTGTCCAGCGGGGAGGCGACTCCCCCCAAGCCTATCGAGAAGCCTGCGGCTGCCAAGCCGGCTGCGAAACCTGTCGTAGCGGACCCCGGCGCGCCCAAGCGCTACAAGCCCGGCACGCGTCCGCTGACGCGACCGGCGCGCGATGAGGATGAAGAGCAGGGCGGTCGCTGATCCCGGCAATGCTGCACCGCATGCGTGCAGCATGAGCGTCATCGCTCGAACGGCCATGCTGGCTGCGAGCCCCGGAATGCTGCCCCTTTCTGTGCGGATTAGCACTTTCGCAGCGCGGGTTTTGCGTTAGAGTTCGCGCAGCAATGCAGGCGAATCAGGAGAGTTCGCTGCATTGGGGCCGGGTCGCGCAGTTCGCAGCACCACCTCAAAGGGGGGACCTATGGCCGTATCCGATCACGTAGACTTGCCGACCTTCATGGAAGGCGTGAAGAAGCGCAACCCGCACCAGCCGGAGTTCGTCCAGGCGGTGCAGGAAGTCGCCGAAGACATTTTCGACTTCATGGCGGACAAGGAGCAATATCACGCGCAGCAGATCCTGCGCCGCATTGCCGAACCCGACCGTGTCGTCTCGTTCCGCGTCTGCTGGGAGGACGATAACGGCAATATCCGCGTGCAGCGCGGCTGGCGCGTGCAGAACAACAACGCCATCGGCCCGTACAAGGGCGGCATCCGCTTCCACCCCTCGGTCACCGAATCGGTGCTGAAATTCCTGGCCTTCGAACAGACCTTCAAGAACGCGCTGACCGGCCTGCCCATGGGCGGCGGCAAGGGCGGATCGAACTTCAACCCCAAGGGCAAGAGCACGCGCGAAATCATGCGCTTCTGCCAGAGCTTCATGACCGAGCTCTATCGCCATATCGGCGCGGATGTCGACGTGCCTGCCGGCGATATCGGCGTGGGGGGCCGCGAGATCGGGTACATGTTCGGCCAGTACAAGCGCATCACCAACCAGTTTACCGGTGTGCTCACCGGCAAGGGGCTGGAATGGGGCGGGTCGCTGATCCGCACCGAGGCGACCGGCTATGGTGCGGTCTATTTCCTCGCCAACATGCTCGCCACCAAGGGCCAGGACCTGGTCGGCAAGACGGCGGTCATCTCCGGCTCTGGCAATGTCGCCACGCACGCGGCGGAGAAGATCGTGCAGCTCGGCGGCAAGGTGCTCACCCTGTCCGATTCGGGCGGCTTCATCCATGATCCCGATGGCATCACCCAGGACAAGATCAACTGGGTGAAGGAACACAAGACGCACCGCCGGGGCCGGATCGAGGAATATGTCGAAGCCTTCCCCAATGCCACCTTCCATTCGGGCAAGACCCCCTGGGGCGTGCCCTGCGATGTCGCGCTGCCCTGCGCCACGCAGAACGAGCTGCTGGGCGAGGATGCCAAGACATTGGTCGCCAATGGCTGCATCGCGGTGTCCGAAGGCGCGAACATGCCGACCGATCTAGACGGCGTGCACACGTTCAAGGCCGCCAAGATCCTCTACGCCCCGGGCAAGGCTTCAAATGCGGGCGGCGTCGCGGTTTCGGGCCTCGAAATGAGCCAGAATTCCGAGCGTCGCGCGTGGAAGGAAGAGGAGCTGCAGCAGATGCTCAAGGACATCATGTCCGGCATCCATGACAGCTGCATCAAATATGGCGATCAGGGCGGCGGCTATATCGACTATGTGAAGGGCGCGAACATTGCGGGCTTCAAGAAGGTCGCCGATGCCATGCTCGCATTTGGCGTAGTCTGACGCCGTGAAGGGTGCGGCGGGCAGGACGAACTGCTCGCCGCAACCCTGTTGCATTCAACGCAGCGCCTGCTAACGGGCGCGGCGATGGCCCGGTCTCCTCGCACCCTCAAAGCAGACCGGCAACCGATCGATATCGGCTGGGTCGAATGCGTCGACCTGCCCGACCTTGGCCTGTCGAAGATCAAGGCCAAGATCGATACCGGGGCAGCGACCTCTTCCATCCACGCAACCCGCGTCAAGCCGGTGATGATCGACGGCCAGCTGGTCGTCGAATTCTGGTTTCGCGCGCATCGCGGCGAGGCGGCACGCAAGTATCGCGCGCCCGGAGTGGAGCAGCGCAGCGTCAAGAGCTCGAACGGAGCGATCGAGCTGCGCTATGTCATCGAAACGACCATGGTCCTTGGTAGCGTGCGCTGGAAAGGGCACATGACCTTGGCCAACCGCAACACCATGAACTTCCCCATATTGATTGGCCGCCGGGCGCTGCGGCGCGGCTTTCGCGTCGACTGCCGACGCAAATGGACGCTCGGCCTGCCAGAGGAAACCGACAGATGAAGTGCCCCCAATGAAAATCGCGATGCTGGCGCGCAATCCCAATCTCTATTCGCATGTCCGCCTGTGCGAGGCGGCGCGCGAGCGGGGACACGAGGTCGACATACTCAACACGCTGCGGGTGACGCTCAACGTCACCTCGCACCGGCCCGGCGCGCAATATCATGGCGAACCGATCGGCAAATATGACGCGGTGATCCCGCGCATCGGGGCGTCGATCACGCAATATGGCCTGGCGGTGCTGCGCCAGTTCGAGATGATGGGCGTGTGGTCGCTGAACGAGAGCGTCGCCATCGGCCGCTCGCGCGACAAGCTGCGTTCGATGCAGATTTTTGCCAAGCATGGCCTGGGCCTGCCCGTCACCGCCTTTGCGCATGACCCGAAGCAGACCGACGAGGTGCTCAAGATCGTCGGCGGTGCGCCCGTCGTCATCAAGCTGCTCGAAGGCACGCAGGGCATCGGCGTCGTGCTGGGCGAGACCGAGAAATCGGCCAAGTCGGTCATCGAGGCGTTTCGCGGCGCGAACGTCAATATCCTGGTGCAGGAGTTCATCAAGGAAGCCGATGGCAGCGACATCCGCATCTTCGTGATCGGCGGCAAGGTCGTCGCATCGATGATGCGCACCGGGGCGAAGGGCGATTTCCGGTCGAACCTGCACCGCGGCGGCAGCGCCAGGGCGATCAAGATCACCCCCGAGGAACGCTCGACTGCCGTGCGCGCGGCCAAGGTCATGGGTCTCAATGTCGCGGGCGTCGATATCCTGCGCTCCAATCACGGCCCGGTGATCATGGAGGTTAACAGCTCGCCGGGGCTGGAGGGGATCGAGAATGCCACCGGCAAGGATATTGCGGGCATGATCATCGATTTCCTCGCCGCCAATTGCCGCGAGGGCAAGACCAAGACCAAGGGCAAAGGGTAAGCCGCGATCGGGCTGACCGGAGCGCCGGTCAGCCCAGCATCTTCGCGCCGAGCAACAGCAGCAGCTTCACGTCGATGCCGCAGCCTTCGCTGCGCTTTGCGGCGATGAAGGTATCCAGCTCTGCCAGTGGCACGACGTGGACGCTGATCTCCTCGCCCGCGACGCCACCGCCTGCATGCACCCGTTCCAGATCGTGTGCGCGCATCAGGTGAAAGCATTCGCTGACCATGCCGGGCGAAGAGAAGAATTCGCCCAGACTCTCGATCCGGCCAGCGCGAAAGCCCGTTTCCTCCTCGAGCTCGCGGGCTGCGGCCAGCTCGGGCGGCTCGCCGCTGGTCTCGTCACCGATCAGCCCGGCTGGCAGTTCCAGGCAGTTGCGCCCCAACGGAACGCGGAACTGTTCGACCAGCACGACGGCACCTTCGTGCACTGCGAGGATCACCGCTGCGCCGATGCCTCGGCTGCGCGAGACATATTCCCATGTCCCGCGCTTCTTGGTGGTGATGAACCGGCCCTGCCAGACGGTTTCTTCGGGTTCGCTCATGGCGGGGTGGGTCATGGTGGTCTTGGTCCTGTTATCGTCATTCCCGGCAAAGCGGGAATCCCGCTTTTGGCCTGATGCTAACGGAAACGCGGGACCCCCGCGTTCGCGGGGGGTGACGGGGGATGGGGAGGGGCGAGAGGCCCTCAAAGCTCGATCAGCCGGTCGGGCAGCTCATTCGGATTGTCATCGCTCTTGGGGAAATGCTCGGCCAGCACTTTGCCGACATCGCGCACCGCCGCCGCCATGCCATCGCCCGCGCGGCCCGCGCGCAGTTCGGTGATCATGTCGGCCATGGCCTCGCCCCAGACATCGGGGCTGACCTTGGCAGCGATCGCGCTGTCGGCGACGATCTCCGCGCGGTGCTCGGCCATCGAGAGATAGATCAGCACGCCAGTCAGCCCGCGCGTGCGCTTCTCCGCGCTCACCCGGAACAGGTTGACCGCGCGGGCGCGCACCCGCGCATGCTTCACCACCGATGGCGTCAGCGCCAAGCGCAGCGGCTTCCATGCCACGATCAGGTGCACGGCGCCGAACTTGGCAGCAAGCAGCAGCATCACCAGCGTCAGATATTCGCTGGGCGTATAGACATGCTGCCATCCGCCGGTGGCGAAGCTCAGCAGCCCTTCGAACCATTCGGGAAAGACCGCGACACAGGCTAGCGCGAGGAACATCGCCGCGACCGCCCAATAGATCGGCGTTTCGCGATAGTCATCCGAATGCTGGGCGATCACGGTGACGATCTCGCCATCGGTCTGCTTCTCGGCCTCCGCCACAGCGGCCGTGACGATGCAGTGCTCGTCGGGGCTCACGCTTTCAACTTTTGCCATGATGCCTCACCATCCGCCCGAGGAGCCGCCGCCGCCGAAGCTGCCGCCGCCGCCACCGAAACCGCCGCCGCCACCCCAGGATGAGCCGGAAGAACTGCCCCAGGACGAACCCGATGACCCGCCCCAGGTCGTGATGCCGCCGATGCCTGAACTCCGATAGGGCCGCCCCTTGCCGCGCGCCGCGTGGATCATCGGGATGACGAAGAAGAAGAAAATGATGATCAGCCAGAAGATGAACAGTCCGATGCCGTCGCCGTCATCGGCCTTGCGCGATTCCTCCTCGACCTTGGCGGCATAGGCGCGCGCTTCCTCTTCGGGCAGGGTCAGCTGGGTGATGATCGCATCGGTGCCCGCCGCGATACCGCCGCGCATGTCCTTGTCGCGGAAACGCGGCAATATGTCCTGCTGGATGATGATGCTCGACAGCGCATCGGTCAGCACGCCTTCCAGGCCATAGCCGACCTCGATCCGCACCTTGCGCTCGTTGGGAGCGACGATCAGCAGCGCGCCATTGTCCTTTTCGAGCGATCCCTTCTCGGCCTGGCCGATGCCCCATTTGCGGCCGAGCTGATAACCATATTCCTCGATCTCGTACCCCTGCAGATCGGGCAGGGTGACCACGACCAGCTGGCGTGTCGACTGCTTTTCCAGCGCCTCCAGCTTGGCGCTAAGCGATGCCTCCTGCGCGGGATCAAGCAGATTGGCGTTATCGACCACCCGGCCAGTGAGCTTGGGGAATGTCTGCGCGGTGGCGGCGCTGTGCGCGGCGGCGACCAGCAGCAGCGTTACCGCCAGCCACTGGCCGAGCCATGCTCTCAGGCCACCCGCAGAGGCGGGCGCACGGCTCACTGGCCGAAATCGACCTTGGGCGCTTCCTCGGCACCCTGGGTGGTCGCCTTGAACGGCACCATGGGCTTGGCGCCGTGGATCAGGTTCGCGCCGATCGAATCGGGGAAGGTGCGGATGGTGGTGTTATATTCGCGCACCGCCTCGTTATAGTCGCGCCGCGCGACCGATATGCGGTTCTCGGTGCCCTCGAGCTGGCTCATCAGCGTGGTGAAATTCTGCTGGCTCTGCAGCTGCGGATAAGCCTCGACCACCGTGCGCAGCTGGCCCAGTGCCTGGGTCAGCTGGTTCTGGGCCTGGCTGAACTTCTCGAAGGTTTCGGGGTCCGAAAGATCCTCGGTCGTCACGTTGATCGCTGTCGCCTTGGCGCGCGCTTCCGTCACCTGGGTCAGGATCTTTTCTTCGGATGCAGCGCCAGCGCGAACCGTCGCGACCAGGTTCGGCACCAGGTCGGCGCGGCGCTGATACTGGTTTTCCACATCGGCCCATTTCGCCTTGGCGTTCTCTTCCGCCGTGGGGACCGAGTTGATGCCGCACGCGGTAAGCGACAGCGCTGCCAGCAGGGGCAGGGCATAACGGGTGATACGCATAGTCAGTAATTCCCTCCGGTTGATAACGCGCGACCGTTATATCGTGTTAATACGGCAAAGCTGCAAGACCATGTTTTACACGCCCCACTTGCAAGCCACTCGACATCTCCACGTCACTGGCGATTATAGGGGCATCTGCAGGCATAAAAAGGGGAAAGACGTGCTTCAGGAATTCAAGGCGTTCATCGCGCGCGGCAATGTGCTCGATCTGGCGGTCGCGGTGATCATCGGTGCGGCCTTTGCGACGATCACCACCTCGCTGACTGAGGACATCATCATGCCGGTGGTCGGCGCGATCTTCGGCGGCGCGGATTTTTCCAGCTATTTCATCATGCTGGGTCCGGTGCCTGAGACCTATACCGGATCGCTGAACGACTATGCCGCGCTCAAGAAGGCGGGCGTGCCGCTGTTCGGCTATGGCCAGTTCATCACCGTGATCATCAATTTCGTGATCCTGGCGTTCATCATCTTCCTGATCGTGCGCACCGCGAACAAGCTGTTAAAGAAGCCCGAGGAGCCGGCTGCTCCGGCGGGACCGAGCGAGGTCGAACTGCTCGCGGAAATCCGGGACTTGCTGAAGAAGTGAGCGATCATAAGAACATATTGCGCTGAACACCTCTCCCTTGATGGGAGAGGCAGCGAGACTTGGTGGCTTGCCACCTAGTCGCAGCGGTGAGGGTGAGGGTGCGTCTCGCATCCCTCGCTCGATCCTGCACCATCGCCCCCACCCAACCCTCCCCCATCAAGGGGGAGGGCTTTCGAAGGGGAGGGGAGAGCGCAGCACCGGAAATTCTCCCGCCGCTCACTTCCCATTCACCAAAGCATCGCTATATGGGTTCCTGCCGGTTCGTCCGGCTATGACGATAAATTGCGGCGTGCAATAGGCACAGCGGACCCGGGGGCGGTACCCGGCGGCTCCACCATGAACCCCGTGAAGACGGGGCTTTTGACGGGGCCGAACTAGGATCGACGTGTGTTGAAAAGCGGTGTTTTCGTCCGGGCTGAGTAACCCGTTAAAGGCTCAAAACTCATAAGTGCCAATGACAATGACGCACTCGCCCTTGCTGCCTAATTCAGCGGCCTAACGGCCAAGAATAAGGAAGTAAGAGCGCGGTTGAACCCACCGGGCAACAGAAGCGGAGTTCAGCGGTTTGGAGAGCACCGGGCAACAGAAGCTCTCCACCTTGCCACATCGCTATTCGGGCCCGTACGCCTTCTGGTAATCGATCGCGTCGAGCATCTTCGCGCCTGCCA
Organism: Blastomonas sp. 34TW; assembly: GCF_059803595.1. NCBI lineage: Bacteria > Pseudomonadati > Pseudomonadota > Alphaproteobacteria > Sphingomonadales > Blastomonadaceae > Blastomonas > Blastomonas sp. 34TW. The sequence continues at coordinate 642,066 of NZ_JAPFGW010000001.1, forward strand.
TGAACACCGCGCCGGTGCAGGCGACGAACAGCAGCCAGCCGCCATAGCCGGGATATTGATCGAGATAGAGCTTGCCGCGCTCGCAGGCCCCCAGCGCCAGGGCATAGGTGATCAGATACACCTCGAACTTGGTCTTGATGATGAAGAGGCGACGGATCTTCTCGAACATGGGCATTCCCCCGCAAGCCCTGTGCCAAGGGCGGTTTTCTGCCGCAGACGATAGTTAAGAAAGGGTTAAGCTGTAAAGCCTGCCGACAGGTCAGGCGAGCGCGGAAAGATCGAGCGCATCGAGCAGCGCGCGCCGCGCTGCGCCTACCGTTTCGGCCAGCGCAGGGTCGACGAGATCGCCCGGCGTAATCCGCTCGGGCCAGTGCGCGGCGATGATCTTCTCGATCGCATCGAGCCTTTCGGGCGTCGCGATGAAGCGCGGATCGACCGTCGCGGGATCGGCCACGACGCGCAGCCTCAGGCAGGCCGGGCCACCGCCATTGGCCATCGACTGGCGCACATTGACCGGCACGAGCCGCCGGATCGGCCCGTTGCCCGCGACCATCGCCTCGAGCCACTGCCACACGGCCGGCACCTCCTGCGATTCGCTCGGCAGCACCAGGGCCTGGCCACCATCGGGCAGCGTGACGAGCTGGGCGTTGAACAGATAGCTCCTGATGGCATCGGCGAGCGACACCGCGCTCGCGGGCACCTCTACGATCTGCACCGCGGGAAATGCCGCGCGGATCGCGGCATAGGCGGTCTCGCGGTCCTCGAACGCCTGTTCGTGCGCGAGCAGCACGCTCTCGTTGGCGACCGCGACGACATCATTGTGGAAGGCTCCGGCAGCAATCGCGGTCTCGCTCTGCTGGATGAAGAGGGTGCGATCCGCTGCCAGTCCGTGCGCCCGCGCAATCGCCTTGCCCGCCTCGACATGCTGGCGTGCGGGGAAGGGGCCGCCCGTCTTGCCATAGACGAAAATCTCGACGCCCTTGCTGTCGTGCCGCTCGCACAGCCGCATGTGGTTGGCCGCGCCCTCGTCGCCGAACGGGGCGGGGACCGGGCCGTGCACCGCAAAATGGCGCTCGTCGGCAAAGGCGAGTTGCAGCTGCGCCAGCGTGCCCGTCCATTCATGGCTGCGATGCGGCATGGTCACGAGGTTCGCGACAGTCAGGTGGCAGCGGCCATCGACGGTATCCGGGGCAGGGGAGACCGTCGCGGCATTGGCCGCCCACATCGAGGAGGCGGAAAAGCTGGCGGCGCGCAGATGCGGCTCGGCGCTGGCGACATCGGTGGCGAGGCTCTCCAGCCAGGCTGTATTCGGCCGGTCGAGCGGCATGAAAAAGCCCTGGGCGAGCCCGAGCGCCATATTCGCGCGCATCTTGGCGACACCCTGAAGCGCCGCGGCGCGCGGTTCGCTGACCGAACCGGCGTTATTGGCCGAGGCGATATTGCCGAGGCTGAGACCCGCATAATTGTGGCTGGGGCCGATGATTCCGTCGAAATTGATCTCGGTGAGCATCTCTCGTCCTGTCCTAAATTCTTCTCCCTTGAAGGGAGAAGGATACGAAGCCTTGCCAGCTTGCTGGTTAGGCGGAGTTGGATGAGGGTGTCGCTCGCTACTGGCGGCGTATTCTCACCCTCACCCAGCTGCGACTAATTCGCTTTGCTCATAAGTCTCCGCAGCCCTCTCCCCTCTTGGGGAGAGGGGTGTTGTGTTCCTATCTCTCGACCCAGCGCACTTCATCGCCCGCGCTGACACGCAATATCTCTGCCGTCTTCGCTTCCAGCGTCACACCTTCCTCGCCATCGGCCACCTTGCCATAGGCGCAGCGGAAATCGGCGAGGCGGCCCGAGGCGACCAGCGACATGGTGCCACCTTCACCCATCGCGGCAACCTTGGCATCGCGCGCGTTGCGGATCGAATGGACCTGATCGGTGCGGGCGGTCATGGTCGGGCCGCCATCGAAGATGTCGACATAATTTTCGTGCGCAAAGCCTTCATTTTCCAGCATGCGCATCGCAGCACGACCGCTGACATTGGGGCGGCCGAGCACATGGCGTGCGCTGTCGCTGAGCATCGCGACATAGACCGGGTGCTTGGGCATCAGATCGGCGATGAACTGGTTGCCGTGCAGCGCATTGAACGTGTCCGCCTCGTCGAAGCTCATCCCGAAGAACCGTCCGGCGATGCTGTCCCAGAACGGCGAATCGCCTGCATCGTCGATGATCCCGCGCAGTTCGGCGAGGATGCGGTCGGCAAAGCGCGCGCGGTGCAGCCCGATGAACAGATAGCGGCTGCGCGCGAGCAGCATGCCGAGGCCCCCTGCGCGCTCGTTGGGATGGAGGAACAGCCCGCCGACCTCGCTCGATCCTTCCAGATCGGTGACCAGGCTCAATATCTCGGCGCGAAACGTGCGGCCGAGTTCGGCGCTGTGCTGGGTCAGCGTGCTGAGGCGATAGCTGTAGAACGGCCATTTCTGCCCCACCTGGGTGAGCAGCTGGCAGGTGCCCCGGATCTCGCCCGTCTCGGTATTCTCGAGCACCAGCACGAACAGCTCGTCGCGCAAATCGTCGTCCGCGCGCGCAAAACACGTCGTCGACCGCTCGATCTTGCCCTCGAGCGACTTGCGGTCGGCGGGCAGGTTGGTGAACCCCCCGCCGGTCAGCTTGGCCATCTCGTAGATTGCCTGCAAATCGTCGGGCATCGCCGCCCGGATGACAAAGCTCATAACCCCCTCTTTTCGGCAAGCCGCAATATGGTGAGTGCCGAGAGCCGGGCGCGTTCTGCCAGGCTGTCGGCGATCAGGAATTCGTCGGCGCTGTGGATCGCGCCGCCGCGCACGCCCATGGTGTCGACCACGGGCACGCCGCACGCCGCGATATTGTTGCCATCGCACACCCCGCCGGTGCCGCGCCAGGATATGTCGAGCCCCAGCGCCGCGCCGCAATCCTTGACCAGCCCGAACAGTTTTTCCGCGCCCGGATCGATCGGCTTGGGCGGGCGGCCGAAGCTGCCATGGACATGCACGCCGACCTCGTGCGCTGCGGCGATCTCGTCGGCGAGCCGGTGCAGCGCTTCTTCGGCAAAGGCTTGCATCTCAAGGCTTTGCGGGCGGAAGTTGACGCGCAATATCGCGTGATCGGGCACGACATTGTTGGCGCTGCCGCCGTCGATCTTGGCGGGGTTCACCGACAGGCCGTCGCGGGTCAGTGCCTTCAGCCGTACCGCGAGATCGGCTGCAGCGACCAGCGCGTTGCGGCCCTCGTGCGGATTGCGCCCGGCATGGGCGGAGCGGCCGGTGACGATGATCGAGAAATTGCCCGATCCGCCGCGCTCGCCCGCCAGCGTGCCATCGGGCAGGGCCGGTTCATAGGTCAGCGCGGCCGCCTTGCCTGCCGCGAGCCCGGCGATCAGCGGCGCGGACGAGGCGGAACCCACCTCCTCGTCGCTGTTGATCAGCACGTCATAGCCGATGGTCGCGCCGAGCGGCGAGCTCTCGACCGCCTGCAGCGCGGCGAGCATGACCGCGATCCCGCCCTTCATGTCCGCGACGCCGGGGCCGTTCAGCACGCCCGGCTCGAGCCAGGTCAGGCTCTGGAACGGATGATCGGCGGGGAATACCGTGTCCATGTGCCCGGTGAGCAGCAGCCGCAGGTTCGCGCCGGGGCGCACCGAGACGACCAGATGCTGTCCGCGCTCGATCGTGTCGATACTGCCATCGGCGCGCACCGCCTCGACCGGCGCGCCATCGACCAGCCGGACCTCGCCGGGCAGTACGGAAAAACTCTCGGCGAGCAGCGCGGCGGTCTGGGCCAGCCCGGCCAGATTGCCCGATCCGCTATTGATCGCCGCCCAATGCTCGAGCTGTGCGAGCATCGCAGCCTGGTCGATCCGCTCCAGACAGGCGATTTCGGATGCGGTCAGGCTGGCAGGGCTGGTCGTCATCCGCCACCTCTTAGCCGGGTTGGAGGCATCCCGCCACCCGTAGCAGGCGAAACCGGATTGCCTTATCCGCCTTGCCTTGCCATAGGCTGTCGGCCATTCCTCCCCGGGAAACTCTGCCACCACGCGCGCCTGTCGCCGGGGTGATCTTGATCAAGCAAAGAGGACCGGGAATGAGCGAATATCTCCAGAGCAACGGCATCAGCATCGATTCCGCGCTGCACGGCTTTGTCACCGAATCGGTGCTGGCCCCGCTGGCGTTGGATGCGGACCGCTTCTGGGCGGATCTCGCCGCTCTGCTCGAGCGTTTCGTACCTGTGAACCGCAAGCTGCTGGAAAAGCGCGACGATCTGCAGGCAAAGATCGATGACTGGCACCGCGCGCGCAAGGGCCAGCCGGTGAACGCCATGGAGTATCGCACTTTTCTGTACGACATCGGCTATCTGGTGACCGAGCCGCAGCCGTTCGCCATCGGCACGCAGAATGTCGATCCCGAGATTGCAACCATGGCAGGCCCGCAGCTCGTCGTGCCGTCGCTCAACGACCGCTTCGTCCTCAATGCCGCCAATGCACGCTGGGGCAGCCTTTACGACGCCTATTACGGCACCGATGCGCTCGATGCCGCCCCGGCCCAGCCCGGCGGCTATGATCCGGTGCGCGGTGCTGCGGTGGTCAAGGCGGCCAAGGCGTTTCTCGACGAGGCGGTCCCGCTCGCGCAAGGAAGCTGGGCGGATTATGCCGGTGGCACGCCTGCGCTTGCCGACCCCGCGCAGCTTGTCGGCACGCGCGGAGCCAGTCTGCTGCTCAAGCATAACGGCCTGCATATCGAGATCGTGATCGATCCTGCGCACCCGATCGGCAAGGATGATCCGGCGGGGATTGCCGATGTGCTGCTCGAGGCTGCGCTCACCACCATCATCGACATGGAGGATTCGGTCGCGGCAGTCGATGCCGAGGACAAGATCCTCGCCTACACAAACTGGCTGGGCCTGATGCGCGGCGACCTGGAGGCGAGCTTCCCCAAGGGCGGCAAGACGCTGACCCGCGCGCTCGAGCCGGACCGCGACTATCTCGCGCCCGACGGCACCGCGTTCACTCTGCCGGGGCGCAGCGTGCTGTTCGTACGCAATGTCGGGCATCTGATGACCAATCCGGCGGTGCTGCTCGCCGACGGATCGGAAGCGCCCGAGGGCATTCTGGATGCGGTCTTTACCAGCGCGATCGGCATGCACGATCTGAACGGCCTCGGCCGCTTCCGCAACAGCCGCACAGGCTCCATCTATATCGTCAAACCCAAGATGCACGGGCCGGAGGAATGCGCGTTCACCAACGAGCTGTTCAACGCGGTCGAGGACATGCTGGGCCTCGAGCGCCACACGATCAAGGTCGGCGTGATGGACGAGGAGCGCCGCACCTCGGCGAACCTCGCCGCGTGCATTCATGCGGTGAAGGACCGGATCGTGTTCATCAACACCGGCTTTCTCGACCGCACCGGCGACGAGATTCACACCTCGATGCAGGCAGGCGCGATGATCCGCAAGGGCGACATGAAGACGTCGGACTGGATCAAGTCGTACGAGGCGCGCAATGTCGGCATCGGCCTCAAATGCGGGCTCGACGGCAAGGCGCAGATCGGGAAGGGCATGTGGGCCGCGCCCGACATGATGCGCGACATGATGGAACAGAAGATCGGCCACCCGCTGACCGGCGCGAATACCGCCTGGGTGCCGTCACCCACCGCCGCGACGCTGCACGCGATGCACTATCACAAGGTCGATGTCTTCGCGCGCCGCGCCGAGATCGCGAGCCAGCCGGTGCCGACGCTCGAGCCGCTGCTCAACGTGCCTCTCGCCGCAGGGCAGAACTGGTCGCCCGAGGACATCCGCGCCGAGCTCGACAATAATGCGCAAGGGATTCTGGGCTATGTGGTGCGCTGGGTCGATCAGGGCATCGGCTGTTCGAAGGTGCCCGACATTCACGATGTCGGCCTGATGGAAGACCGTGCGACGCTGCGCATCTCGTCCCAAGCGCTCGCCAACTGGCTGCTGCACGGCGTGTGCACGGCTGAAGAGGTGGACGAGGCGCTGCTGCGCATGGCGGCCAAGGTCGATGCGCAGAATGCGGGCGATCCGCTTTACCGGCCGATGGCGGACAATCCGGAAGGCTCGTTCGCCTTCCAGGCCGCGCGCGATCTGGTGTTCAAGGGTATCGAGCAGCCGAGCGGTTACACCGAGCCGCTGCTGCATGCTTATCGCCAGAAGGTGAAGGCGGCGAGTTGAAGCCGTCCTAAACAATTTCTCGTCATTCCCGCGAAGGCGGGAATCCCGCTTTTTTGCAGACCTGAGTCAGATAGCGGGACCCCCCCCTTCTAGCGGGACCCCCCCCTTCGCGGGGGTGACGATTATGGCTTAGCCTGGAGCCTGACCTGGCTCCTATGCCTCAACCGCATCCAGATGCGCGCGGATGGCGGCGAGGCTCTCGTCGAGATGGCTGAGCAGGAACAGGTGCCCGCCATCCTCGATGATCTTGAGTTCCGAATTGGGGATCAGCGTCTTGAGGATATGCCCGTTGGCGACCGGCACGATCTGGTCGTCGCCGCCCATCAGCACCAAAGTCGGCTTGTTCATGAACGGCAGGAAGGGCGCGCTGGTCCAGCCGATCATCGCGAGCAGCTGGTAGAAATAGCCGATCTTGGACGGCGGGGTAATGCGCCCGGTATGGCCGCTCGCGCCCTCGGTCGAGCCGCCATAGAGCGTCGCGAAATGCTTCTCCATATAGCTGGGGTCGATATAGCGACGCGGATCGGCCATCTTGCTCAAGGCTGAGATATTGCCGGGGATCATGAACATCCCCGCGGTGGTCGCGGCGAGCACCAGCCGGTTGACGTTGCCCGAATGCTGGAGCGCGAAATGCTGCGCCATCGCGCCGCCCCAGCTCACCCCCATCACGTCGACCGTCTCGATGCCGAACCGATCGAGCAGCAGCCAGGCGATGCGTGCCATCAAGAATGCATTGTAAGGCACGCGCGGATCGGGCGAACCGCCGACGCCGGGCATGTCGAAGGTGATGAACGGCCGTTCCTCGAGCAGATCGGCAAAGGGGGCCACAGCCTCCATGTTCGCGCCGATACCGTTGAAGAACAGCAGCGGCGGCTTGGTCAGCCCCTCGTCGAAGCGCCAGCGCGCGACGCGCAGGGTACGGCCATCGACCTGCTCCATGGTGATTTCGGGCCCGGTGGCGGCGGTAGATTTGAACTGGGTGGCCAAGAAGAATTCCGATCTGTGCGTATTTCGTCGGTGCGATCCTCCCCGTTACGGGGAGGATTTGAAGGTCTCACTCCAGTACATACAGGCCCGGCGCGGGTTCCAGCGCGGGATGCTTCTTGCTGCCGGTTGCGGCGGGCGCTGGCACCTTGTCGCCCGAGCGCGCCTGGACCCATTCCATCCAGTAAGGCCACCAGCTGCCCTTGACCTCTTCGGCCTTGGCCAGCCAGTCGTCGACATCGGCCGGGGTCTTGCCCGCCTTGGTCGGCGTGTTGCCCTTCATCTTGAAATATTTCGCCTTGGGGTTGGTCGGCGGGTTGAGGATCGCCTGCATGTGCCCCGATTGCGACAGGATGAAGTCGATATTCTTCGATCCGAACAGCTGGGTCGAACGATAGCAGGCGCGCCACGGTGTGATATGGTCGGTCACGCCGCCCAGGATGAACAGGTCGTTGGTCACCTTGGACAGATCGATCCTGTGTCCGACCATCTCGACCTCGCCCTTGCGGGTGAAGGCGAGCGTTTCATAGATGTGCAGGAAATCGCCCATCAGGCTGGCCGACAGGTTGGTGGCATCGGCATTCCAGAACAATACGTCGAACGCGGGCGGGTCCTCACCCATCAGATAGTTGTTGATGACATAGTTCCAGATCAGGTCATTGGGCCGCAGCCAGGCAAAGCCGCGCGACAGGTCGCTGCCCTTGATCACGCCCTTGCGTGCTGCGCGCTGCTTGGCGAGCGCCAGGCCATTGTCGCTCATCAGCGATCCCGCCTCGATATCGGTCTGTTTGGGGTGCAGCACGCACACCATCAGCGTCACCGATCCAATCCGGTCATCGCCCGAGGCCTGCAGCTTGGATACCAGCATCGCCAGCGTCTGCCCGCCCGAACAGCCGCCCGAGACGTTGACCTTTTTCGATCCGGTAATCTCGCACACCACGTCGAGCGCGCGGGTGCAGGCGGCGATATAGTCCGCCATCGCCCAGGCGCCGTGTTCCTTTTGCGGGTTGCGCCACGAGATGACGAAGGTCTGGATGCCATTGTCGACCTGCCACTTCACCACCGATTTCTCGGGCGACAGGTCGTTGATGTACATCTTGTTGATCTGCGGCGGGATGGTCAGCTGCGGGATCGCGTAGACCTCGTCCGTCGTCGGAGCGTACTGGATCAGTTCCATGATCTCGTCGCGATAGACGACATTGCCCTTCGAGGTCGCGACATTCTCGCCCAGCGTGAACGGCTTCTTGTCGACCTGGCTGACCATGCCGTCATTATAGACCATGTCGTTATAGGCGTTCTTCAGCCCCTTGAGCAGCGACAGCCCGCCCGAATCGACGATGCGCTTCTGCGCGGTCGGGTTGCCAATCAGGCTGTTGGTGGGGGCGAGCGCATCGATGATGATCGCGGAGATGAAATTCGCGCGGTCGCGCTCCAGCGCATCGAGTTCGAGCTCGTCGATCCAGCTTTTCATGCCCTTCTGCACGGCCAGATAATATTGCGCGCCGGCCTTGAAGAACGGGTTGAACCGCCAGGCGGGGTCCATGAAGCGCTTGTCCTTGGGATCGGGCGACAATTCAGACTGGCCCATCATGATCTTGACGACATCTTCGGAAAACGCCTGCGCGTGCCGCATCGTGCGCGCCGGGTCGCTGGCGGTTTCGCGCAGCAACAGGCCGATCGCGCCGATAAAATCCTCGCGCGCCAGCCCCATCAGCGGTCCCAGCGCCGTGGTGGACTGGGCCGCTTCGTCGACCAGATCAGGGGTCTCACCTGCCATAAACACTCTCTCCCGAATGGTTTGCCGCCCCGTTCATGCGGGGTCGGTCGGGGAGCACAGTATAGCGCGGCCGCGGCGTGCACAATGGCCGCGATTTCCGGTGTCAGAGCAGGGCGTCGATCGACCGGGCCAAGTCGATGTCGCGCTGCGACAGCCCATCGGCGTCGTGCGTCGTCAGCAATATGTCGACCCGGTTATAGACGTTCGACCATTCGGGATGATGGTCGGCCTTTTCGGCAAGGATCGCGACGCTGGTCATGAAGCCGAAGGCGCGCGCGAAATCGTCGAACGTGAAGCGGCGGGTAATGCCGTCGCGCACCGGTTCGTGCGTCCATTCGGGCAGGCTGGCGAGCGCCTCGGCGCGTTCGGCGCCTTCCAGTTTGCGGACCATCATCGTCTCCTCTTGGCAGCGGGCGGCAAATGCGCCATCCGGGGGCAGATGGCGCAAGATGCTGCAATATCCAAGGGCTTTGAGAGCAGCGCCGCGCTGGAATGCGTGAGCCTTGCGTGCTTGCGCGGTGGGCGTATCCTGTTTCGCGGGGTTTCACTGAAGCTCGCGGCAGGGGAGGCGTTGCATGTCACGGGCCCCAATGGACTCGGAAAATCGAGCCTGATCCGCGTCATCGCCGGTTTGCTGCCGGCCTATGCGGGCGAGGTCAAGGCGACCGGGCGCATGGCGCTGGCCGACGAGAAGGTCGCACTCGATGCCGGGCAACCGCTGGCCCGCGCGCTCGGGCACTGGGCGAGGCTCGACGGCAGCGCCGATGGCGATATTTCGGAAGCGCTCGCAGCCGTAGATCTCGCGCATCTCGCCGATGTGCCGGTGCGCTTCCTCTCGACCGGACAGCGCAAGCGTGCGCTGCTTGCGCGGATCAGCCTGTCGCGCGCGGGCATCTGGCTGCTCGACGAGCCTGCCAACGGTCTCGACACCGCATCGATCACGCGGCTGGGCGATCTGATGGCGCAGCATCGCGAAGCGGGCGGCATCGTGCTCGCCGCCTCGCACCAGCCGCTGCCGCTCGACGGCGCGCAGACGCTGCCACTCGCCGATTTCGTGCCCGCATCCGTGCTGGATGACCCCGCATGATCGGCGCACTCGGCACGCTCGTCCGCCGCGAACTCATGCTGGCCTTCGGGCTCGGTGGCGGCGCGCGCGGGAGCGCCGGGTTCGTGATGCCGATCATCTTCTTCCTGGCGGTTGCAACCATTTATCCCTTCGCGGTCGGCCCCGATGCGCAACTGCTCGGGCGCACCGGCGGCGGGGTGATCTGGGTCGCGGCCTTGCTCGCCAGCATCCTGCCGATCGACCGGCTGGTCCAGGCCGATGTCGACCAGGGGATGATCGACCAATATGTCGTGCGCGGCCTGTCCGAAGAGCTGATCGCGCTCGCCAAGACCGTCGGGCACTGGCTGAGCTTCGGCCCGCCGCTGATGCTCGCCGCGATCATTTCCGCTGGGCTGCTGGGGCAGAGCGCGGAGCAGCTGATCATTGTCGAGATCGGATTGGCCTGCGCGACGCCGGCGCTCGCGGCTTTGGGCGTGATGATCGCGGCGCTCACCGCGGGCCTGCGCCATGGTGCGGCGCTGGGCGGCCTGCTGCTGCTGCCGCTCGCGGTGCCGCTGCTGATCTTCGGTGCGGGCAGCCTGACGCCGGGCAGCCAGAACGGACTGCTTCTGCTCGCCGCCGCGAGCCTGCTGCTCACCGTCATCTGCCCGATCGCCGCTGGAGCCGCGATCCGCGCCGGGCGAGAATAGTCAGCGGCAGGCGCGCCAGCTCATCGTGCCGCGATCGGCAAGGTCGAGGTGGAGGTGGTCGGCGTGCGCGGCATTGTAATCGGGCGAGAGTGTGGTCGAAAACAGGTCGCACGCCCCATCACGTACCGCGCGCAGGAAGCGGGCCTTGTCGCCATCGCCCTGCCAGTCGTTCAGCACCGAAATCCGCCGACCATCGGCGAGCACGAACCCGCTGACGTCGAGCGCGTCGGCGGTGGCATGTTCGCTCCACGGGCCGTCGTCGCGCGCGTACATGCGGCGGCACGAATAGCTGCCGAACGTCTCGATATTGGTGACCTTGCTCCCCAAGATCGCCTGTGCGCGGGGCTGCACCACCTGCGCCTGCCAGAGCAGCAGGCCGATCGCCATCGGGCAGGAGGGGGAGACCGACGCCGGGGCGAGCGGAAGCAGCGTCTGCCCGGCATTCGTGCGCACCGCATCCTCGACCCGGCACTGGTCCGCGCCGAAGGGCTCGCGCGGCGTGAATTCCAGGCCCGAAGATTCGAGCAGCGCCAGGCACTGGTCGCGCTGGCCGGTCAGATCGACGATCTTGCCGCGTGTCGTCATGCCGATCGGGTCGGTGAGGCTGAGCGGCGTCCAGGGCAGATCCTCGCGCCCCGGCTTGAGCAGCAGCCAGCCGACCAGCAACGTGCAGGCGATCAGCGCGAGCACAATGCTGTGCCGCAGCCAGCTGATGATCTTGGTGATGAGCATAAGCCGTTCTAACGCGCCCGCATGACAGAAGATGCAGCGCCATGACCTAGGACGTAATTGTTTGTCCGCCGCGCCTTGCCCATCATCGGCGCATTGGACGAATTGGGAGAGAACACGATGAACAGCTGGACCACGCAGATGAGCCTCTGGTGCGGGGGAGTGATCGCCTTCGGGCTGTTGCTGATATCGGGCGCCTTTGCCGCGACCGACGCGGCAATGACGCTGCTGCTCGAGATGCTGGGGGCGGAAACGCCGATTGCCTATGATCCGCTGCACCGGTTCAGCATCGCGCTGATGGGCGCGGTGTCGCTCGGCTGGGGCGCGACGCTGCTGGCGGTGGCGCGGATCACGCCTGATCTGTCGGCACAACAGGCGCAGAAGCTGTGGCGGATGGTGACGCTGTCGGTGCTACTCTGGTTCGTGGTCGATAGCGCGCTCTCGGTCGCGACCGGCTTCTGGCGCAACGCGATCCCCAACATGGTGCTGCTGGTCTGGTATCTGGCACTGGTGGCAAGGTTGCCGGGCGGTGCGGGACAGATGGCGCGGGCTTGAATCAAACCTTCTCCCTGAGCAGGGAGAAGGATAAGTAGCCTTGGCGCGCGTTAGCGCGGTTAGGCGGAGTTGGATGAGGGTGGCTGCAACGTTTGCGCAATTACCCCTCACCCAGCTTCGACTAGGCAGCAAGCTGCCAAGTCTGCGCAACCCTCTCCCGCAAGGGGAGAGGGATGGGTGTCAGAACTGCATTGCGCCATAGACCTTGCGGATATCGCCGCCCCATTCGCCATGGTAGAGAGCGAGCAGGTCTTCCGCCGGCGTCTTGCCGCGCGCGACGACGTCGCGCAGCGGTTCGAGAAAGCCGGTCTCGTTATCGCCGCTGCTGTTGAGCCGCGCGCGCGATGCCAGGCCCGACGAGGCGATATCGAGCACTTGCGCCGCGATGTCGCGCAACTTACGGCCGCCGGCGATCGGCGCGTCCAGGCCCAGTTTCGGCACGGAGTCGCGCAGCGCCTGGCGCTCCTCGATGCTCCAGCCCTTGACCAGATCCCAGGCCGCATCGAGCGCGCCTTGATCATAGAGCAGGCCGACCCAGAGCGCGGGCAGCGCGCAGATGCGGCTCCACGGACCGCCATCCGCCCCGCGCATCTCGAGAAAGCTCTTCAGGCGCACCTCGGGAAAGGCGGTGGAAAGATGGTCGTTCCAGTCGCTCAGCGTCGGGCGCTCGCCGGGCAGGGCAGGAAGCTTGCCGTCGAGGAAATCGCGGAAGCTCTGCCCCGCCGCGTCGATATACAGCCCGTCGCGGAACACGAAATACATCGGCACGTCGAGCATGTATTCGACATAGCGCTCATATCCGAACCCGTCCTCGAACACGAAGGGCAGCATGCCGGTGCGCGCGGGATCGGTGTCCGACCAGATATGGCTGCGATAGGACAGCATGCCGTTGGGCTTGCCCTCGGTAAACGGCGAGTTGGCAAACAAGGCGGTCGCCAGCGGTTGCAGCGCCAGCCCCACACGGAACTTCTTCGCCATGTCCGCTTCGCTCGAATAATCGAGATTCACCTGGATCGTGCAGGTGCGCAGCATCATGTCGAGCCCCATCGAGCCGACGCGCGGCATGTGGTTCAGCATGATGCCATAGCGGCCCTTGGGCATGATCGGCAGCTCGGCGCGGGTCTTGTCGGGCCACATGCCCAGGCCCAGAAAGCCCTTGCCCGTCTTTTCGCCGATCGCCTTGACCTGGGCCAGATGGCGTCCGGTCTCGGCGCAGGTTTCGTGCAGGTTCTCGAGCGGCGCGCCCGACAGTTCGAGCTGTCCGGCAGGCTCGAGGCTCACCGTGCCATCGGGGCCGCGCATCGCGATGACGTTGCTGCCGCCATCGGGGGTGCGCTCCTCGACCGGCTCCCAGCCGAACTCGGTCAGCGCCATCAGCAGGTCGCGGATGCCGCCGGGCTCGTCATAGCTGGGTGCGTGGAAGTCGTTGCGGCAGAACACGAATTTCTCGTGCTCGGTGCCGATGCGCCAGCGCTCCTTGGGCTTTTCGCCTGCGGCCATCGGTTCTGCAAGCTGCGCGATCGAGGTGATGATCGGATCGTCCTGATCCGTCGCGGAACGTGTACTCATCTGCGCCCTGAACCCCTGAATATCGTGTCGCCGGTGCTTTAGTTGCGCCTTGCAACCCATGCCAGCTTTAAAATGTGTAATGGTGTCAAACCGCAGGCAATCAAGTGCCCCAATCGCCATTCGCCGCCATCCAGATAGCAGTGGCGGTGATCGCCGCCGTTTCCGCGCGCAGGATGCGCGGGCCGAGCGAGACCGGCACGGCGGCGGGATGGTTGCGGATCGCCGCATTCTCGGCATCGGTAAAGCCACCCTCGGGCCCGATCAGCACTGCGGCCGCTCCGCCATGCGTGGCCAGCGCCTCGCCAAACGACACACCACTGCCATCGTGCAACCGCTCGTCGGCGAAGAACAGGTGGCGTCCCTCGGGCCAGGCCTTGAGCAGCGCGTCGAGCCGGGTGAGGGGAGCGATCTCGGGCAGCGCGGTGCGCTCGCACTGTTCTGCCGCCTCGATCATCGTGCCGCGCAGCCGGTCGTCCTTGACCTTGTCGACCACCGCGCGCTCGGTCAGCACCGGCACGAAGCGCGCGACGCCCAGTTCGCACGCCTTTTCCGCCAGGAAATCGAAGCGCGGTTTCTTGATCGGCGCGGCGCAGAGCCAGAAGTCGGGCACCGCCTCGCGAGGGCGGGTCTGGCCCTCGATGTCGATCATCAGATCGCGCTTGCCGCGTGCGCTGACCCGGCCGAGAAATTCGCCGCTGATATCGTCGAACAGCTTCACCGCCGCGCCTTCGGGCAGGCGCATGACGTTGAGCAGATAATGCGCCTGGTTGCCCTCGATGCGCAGCGCGCCGCCTTCGCCCAGTGGCTGATCGACGAACAGGCGCGGGGCAGAGCGCGGCGGCCAGGCAGGGGTTGCGGTCATCCTTGTGCCTTAGCCCTGCCGGGCGGGCAGGTCTAGCGCGTGCCGTCGCCGATCAGGGTGAACGGGGCCCAGGCATTGGGGTGCGCGAGCGTGTCGCTGTCCGAGTCCTGGCTGGCATCGATGCGGATCTCGCGCATCGCCTGGGCAAAGGCTTCGGCGCGGGAGAGGGCAGGGTTGTCGCGCGCGATCTCTATCGCCCGCACCGTCATCCGCGCCGCCACGTCGTCGCGCACCGGCCAGTGCGAGGCGAGCAGGTTGCGCGCCCCCGCATAGAAGAACGCACGCGCCAGTCCGGACAGGCCGGGCGCGCCTTCCGATCCGTCACCCGCCGCCGTGTTGCAGGCCGAGAGGATAACCCAATCGGCATCGAGCTTCAGCCCGGCGACCTCGGAGGCGGTCAGCAGCCCGTCATCGACTTCGCTCGCGGCATCGGGCGGGGTGAACACCAGCCCGGGTTCGGCCGCGCCCTCGATCTCGCCCGCCATCAGCCCGTGCGTTGCCAGCGCCACGATGCGCGCGTCGGAAAGCCTGGCCTTGCGGACATTGGCCTCGGTCGCCTGCTGTCCGGTCATCACGCTGGCGGGCTCTGCCCCCAATGCGGTGCGCATCGCCGCCAGTTCCTGCGCCGTGCCCGGCAGCCGCGCCATCGACCTGAGCGCTGCGATATTGGCAATGCCGCCTCCCGAGCGGGTGGTGCCCGGCAGGAACGCCTGCGCGGCGGCGAGACCCTGTGGCCGCGCGCGGCGGGGATCGCGGCCCTTGCCCTTGACAAACGTACCACGGCCCCCGCTGCCGCGCTGCACCGCCTGGCCCTCGAGCGCAGGATCGCCAAAGCCCATGAACGGCTGGCGCGTGGCCGCTCCGGTTGTCGCGGCCGTTGCGCGCTTGTCGCGCAGGAACTTCAGCGACTGGAGCGACGGTATCTGGATCAGTGCATGCGCATCGGCAAACCATCTGGTAGCGCGCAGATTGGCGGGGTCACCGTCCGCGCCTTCGGGCTTTTCGGTGACCAGCATGCCGAAGGGCAGCGACGAGAGCGGACCGCCCGCGGCAATGAACAGGTGGCGCTTGCCCCTGATTGTCTCTGCCACCGGTGCGATGAGCGTCTCGTAAAGCGCAAAGGCGGTGCCCCGATCGAACGGATAGGCGCCGTCACCCTCGTTCGACCATTGCGCATCCTCGACCGCATCCACGTTCACATTTGCGCCGACATCCCATAGCAGCCGGCGAACCTTGGCAGCGATCTCGTCGCTGTCCGCATCCGCCTTGTGCCAGACCGTGCCCGCCGCGCTGACCGCAAAGACATGCGTTCCCTTGTCGCTGGGCACGATGAGCAGCGCCGCCTCATCGGCGCCCAGCAGCTGCTCGGCCTGGGTTTCGGACAGCGGCTCGGGCCGTACCAGCGCGAAATATTGCGGAAACTGCTGGCGAAGGGTCCGATCGATCGCGGCAATGCGATCGGCCATGACCTTTCGGCCTTCCAGCAGGTTGGCCCGCAATTCCGGTGCGCCCGGTGCGGTACTGGCCAGCGCCTCGTTATATTTTCGGGCATTCTCGGTCCAGCCGCTGGCCAGCGTTTCGCGTTCGCGCACCAGATCACCCAGCGCGGGATCGATGCTGTCGGCCAGACCGCGCGCCGCCATCCGCGCGATGGCGTCATTGGCGCCGCCCGCAATGGCGCCTTGCAGCGCGGCAAAGGCCTCGCCGCGGATCGTCGCAAGGTCCTGGCCGCGGGCGAGCCACATCGCATCGACCGCCCGGCTGTAATAATCGGCCAAATTGGCGCGGTCGCGGGTGCTTTGCGCTTCTCCGCCCAAGCCATTGTCGGCGGTACCGATGCGCTCGGCGAGTCCCTGGAGCAGCATGCGCGCGGGGGTGAGGCGATCGGTGCCGGCAGCGCTGTTGGCGATCCGTGCCCGAATGAGGATCGACAGCGTATCGAGGCTGTTGGGATGCGAAAGCCCGAACGCCGCGATCTGGCTTTGCGACAGATCGGTATAGATCGCATCGGCAGCAGCAAACTCATCGCGCCGGGCATAGACCAGCGCCAGCCGCGACTGCGCGGCAAAGCGCAGCGGATGATCGCGCGCGAGCGTCTCGTATGGGAGATCGACGACCTGGCGCAGATTGGCTTCCGCTTCCTTCGGGCGATCGAGCAGCAATTGCGCGATGCCCAGATTGGTCCGGGCGAGAATGAGCAATTGGCTTTGCTGCGCAGACTGGCTGGCCCCCCGGTCCAGAACCGAAGCCAGGATGTCTGCTGCGCCCGCAAAATCGCCGCGCTGGAGCTTCATGTCGGCAATATTGGCGCGGGTCTGCAGGACCGAGACGTGATCCGGCCCCAGCGCCTGGTTCAACGCATCGAGGCTTGCCTGATAGACCGCCTCGGCCTCGGCGTATCGGCGCTGCTGCACCAGCACCAATGCCAGATTGACCGCCGTGCCCTGCCAGATCGGGTGCTGGCGCCCATAACGTTCGAGCGCGAGCGCCTGGGTCTCGAGCAGAAGCGCTTCCGCCTCGGTATACTGCCCGCGATAGATCTGGATCAGCGCCAGATTGTTGCGGTTGGACAGCGTTTCGGAATGGTCGCGCCCCAGTTGCGCGAGCTGATGGGGATAGATTTCCTCGGTCAGCGCTTCGGCCTCGGCATAGCGGCCCATGTTGGTAAGGAGCAGCGCGTGATTGGCGGCGACGTTGATCGCATCGCGATTGTCCACGCCGCGGACCTTGCGGATATCGGCAAGCAAGGCCGCGCTGATCGGTTCTGCCTCGCTGTACCGTCCGGATGCCAGCAGCAGCGAGACCAGGGTGCCCGGAATGACATGGGCAAAGCTGTTGGTCGGCGGATAATGGCGTTTCACCACGTCCGTTGCGCGTTCCATGATGGCGATGCCCTCGCGAAACTGCCCGGTATTGAGATAGACCGTGGCCAGCGAACGCGCCAGCGCAAGGCTCAGTTCGCTCGCTTCCCCCGGATTGGTCAGCGATGCCTGATAGGCGGGCTTCAGATCGGCTTCGGCCTCTGCGAAACGCGCCAGCGCGATGCGGATATTGCCCAGCGCGACATTGGCGAGAAATGTCGATGGGCTGTCTTGTCCTGCGGCCTCGCGCGCGCGCGACAGCGCCTCGCGGGCCAGGGGTTCCGCCCCAGCATAATCGCCGACGCGTTCGTAGGTGACCGAGAGCATGGCCAGAATCTCGGTCGCCAGCGGATGGGTCTTGCCCAGGGCCGTCTCGACGCGCGGCAAGGCCTCGCGCAACAGGTCTCGCGCCGGCTCATACCGGCCCATTTCGATCTGGAGAGTGGCCAGCACCTTTTGCTGCAGCAAGGTATCGGGGTGATCCGGGCCGGGATCGCGTTTCAGGCTGTCGACGAGCTCGGCCTGGACGGGAATGGCCTCGTCGCGGCGCGCGAGGCGATAGAGCATGTCGACAAGATTGGCGGCCGCATCGCGGGTCGTCGGATCGTCGATCCCCAATTTGGCGCGAAAGCCGTCAAGCGCAGTGCGATAGGCGGCTGCGGCCTGCTCTGTCCGCCCGGCATTGAACAGCACCGCGCCCAGATTGGCCTCGGCCTTCAGCGTTTCGGGATGGTCGGCGCCGAGCTGCCCGGCGTAAAGCGTCAGCGCCCGGCGCATGATCGGTTCGGCATCGACTGGCTTGCCAGCGAACATCAGGTTGAGTGCATGGTCGTTAAGAGCGCGCGCCAGGACGAAACTGTCGTCGCCCAGCGGCTCGGCCAGCGCCAGAACCCTGGCGGAGGCCTCGGCGGCACGCGCATAGTCCTTGGCGGCAAAGGCCTCCGCGTCGATCGCGCGAAAGCGTTCGATCTCGGCCAGCAGCGGATCGGTTTCAGGCGCATCCGCCGCGTTTTGGGCAGTCTGGCTCGCCGCCATATCCGACTTGGCGGACTGGCTCTGCACCGGGCCTGCAAAAGCAGACAATGCCATCGCCGCAACCACAGCCCAACCATGCCGGATCGACGATCCGATTCCTGGCAGTGCGGCTCGAAATGGCGGTTGCGATCGCATCGACACCCCTGACGGCACCCGGCTGCGCGTACGCGCGCCAGCGGGGCAGAACGGTGCGACCCGAATGCGTCTGTTCTGCGCATTTTGGCTCGGCGAAGCAAGGCTTCGTGTTCAGCGATGGGTTGAGGGCAAAATATAAGCCCGGGCGCGATGAGAAGGGGGGAGGATCGCGCGCCCGGGCTCATGTTTTTTAGGACGGCATTGGAGGGGGGGCTTGGTCTGCCGTCCTGAAGCAAAAACCCATCGGCCCTCGTTAGGTTCCACGGAAAAAATGCAGTGAAGCGATTTTTTTTCGTAAGCGCCGGAGCGGGAGGAGCAAGACTTTGGTCAACCGCCTTTTCCGTTGTTCTGCGGGTTATCGCTGGCAGCGTAGGATGCGCGCTTCAGGCACAAAAAAACGGGGCCCGAAGACCCCGTTTTCCTGAACTGTTCGGACCAGTGCGGCCCGACGGCTCCTGATCGAAATCAGGGGCTGGTCGGGGTGTCGCTGTCCTGGTCGGCAGCGATCACGATACCGCCGATCACGGCAGCAGCAGCCACGACACCGATGATGATGCCGGTGCTGCCTTCGGCTTCGCTCTCGTCACCCGAAGCAGCCGAAACGCGTGCGACGCTGGTCTGAGCCAGCACAGGCGTTGCGGCGACGGCGAGTGCGGCAAGAGCTGCCACAGCAAAACGATTCTTCATTATAGCCTCCGTCACGTATTCAAAATTGCGCCTTAATCTTTTGAAATCAAGGCATTGCAACCCGTTGCGAAAAGAGTGTTTTACGAGCTCTTCCCGGCGCTCAATGCCCCACTAAGCCGAAAGTTCCATGCGTGCAAGCCGGTTTTCGGCCCAAATCCGGGGCAAAAAGGCTTTTGTGGCAGGCTGTTGCAACCGGGCAACGAATAGTTTCGCCAGGGTTAACCTATAGCAAATTTGACAGCTAATGGTTGTCGTCGCGCTGATAGCGACGAACGCCCCCAACCCAGGTTTCCACGACCTTCGCGTTGCGCAATTCGCCGGGCGTACTGAGCAGCGGATCGACATCGAGCAGGATGAAATCCGCGCGCATGCCGGGCATCAGCGTGCCGAACCGGTCTTCGGCAAACCCGGCATAGGCTGCGCCGCGCGTGAACGCGTCGATCGCCTCGGTCCTGCCAAGCCGCTCCTGGGGCTGCCAGCCGCCGAAAGGCTGGCCGTCGGCGCCTTCGCGGGTGATCGCGGCAGCCAGCCCGGCAAAGGGATCGGGCGATTCCACCGGCGTGTCCGAGCCGAAGGCCAGCGGCACGCCCGCCTGGCTCAGCGTCTTCCACGCATAGGCACCGGCCAGCCGGGCCGGGCCCAGCCGGGCTTCGGCCATCAGCCGGTCCGAAATCTGGTGCACCGGCTGCATCGAGGCGATGATGCCGTTCTTCGCGAAGCGCGGGATATCGACCGGATCGATGATCTGCGCGTGCTCGATGCGCCAGCGGCGGTCGCCTTTATAGTCCTTGGCGAGTTCCTCGATCGCCGAGAGCGCTTGCGCGTTCGCGCCGTCGCCGATCGCATGCGCGGCGACCTGGAAGTCGTCCATCGCGGCGCGGCTCATCATGTTGAGCAGCTGGGTGTCGTTGACGAACGCCAGGCCCCGCTGGCCGGGCATGTCGGCATAATCGGCCTTGAGCAGCGCCCCGCGCGAGCCGAGCGCACCATCGAGATAGAGCTTCACGCCGTTGAGCCGCAGCCGGTCGTCATAGAGCCAGGGGGTCGGGCGGGGGCCACCGATCGCGACCATCGCCTCGATCCCGGCGGCATAGGACATGATGCGCACGCGCAGCCGGCCCTCGTCCCCGGCGCGGCGATAAGCCTGCCAGTCGTCGATGGTCGTGCCCATATCGGCAATGCCGGTGATGCCGAGTGCAAGCAGATGGTCCTGCGCCGCGATCAGCGCGGCATCGCGATCGACCGCGCGCGGCGGCGGCACCGCCTTGCTCACCAGCGCCTCGGCGGCATCGACGAACACGCCCGCAGGCTTGCCGCCGATCCGCTCGACCCTGCCACCGGCAGGATCCTTTACGTCGGGCTTGACGCCCGCGGCTTGCATCGCGGCGGTGTTGGCCCAGCCGGCATGGCCATCGACCCGTTCGAGCCAGACCGGCCGGTCGGGCACGACCGCGTCGAGATCGGCAGCGGTGGGAAAGCGGCCGAGGCCCCATTTTTCCTGGTTCCATCCGCGCCCGATGATCCACGGTCGGCTGGGGTTTTCGTCGGCATAGGCCTTGATCTTGGCGAGCGCCTCTTCGAGCGACTTCGTGCCTGACAGGTCGAGCGTCAGCAGCGAGAAGCCCAGCCCCATGACATGGCCATGCGCATCGATGATGCCGGGCATCAACGTGCGGCCATCGCCATCGAGCTTGTAATCGAGCTTTTCGGGGCGCTTGTCGCGACGTTCGAGCAGCTGCTTCACCTTGCCGTCATTGTCGATGACCAGACCGGTGAAACTGACGACCTTGCCCTTGGCGTCGAGCGTCATGCCGTTGACATTGTCGATCAGCCCATCGGCCCAGGCAGGCGAGACGGCGCTGGCGAGCAGGGCGGCGGAGAGCGCGGCGGTGCGCGCGAACATCGGACGGCTCATTTGCGCGGCAGCCTGCGGATCAGCGCGCTGGTATCCTGGCGGCCCGCGCCCAGATGCTGCGCCTCGGCGAAGAACTGGTCGAGCAGCGCAGCGACGGGGATCGACGCGCCATTGTTGCGTGCCTCGTCGAGCGCGAGGCCCAGGTCCTTGCGCATCCAGTCGATGGCGAAGCCGAAATCGAAACTGTCCTCGGCCATGGTCTTCCAGCGATTGTCCATCTGCCAGCTCTGCGCCGCGCCGCCCGAAATCGCCTGGAACACCTTGTCGAGATCGAGCCGGCTCGCCTGAGCGAAACGCATCGCCTCGCTGAGCCCGCCGAGCACGCCCGCGATACATATCTGGTTGACCATCTTGGTGGTCTGCCCGTCGCCGGGGCCGCCGACATGGACGATGCGGCTGGAATAGCTCTTGATGATCGGGCGCGCGGCATCGACCGCGTCCTTCTTGCCGCCGCACATGATGGCGAGCGTGCCGTTTTCCGCGCCTGCCTGGCCGCCGGTCACGGGCGCATCGACGCACAGGATGTTCTTGGCGCGGCCCTCGACCGAAATCTGCCGCGCGATGGTGGCCGAGACGGTGGTGTGATCGATGAACAATGCCCCCTTGGGCAATGTCGTGAACGCGCCCTGACGACCCATGATCACCTGCGCCAGGTCATCGTCATTGCCGACACAGGTGATGACCGCATCGACCCCTTCCGCCGCCTCCGCCGGAGTCGCGGCAACGCGGGCCCTTTCCGCCAGATGCGGGTGCGCCTGAAGCCAGGCGTGGACCTTGGCCGGAGTGCGATTGTAGAGCGACAGAGTGTGCCCGTCATTGCCCAGATGGCGCGCCATGGGCCCGCCCATCACGCCGATACCGATAAATGCTATATTTGCCATGGCGGTGCCTTAACGGATGTTTTCAATCCGCGCCATATCGGTTAGGGGCCGCAGCCGATATGACCAGCCCGACCGAACGCCTCACCCTGGACGATATCCGCGCCGCGCATGCCCGCATCGCCGGTTCGATCGTCCGCACGCCCACGCTTGTCAGCAAGACGCTGTCGGCGATTACCGGCGCGACGGTGTATCTCAAGTTCGAGAACCTGCAGTTCACCGCCGCCTACAAGGAGCGCGGCGCGCTCAACTTCCTCAGCCAGATGAGCGAGGAGGCCAAGGCCAAGGGCGTGATCGCCGCGTCGGCCGGCAACCATGCGCAGGGCCTGGCCTGGCACGGCACGCGCCTCGGCGTCCCCGTCACCATCGTGATGCCCAAGCCCACGCCCACCATCAAGGTGCAGCAGACCGAGGCCAATGGCGGCCGCGTCATCCTGTTCGGCGAGAAATATGACGACGCCTATGCGCATGCCCGCGAGCTCGAGAAGAGCGAGGGGCTGACCTTCGTCCACCCGTTCGACGATCCGGTGATCGCGGCGGGGCAGGGTACGGTCGCGCTCGAGATGCTAGAGGACGCGCCCGAGATTGATCATTTCGTGATTCCGATCGGCGGCGGCGGCCTGTTTTCCGGCATGGGCACCGCCGCGCGCGCGCTCAAGCCCGGGATCAGGCTGACCGGCGTGCAGGCGCAGCTCTATCCCAGCATGTACAACACGGTGAAGGGCACCCAATATCCGTGCGAGGGCGATACGCTCGCCGAGGGTATTGCCGTCAAGCAGCCCGGCGAGTTCACCCGCGAAATCGTGCGCGCGCTCGCCGATGACATCGTGCTGGTCAGCGAGCCTCAGCTCGAAACCGCTGTCAGCCTGTTGCTGCAGATCGAAAAGACGGTCGCCGAAGGGGCTGGGGCTGCTGGTCTCGCCGCGCTGCTGGCCGAGCCCGATCGGTTCCGCGGTCAGACCGTCGGCGTGGTGCTGTGCGGTGGCAATATCGATACGCGGCTGCTCGCCAATGTGCTCCTGCGCGATCTGGCGCGGTCCGGTCGCCTGGCGCGGCTGCGCATTGCGCTGCAGGATCGGCCCGGCGCGCTGTTCAAGGTGATGCGCCAGTTCGATGCGCATCAGGTGAACATCATCGAGATCTATCACCAGCGCGTGTTCACCAACCTGCCCGCCAAGGGGCTGATCACCGATATCGAATGCGAGGCGCGCGACCGCAGCCAGCTCGATGCGCTCGTCACCTCGCTCAAGGCCAGCGGTTACGACGTTGGGCTGGTCGAGGTGGCCTGATACTGGCCCATCGCGCGATCTTTTTCGTCATTCCCGCGAAAGCGGGAATCCCGCTGTGTTCAGAGCTTGCCGCGAAAGCGGGACCCCCGTTTTAGCGGGGGTGAGGGTTTGGGAGCGAGCAAGTCGCGGATGGGGCATGCCACCGGTTCGGCAGAAACCGGCACAAAGAGCTAGCCGGACCAGTTTCCGATTCAGCATGAATCGTCCCTTATCCACAGTCCACCCACGCTTGACCGCCGATTTGACTCGACTTGGCGCGGCTTAACCAAGAAAGTTGGTTAACCGGCTTGGCTTGCGGGGCGCTTGGCGGGCATATCGTTTGCCGAGCATGATCCCCATTACCAAGCCATTTGCACAAGGACCGTTTGCCACGTGAGCGCACCGGCACGTTTTCCCCGTTTCTTCGTGACCAACCCCGGCCCGTGCCCGTATCTTCCGGGCAAGAGCGAGCGCAAGGTGTTCACCGAACTGAGCGGACCACATGCCGACGAGCTGAACGACGCACTGAGCCGCATCGGGTTCCGTCGCAGCCAGAACGTTGCCTATCGCCCCAGCTGCCTCGACTGCCGCGCCTGCGTTTCGGTGCGCGTGGTGGCAGACCAGTTCGTGCCCTCTGCCAACCAGCGCAAGCTGCTCAAGCGCAACCGTGATCTCATCGTCTCCGCCTGCAAGCCCTGGTCGACGCAGGAGCAGTACGATCTGCTGCGCCGTTACCTCAAGACGCGCCATCCCGGCGGAGGCATGTCCGACATGGATGACATGGATTATGCCGACATGGTCGAGCACACGCCGGTGCGCAGCTATGTTATCGAATATCGCGAGCCCAATCCGGATGGCAGCGCGGGCAAGCTGGTGGGCGCGTGCCTGACCGATCAGCAGGGCGACGGCCTGTCGATGATCTACAGCTTCTACGAGCCCGATCACCCGACCCGGCGGGGCCTGGGCAATTACATCATCATGGACCATATCCAGCGCGCGGCGCGCGCCCGGCTGCCCTATGTGTATCTCGGCTATTGGGTAAAATCTTCGCCGCGGATGCAGTACAAGATCAAATATCAGCCGCTGGAACTGCTTGGCCCCGATGGCTGGCACGCTTTCGACCTTGAACGCGACGGTGCGGGCGCATAACGACTATTTCGATTTCGGGCGGGAACCTGCCCGCGCTGAAAGCATATCGAGTCGATGAGGCAGGGTGATCGCGGGCGTCTTGCGAGGGCGGGAACACTGGTCATGCTGGTCGCTGGCTGTGCATGGCCCCATGTCGCGTGGGCGCAGCAGGCCGATATCTCGCAGGCTCCAGCCGCTTCACCCGACCCTTCCGGCACCGTCCTGCAACCCGAAGACTCGCAGGTCGAGGACCCGCTGAACGTCGACCCGCTCGCGCCGCTCGATCAGCTGCCGGGAATGGAGGTCGAATGGCCCGAGGGCGGGGATATTCCGGCCTGGCCCGGCGAATTTTCCGCAGAGGACGTGCTTCCTGCCGAAACTCAGGCCGCTGACGCATCGGACAGTTCGACCGGCGATATTGTCGCAACCGAAGCCGATGATGTGCGCGACGGTCTGGCGATCGCAGCACCGCTGGCGGAAACGGACGAAGCCGCGCTGGCCGAGGATGCAGAGGGCGATCGCGCCGCCCGCCGCGCCGAACGGCAAGCCGAACGCGAGGCGCGTCAGGCCGAACGCCAGGCGCTGCGCGAAATCGACGATGGCGACGTGCGCTATCGCGTCACCGTCAACTTCCTGCCGACCGAAGATCTGGCCGAGCTTGACCAGGATGCGTTCCGCAACCGCTTCCAGGCGCTCTCGACGCTCGAGCGCCTTTCGGATGACGATGCCAATCTCGCGCAGGTCAATCGCCGCGCCCGCGACGACAATGATCTGATCGATACGATGCTGCGCGTCTATGGCTTCTACGATGGCGAGGTGCGCAATTCGGTCGCCAGGATTCCGGATCAGGACCGCGTGCAACTGACCTTCGATGTCAATCCCGGGCCGATCTATCGGTTGAGCGCGATCGACCTGGCCGGGCTCGATGCCGTGGGCGTCGATGTGCCTGCCGCACGCGCGGCCTTCGGCATGAAGGTCGGCGACGCTGCCAACGCCGACAGGATCGTCGCCGGCAGGCTCGCGGTGCTGACCCGGTTGCTGGAAACCGGCTTTCCTTTTGCGCAGACGGGCGAGCCCGATCTGCTGATCGATCACGAGGCGCGTAGCGGGGCGCTGACGGTGCCGGTGACACCCGGCGGCCAGTACCGGTTCGGCGGCGTCATTGCCAAGGATGACGGCTTGTTCGGATCCCGGCATCTCGAGCGGATCGCCCGGTTTGATCGCGGCGATATCTTCCAGGCGTCGGAAATGGACGACCTGCGCCGGGCGATCCTCGCGACAGGTCTGGTCTCGACCGCGACGCTGACCCCGGTGGCAGCGACCGATCCCGTGGGCAACGAGCCCGGAACGGTGGACATTCAGGTCGAAACCGTCGCCGCCCCCTTGCGCACCATCGCAGGCGAGGTCGGCTATGGGACGGGCGAAGGCTATCGCGCCGAAGTCAGCTGGGAACATCGCAACTTCTTCCCCCCCGAGGGGCTGGTGCGCGCGCGCGCCGTGGGCGGAACGCAGGAACAGCTCATCAACCTGGTCTATCGCCGCAACAATTTCATGAAGCGCGACCGCGTGCTGACGGCGCAGGTGCTGGCCAGCAATATCGACCGCGATGCGTTCGAGGCGCGGACCTTTCTGGTGGCCGCCTCGCTCGAGCGGCAGACGAACCTCATCTTCCAGAAGAAATGGACCTGGTCGCTGGGGGCGGAACTGGTGCTGTCGGACGAGCGCGACAGTCGCGCAAGGATCGTCGGAGGCGCACGGCGCACCTTCTTCATCGCCGCGCTGCCGACGGCATTGAGCTATGACGGCACGGACAGCCTGCTCGATCCGACCCGGGGCTTCCGGCTGGGCGGGCGCATCTCGCCCGAATATTCGCTGCAATCGAGCAGCAAGGGCTATGCCCGCATCCAGATCGACGGAAGCTATTACCAGCCGGTTTCGGAAAGGATCGTTCTGGCGGGGCGCGTGCGGCTGGGCAGCACCATCGGCGCCAATCGCTTCAACATTGCGCCCTCGCGGCGCTTCTACGCGGGTGGCGGCGGATCGGTGCGCGGATACGGCTTTCAGGCCATCGGGCCGCGCGATGGCAATAACGATCCGATTGGCGGCAACGGCCTGGCCGAATTCTCGATCGAGGCGCGCGTGCGCCTGGGCAATTTCGGCGTGGTGCCCTTTTTCGACGCGGGGAATGTCTATGCCGGCAGCACGCCCGATTTCAGCGGCATCCGCTATGGCGCAGGCGTCGGCGTACGCTATTACAGCAGCTTCGGGCCGCTGCGGCTCGATATCGGCACCCCGCTCAACCCCCAGCCCGGCGATAGTCGGATAGGGGTTTATATCTCGCTCGGACAAGCCTTCTGATGGCGGACGAGGCCATTCCAACCACGGTTGAGCAGGCGGCGCCACAGGCCAGGCCCGTGCGCTGGCTGCGCGGTCTGATGATCGGCGTGCTGGTGCTCGCCGGGCTCGGCGCCGCATTGCTGTTCGGGCTGGATAGTGGGCCTGGGCGCCGCCTCGTCGCAGAGCAGATCGCCGGCTATCAGCTCAAGTCCGGCCTGTCGCTCCGCGTCGCGCGGATCGACGGGTCGATCTATGGCAAGGCGGTGCTGCGCGGGGTCGAACTGCGCGATACCAAACGGGTATTCTTCACCGCTTCGGCGGTCGATCTCGACTGGCGACCGTTCAGCTTCCTGCGCAATCGGCTGGACATCCGCGATCTCGTCCTCCGGCGCGGCGAGTTGCGCAGCCTGCCCGAGCTTAATCCCGGCGATCCCGATGATCCGCTGCTACCGGCCTTCGACATCCGCATCGACCGGCTGCGCGCGGACGGCCTGGTGATCCGGCAGGGCATTGCCGGGCCACGCCGCGTCGCCAATCTGGCAGGGCGGGTCGATATCCGCTCGGGCCGGGTGCTGGTCGATGCGCGCGCATCGCTCGCCGACGGCACTGATCGGCTGGCGGTAAAGATCGACGCGATGCCCGATCAGAACCGGCTGCAGATCGACGGTGATGTCAGTGCGCCTGCCAGCGGCGCCATTGCGGCACTGGCCGGGCTGAAACAGGACATGGCCGCCTCGATCAAGGGGCAGGGCGACTGGGATTTCTGGCAGGGCAGGCTGCTTGCCCGGCTGGGCAACCGAGAACTCAGTGCGCTCGACATCAACCAGCGCGAAGGCGAGGTGCGGATCCGGGGCTTTGTCCGGCCCGGGCCGCTGATCGGCGACAGCTTTGCGCGCATGCTTGGTCCTGCGGTCGGTGTGGTCGCGCGCGGCACGCTCGATGCGCGGGTGCTCTCGGGCATGATCGCGCTCGCGGGGCAGGCGGGCACGGCCAATGCGAAGGGCGCGATCGATCTGGGCGAGAACCGGTTCGACAATGTCGAGCTTCTTGCCGCACTCTCCCGTCCCGGGCTGCTCGCCGATGGGCTTGAGGCGCGCAATCTGCGCGCGACGGTGACCCTGAACGGCCCCTTCGGCGATCTCGAGGCTCCTTATCGTCTGTCGGCGGATCGCGTGGCGCTCGCCAGGGTGAGCGCGGATGCGCTGCTCGCGCAGGGCACGCTGACCCGGCAGGGCAGGGATGTCACCCTTCCGGTCAAGCTCAGCGCGACACGCGTCGTCACCGGCAATGCCTATGGCGACCGGCTGGCCAATGGACTGACCGGCCAGGGCATCGTGCGTCTGCGCGACGGCGTGCTCAGCAGCGATCCGATCCGGCTGACCAGCAAGAGCCTGGTCGCGCTGGTACAGCTTTCGGGCAGCAGCCAGCGTGGGCGCTATCTCGCAGTCGTGGATGCGCGGCTCCCCGCCTTCGGGGTCGAGAATGTCGGTGATGCCGATATCGATGCCAATGTGCGCGTCGCCTTTGGCGGCGGCGCCGCCTGGGATATGCTGGGCGATGTCCGCGTGCTGATGCGCCGCGTGGTCAACGAAACGGTGGTGACATTGATCGGGCCGTCTCCGCGCTTTGCCAGCAAGTTCAGCTATGGTGCAGGCCAGCCCTTCGTGTTGCGCGATGCGAGCCTGGCGGCGCAGAAGCTGGCGCTGATCGGCGGCGGACGGGTCGAGCCGGATGGCCGCATCGTCCTGCGCGCCAGCGGACGGCATCGCGACTACGGTCCGCTCGATGTCAGCGCGGATTCGATCCGCGGCGACATGCGCGCAGTCCTCACGCTCGACGAACCGCTTCCCGCATTGGGCGTGCAGGACCTTCGGCTCGCGCTCGGCACCGTGCCCGATGGGTTTTCGGTCGACGTGACCGGCCAGTCGACGCTGGGGCCGCTTGAGGGCGCGACGCGCATCTTTGCGCGCGAAGCCGGGCGGACGTTGATAGAGATCGAGCGGTTCACGGTGTCGCAGGCGCTGTTCGCCGGCAATATCTACGCCACCAAGGCCGGGCTCGAAGGTGCGCTCAATGTCCGTGGCGGGGGCATTACCGGCGATGTCACGCTCGATCCGCGCAGCGGCGGGCAGGGCGTAAAGGCGATGCTCGACCTTGCCAATGCGCGGTTCGACGGCGAGGTGCCGATCACGATCAACCGCGGCGCGGCGGAAATCGACGCGCTGATCGCCGAGGGACGCAACACGATCGTCGGCAGCATGCGCGCGCAGGGCATCGGTCGCGGACCGCTCTTCATCGGAAGGCTCGCGGCCAATGCCAATCTCGTCAACGGCGAGGGACGCGTGACCGCCTCTCTCGCCGGGCGGCGCGGCAGCAATTTCGAGCTGCAGACCAGCGCGCAAATTGCCAGTGACACGGTCACGCTGGCGGGCAATGGCAGCTATGGCAACCGCCGGTTGCGACTTGTGCGGCCAGCGCGGCTCAGCAAGCTGGACGATGGTGGCTGGCGACTGGCCCCGGCGGTGCTGCGCGTCGGACGGGGACGGCTGGGCCTGCAGGGACGTTTCGGCGGGGGGCTCACCGATCTCAGCGCCCAGTTCAACACGGTCCCGCTGGCGCTGTTCGATGTCGCGGTGCGCGAACTTGGCTTTGGCGGCAATGCCTCGGGCACGCTCAGCTATCGTCAGGCCGAAGGCGGCGTGCCGACGGGCAAGGCGAGCCTGAAATTCGACAACCTGACCCGCACCGGCCTGATCGCCAGCTCGCGCCCGGTCGATGTTGCCGCCAACCTTGCGCTTACGGCCAATGCCCTGGCCGTGCGTGCGGTAATCGCCGAACAGGACAAGACCGTCGGACGTGCACAGGCGCGGATCGGCAATCTGCCGCAGGGCTTCGACCTGCTCGGGCGGCTGCGGCGCGGTACGCTCGCCGGGCAGCTGCGCTTCAACGGCCCGGCGGATTCGCTCTGGCGGCTGCTCGGCATCGAGGCGTTCGACGTCACCGGCCAGGTCGGCGTCGCGGCGGATATCTCGGGCAGCCTGACCGAGCCCAGCATCAACGGCGTGCTTGCCACGCGCACCGCGCGGCTGGAAAGCACGCTGTCGGGCACGGTGATCAGCGACATTGCCGCGCGCGGGCAGTTCAACGGATCGCGGCTGACGCTGACCAGCTTCACCGGCAAGGCGGGATCGAACGGCACCGTCAGCGGGCAGGGCTATGTCGATTATGGCGGCCTGTTCGCCTCGCCCTCGCGCGGCGTCGCGGTCGAGATCCGGGCGGCGGCGAAGAACGCGCAGTTGGTCAACCGCGACGATTTCGGTGCGACCGTCACGGGTCCGCTGACCATCTCGTCCGATGGCACATCCGGTACGCTGGGCGGCGATGTCGTACTCAACCGGGGCCGTTTCCGGCTCGGCCAGTTCAATGCCGCCGAGGCGCTGCCGGTGATCAACGTGCGCGAGATCAACCGCCGCGCCGACGAGGCGCCGCGCCGTGTGCGACCGGCGGTCTGGCGCTATGATGTCAAGGCGCGCGCACCCAACCAGTTCACCGTCACGGGCCTCGGCATCAACAGCGAGTGGGGTGCGAACGTGACGCTCACCGGCACGGTCGATGCGCCGCGCATCACCGGCCAGGCGGACCTGATCCGCGGCGAATATGAATTTGCCGGACGCGATTTCGAGCTGGTGCGAGGGCGCATCAACTTTCGCGGAGAATCGCCGCCCAACCCGGCGCTCGATATCGCGGCATCGGCGAACCTCAGCGATCTCAACGCTACGATCAACGTGCGCGGCACGGGCCTTGCGCCCGAGATCAGCTTTACCAGCACGCCGGCCCTGCCGGAAGACGAACTGCTGGCCCGCCTGCTCTTCGGATCGTCGATCACGGACATTTCCGCGCCCGAAGCGGTGCAGCTGGCAGCAGCGCTCGCCTCGCTGCGCGGCGGCGGCGGGCTCGACCCGATCAACGCGCTGCGCGGCGCGATCGGGCTCGACCGGCTGCGCATCGTCGAGGGCAACCAGACGCTGGGCCAGGGCACCAGCATCGCGGCGGGCAAGTACATCACCCGCAACACCTATGTCGAGATCGTCACCGACGGGCGCGGCTATTCGGCGACGCAAGTGGAGTTCCAGATCACCCGCTGGCTATCGCTGCTCTCGTCGATCTCGACCATCGGCCGCCAGAGCGCGAACGTGCGGATTTCGAGGGATTATTGAGTTTTTCGCCGACGTTCGCGTCTTGGTCATCCTGAACTTGTTTCAGGACCCATTGTGCCCCAAAAGCCGAAGCCGCATGAGGATAAATGGGCCCTGAAACAAGTTCAGGGTGACGGTGGTTGCATTGTATCGAAAGTCGTAGGGGAGGAACCACATTGTGCGGACGATCAAATGGGGCGGACTGGCGCTCGGTCTTGCGACGCTCGGCCTGTCGCTGGGCGTCGGATCGCAGGTCTCGGCCATGCTGAACGCCGAAAAGCCGATCATGCAATGGCCTGATCTGCTCGATCAGCCGCGTCCCAGCCCGACCCGCACCATCGCCTATGGCGAGGACCCTCTGCAGCTCGTCGATCTGTGGCTGCCCGCTGGCAAGGGGCCGCATCCGGTTGTCGTCATGATCCATGGCGGCTGCTGGCAGACCGAGATCGCGACGCGCGACATCATGAATTATATCGCCGACGATCTGCGCAAGGACGGCATTGCCGTGTGGAACATCGAATATCGCGGCGTTGATCGCGGCGGTGGCTATCCGGACACCTATCTGGATGTCGGCGCGGCAGCCGACCTGCTCGGCGCTCAGGCGAAGGCGCTGAACCTCGATCTCACGCATACCATCGCCATCGGTCATTCGGCGGGCGGGCATCTGGCTTTGTGGCTGGCCGCGCGCCAGGCGCTGCCCGAGGGCGAGCCCTTGCGCGGGGCTAACCCACTGCGCATCGATACCGCGATCAGCCAGGCCGGCATTGCCGATCTGCGCGCGGCGATGCAGCGCACCGGCCATGCCTGCGGCACCGACGCGCCAACGAAGATGGCAGGCGACAGGTTCGCGCTGACCTCTCCGCCCGAAATGCCGGTGAGCCAGGCGCAGCAGATCCAGTTCCATACCGACAAGGACCGGATTGCACCGCCTGTCTATGCCGAGACCTATGCCGCAGACATGAAGAAGCGCGGCATCGGGGTCGAAAACCACGTTCACGGGCCCGAGGGCCATGTCGAGCTGATCGCGCCGACCAGCCGCAGCTGGGCTGCGCAAAAGGCACGGATCAAGCAATTGCTGGGGCGCTGACCATGACCGACTATCCTTCGCTCGCCGAGGCCGAAGCCCGCGACGCCGCCGACCCCTTGGCCAGTTGGCGCGACCGGTTCACGCTGCCCGAAGGCGTGATCTATCTCGATGGCAATTCGCTCGGCGCGCTGCCGGTGGCCACGCGCGCGCTGATGCACGATGCGGTAGATCGGCAATGGGGCAAGGGGCTGATCCGCAGCTGGAACGATGCCGACTGGATCGGTGCGCCGCGCCGCATCGGCGACAAGATCGCGGCGCTGATCGGCGCGGCACCGGGCGAGGTGATCGCCTGCGATTCGGTGACGGTGAACCTCTACAAGCTGATGGGGGCGATCCTCGCGGCGCGGCCGGGCCAAGGCCGGACGATCCTGACCGAGAGCGGAAACTTCCCGACCGACCTCCATGTCGCTGCGGGAATTGCTGCGCAGCATGGTCTCGTGCTCGATGCTGCGTCGCGCGATTCCATCGTTGAGAAGATCGGGCCGGACGTCGCGCTGATCGTGCTCACCCATGTGCATTACAAGACCGGCGAGCGCTTCGACATGGCGGCGATCCAGGCGCTGGCCGATGCGCACAACGTCCCGCTGATCTGGGACCTGTCGCACAGCACCGGCGCGGTGCCCCTCCATATGGCTGCGGATGCTGCACGCTTTGCCGTGGGTTGCGGCTACAAATATCTGAACGGTGGTCCAGGCGCGCCCGCTTTCCTGTATGTCGCGGCCGAGGCGCTCGAGTTTCTCGGCTCGCCGATCCAGGGCTGGATGGGCCATGCCGCGCCGTTCGCGATGACCGACGAATACGAGTCCGCACCGGGTATCGAGCGCTTTCTGGCAGGCACCCCGCCAATGCTTTCGCTGCTGGCGCTGGAGGCGGGGGTCGATCTCATGCTAGAGGCGGATCGCGATGCGCTCTGGACCAAATCGCAGGCCCTGTTCGATTTCCTCGGCCAGCTGATGGCCGCGCGCTGCCCCGAACTCCAACCCATCACCCCATCGCGCGCCGACCTGCGCGGCAGCCATGCGAGCTTCGTGCACCCGAACGCCTGGCCGATCAACCGCGCGCTGATCGATGCGGGCGTCATCGGCGATTTCCGCGCGCCCGACGTCCTGCGGCTCGGCCTGACGCCGCTCTATCTCGGCTTTGCCGACATCTGGCATGCCGTGGATCGGCTCGCCACCATCATGGGTGAGGGGCGCTGGCAGCGCGACGCGTACAAGGTCGCGGCGCGCGTCACGTGATCGGCACCAATCCGCCGTCCTGAACGTTGCACAACCAGGGGGGGGCATGCCGGGGCAATACCCGTTCCCCCATGTTCAAGCTTCATCGGCAACAGCCGGGAAACGACAGGAGAGAGACATGCAGCGGCTATTGGCCTGCCTTGACGTATCGCATTATTCGCAGACCGTGTGCGAACATGCCGCCTGGGCGGCGCAGCGCCTGAAGGCGACGGTCGAATTGCTCCATGTCATCCAGCGCAACGATGCCCGCGCCGAGCTCGACGGGGCAGGGCTCGCGAGCAAGCCCGGCCTGCTCGACGAGGTGATGGCGCTGAAGGCGGCGGAAGGGCGTTTGGCCGATCGCCAGGGGCAGCTTCTGCTCGAAGCGGCCGTCGATCAACTTCGTGCACGGGGGGTGAGCGATGTCGAGCTCAGCTTGCGCGAGGGCGGCATTGTCGAGACGATTGCCGAGCGCGAAGCCTTCAGCGACATGACGATCATCGGCAAGCGCGGCGCGCAGGCGGATTTTGCCAAGGGTCATCTGGGCAGCAAGGTCGAGCGCGTCATCCGCCAGAGCCGCAAGCCGGTGCTGGTGGCGACGCGCGTGTTCAAGGCACCGCAGCGCATCGCCATCGCGTTCGATGGCGGACCCTCGAGCCGGAAGGCGCTCGAATATGTCTCGACGTCGATGCTGTTCGGGGGGCTCGATATCGATATCGTGCTTGTCGGCGGCTATACCGACAGCAACGCAGGGCATATCGACTGGGCGCAGACCCAGTTCACCGGACGCGCGGGCGTCAAGGCGGTGCAGCGCGAGGGCAATCCCGATGCGGTGCTGCCGCAGGTGATCCGCGAGCGGGGCATCGATCTTCTGGTCATGGGGGCGTACGGACACAGCCCGCTGCGCAACATGCTGGTGGGCAGCACGACGACGCAGATGATCCGCGCCGGGCAGACATCGGTGCTGCTGTTTCGATAGCAGAAACTCTCTCTCCTTTAGGGGAGAGAAGCGAGACTTGGCGGCTTGCCGCCTAGGGTCAGGACTCATTGATCCAGAAGATGAAAATAGCTGCGAACGTGATGGCGGCGAGGAAGACGTCTGCACAACGGTCGTAGCGTGTGTGGATACGTCGCCAGTCCTTGAGTTTGGCAAACATGTTTTCGATGCGATGCCGCTGGCGGTATGTGACCGGATCATATTCGGGCAGATGCCGCCGTTGTCGCTGGGCCGGGATGCAGGCGGTGATTGCGCGTTGATCGAGCGATTGATGCATCCAGCGTGAGGCGTATGCCTTGTCGGCGATGAGCACACGAGCATTCGGCAGATGCGGCATCAACGCCTCAGCGCCTTTGTGATCGCTACGCTGGCCCTCGGTGAGATGGAGCCGAAGAGG